>NZ_FONY01000020.1 GCF_900113045.1 Thermoflexibacter ruber
AGATAAGGGTTATATTACTGCACTAAAAGAAGAATTTGCAGAAAGAAACTTGCACTTAATCACTAAGTTAAGAGCTAATATGAAGAAAAATCAAGTATTAACAGAACCACAAGCCTATTATTTAAGGCATAGAGGATTGATAGAAACTGCTTTCGATGTACTTAAAAATCAACTAAATATAGAACATTCAAGGCACAGAAGCCCTAAAAATTTTCTTATTAATTTGCTGGCAGGCTTAATTGCTTATACATTTTTGGAAAAAACACCAAACATAAAAGCATATCCACAAAAATTAGAGGACAAACAAATTGTATTTATTCAAGAAAATGTAAAATAATTCACGTTAAATACGCCATTGTTAAAGATAAATGGAGAAATTTAGAATTGAGCTATTACGTTGAGCCTGAATATGAGCAGTATGCCAAAGCCATCTTTGGGAATACCCCAGAGATGATAGAGTTTTTCTCTAAAATATTGGATTATCCCTTCCCTTGGGACAAGTATGCCCAAGTAGTCGTTAGGGATTATGTTTCTGGGGCGATGGAAAATACCACTGCTACTATTTTTTATGAGCATTTGCAAGTCAATAATCGCTACTTGATAGATGATAACCACGACGGTATTATTGCCCATGAACTGTTCCACCATTGGTTTGGCGATTTGGTAACTACCGAATCTTGGGCAAATCTCCCTCTCAATGAGGCATTTGCTACCTATGCGGAATATCTTTGGAATGAATACAAATATGGTAACGGTGATGCTGATGCGTGGTGGAGCGAGGAGTTGAGTCAATACCTCTCAGAAGCAGAAACCAAAAGAGAACCACTGATTCGCTACTATTACTTAGACAAGGAGGATATGTTTGATAGTCACTCTTACGCCAAAGGAGGGCTTACTTTGCACATGCTCAGGAAGTTAGTAGGTGATGAGGCTTTTTTTACTGCTCTTAGCTTATATTTGAAAAAACATCAATACCAAACCGCAGAAATCCATCACCTAAGAATGGCGTTTGAGGAAGTTACAGGGGAAGATTGGAATTGGTTTTTCAATCAGTGGTTTTTGTCTGCGGGACACCCCGAACTTACCGTTACCGATACCTTTGCCAATGGAGAAGTAATTTTAAAAGTAGTTCAAAATCAAAATCTTACCTATTCGCCACTTTATAGATTGCCTCTGTATGTGGATATTTGGACAAATGGCAAGAAAGCAAGGCATTATATTGTTATTACTCAAAAAGAGCAAGAATTTCGCTTTAAAACTAATCAACAACCAGATTTGGTATTCTTTGATGGGGAAACCCAGTTGGTAGGCGAAGTCAATCACGAAAGGAGTATCGAGGAGTATATTTTTCAGTATAAGTACTCAGACAAATACTTGGCTCGCATAGAAGCCTTAGTGCGTTTATCTGACCAAATCAATGAAAATGAGCAAGTAAGAGAAACTATTTTCCTTGCTCTCAATGACGAGTACTGGCAGATTAGACAAGAAGCAGCACGAGCTTTTGAGAAATATAGTGGAGAAAAAGATACCCCTAAATACATCAACAAGTTGAAAGAAATAGTCTTGAAAGATAAAAAGTCTTTGGTTAGGGCGGTGGCTATCAACGCCTTAGCTGCTCTGGACAATCAAAGTAGTGAAATCTACCTTCAAACGGTCAATGACAGCTCTTATGCAGTAGCAGTCAATTCAATGTATGCCTACGCCAATACGGGAGGGGCAAACGTACAAGACGTGATAGAAAAGTTTGAAAAAGAAGAAAACTTCCTGATAGTGAGAACTATAGCTGAGTTTTATAGTGCATTTAATACAGAAAACAAAATTGAGTGGTATTTAGAAAAAATGAACAAGCGTGCTGGAGGAGAACTGCTCTATTTATTAGATTATTTTGCTAACTATCTTACTAATCAAGAGGCAGATGTACAGACTAAGGGGGCTAACTTGTTAGCAAATAAGGCAAAAAATGACCCCAACCCAACCACGCGTGTTTCGGCTTATCTTGCTCTCAAACGATTGGATAAAGTCAAAGGATTAAAGGAAATCTTGCAAGAAATTCGCAGTGCGGAGAAAGACAAGGAGGCTTTGAATTATTATGATATGATAAAGGAATAAATTGTGCAATTTTGCAAACTGCGTGCAAAATTGAAGGAACTCGGCGATTATAGCAAAGAAAATCAATACACTGAAGAAGCAGAGCCAACAAGACTAAACAACTACAAAATTGAGGTTTAAAACTTACTTTTGCCTACCTGCTTTCAGGCGTTTCGGCGGTAGCCTTTGGTGGCTACAATAATATAGCATTTTTTCAAGATTCCCGCCACTTTGGCGGAGATTTTTTCCTTGAGAGAGCAAGCCACTCATAGCCAAAAAGTTACAAAGAGATTTTTTAGCATATTTTAATAACTTTTAAGATTAATTAACTATTTACCAAAAACAAGCGTTTCAAACTCTTAGGGAAAGTTTGAAACTCTTATTTTTTTTATATATTTGCCAATCAAAATTTTTAACGACAAATTAAAAAAGATGAAATATAAACGGATTCTTCTCAAACTAAGCGGGGAAGCACTCATGGGCGATAAGAGCTATGGCATAGACCCAAGTCGTTTAGAACAGTATGCTCAGGAAATCAAAAAAGTAGCCTCTCAGGGGGTTCAGATGGCGATTGTCATTGGAGGGGGGAATATTTTTAGAGGAGGGCAATCGGAACGCATCGGCATAGACAGAGTGCAAGGCGACCACATGGGGATGCTCGCTACGCTGATAAACGGCATGGCTTTGCAAAGTGCCTTAGAAAAAATTGGAGTTTTTACGCGTCTGCTATCTGCTATTCCTATTAACCAAGTATGCGAACCTTTCATCAGACGCAGGGCTGTGAGGCACTTAGAAAAAGGCAGGGTAGTCATTTTTGGGGCAGGAACAGGGAATCCTTACTTTACTACAGATAGTGCCGCAAGCCTTAGAGCCATAGAGATAGAAGCCGATGTAGTCCTTAAAGGAACTCGTGTAGATGGCATTTATACCGCAGACCCAGAGAAAAATCCCGATGCCAAACGCTATGTGAACGTTTCTTTTGAAGAAGTTTTTAACAAAGGACTTAACGTTATGGACATGACTGCTTTCACGCTTTGCAAAGAAAATAACTTGCCTATTGTGGTTTTTGACATGAATATCCCTGGTAACTTACTAAAATTGGTACAAGGTGAAGAAGTAGGCACTTTGGTTACGATGTAAAATCTTTTAGTCATCAAAATCTGTATTCTTTTAAATCGGAATTAGAAAATAGGTGAAAAGCATATAATAACTTAATAATAAACAATATGAGCGATATAAATAAACACTTGAAAGAAGCTGAGGACTCTATGGAGAAAGCGATAAAGCATACAGCTTCAGAATTACTAAAAGTGAGAGCAGGCAAAGCCTCTCCCAATATGCTTGATAATATTATGGTCAGCTACTATGGTCAGCAAACTCCCCTGCCTCAGATGGCGGCAGTTACCGCCACTGATGCGCGTACTCTAATGGTAAAGCCTTGGGACAAAGGCACTTTGATAGAAATAGAAAGAGCTATTCAAAACAGCGATTTAGGCGTTTCCCCTAAAAACGAAGGAGATACTCTCAGAGTTTCTTTCCCTCCTTTGAGCGAGGAGAGAAGAAAAAACTTGGTAAAACAGGTAAAAAATGAGATTGAAAATGGCAAAATCAAAGTGCGTAACATTCGCAAAGACACTAATGAGTCGTTGAAAAAATTGATAAAAACAGGTACGCCAGAGGACGATGTGAAAAAAGCAGAAACTACTGTACAGAACTTAACAGATAAGTTCATTAAAAAATTAGATGAAATGTTAGCCACCAAAGAAAAAGAACTGCTAACGGTATAAGTACCCAGCCCAAGTTCCATTTCAACTCAAAAGAAGTGGAACTTTTTTTATCAATCTTTCTAAAATGAATACTTAATCCACTATTTATCAACTTTCTATGCAAAAAAAGTTTATCATGCTTGGAGCTATCTTAGCTATGTTAGGAGTAATGATTGGGGCTTTTGGTGCGCATGCCCTCAAACCTATCTTAGAAGCCAATAGTAGAGTAGATACTTTTGAAACTGCGGTAAAATATCATTTTTATCATGCTTTGGGCTTGCTATTTATTGGTTTATTCTCCCATCGCCAGCCCTCCAAATGGTTATCCTATGCAGGAAACTGTCTTTTAGCAGGCGTAATCATTTTCTCTGGCTCTTTGTATGCTTTATGCCTTTCAGGTATTACATTTTTAGGAGCAATTACGCCTATCGGAGGCGTATGTATGATAGCTGGTTGGTTTTTAGTGGTAGTCGCTGTAATTAAGAGAGTAGAATGAGATTGATTGAATGAGGCTATTTAAAGTAAAAACCATTAGGTATTATCCCTACACTCATAGAATCTACTGCACTGCCGTTAGCATTGTATCGAATGACTTTACCATTAGAAACAAAATTTCCTGCATCAGCCGCATAGAGCAAGTTGGTTTGTGTATCAAAACCCAAGCCATAGAAGTACCTGCGAATGAGTGCATTAGTAGGCACACCACTATTGATGCTTTGGCTAAAAACCTTACTGTCATGGATATAAAACAAAGTATTTTTTGCAGAATTAATAATCAAGTTACCTAATCCATGCTTGCTAAAAGCAAAGTTTTGCTCTATTTGATTATTTGCAGGATTGATGCGGATAAGTTGGGCAGGAGCCACAGTTACTGAGGCAGTTCCATTCCATTGGCTTCTCCCTGAGCAAGTTACCCAAATCTTGTTATTAGCATCAAGCACCAAGCTGTTCGGATTGTCTGGCGTAGTGATACCTGCACTTACCTCATCTTTTTGCGTATCAATCACAACAACCTTATTTTCATTGTCAAACCCTCCATTGCAAGCAACATATACCTTGTTGTCCAATTTGAGCATTTTTTCTGCCCCCTTGCCCACAGGAATCGTTTTGGTAATTGCATTGGTTCGCAAGTCTATCACTTTGATAGCACCGTTTATGCCGCCTACTCCCCACTCAGAGATATACCCCTTGTTGTCGTCTATGCCAAGAAAGTAGCGAGGCATTTCCAACCCTTGAATTGTGGCTATTTCTTTGAAATCCCATGCTTGTACTACTTCTACTTTTTTTGCATTATTGACTACTATGTAAGCCTTATCTTTTTGAATACCAATAGATTGGACTATGTTGCCAAGTGGTCTGCCGTTCACCGTTTGGAAAATATCGTTTTCTACTGTTTTGCTTTCACGATTCAAAAAGCTAATCGTACCTGTACCCGTTTGGAAAGGTCCTTCATTCACTATAAAAACACCGTTAGAATATTTGCCTGAGGGGATAGTTTCCTCGTTTTTAGTACAACTTACAGCAAAAATTGCTAAGAAAATAAAAGCGAAAAATTGAAGTTTTAAGTTTTTCATATTTGTAAATATTTGATAGTTAAGAAATTATAATTCTAAAATTGATAACTGACTACTCCCACCCAATTCCTCATAGGCATAGGTCTAAAAGCAATTTGCTGATAGCTGACATTCCAAAGATTATTCACTTGGACTTGAAAACTAAAATATTTGATTTTCTGACTGATAGACAGATTACCAAGTGTAAAAACAGGCAGTTTTTGCGTATTGTCCGAAGTAGTAAAGCGTTCTCCTATAATACTGTGATTATAAAAGATTTGTAAGTTTTTATAAATCAGAGAGAGGCTTGCCTGTGCAGTATGTTTAGGTACGTATATCAACTGCTTGTAAAGGCTTTGCTCATCTCCTCGCCCTATCTGCTGGTTGGTGGAAATCACGTAGTTATACATGATTTTAGGCTGAATTTGCAGGTCATGCCAAGTCAAACTACTTTTAGCACTTAGTTCCACTCCCCTTGACCAAACTTGGAGGACATTATTTGCCGACCACCTCCCTTGGCTATTGGGTAACCAGGCTATCCAGTTGTCTATGAGGCTATTAAATGCAGTAAATCGGGTATGCAAGTTTTTCCCTAATCCGTATTCTATTCCTATTTCCCCGCTCCAGCCATCCTCAGGTCGCAAGTTTGGATTGCCACCGTCCTGCCAATACAAATCATTGAAGGTAGGCACTCTGTAAGTTTTGGCAATATTTCCCTTCAAAGTCCAATTCGGGTTCAAAACTTTTTCAAATCCCAAAGAAGGTGTAAAAGGTGCAAAATGCTTATCTATCAATTCTTTGCGAAGCCCAATGACCATGTTCCAAGTATCTTTGGGGCTGCTGATTTTATGAGAAAAAAACAAAGAAGTCCTGTGTTGGATTTTTCCTGCTCTATACCCATCTGTTTCTGCTTGGAAATAGGTGTGATTCAAGCCAATATTCAAGAGTTGGTAAGGGGAAAGTTGGATTTTACTTTCTGTTTCTCCTATCCAAGTATTGGCTTTACTCAATGCAGTTAGTTGAATATCAGGATTTTGGTAAACCAACTTTTCTTTGAAAAAAGCAGCGCGAACAAAGTAAGTAACTATTTTTCTTCTTAGTTGCCAATTGCTTGTAAGTCTGAGGCTTTCATCTTGCTGGGAGGCTTTGCTTTCGCTTGTGGTTAGGGTAGGGGGGATTTGTCTGTCTGCATTCAGATACCAAATCTGCAAGTCAAGTTGCTGATTATCATTAATTTTGAAATAGTTTTCTTGCAAAAAACCGTATTGAGAAAAAGCACTATTGCTTTGCTTTTCCGTAGGCTTCCCAAACTTAGCAATATTGATAAAAGAAAAATTATTTTGAGCAGTGTGATGCAGGAGTTTTAGACTTGAAACAAACTTTTCTTTGCTGATTTTCAGCTTGATACCTTGCATGAAATCAGCAAAGCTACCTGCGCTTAGGCTGGCAGAAAACTGAAGTCCTTTGCGAAACTCGGGAGTATTATTCAAATGGATAGCCCCGCCTACTGCTCCGCTGCCAAACAAAGCACCTGCTCCTCCATGTTGGATATGAGCATTTTCCAAGAAAAAAACAGGCAACAAGGCAAAGTCCACATTGCCATTCATGGAATTTTGTAAATTAAATCCGTTCCACAATACCGCTGTATGGCTTGCCCCTGTTCCTCTAAGCGAAGGAGTTGCTAAGCTACCCAAGCCATAGCTTTTGATGAATACCTGCGATTGGGAAGCCAGCAAGTCTGCCAAGTTATTGATTTGGAAGTTTTTAAGCAAAGTGCTATCTATCTTTTGGAGGTGATTTCCAGAAGAAAAATAGTGCAAGCGGTTTGCTTGGATAAACACTTCTTTGAGTGCTTGTGGAGGCAGACTGCCTGCTTGTCCAAAAGCAAAAAAAGCCATGCTTAGCAAAACTAAACACAGTAAAAATAGACGCATAGCATTGATTTTGACTACTTTACTTTCTTGCTTTTTACCCGAAAGCCAGAAACTCGATGGGCTATGGCAGGTCTCCTGACTTGCTCTTCTTTTCCGCCTTCCCGTTGTCAGAACAGTGGCAATGAGGTATGGAAAAGGATATTAAAAATGAGCTTACAGTTGCGGGAACAGTGCCTGATTTACACAGGACTTCCCTTATTAAGGCAGTAAGTTGGTTTACTTACAAGCCACCGATAACCGAGTGCAAAGGTAGGTTTTTTTTTAAAAAGACAAAATTTTGCTACAGTAAAAAACTTATTAATGTTTAAAATCAATTAATTTTAGCATATTAGCACCTCAAAATACAGTATACGATGCTCAATTCTTTTAAAAGTTTTTTTAAAAAATATTTTATCACAAAAGCAGAGTTTCAAAAAGAGATACATCTCTTACAAAAAGAAATACAAGCCAATCGTTTTTTACTTGGGCAAATTAAAGTGCAACAAATCAAAGAGTTATGCAATAATATTTCATCAATTCAAGAGGCAGAGTTTCAGGTATTTTCTCAGTTTGGAGATGATGGGATTATCCAATACTTGATTCAACAAATTCCTATCAATCAGCAAGTTTTTATAGAGTTTGGGGTAGAGAGATACACCGAATCAAACACGCGTTTTTTGCTGATGAATAATAATTGGAGTGGTTTGGTAATAGATGGTGATGAAAAGAACATAAATTTTATCCAACAAGATGAAATTTACTGGCGATATGATTTGACGGCAGTCTGTTCGTTTATTACTGCGGAAAATATCAATCAAATTTTTGTAAATCACGGATTTGTAGGTGAAATTGGTTTGCTGAGCATAGATATAGATGGTAATGATTATTGGGTCTGGAAGCAGATTGCTTCGGTCAATCCAGTAATTGTGATTGTAGAGTATAATAGTGTCTTTGGATTACTGCCTATTACTATTCCTTATCAAGCTGATTTTGTGAGGACTAAGGCTCATTTTTCTAATCTGTATTGGGGAACTTCTTTGGGTGCCTTGTATCACTTAGCAGAGGAAAAAGGCTACTATTTTGTTGGGACGAATAGTGCGGGAAATAATGCCTATTTCATTAGAAAGGACAAACTTAAATTAGATGCTGTGCCTAATTTGACTCCGCTTACTTTGGAACGAGGCTTTACCGAATCAAAGTTTCGTGAATCTCGCAATCAACAAAACGAACTTACTTTTTTGAGAGGGAAAAACCGCTTAAAAGCCATAGAAGATTGCGAAGTATATCATGTACTGGAAAACAAAATATTTAAAATTAAAGAGTTGATTTAAAATTAACAATTTATCATTTTCAAAATTAGCTTAAATGATAGTTTTTAACAAAGCGACTCCTTAACTTTGTGATGCCTTTCTTTTACCAAAGAAGTTTTTTTAAGTGATTGATACATTTTAGTTTCCAAATAGTAAAAATGTCAGAAGAAAAAGAAATGTCGTTTTTAGACCATCTCGAGGAACTCAGATGGCATATTATCAGGTCGTTAGGGGCTGTAGTAGTGTTTATGATTGTAGCTGTTTTTATTAACCAATACATTTTCGAGCATATTATTTTTGCTCCTTCTAAGCCCGATTTCATTACTTATCGCTTGCTTTGCCAACTTTCAGAAGCTACCTGCATCAAAGAACTGCCTTTTGAAATCCAGAGCCGCCTGATGACTGGGCAGTTTACTATGTATATTGCCTCGCTTTTTGTAGTAGGGTTGATATGTTCCTTTCCTTACATCTCTTGGGAAATTTGGCGATTTGTCAAACCTGGACTATACGACAATGAAAAAGGAGCAACAAGAGGTGCGGTTTTCTTTGTCAGCTTTCTTTTTATTGCAGGAATTTTATTTGGCTATTTTATACTTACTCCTTTGGCAGTCAATTTCTTAGCCAATTTCCAAATTTCTCCTACCATCAAAAATGAGTTTGACATCGTTTCTTACGTTTCTACGGTGATGATGCTGGTCTTGGGTTGTGGAATTATCTTCCAACTTCCTGTAGCGGTATTTTTCTTGTCAAAAGTAGGTTTTATTACACCTCAACT
This sequence comes from Thermoflexibacter ruber, assembly GCF_900113045.1. Classification (GTDB taxonomy): domain Bacteria; phylum Bacteroidota; class Bacteroidia; order Cytophagales; family Thermoflexibacteraceae; genus Thermoflexibacter; species Thermoflexibacter ruber. The sequence continues at coordinate 9,406 of NZ_FONY01000020.1, forward strand.
CATGCGCACTTATCGCCGCCATGCAATTGTTGTGGTGTTGATATTAGCAGGAATTATTACGCCGCCTGATGTGCTAAGCCAAGTGATTATCAGTTTGCCTGTATTGCTTTTGTATGAGATGAGTATTTTTATTTCTGCTTGGGTAGTAAAAAAACAAGCCAAAGAAGAAGTAGAGGAGTTAGCTAAAGACCAGTTGGCACAAAGTACAGAATTGCAATCTTGATTTTTTACACTCAAATCATCTATAAAATTTACTAAAATTTTGGGTTTTAACCATAGCACATATACTTTTGAAACCGACTTTACTCATTCTCGCCGCAGGGGTAGGAAGCCGCTACGGCGGTCTAAAGCAAATAGATAGCATAGGCGTAAACGGAGCAACTATCTTAGAATACTCTATATATGATGCTTTGCGAGCTGGCTTTGGAAAGATTGTTTTGCTGATTCGCAGAAGTATTGAGCAAGATTTTAAGGCAGTTTTTAGTGAAAAATTCAAAAATCTACCTTTGCAATATGCTTTCCAAGAAAACGATATGCTCCCACCTGATTTGGTTCATTTGGGCACTGCTCGTCAGAAACCTTGGGGGACAGCTCACGCCGTTTGGTGCGCTCGCTATGCTATCCAAGAACCTTTTACGGTCATCAATGCCGATGATTTTTATGGAGCAAGTGCTTTTCAAGTCATTGCCAAGGAATTGGAAAAAGTTGATAATCAAAGTAATGAGTACTGTATGGTCGGCTATTATCTAAAAAATACCCTTTCTGAATCTGGCTCAGTGGCTCGTGGGGTCTGCTCTGCTGACAAGCAAGGCTACTTGACGACAGTTGTAGAGCGAACCGACATTCAGCAGACCGAAAAAGGCATAGTTTGTAACTTACAAGCTGAGCCTATCTACCTGACGGGAAATGAGTTAGTTTCTATGAACTTCTGGGGATTTACGCCTACCTTTTTTGACCATGCAGAAAAAATGTTTACTGACTTTTTGAAAGACAACGCAGAAAACCCCAAAGCAGAGTTTTTTATACCCTTAGTAGTCAATCACTTAATTCAACATCAGCTTGTAAAAGTAAAGGTGTTGAGCAGTAAAGATGAGTGGATAGGAGTTACCTACTCGGCAGATAAAGAAAGTGCCTCCAAAAAAATTCATGAATTAGTCGCTCAAGGAAAGTATCCGAGCAAATTGTTTTAAGGCATTGTCTTATTTGCCTACCAAAAAGTGGTAGCCCACTCCTTTGATAGCAACAATTTCTATTTTCTCATCGTCTTTGAGATAATCTCTCATGCGAGTAACATATACGTCTAAGTTCCGAGAGTTAAAGAAGGAGTCGTCATTCCAAACTCTCAATAGAATTTCTTTTCTCTGCACAATCACATTCTGATTTTCAGCAAAAATCTTAAAAAGTTCTATTTCTCTTGCAGAGAGTTTGCGTACCTGTTCGCCTAACTTCAATTCGTATTTTTCAGGGTTTAGTTCGTATTTCCCTATTTGGATAGTGCCGCTAAATGGGTTGGCTTTGCGGGAGGTAATTTGCAGTAGATTGTTGATGCGTGCTATGAGTTCCTCTAAGCTAAAAGGTTTCCTAATGTAGTCATTCCCACCTACTTCAAAGCCTTTGAGTACATCTTCGGTTTGCGTTTTTGCTGTTACAAATAGAATAGGCAAGTTTGGATTGATTTTGCGAATTGCCAGAGCCAAAGAGAAACCGTCCTGATTGGGCAACATCACATCAAGGATACAAATGTCAGGGTTAAACCTCTCAAAATGACTTAAAACTTCCTTGCCATCGGATACCATGATCACCTCAAATTCTTTGGTTTCTAAGGTATCCTTCACTATTTTTGCTAAGAAAATTTCATCTTCTACATATAGTATTTTGCTCTTTTTCATAGATTTATGTATTACTTACCTTCCTTTACAGTATTAGACTCACAAAGAATTTCCCGCAGGGCGTTTGTTTTTTTCTAAATCTTCTTGGAATCTGAGGGCTTCTTTTTTAAGTTTTTCTACTATTTCAGGATATTTTTTAGCTAAGTTTTCCTGCTCGCTTGGGTCTTTTTCCAAATCATACAGAGATAGCTCTATCTGTTTTTGTATAGTTTTCCCTCTTTGCCCGTCATTGCCAGCTTTCTCTACTGATTCGTAGGTATGAGGCAGGTGTAGTTTCCATTTCCCTTGCCTAATGGCTTGCAATTCATGAATTTGGAAAAAATAATGGAAATCTCTTGGGCTTTTTGCTTGTGGGTTATTTTCTAATAAAGGTAAAAAATTTTTTCCGTCTATGGCTTTATTGGGCAGTTTAGCACCTGTTATCTGAGCTAAAGTAGGCAAAATGTCTATCAAACCTACTACCTTATTGCAAGTACTTCCCGCAGGGATTTTACCTTTCCACCAAGCAATCATAGGTACTCTTACTCCCCCCTCAAAGGTAGTTCCTTTACCTTCTCGGAATATGCCTGATGAGCCAGCATGATTGCCATAAGTAAGCCATGCTCCATTGTCCGAAGTAAAAATAATCAGTGTATTATCATCTAATTTATGCTTTTTCAATGCTTTGATTATCTCGCCAACTGACCAGTCTATCTCTTGGATTACATCAGCATATAATCCTTTTTTAGACTTCCCCTCAAATTTTTTAGAAGCAAAAATAGGAACATGAGGCATAGAATGAGCCAAATATAAGAAAAAAGGCTTTTGTTTATTACTTTCTATAAAGTTCAAGGCTTTTTCTGTATAACGCTTGGTAAGCAAACTTTGGTCTGGGTTTTTCTCTATTTCTTTTTCTCCTTCTATCAAAGGCAGGTCTGACCACATGCCATCAGGTGTTAGGGGGTACATATCATTGCTGTAAGGTAAGCCAAAAAACTCATCAAAACCATGCTTGGTTGGCAAGTGTGGTGAGTGATGTCCTAAGTGCCACTTGCCTATACAAGCAGTAGCATAACTTTTGGTTTTAAGAAGCTCGGGTAGCGTCTCTTCGTCTGGGTGCAAACCCACAAAGTATTTATCCTTTGTCCATGCAGGACCTTCGGGACCTACTACCCAAGGAATCCCTACTCGCTGTGGATAACAACCTGTCAGCAAAGCGGCTCTGGAAGGAGAACACTGAGGTTGGGAATAAAAATCGGTGAACTTCATGCCTTCCTTAGCCAATTTGTCCAAGTAGGGGGTGGGATAATTTGCACCGAAGCAAGCAATATCAGCATAAGCTAAGTCATCAGCAAAGATAATGATGACATTAGGAAATGTATCTTTCTGCCTCTCGGCAAAACTAAGAAATAAAAAAAGTAATAATACGATAGAAATAAACTTCATACATTTCTTAAAAAAAATATTTATAAGGAAAGAAAAAATAGGCTTATAAAAGGTTGTACTTAAAATAATGTTCAAGATATACATTTTTTAAGAATTTTGGCACAATTATTTTGAAAGATATTTGATAAAAGTATGTAAAAAACTTACTTTGTAAAAAATTAGACCTAATTTTGTAAACCTATTTTGTATCAAAACGTAAATACTATTTAGAATGGAACTTCTAATACAAAACGAAGACAAGTTTCATATCATCAGTATCATAGGAGATTTAGATGCAAGTTCTTCTGTCATCTTTGATAGTGCCTTAGAAGAAGCAATTAATGCAAAGGCAAAAAACATATTGATAGATTGTTCACAGTTAGACTACATCTCTTCCCCCGGTATTGGTGCATTTACTTCCCGATTAGAAGAGTGTAACCAAAATAACATTCAATTAGTGCTTTATGGAATGAGTCCTAAAATTGAAAATGTATTCAAAATATTAGGCTTAGACCAACTGATAGTAATTAAAAAAACTAAAGAAGAAGCCAAAATTTACGCAAATGATGCACAGTTTACAAGTCCCTTGCACTAAGGAAAATTTAAAAGAAATAAGATATTTTGTTGAAAATGCCTTAAATAGATATGAAATATCTACTGACGATATTTATTTCATCAAACTTGCCATAGATGAAATCTGTGCAAATCTCATTATACACGCTCACCATTGCAATCATGAAGACTTCATAGAAGTAAAGATTAAAAACGAGGGAAACACCTTTATCTTTGAGATTCATGACCAATCTAACGACAACTTCAATTTGTTAGAATACAAAGTTCCTGATATTCAACAAATTATTGCTAATAAGAAAAACGGCAATATGGGTTTGATTTTAGTAAGAAAAATCATGGACGAAATAGAATTAGAAAGATGCGAAGGGCATAATATTTGCCGACTTTATAAATCTATTCCCCAAGCGAATAGTTGAGTTAAGTTTTTTATTTTCTAAATTTTTCTATTGCTCAAACAAACCAAATCATGCCAAATACAAGCCGTTTTAAAATCGTGGAGTATGCAGAGGCATCTCCCGAAGTAAAAGCCATTTACGACGAGACTATGGCACAGATGGGGATTCCCTTCGTGCTAAATTGGTTTAAGTGTCAAGGACAAAATGCCACCTTACTACGTGGGAATTGGGAAAAACTCAAAACCTCCATGCTCTTAGGGCAAATTCCTTTCGTGCTAAAGCAACTGATTATCTATAACATTTCTCAGAAAAAAGGCTGTACCTATTGCGCCCATGCTCACGGAATCATGGCGGATAGTTTCAGTAAAACTTTTAATGAGGCAGAGGGTTTCAAAATTACACAAAATATGAATAGTAACTATATCCCCGCAAGCTATAAAGTAGCGATTGATATAGTTACCAAATGTGCATTGACTCCTGCTGCGACTACAGAAGAAGATTTTGAAAAGCTCAGAGATGAGGGCTACTCAGACTTAGAAATCCAAGAACTCATGGCTTTGGCAGATTTGACCAACATGCTCAATACGATTGCCGATATTTCAGGGATTAAAATAGACAATGAGTTGATGGAAACTAAATAGGAATGAGTAGTATTTCATTAGAAGAAAAATCACTTAGACTTCGGTATGAGGCTTTCTCCAACTTAGCCAATGAGGTAAATAAAGCACAAAATTGGAAGGAAGTGGGTAAGGCTATTACTGCTCATTTGAAGTTTATGGTAGATTTTTTTGCTTTTCGTTTTACTTATGCCCAAAACATTGACAAAATCACTTATCAAATCTTTAGGGGTAATTATCAATATTGGCTTAATTTAGCAGATGAGATTACCCCTTTTGAATCAGAATGTAGCAATAGGGGTATTCCTATCAAACTTGATAAGAATGAAATTAGCGGCATAGCCAACTTCCAAAATACCTTATTTGCTCATGAAAGAATTAATGAGATTTTTATACTTCCTCTGTTTTTTCATGCCAACGAAAATGCCATTCTCATAGCCGCCAATAAGAACTTTATCGAATATTCTGAGATAGATTTTAGATTTTTCCGCTCTGTAGCAGAACTTTTGTCTACTAAAATTTCACAGATTTTTTTAGCAGATAACTTGGCGAAGAAAAACCAAGAATTAGCAGAGGCAAATGAGGAGATTACTCAAATCAATGCTAACTTAGAAAAGATAGTCGCTGAGCGGACTTTTAAACTTAAAGAAGCCAATAAAGAACTTAATACCCTTTTTTACAGGACATCACATGATTTTCGCCGTCCTCTTACCTCTATTTTGGGTTTGGTCAAGCTGGCTCAAATGAGTATAAAAGATGAAATGGCATTGGAGCTATTTAAAAAAACAGCTAATACAGTACAAGAGTTGGAGAAAATGCTTCTTAAACTCCAATCTATTAGCACAAGTGATGAGGTAATTATTACAGAAGTAGTTGATTTTCGTAAAATTATTGATTCAGTTAGGTATAAGTTTACTCACTTACTTTCTCAAAAGAATATTCGCTTTGAGTTTATCAATAATACCCAACCAACTTTTTATTCTAATCCTACAGATTTGTCAGTTATCATAGAAAACTTGGTAGAAAATGCCATCTATTTTTCTTCCTCAAAAGACCCATTTATTAGAGTAAATATTTCTATATCAGAAAAATATACGCTTATTGAAGTAGAGGATAACGGACAAGGGATAGAAGAAAATTTAAAGAAAAATATTTTTGAGATGTATTTCAGAGCCAATGAAAATTCCAAAGGCAACGGACTTGGCTTATATGTGGTGAGAAAATTGGTACAAAAGCTATCAGGCAAAATTTATGTAGAAAGTGAAGTAAACAAAGGCAGTAAGTTTGCTATCTTACTGCCTCATTGAAGGTAAAAAGCGAGCTTAGTTTTTTAGTCCTTCCTTGAGCAATAATTCTATATCTTTAATGAGCAAATCAACTTTCTCGGCTTTAGTACCGTCATAGTAACCTCTGATTCTGCGGTTTTTATCTATCAATACAAATGCGCCACTATGGATAAAACCTCCCGCTTCATTGGCATCTTCTTTTGCGGCTACAAAATATCCCTTTTCTGCGATTTGATAAATCTCATCTTTTACCCCTGTAACAAAGTTCCATTGCTTAGTATCTACTTCTAAACGAGAGGCATAGTCTTTTAAAACTGCTACGCTGTCATGGTAGGGGTCTATGGTATGAGATAGAATTTTTACTTCAGGGTTATGCTTAAAATGCTCGTGCAGTCTGAGCATTTGCGTTTTCATAATAGGACAGATAGTAGGGCAGGAGGTAAAGAAAAAATCTACTACATAAACTTTATTTTTAAAATCTTCCTGTGTAATCCATTGGCTATCTTGATTAATAAATTTAAAATCAGGGACTTGGAAATAGATAGTGTCTATTACTTCTTTTCCATCAATCATTTTACTTTTTGTTTTTTTTTCGCCCAAGATAGGTAATTTTCTTTCTTGCTGACAAGCAGAAAAAAATACTAAGCCTATAAAATAAAAAAAGACAAATATTTTGATTTTCATAAAATTGGTATGAGTTATTTTTTACAAAAATACAAAATTTAATACATTTGTTTCAAAGAAAAATCAGATGACGGACTATACTTTATTGATGTTACTTATTGCGATTCCTGTGGCAGTAACCATGGGCTTAGTCATTTCTAAGATTGTGCAGACTTTTGTAGGAAGTGGGGGAGGTAGTCGGCAAAATTTGCAAGGAATGGAAAGTAAAATCCAAGAACTGCAACAAAGAGTAGAAAACTTGGAAACTATCATCACGAGTATAGACCCTGACCTGCTCGAGGGTATGATGAAAATACAACACCTCAATCACCCGAAAACTGCTCAAAGACAAACTCAACGCTTAGCAGATACGGCGAGCAAGCCCAATGACGTTCCCTTAGATGAAAACTTTAAAATGGTGCTAAATAAGATTTTAATGAAAATAGATAGCTTTTTAGACGATAAGAAAAAGTAGATTAGTTTTATAGCTTCTGGTTTATAGTTTATGCTTGGATATTATAAAAAATTAGCTTTTCTTTTGATTTTCAATATAATAAGTGTATCGGCTTGGGCTTGGGGCTTTTTTGGACATCAACGCATCAACCGCATGGCAGTTTTTACACTCCCTCCTGAAATGTTTACTTTTTATAAACATCATATTCGCTACATTACCGAAAATGCTGTTAATCCTGACAAAAGACGCTATGCAGTAGTAGGCGAGGCAGAAAGGCATTACATTGACATAGATGTCTATGGGGATAGCGCGATTTTTAAAATGCCACGTCGCTGGGAAGAAGCAGTTGCTAAATATACAGAAGATACCCTAAGAGCCTACGGGATAGTTCCTTGGCATCTGTCATTGATGAAGTTTCAGTTAGTCAATGCCTTTAAAGAGCGAAATGCCATCAAGATTTTGCGAATCTCGGCTGATATGGGACATTACATTGGCGATGCAAATGTACCTTTGCACACCACAGAAAACTACAATGGGCAAAAAACTGGGCAGTACGGGATTCATGGCTTCTGGGAATCGCGCTTGCCTGAGCTTTTTGCAGACGACTATAACTATTTTTTTGAAAAAGCCCAGTATATCAAAAATGTAACAGAGAGAGCGTGGAGAGCAGTTACCAATGCTCACTTAGCTTTGGATTCGGTTTTGCGATTTGAAAAGGAACTTACCAAGCAGTTCAGTGAGGATAAAAAATTTAGCTTTGAAACACGTGGGAATATTACGGTCAAGGTATATTCTAAAGAGTTTTCTGCGGCTTATCATCAATCGTTAGCGGGGCAGGTGGAGCGACAGATGCGTACTTCTATTCAAATGGTAGGGGATTTCTGGTACACTGCTTGGATAGATGCAGGACAACCTAACTTAGATAGCTTGCTTTCTACAGATAAGGAAGAAATAAAAAGGCTGGAGGAGGAAGATAATAACTTAGAGCCAAATCCCAATATCAAAACACGTTCTCATGATACAGGTTTGATACCTGATATAAAACCTACTTACTACTTTGGGAAAAATATATTTAGAAGAAAAGAGGAAGGAGGCTTTTGAAAGGGAATAAAGCTATTTTATCTGTATTCTGATTTTCTTTTAAAAAGTCATATTTTCTTGCGTAAAATTGTCAAACTATAATCTAATGAATCACCAAATTGTAGAGTGTGTACCTAACTTTTCAGAGGGGAGGGACAGGAAAATTATCAGTGAAATAGCTTCAGCTATCCAAGCAAACAACGACATTCAACTTTTAGAGATAGACCCTAACGAAGATGCTAATAGAACTGTCATTACTTTTGCTGGCTCGCCAGAGGCGGTTGTCGAGGCTGCATTTGCAGGAATAGCCAAAGCGAGTGAGCTGATAGATATGAGCCAACAAAAGGGAACGCATCCTCGTATAGGAGCGACTGATGTCTGTCCGCTTGTTCCTTTGCAAGGAATCACTATGGAGGAAACGGTAAGATATGCTCATAGCTTGGCAGATAGGGTGGGCAGAGAGCTTAATATTCCTGTTTATTGCTATGAGTATGCTGCTCTTCGCCCTGAGCGTAAAAATTTGGCTTTTATTCGCAAAGGAGAGTACGAAGGATTGGCTAAAAAAGTGCAAAATACTGATTTTCAACCAGATTTTGGTAGCCCTGTATTTAATGCTAAGTCTGGTGCGACAGTGATAGGTGCGAGAGATATTTTAATAGCCTACAACTTTAACTTAAATACCCAGTCTGTATCTATTGCTAAAAAGATAGCCGCAGAAGTAAGAACCTCTGGAAATGGCATTGGGAGGCTTAATCATTTGAAAGCCATAGGTTGGTATATGGAGCATTACGGCATAGCACAAGTATCTACTAATCTGACTAACTTTCGACAAACCTCTTTGCATCTGGTTTTCCAAACAATTAGCAAAGTAGCACAAAAATATGAAACAGAAGTCATAGGCTCTGAGTTAGTAGGATTGATTCCTCTTCATGCTCTTACTGACAATGGAAAAATGGAAATAGACCAAGCGATTGACTATTTGGGCTTGAATGTGCTAAGACCCTTTCTGCCAGAAAAGAAAATTATAGAATTGCTACTTGGGATAGAAGTAATATAAAGGAACTATTTGAAATTTTACATTTTTTAAAATAAATTGGCTCTGAATGCCAATATTATTCAACCCTTTTACCTAATGCTACAATGCAAAACTTTAAGGAAAAAATAGATTTCATAATCGGGCTGGGAATAACTCCATTGCTTTCTCCCCAACAGCAACAGACGGTTAGGATAATCAATGGCATCAACCTGATTTTCTTATGTATGCTTGTGCTGGTATTTTTTACCAATATCTTCTCCCAAAATTATATACAGTCTTTTACTAACCTAATGATAATCTTCTTGCTATGCTTACCTATTTTTATTTGGAACTACAAACAATACTATCAAGCTGCTAAAATTCACTTTACGGTTGGTGCGTTTGTCGCAATCGTCATGAGTACCCTTACTGCTTATAAGGCAGAAAGATTCAGTGAAACTGAAAATGTTGCATTTTTAACAGCTATTGTGATAGTCTTACTGTTTGAAAAAAAGCTCAAAGTCATGTTATATCTCTTGCTCACTGCTTTGTTATTTGGGCTGAAGGCTCTAAAACTAATTCTTATGCAAGGCAGTATAGATTTGCTTTATTTTCATACGCTCATCAATACCTCTATCGTGTTGGTAGGCATTTATAGCTTTACTACCTTCTTTAGAAATAAGTTACTTGCAAGTAATACTTCTTTACAAGAGCTGATGCAACAACTCAAAGTTCAAAATGAGGAAATTAGTTTGCAAAATGAGGAGATTAGAGCACAAAATGAGGAGATTAGAGCACAAAATGAGGAGATTAGAGCACAAAATGACCAACTCATAGTACAACAAGACCTATTAGATTATCAAAAAAATGTATTGAGAAGTTTGATAGATGCGCTTCCTATTTTCGTTGCCTTATTGGACAAAGAAGGTAAGTATATCATTGCCAACAAGCCGTATGAACATGCTTTCCAAATGCCTACTGAACAAATTGAGGGTAATCATTATTCCAAAGTGCTTACCCCAGAACTTGTCAAAAATCATCGTCCCTTGATAGAGCAAGGATTAGAGGGAAAAGGTAGTAGTTTCGAAGAATTTACGATTTTACCTAATGGACACAAAACCTATTCGTACGGGAAATATACTCCCATTTTTAATTCAAATAATACAGAAGTGCAGTTTTTAGCAGTATTTGTAACTGATATTACAGACTTAAAGGAAAGCGAAAAAAAACTTGCCGCTGCCAACAAAATCAAAGACAAACTATTTTCTATTATCTCTCATGACCTCCGCAGTCCTTTGAATTCTTTGTTTTCTTTAATTGAAATTGTTGAAAAAGAACTTATTACAGAACAAGAACTAAGAGCTTGCCTTACTGATCTGACCAAAAGTGTTACTTCTGTTTCTCAACTCCTTGAAAACCTGTTGCAATGGTCAAGAAGCCAAATAGAAAATCAAACCATTCAACCTAAAACTTTCTCTTTAAGGGAAGTCATAGAAAATAATTTTAATTTGCTTAGAAAGCAAGCCGAGCAGAAGCAAATCCAACTTTTCTCAGATGATACCGATGTGTTAGTTTTTGCAGATAAAAATACCATTGACTTAGTAGTTCGCAATCTCTTATCTAATGCCTTGAAATTTAGTAACTTCAACAGTAAAATCGAGGTAATAGTAGAAGCGAAAGACAAGTTTGCCAATATAAGTATCAAGGACTATGGCATAGGCATACCCGATGGAATCTTACATAAGTTGCTTAGAGAAGAACTTGTCAGCACACAAGGAACAGGTAAGGAAAAAGGAACAGGACTGGGACTCATGCTTTGTAGAGAATTTGTTGAGAAAAATGGAGGGAAACTAAATATCATTAGCCAAGAAGGCAAAGGAAGCATTTTCTCCTTTACCATTCCTCTGGCTTCTGCTAATGGCGAATAAAATGGCACGAACTTTTTTGAAAGTGTTTAATTTTACTCAACTTTGCAGTGCAATTTTTTTCAATACTAATACAATGGCATTAAAACAAAAATCTCCAAAAGAGTCCTTTGTTACCATGACAGAAATGGTACTCCCCAATGATACCAACCCACTGCACAACCTCATGGGGGGGCGAATGATGCACCTGATAGACATTGCAGGGGCTATCTCGGCACAAAGACATTCTCAACGAATAGTAGTTACAGCTTCGGTAGATAATATTTCTTTTCATCACCCTATCAAATTGGGGAGCGTTATTACCTTAGAAGCCCGAGTAACAAGAGCCTTTAATTCTTCTATGGAAGTCTATGTGGAAGTATATGCAGAAGACCTATCCATAGACAGTAAAATATTGACTAACAAGGCTTTTTTGACCTTTGTTGCTATCGACCAAGCAGGGAATCCTATTCACGTGCCAGGGTTGGTTCCAGAAACAGAAGACGAGAAAAAACTATACGAAAGTGCTTTACGCCGCAGGCAGTTACGCTTGATTTTGGCGGGAAGAATGAAACCTGATGAGGCTACTGAATTAAAGTCTTTATTTGAGGACTTGAAATAAGTTTTTATGTGTGAAATAGGCAAATCTCTTGTTTAATTTCTCCAAAAAGGCTTTTAGTACGCTCAGGACGAGCATCGGTAAGAAAAACCTGACCAAATTTGCCACTTGCCATCAGTTCCATGAGTTTTTTGATGCGGCTATCGTCTAATTTGTCAAAAATATCGTCTAAGAGTAAAAGAGGTTTTATGTGTTTTAGTTGGCTAAGTAGTTCAAATTGAGCCAATTTGAGTGCGATTACGTAGCTTTTTTGTTGTCCTTGTGAGCCAAATTTATTGATGGAGCGATTCTCTATTTGGAAAATGTAGTCGTCTTTGTGAATGCCCTTAGTAGTGCGTTGGAGGAGAAGGTCTTTTTGAATTTGCTGGCAAAACTCGCTTTCAAAGTCAGCTACCTGTAAGTCAGATTCGTACTTTAAGCTAATTTTTTCCTTCTGATTACAAATGAAAAAATAGTAATTTTCTAAGAGAGGAATAAAAGATTGGACAAACTCATTTCTTTTTTCAAAAATACTCTGAGCCAAAGGCAAAATCTGTGCATCATAAGTTTCTATTAGAGTCTTATCAAAGAAGTTTCTCTCTGCAAACTGTTTCAATAAACTATTCCTTTGCTCTATTGATTTATTGTACTTCAATAGATTGTTTAGATAAGATTGGTCTATTTGGCTGAGCGTATTGTCAAAGAATTTTCGTCTTATTTCGCTCCCTTCTCGGATAAGGTCGGTATCATAAGGAGTCATTAGTACACAAGGAAACTGCCCTATATGCTCACTAATTTTAGTATAAGGTTTTTTATCTACTTTTAGAGTTTTGGATTTTCCCTCTTGCAAACTGCAATGTACCTCGTATTCTTTTTCAGCTTTTTGAAAAAATCCTTGAATCATGAAAAAGCTACTTCCATGCCTAATATGCTGACTATCAGAAAAATTAAATCCACTTTTACTAAGGCAAAGGAAGTGAATGGCATCTAAGAGATTAGTTTTTCCGCTCCCATTTTCCCCTACAATGCCATTGATACCTTCTGAAAACGAAAGTTCAAGTCCTTCGTAGTTTTTAAAATTCAGTAATTGTATTTTTTTGAGTTGCAAACCTTTGAAAATTTATAGCTGTATGACTACCATGACAGGGTGATGGTCAGAGGCAAAACGCCCTGCCCAAGTCTGCGTAATAGTAGCGTGTTTTTTTACTCGTATCTTTTTAGTATTCAAAAATATATGGTCTATTTCGCTGTTTTCTCGCTCCTTGTTTTCAAAACCATTAAAAGTATCTCTGGGACCGAAGTGTGGAGTTTCACTTACCGAAAGCGTATTTATCAAGCCTACATTCAGTATTTGACAGGGTTCGTCTTGTGGGGTGCTATTAAAATCTCCCATAATGATAGCAGGCGTGTCTTTGGCGATTTTTTTGACCAGTGCTATCACTAATTTTGCACTTTCTCGCCTTGCAGTTTCTCCAATATGGTCAAAATGCGTATTGAAAACATAAAATATTTTATTCCCTTTTTTTGTTTGAAATTTAGCATAGGTAATGATGCGATTCAATGCGGCATCCCAACCCTTGCTTGGGTTTTCTGGGGTGGGGCTAAGCCAAAGCGTTTGACTTTCCAATAATCTAACCTTATCTTTCTGATAGAAAATAGGAGAAAACTCTCCCGCTTCTTTGCCGTCATCTCGCCCTTTTCCTACATATTCATACTCAGGAAGCAGCGTACTGATGTCTTGAATTTGACCATACAAAGCCTCCTGCATTCCGCAAATTTCTATTTCGTGAAAGCGAAGTAAGCTACACAAGTTTTCCTTTCGCTTATCCCAGCGATTTTCTCCGTCTTTTTCTGTATTAAAACGGATATTGAAAGTCATCAGCCTCATTTCTTGCCCATGCAAAAGATTTGTTCCCTGTATGAAAGAAAAAAGTAGTAAAAATTTTAAAATTTTGCTTTTCATTTGTTTTCAAGAAAATCTATTACAAATATCAGAAAAATTACTTTGATAATGGTATTTTTATATTCCAATAAAATTTGTGCAAACTAATTTGCCTATGGTATGTTTTTAAACCAAAATAAACTTTATATTATATGATGAACTATCAAATTTCCTATCAAGTTACTCCAACCCTATTGATTTCTCTGTTCTTTTTACTCATTTCCTGTTCCTCTGAAAATGAGCAAGGTACAGACGAAAAGGCTTTTCAAGAGCTTTTAAAGCCCATTCCTATATTTACTGAAAAGATGCTTGAGAATTTGGAAAGCTACTCAGCAGAAATCATTAATGGGCAAAGACAAGCACTCGAAACGGTGCTTTCTGCCGATAAACAACTCAAATTAGGCTTGGAAAAATCAGATTTTCCTGACTATCACCTTACTTGGGTAAGGGCAAAGCAAATCCGTCTCCAATACATAGTTTTGCTGATTGGAACGGCGGCTGATAACTCAGCCGTTACCAATGAAGGACATAAATACTACCTTGCTACCTATACCCCAGAGGGAAAACCAATAGCACACATATTGTTTGCTTCTTTTCAAGCAAGTTCTTTGGAACAGGACAGAAGTTATTTCCAATGGGAAGGAGATGAACTAATGGTGCAAATCACGAGCGAGGACACCCACTTGATGGAACCTGTTTATATTACAAAAGTAAGTAATGAGAATAATTTTTATACTTTATCTCCCGAAGGCAAGATTGCCATAAAAGACGCTCGTATATCAGTGAAGTATTACAAAGGCGATACAGAAATCACTGATGAAGATGAAATCAATGGAGTAGAAGTGGGGGTAGGAGATTTACTTTATAAACATGATGGCAAAGACATCGTTGAGTACGTTATTTACAAGGTGGTAGAAAATGAATATTTCTATCAATCTACTACACAAAGCCCTATGCGACTCATCAAAAAACAAGAAAAAAGCAACGGAAACATAGTAGTTTATTCCTTAGAAGGATATGACACAGAGTACAAGTTCAAAGAAGGGGAAGCCATTATCATAGCCAGACCCAAATTAGGGCAAGACGTTACTTGGGAAGTACCCAAATATTTAACACGCATCAATCCTGATGGTTCGGAAAGCCCTTTTAGGCTCAAAAGAGATGAATAAAAGGGATTGTATGATTTTTACTATATTTTTTCTTTACCTCTTTCTTGATTTTACGTTAAAGTCTAAGGAAGAGGTAATTTTTTGCTCTGATTCAAAGACTTCTGGTATAGCTTTCGCACAAAATTATATTAAATTTGAATAAATCGTTACCTCGTAGGTCTGACTTTCTAAGTCAGACAAGAGCTACATTCAAAGAATGATTCCTCTTGAATGTTAATAAAAATATGCAAATCAAATTAAACACTTGAAAATCAAATACTATGATAAAAAATTTATTCATGATACTCTTGCTTTTAGTATGCATGCAAGCACAAGCACAAATTTTGGACAGATTGAAAGACAAAGCCAAGAATGCCGCCAAGAACGCCGCAAGGTCTGCCAAAGAGGGGTTTTTTCAAGAGATGAACAAAATGAAAGAAGAATACGACACGACAAGTTTTAACTATGCCATTGCCCTGAGCGACAATGCGGCTCTTTTTCAAAACAAAGAACGCTTTGGAAGGCAAAAAGTATTCTTAATGAAGGGCTTATACCGCGCTGATGAAAGGAGAGAAAGTCCCTTGGACAATGCCAGAGAAAGCAATAGCATCGGAGAAATGCTCTACGCAAACAATAGGTACAAGATGGCGGAGTTGAGCTTCAAAGGAACAAAAACTATCTTGGAAGGCATAGGGCAAACCTCACACCCCGTTTATGCTCAGTCATTGAGCAACTTAGGCTTGCTGTATCATACCACAGGACGCTATGCTCAGGCAGAAAAATTCACTGAAGCAGGTCTGGAGGCAAATAAGCAAATCGGGGCTACCCAATCTGCTTATGGTGCTTCGCTCAACAATAAAGCAGTGCTTTACAAAGACTTAGGTAGGTACATAGAATCAGAAACCCTTATAGAGCAAGCCCTGAGCATCATTAAGCAAAGCAAGGGAGAAAATAGCTTACCATACTCTATCTGCTTGAATAACAAGGGAATAATTTATCAAACTATTGGCAGGTACGACAAAGCAGAAGAATATTTGAAAAATGCTTTGACCATTTCTCAACCTTTTTTGAAAGAAAAGTCTTTAAATTATACGCGCTTGCAAATGAATTTGGGCTTACTTTACCAAGACATGAAAAGATACAACGAAGCAGAGCAAATTTTCAACGAAGTAAAAGCCAATTTAGATAAAAAAGTAGGCAAAAAACACCCTGATTATGCTCACTTACTCAACAACTTAGCTGCTTTTTACTTGGAAATTGGTAAAAATGAGGAAGTAGAAAAACTGCTTTTGCAAGCGGCGAGCATTTACAAAGACAAATTTGGAGAAAAACACCCATCGTATGCAAAGACAATCAGTAATTTAGGAAATTTTTATCGCATTAATGACCAACTAAGCAAAGCAGAACCTTTATTAGTCAAAGCCTTAGAAATTCGCAAAACTGTACTTGGCGATAAGCACCCTGACTATATAGATTCTTATGAAAACTTAGCTTTATTACATTGGCAAAAAGGCGATTTGAAAAGTGCTGTAGAGGAATTTCGCACAGTGTTAAAGCAAGATATGGAACTTGTCAGGACAAACTTTCCTGCTATGAGCGAATATGAAAAAACTAAGTTTTGGGATTTGATAAGTCCAAAATTTCAGATATTTTATTCCCTTGTCTGTCAAGCATATAACCAAGATAAATCCTTGCTTAGCGAAATGTATAACTACCATATCAATCTGAAAGGCTTGTTGCTCAATGAAACCACCAAAGTAAAAGAGCAAATTTTAGCAAGCAATGACAAAGCCTTGATTGACTTGTATTTGACTTGGATAGACCAAAAAGAAATGCTCGCAAGCCACTATACCATGAGCAAAGAGGAATTGGCAGAGGAAGGCATCAATCTGGACTCTTTGGAAAATGCGAATAATCAAATAGAAAAACAACTTTCTCAAAAATCTGCTCTTTTTAGCAAAGGATACGAGCTGAAAATCTATGACTTGCAGACTATCAAGCAGATACTTAATCCTGAAGAAGCCGCTATAGAAATAATAAGAGTACAAAAATTTGATAAAAAATTTACCAATGAGGTCTTATACGTAGCCTTAATTTTGACTAAGGAAAAGGAAAATCCTGAAATAGCTATCATGGACAGAGGCAAAGAAATGGAGGCACAGCATTTTAAATTTTATAAAAATGCCATTAGAAACAAAATCAACGACACCAAATCCTATAACATTTATTGGCAAACGATTGATGGCTTGATAAAAGGCAAAAAAGTAGTTTATCTTTCTTGCGACGGCATATATAACCAAATCAATGTCAATACTTTGCAAGCTCCCTCTGGTAAATACTTATTAGAAGAAAAAGAAATAGAAATAGTCGCCAATACGCGCTACGTGCCTGACGTAAAAGCGGTTTCTGCAAGTCCCAAAGGAGAAAAAGCCATTTTGATAGGTTTCCCGCATTATGGAAATGAAAATACCATTACCTCCCTGCCGGGTACGAAGGTAGAAGTAGAAAAAATCAGCCAGATTTTGAAAACCAATAAGTTACAAACTAACTTATTCCTTGCTGAATCCGCCGCAGAGGAAGAGGTAAAAAAAGTAAGCAATCCTAAAATTTTACACATTGCTACACATGGATATTTTTTGGTGGACTTAGAAAACTTTGGGAGGGAAAAGATTTTTGGGGTATCTACCGCTAAGGCAAAAGAAAATCCCCTCTTGCGCGCTGGGCTTATGCTTGCAGGAGCAGAAAAAGCACTCAATCAGCAGAATGTAGAAGTCAGAGGACATAACAACGGGATTCTGACCGCTTTTGAGGTAATGACTATGCAACTTGATAATACTGATTTGGTAGTGCTAAGTGCTTGTGAAACAGGACTTGGCGATGTCAAACATGGAGAAGGCGTGTATGGTTTGCAACGTGCCTTTCAAATCGCAGGGGCAAAATCTATTATCATGAGTTTGTGGAAAGTAGATGATGCCGCTACGCAAGAGCTAATGCAAAATTTCTACACTCAATGGCTTAAAACCAATGATAAGAACAAGGCTTTTATGCTTGCCCAGAATGCCATCAAAGCAAAGTATAAATTCCCTTATTTTTGGGGGGCTTTTGTATTAGTAACGAATTAAAAACAATGACTTAACCTTCATAAGCCTCTAATTCTCTAAGTTCCCTTTCAAAGCCACCAGAAAGGATGGGAAATCTACACCATGTTTTAGGGTCAAGGTTTTTGTCGTCCAAGTGAAAGGAAGGAGCATAACGCTCTCTTTTCCACTGGTTTCGACACCATAGTTTGAAAAATTTAGCTACCCAAGTTTTCAGTTGTGCCTTCGTATATTGCGGGTATTTCAACTGCAAAAGGATATAACATTCCAAAGGCATTTTCTTATCGCGAATCGCCGCTTCCTCGATAGAGTCGAGCAAGTCGTAAGGCATTAAGTCGTCCTCATCGGTTTGCTTGTTTTCCAAAGGACGCAACTCTGCCGTAGGCTGTTGCTCGTTTACGTATTGGAGGGCAGGAATCCTAAAAAACTCTTCTGTGCCTTTGAGGTCATAGCCTACCTTTTCTAACCAACGCAACCACTGACGTAAAAACGCCTTGTCGATGCCTGCGATGGGGCTAAGCCCGCCAGAGGTATCGCCGTCCATAGTGGCGTAACCCACCGCTGCCTCTGAGCGATTGCTTGTAGAAAGTAACAAAGCATTTTTGATATTAGCAAGCATCCAAATACTTGGAGCGCGTACTCTTGCTTGAATATTTTGTAAGGGAATATCATCGGTCTGCCAGCTTAGCTCTCTACCTATAGCATTGGAAATCAGGTAAGTATATTCTTTGTAAATGGTGTTGATATTGAACTCGTAAAACTTCGCATTGACGGCTTTAGCTACTTCTCTTGCAGCAGTTTGCGTTACAATAGAACTGTTTTCTGTGGGCTGATAAGCCGTGGTAATTAACCTGTGAGCTATTTCATCTACAGTTTGGCAGTGTTGTATTTCTTTGATATACGCTAACTTTTGTTTGAACTTTTCTAAGCCAATACTTTCTATGCCCATTTTAATCATCAAGTAACAGCAACAAGTAATTGCTGAGGAGTCTGCCCCTCCACTTAGCGAAATCACAAAACCTTTAGAATAGCTTTTTCTCATGTAATCAAACAACCCCAAAGCCTGTACCCTTGCAAATTCTTCTTCTTGCAAATACTGACTTTTCTCCCAAGGATTATCTAAAATTTGTGGATTTTCGGGTAAGATTTGAGGATAGGTAAAGTCGACTTCTATGCAAGTATCCTGCATATCAGGTACGTTAAAAACGGTACTTGCCTGCGCCTGTGCCATGCGAGCCTCTGCAATATCAATCACTGCACTCGTTACCAAATAATCATCAAAGGTCAGCCTTTCGCCTACCGCTACTAAAGTACCGGAGGAAGCAATCAAAGTACCTCCATCATAAATCGCTCTCCCTGCCTCGTTCCCAAGCAAATTGGCATAAATGTAGGCTGTGCCAAAAGCACGAGAACCTTCCAATACAAATCGCTTGCGAATGTCTAATTTAGAAAAGGCAAAATGGCTTGCACTTGGGTTCATAATCAAATCTATGCCAAACTTATACAACTTCCGCCCCGGACGGTTGGCTACCCAAGCATCTTCGCAAATCTCAAAGCCTATTTTTACTCCCCCTACGTTGTAATGAATATCACCTAAAGGGTAAGATTTTTTATTCCCTTTTTTGTCTGTAATCGTAATGTCTATTTTCTCATCTTCGGGCCAAGGAGTAAACCAACGCGGTTCGTAGTGAATCCCATTGCCTGCTAAAAATCTTTTTGCCACAAAACCAATGATTTGCTCATTAATCACAAGACAGGCAGTATTAAAAATGCGATTTTGGTACATCAGAGGTAATCCAAGGCAAACAACCATGTTGCTTGTATGCGGTAGAATTTCATGCAAGACCTCCATTGCCGTTTGATGTACGCCAATAGAGTAAAAAGCGTCTTCGCAACCGTAGCCTGTGATGCAGAGTTCGGGCAAGCACAAGATGCTCACTTTTTGTTTGCGGGCTTCTTCTATCGCATTGATAATGTTTTGCTTATTATTTTCCCATGCTAAAGGAGTTTGATTGAGTACAGCCCCTGCTACTTTGATGAGTTTCATATTGTTATTTTTTTGAGATGTGTTAGAAATGCCTTGCAAATATTTACAATATTACGAACTTAGTGTAAAAAATACAACGTAAAAATTAGCCATTAAGTTAAGAAAATTTTTTACATTTTTAGAAAACTATTTACTTACAAAGATATTTATTGCTATGTAATATTTATTAGATTTGAATATTTCAAGGCAAGTGCCTATTTTTGAGAAAAGCATAATTAAAAACTTTTACAATAATGGTATTACCTTTGTTCCCACTGAATTTGGTCGTTTTTCCCCAAGAGGAACTGAACCTACATATCTTTGAACCACGCTACAAGCAGTTAGTTAATGACTGCATAAACCAAAAAGCAACTTTTGGGATTCCCGTATTTTTAGAAAACAAGATTCAGGAAATAGGGGTAGAGGTACAAATCACTGCCTTAGTCAATCGCTATCCCGATGGACGCATGGACATCAAAACACGCGGAGAGCGTATTTTTCGTTTAAAAAGTTTTTTCAATCCTATGCTCGGCAAAATGCACGCAGGAGGAGAAGTGGAATTTCTTGAAACAGAGGAAGACTCGGATATGTTGCAACGCCTGCTTTTTATTGAAGCCGTTTCTCAGCTCTACGAAATTCTGAATGTCAAAGCAGAACTTAAAAGCGATGTGCCTTTTCTCTCTTATCAATATGCCCACAAAATAGGGCTTTCCCTTAAGCAAGAGTATGAACTGCTTACCTTGCTTGCAGAAAGCGAACGCATAGACTATTTGATAGAGCATCTTCGCAAATCTATCCCTATTGTCAGAGAAATGGAGCGAACTAAGCAAGTCATCCGTATGAATGGACACTTCAAAAACTTAGACCCACTCAAGTTTTAGATATTTAGTGTACTTTATACTTTTGGAGGTTAGGTTTATGGCTGCGCTTTCTCTTTAATTCGTGTTCATAGATTACCCTGCCCAGATTAGCCAGAAATGGATAGCCTATGCCATCATACTCATATACCCCGTCATTAAAAATTTGGTTTTCATTGACGTGAATCACGGCAGAGAGCATAAATTCTATTTGATTCTCAAAATCTACGATGTAAGCTGTATCAATCAAGTAGCCATACGCATTGCCTACTTTGTTAAAAATGCGTATTTTTTCTGGCTCTACTTTCTTCTTGCCGTCTCCATACATCAAAAATTTCACATAGTAGTCATTATACGTTGTATCCTTCTTATAATCAGGATAATCGCACTCTCTTGGCAAGATAGACAAGCTCTGATACAAAAAGCGATAATCTTCCTCACTGAGATTAAATCTTTGATTTTCAGGTGTAATTTCTGGGAACATCACTGCTTTTAGTATCTCATGCAGATTTTCCAAAGAAATATAGTTGCTATTGGTAAAATCCATAGGCTGATTGACCAACTCGTTCTGACGTATAAAACCCTTGCCTGTGATTTGATTTTTAAGTTTGAAGGGATAAGACTTTTTGTTGTAAGCCATAGGTTGCCTGTAAATCTCGTTTTCTCCCTCGTAGAAGGACATAGGATTGGTGTATTTGGCACGCTCTCCTCCGTCTCCAATAGAGAGCCGATGAGTAATTCTCAAATCTTGAAAACCTTTCTGGTATAGCTTTTCGTTGAGATATTCCTGCCCTAAAAACTCATATAATCGATTAAAGGCATCATTATCGCTTACGGCGAATAACTTTTTGATATAGTGAGCAATAGAGGGAGAGTAGTCTTTAGCTGAGGAATCATAAACCACTTTGGTTTGTCCTGTATATCCGCTGTCTATCTTCATGCGAGAATATTTGTTCAAACCCTTTATATTCAGCTCATTGAGCTTTTCTAAGGCAAGGAAAGCAGCAGGCATCTTTACGGTGCTTGCAGGATAAAAGTAAAAAGATTTATCTACCCGATAGTGGAAGTCTTTGAATGAAGGAAGGTTGTTTTCATCTCTATCTATTTGGCTGTAAATGATTTGTATTTGATACTTGGCTGGATTTTGGAGTACTTTGGCAAAAAAGTTTTTGTTGTTCTGCAAAAGCTGTTCTAAGAATTGTGTATCAATTTTTTTAGTTTGACAAAAAGCAAAAAAAAACTGAAATAGGAAGAAGTTGAGTAAGAGTATTTTTTTCATAAATGAATTTTTGGGTTATCAAATTATTTTCAAAGTTTAGCCTCGAGTACTTAAACAAGATAACAAATTAAAAGTTTCTGAAATTACTGCAAAAGTCTTGACCTTCCTTTTCTATTGTAAAACAACTGTAACATCTTATTTTCTGCTTAAATTTTCTCTAAAATAAACTCCATCTACGGTATTATAACGTGTCGTTTTTACAAGCAACTTAAAATAATCTTTTTCATCTATCTTCGTTTGGCGCGCCTTGTAGAAGCCTTCTGAGATTAGCCCAAAAAAGTAAGGAAAAAGAATATCTCTGATTGGTATTCTTGTTGGTTTTGGGTAAGCTAAGGCTTATTGCCTGTGTAGTAGGATTATTAAAATATCTTGGATAATATCGGAATCTATAACTTATTTTTCCGTTTTTTACTTCTTTGTAGAGATTGCCCACCCAAATTCCATTTTTATAAACTTTTACCTTCTGTGAACTTTTATTTTTTTGGGTTCTCATCGTAATTTTTCAAACTTTTAACCAAAGTTAATAAAAAGTTTCTCTCTTTCAAATCTCACCAATTCAATTAAAAACCTCCTTCTCAAAATCCATAATTCAGCACCACATTGTAGTTGCCCATATCTACTCTATTAATCCTATACCGCTCATTGTCATAGATTTCTCCATTGTTTACTTTGTAAACTGCTAAGACTTGTACGTCTAAACCTTCTAACAAGCCTTTGAAACGGTAGCGCATTTCTGCATTGAGTTGGAAAAAGGAAGGCATACCATATTTGTTTAGACGGGTATTTTTTACATCAGGCATTTGGTAGTGTCCTATGCCACCCTCAAAGCGCAGTCTTTTTTGTGGAACTTGGTGAATAAAGTATAAGTTTATTGCATGAACATCTCCAAATCCATCGCTGCGTTCTCTTTTCATAAAAGTAAAAAAAGGCTCTAATCCCCACTCTCTTGGCGAAAGAAAACGACTGTCTGCGGTGATGCGGGTATAGTTGAGTTGTAGTTGAGCGTTATTTTTTTGATAAGCAATGCGTCCGCTCAATGCCCAAGCGTGTGTGTTTGGTGTAATGTATGTTCTTGCCAAATCTTCATTTCCTCCTTGATTAACCGCATCTTGGCGGTTGGCTTGGAAGGCGAGTAAAATTTTATCCTTATTTTTAAGGGAAAAACTCCTTTCTACTTGGGCAAAAGCAAGGTTGTAAATGTTTTCTAAAAAGTAATTCCTTAGTGTAATTTTTACTTGATTTTTAAACTGGTAATGCCCACCAATTAAAAGCAATCCCTTGCTTGTCAAATTATTAGCATAGCCAGAACGAGAGCCATCAGGGTTGATGCCTGTGGGATAAGTGCCTATGGACTCTGCGATGCTGTACCACTTTTGCGTAGAGCGAGGAGCAGAACGGTACAAATATCCTCCTTCCAAATGCAAGTTGTTTCTCGGGTTCAAGTCTATCCAAAGCCCTTCCATAAATGAGGGTCGCATTCTGCCGTCCTGCGGGTGAATGTAAGGAAGTGTAAGTAACTGTTTCCCCAAAGTAATGCTTGATTTGTTCCAACTATACCGCAAAAAAAGTTCTTCTATCCTCACCAATTCATTTTTTTGAGAAAAATTAGTAACATCATACAAACCAATCACGTAGCGGTCTGGGGCGTTGGTTAGTGGGTCATTTTTCGTAAAGTCAGAAGAAGCAATATCATAAGTTACTGAGCCTGCTATCCCTAACTGAAAGCCTTTGTACTTGGCAGTTTCGTAGCGCAAAACTCCCGCTACTGCGTAGCCGTAAGAATCAGTGAGTTGTCCATTGTTGTCGTTGAGCATGAGAAAATTTCTGAACAATCCGCCAACTTTTCCTTTGGTAAAAGCCTGTCGCAGGTTCGTGCTATCTTTTTGAATGGTAGTATTTTGTGCCTCCACTTTTTTAGATAAAAATAAGAATAGCAAAAGGCTCAATATCAGGTATTTGTTTTTCATATTTTGTTATTTTACTGCAAAATGATTGTCCCTATGGGGACTTTAAATGAACAATAAATTTGAAACAACTCATAACTACTTTTTTCTTGCTTCTGCTATGGGTTTAAAGGGACCGAACTTATGTTGTTGTTCTGAAAAACTATCTGCAAATGGACCGAAAGGGTGGTCTATAGGCTTACCTGCAAGGTTTTTCCAATCATTTTTCATTACTGTTGTTCTTACGTCAGGGCGGGGCATACTGTTGATATAAGCGGCAACGTCCCAAGCCTCCTCGTCTGTAACCAAAGGTCTATCGTAGCTTGCTGCCCACGGCATATTGGCTTTGACATAGCTTGCTAAGCGAGAGAGTCGGTAAAGTCCAGCTCCATTGTTATAGCTATTTTTTCCCCAAAGTGGAGGATACTGATAGCCTGTTCCGTCTGGCATAGGAACGCCACTTCCGTCTAATTGATGACATGAAAAACATTTTTTCTCATAGACAATTTTCCCTTTTTCTGGGTCAGCGGCTCTATCCAAGTAAGGTAGTTCTACTAATCCTGACCCTTTAGGAGTTTCTCCTCTCTTTACATCTTTGCCCAGCCAGCTGATATAGGCAACTATTGCGTGCATTTCTCTGCTTGCTGTGTCTAAGGGCTTTCCATTCAAGCTACGTTCAAAGCAATCATTGACGCGTTTTTGTATAGTTTCTACCGTTCCAGACCTTTCCCTGAACTTAGGATAGGTAGAAGCTACTGCGCTGTAATTGTTTCCAAAAGGCTTTGTGCCTGCGTCCAAGTGACAGTTTTGGCAGTTCATTCCGTTACTCATTTTTGCCACAGAACCATTTGTACCTAAGTAAATGGCGGTATTTTTTATCAATTCTCTTCCATAACGAATCAGCTTACCCTGTTCGTCTTGGGGAATTGTGCTGGTATCTGGGGCTTGCCAAAGGGGTGGGAAAGTTGTTTGTCCTTGAACTGTAGCTAAGTTTTCTACTTTTTCTTGCCTTTCCCGTTCTTTCCAAGAAAAATCGATATTTCTCAAAAAAAGTAAGGTGAAAATCGTTAGTAAGCCCACAGGTACAAAAAGCAAAAGAAAATTGGCATACCTAAGTATTTTAGCTATTTCCCTTTGTTGTAAATCTTTGTTTTCCATGTGTTTAAATTTGGAAAATTAATTGACTCTTGCTTTTCACGTGATAACTGAAAAGATAGTTATTCAATTTTTTACGTGTTATCACGTAAAAAATAATACCTTAATGAGGTAATTTTTCTCTAAGTTTTCCATATACCCAAGTTCCTGCAATAGCACTCAACAAAGTAATGCTAATTACTCCAAACCCATTGCCTATTTGAGCAAACAAGGGACCGGGACAAGCCCCCGTAATCGCCCAACCTAAACCAAAAATCAATCCTCCATAGATTTGTCCTTTACTGAACTCTTTGTTGTCTATGGTGATTTTTTCCCCATAGATAGACTTGATATTCAGTCTTTTAATAAGTTGAACGGAGATAAGCCCTACTATTACCGCAGTGCCAATCACTCCGTACATGTGGAAAGAGGTCAGGTGGAACATTTCTTGGATACGAAACCAGCTAATGATTTCCGCCTTGACAAAGACAATCCCAAAAACAATTCCAACCACCATGTACTTAAAATTGTACCACCAAGGGTGTTGTAAGGCAGATTCATTGGTACACATTGCATCTGTATGGCGAACATCTGCATTGATAATTTCTTCTATTTCAGTAGTTTTGATGATAGTTTTTTCCATAATTTTAATTTTGTTTATCATGTGATAACACATGATAAATTGACTTGATGTTGATTTTTAACTCATTTGTTTTGCAATTTTGCAAGTGTTTTTCGGTTTGTTTATCACGTACTTCGTACCGAGTACAAAATACGTGATAAATTGACTTGTTTTCCTTTTAGTTCTTTGTCAATTTTACAAGCGTTTCTCGAGCCATTTGTCATCTTATCATGTGTTTTCACATGATAAGCATATTCAAACTCATAAAAACTTGAAAATCAGTGGTAATAATACATTAGCAGAAATAAAACCACCCACCATGAAGCTAATAGTAGCTATGAGCGAAGGTACTTGCAAATTGGACAAGCCCATGATAGAATGTCCAGAAGTACAGCCCCCCGCATAGCGAGTTCCAAAACCTACTAAGAAACCACCTAAGACAAAGAAAATGAAACCTTTGAGAGTAAAAAGATTATCCCAAGTGAAAATTTCTGCGGGCATAAGGCTACTAAAATCACTAATGCCGTAGCTTGCTAAGATTTGTTGGGTGCTTTCTGAAATTTGGATAGCTTCAGGGTTTTGTAAGAAAAGATGTGCAAAAAAACCTCCCAGAAATATTCCCGCTACAAAAAATAGATTCCATGCTTCCTTTTTCCAATCATATTTGAAAAAAGGAATATTCGCAGGCATACAAGCGGCGCATACGTGCCTCAAAGAAGACGAAATCCCAAATTTTTTATTCCCTAAAATGAGTAGAGTAGGTACAGTAAGCCCTATCATCACCCCTGCCACTGACCAATGCCAAGGCTGTTGCAAAAATTCTAACATAATTTTCTTAGTTATGAGTTACAAGCGATTAGTTATGACTGGTATATTGTCTTATCTATGCTGACAGGTTTTTTACACCTGTCAGCTATAAAAAGTATTAGTTTGCTTTCAAAGTCGAAGGGCAAACATAGTTCGTTTTGGGAATGTCAGTTTTTGAAATTGCCCCAAAACCACCAGCAATGTCCACTACGTTGTGGTAGCCTCTTGCTTTAAGCACTGAACATGCAATCATAGAACGATAGCCTCCTGCACAGTGAATATAGTTGTCTTTTTCTTTGTCAAAAGAAGCCATGTGTTCATTGATATATGCCAAAGGAGTGTTCTGTGCTATTTCCAGATGCTCTGCCTCGAACTCACTTTGCTTGCGGACATCTTTTACTACTATATCGGCGTTTTCTTTTACTCTTTGTGCAAACTCCTCAGCAGAAATAGAAATTACATGGTCTAACTCTTTTCCTGCTTTTTCCCAAGCCGCTATGCCACCCTCTAAATACCCTAAGGTGTTGTCATAACCCACTCTGGACAAGCGAGTAACTACTTCTTCTTCTCTGCCTTCGTCTGCTACTATGATGATGGCTTGGTTGATATCAGTAATCAAAGTCCCTACCCAAGGTGCAAAATCTCCGTCAATACCAATGTTGATAGATTGAGGAATAAAACCATTTTTAAAAACTTGAGGTTTGCGAGTATCCAACACGATAGCATTATGGTCTTCCACTAACATTTCTATCACTTCTGGAGAGAGAGGAGTCATGCCTTTAGAAATCACCTTTTCTACGCTTTCATAACCTGTTTTATTTAGCATTACATTTTTAGGGAAGTAGAAAGGAGGTGGCTGAAGCCCATCAGTAACTTCTTTGATAAACTGTTCCTTCGTAGCGGCTTTGAGGGCATAGTTGGTCTTTTTCTGATTGCCCAAAGTATCAGAAGTTTCCTTACTCATGTTTTTTCCACAAGCTG
This sequence comes from Thermoflexibacter ruber, assembly GCF_900113045.1. Classification (GTDB taxonomy): domain Bacteria; phylum Bacteroidota; class Bacteroidia; order Cytophagales; family Thermoflexibacteraceae; genus Thermoflexibacter; species Thermoflexibacter ruber. The sequence goes on from NZ_FONY01000020.1 coordinate 37,121, forward strand.
AGCCAGCCCCATGAGCAGGATATACAATGATGTCATCAGCTAAGGGCATAATTTTAGTATGCAAAGAGTCATACAAATAACTTGCTAAATCATTGATAGTCAAATTAGATTTTTGGGCTAAATCAGGTCGTCCCACATCTCCAATGAAAAGTGTATCGCCTGTGAAAATAGCTGTTTCTTTGCCGTTCTCGTCGATGAGTAAGTAGCAACTTGATTCCATGGTATGTCCTGGTGTATGTAGCACACGAATAACTACCTCGCCTAACTTGAACTCTTGACCATCTTGGGCAATCAGCGCATCAAAAGCAGGGTTAGCATTAGGACCGTAAATAATCGGTGCACCTGTCGCTTTCGCTAAGTCTAAATGTCCAGATACGAAATCGGCGTGGAAATGTGTTTCAAAAATGTATTTGATAGTGGCATTGTTGCGCTTAGCCTTTTCTAAGTAAGGCTTAATTTCTCTTAAAGGGTCGATGATAGCTGCTTCGTTGCCTGATTGGATGTAGTAAGCACCTTGTGCTAAACAGCCTGTGTAAATTTGTTCTATTTTCATTTTTTTGAATATTTATGTTTTGTTTTGATTTTTTTATTTTGCTTCTCACGTCATAAAATGTGAGAAATTGATTTATTTAAGATATTTTTTTATGAAGTGGCATACTTTACATTTTTTATAGAATACGATTTAAAGTTCCATTGAATATAAACACCTGTTAGTGAGGTAAGTAAGCCAATAATTGTGATAGTAATGCCTACTTCAAACTTGATTAATAGCAAGGCAGAAAGTAATGCGCCTACTACAAAACCACCGTCCCGCCAAAAGCGATATACCCCTAATTGAATTGCTTTTTGAGAAGGCAAAGCATTGTCAGCTATTGCCGCTACAAAAACAGGATAAACCATAGCTGTTCCCAAGCCTAATACTGCCGACAAGAAAGCAAAACTGATAAAAGTATTTGCCCAAGCAAACAGAAGCAATACAATTCCTTGCAACGCCATTCCCCAAACCATCAAAGGTTTTCTTCCGTAACTGTCAGACCATTTTCCTGTAAATAATTGGAAGATTCCCCATGTCAAAGGGTAAACTGCCGCAATCAATCCAATTTGTTCTAAATCAAAGCCTTTGCTTATTAATAATACTGGAAAAACTCCCCATGCCAGCGCATCATTCAAGTTATTTACCAAACCAGCTATGACAACTGCACGCTGGTTTTTCTGTTGAAAAATCTCTATGATACAATTTACACTACAAGCAAAATAGGTTTTATTGTTTTGTAAATCAATAGTTTGACTTTTCTCTTGTGATTTTGATATTTCCTTTACCCAAAGGGTACTTAACAAAAGTGCCACTGCTACAATAGCTCCTGCTAAGAAAAAAGGATAAGGAAAAACATTATATTCCTTTGCTATCAAAGCACTTAGATAAGCACTCAAAGCCAAAGCTGTATAACCTGCAAACTCATTCAATCCTGCTACCAAGCCTCTGTTCTTTTCTCCTGCCAATTCTATTTTCATTAGTAAAGTCATAGACCAAGCCAAACCTTGTTGCAATCCTAAAAAGACATTGGCTAAAAGAATCCACCACCAAGACTGGGCAAAAATCAGTAAGAAAGGCACAGGAATCGCTAAATACCAACCTATGAGTAGAAGCTTTTTCCTGCTTACTTTCATTGCCCACTTGCCTCCCCAATAGTTCACCGTCATTTTGCTTACGCCAAAAGCCATAATAAAAGCCAGCAAAAGCATATTGTTTTTGATGCCAAACTGCTGTTCTGCAAGCATAGGCATAATGCTTCTTTCTATTCCTAACAAACTACCAACTAAGGCGTTAATCAATGTAAGCAAGGCTATTTGACTTTTATTTTGCATTTTTTTATTTTTGCTTTTCACGTGATAACACATGAAAAGTTGATTCTCAACGATTTATTTGTTGAGTCCACAGTAAAACTTATTAAGCACTAATACACGAAGATACAGGGTTTACCACAAGAAGACTTTTAACCATTTCAAACAACCTCAAACTATATCAAACACTTTAAAATCAACTACTTCAAAAACAACTCTTTTACAATAATATACACTCCCATCACCAGCACAAACCACCCAAAAGCAGGTTTTAAGGTTTCATTGCTTATCTTTTTGGAAAGCAAACTTCCTCCAATAATCCCAATTACCGCTACTCCAGAAAAGAACAATAAAAACTCCCAATTCATTGCTTCACTTGCTTTCAAATCTCCTGTAAAACCTATCAAAGATTTTAGTGCGATAATTACCAAAGAAGTCCCAATGGCTTGTTTCATGGGCAACTTTGCTAAGAGAACCAAAGCAGGAATAATCAAAAAGCCTCCACCAGCCCCAACCAAACCTGTAATTCCACCTACGATTAAGCCCTCTGCTAAGATTAAGGGGTAATTGTAGGCGATGGTTTGAGATACGTGTAAGTGTAGACTTGTTTGAGGTTGTTTGAAATGGTTGGAGGTTGCTTGAATTGTTAATTGTCGATTGTTGGTTGTTAGTTGTTGGTTGTTATCGTTTATAGTTGCAAATGTTGATTGTTCATTTGCTATTGGTAAATCACCATCAGTAATTAGTAATTCTTTCTTTGATTGTCTAATCATGGAAACAGAAGCTAAGAGCATAATCACTGCAAATAGCATTAGCAAAAATAAGGGCTTTGTGAGTACAAATTCTCCCATTTGAAAAATGGTATTGGGGATAACAGGCACTACGTACAAACGAGTAAGGTAAACACCAATAATAGACGGTAAACCAAATACAAAAGCAGTGCGCCAATGAATATTTCCTTGACTGATATGGCTCAAAGAACCTACTAAACTTGTTAGCCCTACGATAAAAAGCGAATAAGCGGTTGCAAGTACTGCATCAGTCGCAAAAAGATAAACTAAAATCGGTACGGTGAGAATAGAACCTCCTCCACCGATTAAGCCTAATGAAACACCCATGAGCAATGCTCCTATGTAACCTATAATTTCCATGATTCAAATGTAGATAAAATATTTTATTTATAAACAAATGATAATATATTCATATAATCAAAAATAAAAAAGAACGAGCAACCACACATCAGAAACTAAAAACTACATATTGCAGTCGCAGTTTTCTATACAGCTAATGAGCTTAACTACATCTTTTTCTTTCAAAGAGTAATATACATTTTGCCCATCTTTCTGAGAGTTCAAAATGCCTTTTAGCTTCATATTGATTAGGTGATGCGAAAGTAAAGACTGCTCACAATCCAAAACACTACATAACTCATTCACCGACATTTTTTCCCTGTAGCTCAGCAAATCAATGACTGCTAAGCGAGTAGGGTGAGCCACTGTTTTTAAAATAAATGCTGCTTTTTCTAACTTTTCTTTGCTTAAATGTTGTACTATTTCCATTTGATTTCAAATTACGATACAAATATATGAACATATTTTCATGTAAAAAAATTTTTACTATTCTTTTGCATATTTTAACAATTCAGTTAATCTAAGAGCGGTAAGTTTTTTAGATATTCTTTGGTGTATTCGTACCCTATTTGGTATATTTCTTGGGCTTTGGCTACGTCATATACACCAAAAAATGCCATTTTAGGTGGTTCTATAAAAAAGTGGCATTTACCTCTGCGTCCCTCAATATTGGTGTTAATGGCTAAGTGTAATGCTCTTTCTATCATCTGCTTAATATTAGTAACTTTGAAATGTGTAGGCAGAGCGTTAGAATGAACACCTATAATATAGTCGCATTTGCCCTCGAGAGGTTCTACGGGTAGGTTATTAAGCACGCCGCCATCTACATAGTACCTGCCGTTGATTTCTACTGGGGCAAATAGCACAGGTACACAAGAAGAGGCTTGTAGAGGTTTAATGAGTTCTCCTTCAGAGAAATATACTATTTCTCCATATTCTATATCAGTAGCAGAAACCGTTAGGGGAATGCTTAAACTTGCAAAAGAATTTTCTTTGAGCATCTGCTCATATAGCTTTTCTGTAGCTTCTATCCTAAGTAATCCTGTTAGACTTGTATCTGGTTTGAAAAATTTAAAAATCTTAGTTTTTACAATAAAGTGCAATATTTCCCAAGGTCTATTTCCCGCCGCATACAAAGCCCCTACAATCGCTCCTGCACTCACGCCAGAAAGGAAAGCAGGTTGAATCCCATGCTCTTCTAAGGCTTCTAAAACCCCTAAATGCGATATGCCTCTTGCGCCACCCCCTGATAATGCTAAGCCTATTTTCATGAATAGTCGAGTATTTTGAGTTACAAATGATTAGTTTCAAAAGTCAAAATTAGCATAATCCAAAGAAAGATACGCCTTTTTAATCACAATTTGGTTTTTTTCTTTTTCCCCATTTACTTATGTTGATAGTAGAGAATGTATTTGAAAAGGTTAAGTGGCATAGGTAGTTATGAATTATTAGTTATTAATTAATACGAAATAGTAATAATCAATGCTTTAATGAGTATTTACAAATATAAGCTGTACTTAATCAAAAGTGTTTTTGCAATTTTCTTTACTCTAAAGTTCCGTTTCTCTGACACTTTCGCTGGTAAAACTTAGGTAAGCAATGGACTTTCATCTGCCCTTGACTCACAACGTAGGTGTGCTATTTTTGTAGAAAATAATGAATAAAACCGCGTAGTGGTGGCATATTTCACAACTATGGACTTGCTGTAGGTGGGTTGGGCTTATTGTTTTCTACCAAGATGAAAGCCCTACGGGCTTAAAATTACATGTAGTATTGTTCATTGGAAAAAGTGTCAGAGAACCCAAGTCCCTTTCTCAGCAAGAGAAAGGAATTGAAAAATCATTTTATTTTGAGTATAATTCTGCAGGGCTACTTAGAAGTAATGATTTATCCGTAGAACAACTAATCTATACAAACAATGAAAAAAGGCATCTTTCTAAGATGCCTTTTCTTCAATCAAAATAATTCTAAACCCAAAAACTATTAGTGGTGATGGACGGAATCGAACCGCCGACACAAGGATTTTCAGTCCTTTGCTCTACCAACTGAGCTACATCACCTTTTTTCAGCCCTTTCAAATTTGGCGTTGCAAAGGTACGGCTGTTTTTTGTATTTTGCAAGCACTTAGAGTATATTTTTTGTAATATTTTTTTGATATTAATAGTAAAATGTTGATAAGCAAATACTTATTTTTCTAAAAATGATTGATATTTCTTATGGTAGTGCGATTGGTACTTTTGCTTTTTCGTAAAGTATCAAAAGAAAAATATCATATCCAAAGAGATAGATATGTTATATTTATTAAGTTTGTAAGGTAGAATAAAACCTCACTAAATAATGATGACCATTAACCAATATATTGAAGCTAACAAGGATAGATTCTTAGAAGAACTTTTTGATTTGCTTCGCATTCCTTCTGTCAGTACGGATAAGAAATTTAAAGACGAAGTAGTAAAAGCGGCGAATTTTCTCAAAAATAGCCTTTTAGAGGCAGGAGCGGATAATGTAGAAGTTTGTCCAACTCAAGGCAATCCTATTGTTTATGGCGAAAAGCTGATTGGCAAAGACCTTCCTACTGTTTTAGTATATGGGCATTACGATGTCCAACCTGCTGACCCTGAGCATCTTTGGCTTACCCCTCCTTTTGAGCCTACTATCAGGGAGGGAAAGATTTATGCCAGAGGAGCTTGTGATGACAAAGGGCAGACTTACATGCACATCAAGGCTTTTGAGTACATGATGAAATACGGACAACTCCCTTGCAATGTAAAGTTTATGCTTGAAGGGGAAGAGGAAATAGGCTCTGTTCATTTGGCAGACTTTGTAAGAGCAAATCGTGAAAAATTGCAGGCTGATGTCATTCTTATCTCAGATACAAGTATGATTTCCAATGAGATACCTTCTATTGCTACGGGTTTGAGAGGCTTATCTTATATGGAAGTAGAGGTAATCGGTCCTAATCGCGACCTGCACTCAGGAGTGTACGGTGGGGCAGTAGCTAACCCTCTTAACGTATTGTGCGAGATGATAGCTTCTTTGAAAGATGAGAGAGGAAGGATTACGATTCCTCACTTTTATGACAAAGTAGAAGAACTTAGTCCTGCGGAACGCCAAGCGATGAGCGAAGCTCCCTTTGATTTGGAAACCTATAAAAAAGAGTTAGGCATAGAGGAAGTATTTGGTGAAGAAGGGTATAGCACCTTAGAGCGTGCATCTGTGCGTCCTACGCTTGATGTCAATGGAATTTGGGGAGGTTATACAGGCGAGGGAGCAAAAACTGTACTCCCCTCCAAAGCCCAAGCTAAAATTTCTATGCGTTTAGTGCCTCATCAAAACTCAGAAGAAATTTCTCAGCTATTTGCGGCTCATTTTCAAGCTATCGCTCCTAAAACGGTGAAAGTAAATGTAAGTTTTCATCACGGAGGTGAGCCAGTAGTTGTTTCTATTGATTCTGTTGCCTATAAAGCTGCAGAAAAAGCGTATGAAAAAACTTTTGGAAGAAAGCCTATTCCTAAACGAGAAGGAGGTAGTATTCCCATAGTAGCTATGTTCAAAAGAGAGTTAGGTTTGGATTCTCTACTTATGGGTTTTGGCTTGGATTCTGATGCTATTCACTCGCCCAATGAACACTACGGCATTTTTAACTACTTGAAGGGCATAGAAACTATCCCTTATTTTTATCAATATTTTGCAGAAATGAGCCAAAAATAAGGGGGTAATTACTTATCTTCTTTTTTAACAATAAAATTTATCAAAATAATGGAATCAAAAGCACCAGAGCCGGTAGGAGCGTACCCTTATACTCGCAGAGTAGGCAATCTCCTGTTTCTTTCAGGCGTAGGACCTCGCCAACGGGGAATCAAAGAAATTCCCGGTGTGAAAAGAGATGAACATGGCAATATTATAGATTATGATATTGAGGCTCAATGTCATGCAGTTTTTGCCAATGTGCGTTACATTTTGGAGGAGGCAGGAAGTCAGTGGAACAAGTTAGTAGATGTTACCGTATTTTTAACTGACATGAAAAGAGATTTTCCTACATATAACCGCATTTATGCAGAATATTTCAAGGAAAATCAGCCTTGCAGGACTACGGTAGAAGTAAATGCACTACCTACAGAAATAGCCATAGAACTCAAATGTATTGCCATCATAGATTAGTAAAATTTTAAGCTGATAGATAGCAAAGTTTGATGCAAAAAATCATTTTATCACGCACCGATAATATAGGCGATGTCGTACTGACTTTGCCTATGGCAGGTGCTATAAAAAAGCAAATTCCTGATAGCCAAGTATTTTTTATTGGTAAAGCCTATACGAAACCTATCGTGGAGAGTAGTATTTTTATAGACAAATTTTTTGATAGAGCGGAAGTACTCCAAGAGCCAGACTTATTGAGGAGTATAGGAGCGACGGCGATTGTTCATGTTTTTCCTGATAAAGCGATAGCCAATTTGGCAAAAAAGCTAAAAATTCCACATCGAATAGGTACGAGTCATCGTGTTTTTCATTGGCTTACTTGCAATCACTTGCCTAATATTGGGCGTAAGAACTCTCACTTGCACGAAGCGCAACTCAACTTGAAACTATTGGCTTCTTTGAAGTTAAAAAGTGATTATGAATTAAGTGAAATTGCAGATTTGTATGGAATGTCGAGGATAGCCCCGTTAGACGTAACTTTGGCAAAACTTATTCATTCTCATAAATTTAACTTGATTTTGCACCCCAAATCCAAAGGCAGTGCAAGAGAATGGTACTTGAAAAATTATGACTCACTGATTAAGTCTTTAGACACCAATACTTTTGAATGTTTTATTACAGGAACAGAAACAGAGGGCGAGAAAATAAGGCAAGAAATGCCTATGATTTTTGAACGAGCCAAGGATTTGACAGGGCAGTTATCTCTCTCTCAATTAATTAGTTTTATTAATGCCTGTGATGGCTTGGTGGCGTGCAGTACAGGACCTTTGCACATTGCGGCGGCTTTGGGAAAAAAAGCGATAGGACTTTTCCCGCCGATTCGCCCTATGCACCCCGCTCGTTGGCAAGCAATAGGCAAAAAAGCTCAAACTCTTTGTATAGAAAAATACTGTGAGGATTGTAGAAAAAATATAGAGTGTGCTTGTATTCAATCAATTAGCCCACTCCAAGTAAAACAAGCCTTATTAGTTAAGATTAACGAATAAGTTGTTTTAACGAACTACTTTTGTCTTTTTTAGCTTACTTAATAAAACCCAAAAAACATTTTGAGTGATAGAATCGTATTTAGTAAAAAAGTTATTTATCTAATCATCTAATTCTATGCAGTTGCAGTATAATTCACCTGTAGTACTTACTTACACTTTTATTTGTACCATTGTATTGTTGATTTCTTCTTTTATGCCCCCAGTGATGTCTTTATTCACAGTATATCCTACCATGAGTCTAACCAATCCTGTGGACTATTTTAGGTTATTTTCTCATGCCATTGGACACGGGGATTGGGCGCACCTATTTGGTAATTTTACTCTCATCTTACTGCTGGGTCCTATGTTAGAAGAAAAGTATGGCTCTGCTAACTTGCTGACTATGATGTTTTTGACTGCTTTAATTACAGGTATTCTCAATGTCATTTTTTTCTCAAGTGGTTTGTTAGGGGCAAGTGGTATTGTGTTTATGATGATACTATTAAGTTCTATGACCAACTTACGCCAAGGAAGGCTACCTCTTACCTTCCTATTAGTGGTAATTTTATTTCTTGGGAAGGAGATAGTGAATATTTTTCAAAATAACAATGTTTCTGAATTTGCTCATATTGTTGGGGGAGTATGTGGGGCAGTTTTTGGCTTTATGGAAGGGGGAAATAAAAAGTAAGTCTAATTTTGTTATTATTTCCCCTTTCCTGTCAGCTTGTAGCCCAAAGAAAATAAAAGCGCTTGGTTAAAAATCTTAATATTTCCTGTTTTGGGGTCATCAAAAGTATAGCTATTGGCGTATTGGAAAATGTCGGTAAGTCCATGCGTATATTTTAGACCTACCAATAAACCAAAAGAAAACTGATACTCTATGCCTATGTTCAAGCCAAAATCAAACTTTTGCACATATTTCTGCTCACTTTCGTTGTTCCCTGCCTCTCCAAAAATAGATTTATCTTTATAAAGTTTACCATCAGCATCTTTTTTCTGCACAGAGGCATTGACAAGCATACTGATGTAAGGACCCGCATACAACTGAAAGTTTTTATAGTGAAAAGTAGGGCTGATGGGATACAAGTCGAGGTAGAGCATGGCTAACTTCGAGTCGTAGTTGCCCAAAAGAGTATCATTAAGTATTACTCCTGCGCCTCTTTGGTTGATGATTAGTTCGTGTTTTAGCGAAAAAAACTTGCCTACATTGGCATCGGCAAAAATTCCTGCATGAAAGGCAGAGAACGTGGAGGTCTGCTTGCTTGCAAAAATAAAATCTATGTCTTTCCCGTAGATATTGGAATTGGAATAGCCGACTTTGATGCCAAAAGCTACATAACCTTTGCTAAACAATTCTTTGCGAAAGGTTTGAGTAGTATCTATTTGGGCTTTGGTGATGAAAGCCAACAGAGAAAATATCAATATCAAAAATAACTTATTCATGTGTTTATCTTTTAAAAATTAATGTCCCAAATACCAGCCGCTCGTTCTAATTCTACTAAGGCAGCGGCATTGTTGAAAAGAATTTGATAGTAGGCAAGTTGGGTATCGTTGTAAGTACGTTGTGCATTTAGCACTTCCAAGAGAGAGGTTTCTCCACGCTGATAGCTGTAAATCTTGCCGTCTAAGACGGCTCTTGATTCGTCCAAAAGCCCGTTATTGAACTGTTGCACTTGCTTGCGTGTGGCTTGGTATTGAAAGTAAGCTTGAGTAACTTCTGCCTGTATTTGTACCTCTGCTTGTTGGTATTGGATTTCCGCTTGCAAGTTGTTATAATAGGCGGCTTTTAGTTCACCAGAACGGTTATTGGAAAACTTCAAAGGAATAGCGATGCCTGCGGTAACAGGAGTAAAGGAGGGTGTAGGGGCTATCACATTTCTCACATACGAGGTATAGCCTATGCCTGTGGCAATACCCAAATCGATTACTCTATTAGCTTTAGCTAATTTGAGCAAGTTTTGGGCAACAGTTTTGCCTTGTAGTGCCGCTAATAAATCGGCTCGGTTGTTTTGGGCAGTAGTAATGAGGTCTGAGAGGTTAAAGTTTCTTTCAAAGCCATCAAAACTGCCTAAGGCAATAAACAGCGAATCTTTTTGCTTTTGCCCAAGCAGAAGGGAGAGATTGGCTAAAGAGGCTTTCCACTCGGCTTCGGCTTGGAACACATCGTTGAGCATGGTTTGTGCTTCTAATCTGCTTTGTCTTGCATCTAATTGGGTAATAGCCCCAGAGCGAAAGCGGATACTATCGGACTGAGCTAAGCGGTACATAGTTTGGTAAGAGTTCAAAAGCACATCTAATAAAAATTTGTTTTGCAAAGCTGTCAGAAAACTGATGGTTGCATCAGCTCGCAAGTTGCGGAAGTAGTCCAAGAGCAAGAGTTGTATCAATTCTTTTTCGCTTTTTGCCAAGTCTATCCTTGCTTTACGCTTTCCTCCAAGCTCTAATAGCCAACCTACTTGTGCTGAGTAGCCATAGCCCATGTTCATTCTCCTCTGCCCATTATCAAACCAACCAATGCCCAATTCGGGGTCGGGGAATACTTTGGCACTCTCTATATTGGCATCTGCAATGTCTATATTGAATTTTTGTGCGGCATAGCCTAAGTTGTTTTTCCCTACTAAGTTGATGTAGTCAGCATAGCGAATAGTTATTTTGTTAAAAGTAGTATCAATTTGTGCAAAGCAGTGACAGTGAATGGCTAAAAAACAGATGAAAAATAGCTTATTTGTTTTTGCCCAAGATTGCTTATTCATTTAACCTCAATTTGTGTTTATAGTTCTTCTTCTTCCTTTTTAAAATCCTGCCCCCATTTTCTTTCTATTATATAATACAGTGCAGGTAAGGCATATAGCGTAATAACGGTAGAAAACATTAGCCCATAGACGATTACTGTTGCCAAAGGTCGCTGCACGTCAGAGCCAATTCCTGTGGCTAAGGAAGCAGGGAGCAGACCTAAGACTGCTACCGTAGCCGTCATCAGTACAGGGCGAAAGCGATGTTCTGCTCCATAAATCACCGCATCTATCAAATCTTTGCCCTGCTTTCTCAGGTGATTGATGTGCGAAATCATAATGACACCGTTTTGGATAGCTACACCAAACAAGGCAATGAAACCAACAGCAGAGGAAACATTAAGCGTCATTCCTCGTATATTGAGAGCTAACATTCCTCCAAATAAAGCTAAGGGAACGATGCTCATGAGTAAACCTGCTTGGCGGAAGCGTCCAAAGGCTCCATAGAGCAAGATGAACATAATCGCCAAAGCTAAAGGGACAATTACTGAAAGTCGTGCATACGCTCTGTTTTGGTTCTCGAACTGTCCTCCCCATTTGATATGATATTTTTCATGGTCATATTTGATTTCACTTTCTATTTTGTCTTGTGCTTCTTGGAGCATAGAGGCTAAGTCCCTGTTTCTCAGGTTAAGTTTTACTGTGAGGTGGCGTTTGTTCATTTCTCTGGTAATAGTACTTTCCCCTGTACTTAGCCTTACGTCAGCCACTTGCGAAAGGGGAATTTTAGCTCCTGACCCCGAGGTAAGCATGAGGTTAGCAATTTTTTCAGGCGTATTCCTGCTCTCTTCGTTGTACCTGCAAATGATGTCATATACCTTATTGCCTATAAAGATTTGCGAAACAGCTTTTCCGCCTACAGCTACCTCTATCAATTCAGCTACATCAGCTACGTTTAGCCCGTATTGGGCTATCTTGTTTCTATCTGCATGGATTTGTAGTTGGGGAAGTGGAGGTTCTTGGTCTATGGCTAAATCTACTGCTCCTTTCACTGTTTTGAGTTTTGCCAAAACATTTTCGGCAATTCTGCGCGTTTCTTTGAAGTCATCGCCATAAATTTTGACTACTAATTCGCTATGCGCCCCTGAAATTTTGTCCATCACTCCATCAATCATAGGCTGGGAAAAACCTACGGTAAAACCAGGGAGAGATTCGTATTCTTTTGCCAATTCCTCTATCAAGTCGTATTTGGTTTTGCCTTTTTCCCATTCTTTGTAAGGTTTCAGACCTACGGATACCTCAAAGTGAGAGGGTGTCCAAGGGTCAGTTCCGTCATCGTTTCTGCCTGCTTGCACCATCATATAGGTAACTTCTGGGTATTTAATAGTTCTTGCTCGTAAGGTATCGCTGAGTTCTCTGGATTTTTGTAAAGAAATTCCAGGGGGTAGCTGGACTTGTAACCAGATAGACCCCTCGTCTAAGGGTGGCAAGAAATCTTTGCCTACTAAAACCGTAAGTGCTACGGCAGCAGCTAAGATAATACCCAAAGGCAGAAAAACTTTTTGAGGTGCTTTCATAACTTTTACGATGCCTGCATGATAGATATGCGTAAGTTTTTCTAACCATTTGTTATGATACATCTTTTGAGGATTTTTATACATCACATAAGCCATACCCGGAATAAGCAAAAGGGCTACAGCCAATGCCCCAAAGAGTGCATAACCCACTGTGAAAGCCATAGGAGTAAATAGTTTTTTCTCTACTCTCTCAAAAGCAAAAAGTGGTAAATAAGCCGTAATGATGATAATAGTAGCAAAAAAGATAGGCTTGGCTACTTCTATGGCGCGATTGGCAATGCTTTTTTCTTGTAAGACCAGCGTAGGATTGTCTTCTCTTTTTTTCAAGATAGTTTCCATCATTACGATTGCTCCGTCGACAATAATCCCAAAATCAATTGCGCCCAAAGAAAGTAGGTTTGCAGGAATATTGGTGAAGTGCATGAGAATAAAAGCAATCATTAAAGACAAGGGAATGGTGATAGCAACCAACAAAGCCCCTTTCCAACTCCCTAAAAAAACAATCAGTACAATCACTACTAAGGTCATGCCTTCTAAGAGGGTATGCGAAACAGTGTCCAGAGTAGTATGTACTAATACCGTTCTGTCTAAGAAAACATGAATTTTTACGCCTTCGGGAAGTATCTCATTGTTGAGTTCATCTACAGCATGATGAATGCCCTCTAAGACTACGGAGGGGTTTTGTCCCTTGAGCAGCAACACGATGCCCTCTATGCTTTCTGAATAACTTCGTTGTCGGTCTGTATAGCCTAAAATGCCCTTGCGTTCTATGTTTCCATATTTGAGCTTACCAATGTCGTTGAGGTAAATAGGTACGCCCTTTTCTGTTTTGACTACTATTTTCCCAAGGTCTTCCAAATTTTTTATCAATCCTATGCCTCTGATAACGTAACCCAAATCCCCTCTGGGGAGTACGCTCCCTCCTGCATTGACGTTGTTTTTTTCAATCGTTTCTATTACATCTCCCAGAGCAAGGTTGTATTGGTCTAACTTGCGCGGGTCAAGTTCTATTTGGAATTGGGTAGTGATACCTCCAAAGTTAGTTACGTCAGCTACCCCTGATACTTGCTTGATTCGAGGAATGATAGTAAAGTTTTGTAAATCAGTCAGCTCTCTAAGGTCGTGGCTATTGCTCTCTATGATGTATCGGAAAATTTCCCCGATAGGAGAGGTAAGCGGGTCAAGACCCGGGATAGCCCCATAAGGAAGTTCTACCTCGTTCAATCTTTCCTGAATACGCATTCTTGCCCAGTAATCATCTACTCCGTCTTTGAAAACTATGGTAATCATAGACAAGCCAAAGGTACTTTTGCTTCGCATGACGTGCATACCCGGCAAACCGTTTAAGGCTCGCTCTATGGGAATAGTGATTTGTTGCTCTACTTCTTCTGCCGCCAAACCTGGTACTTGGGTTACTACTTGGGAGGTAACATCGGCAATGTCGGGATAGGCTTCTATAGAAAGCTGTTGCCAAGCATAATAGCCAAAGAAACCAAGCAGGATAAATAAGCAAAGCATTACCCAGCGTTTTTTTATCGCAATATTAATGAGTTTATCCATTTCTTTCTAATTTCAAGTTTGAATGTTATTTCGCTTCTAACAGATATATACCTCCTTCACTTACAATGACTTCGCCTGATTTTAAACCTGATTTGGTTACTACCTTGCCGTTGGAAGTTCCTTCGGTTTCTATTTTTCGCTTTTGGTATCTGTCTTTGCCTACTTGCACAAATACAAACTGGTTGTCATTCATTTGGAGTACTGCCTGAGAGGGAACAAGAATGGTAGGTGCGGGAGTATCTATGAAGCGAACATTTACATACATACCCGGTTTCAAATCGCGTTCTTTATTGTCGCACTCTATCAGTACTTGCACGCTTCGGGTCTCTTCGTCTATCATTTCGTTTACGTGATAGACTTTTCCCTTGATAACCCTATCAGGAAAGGCGGCAATTTTTACTTCTACCTCGTCCAGTTCGTGGATAAAGCGAATATCTTTTTCTTTGACCTGCCCCACAATCCAAACCTTTGTTAGCTCTGCCACAATTGCAATAGGTTCGCTGTCCTCTTTGAGGTACTGACCTATAACGATTTTGTTGTCCACAATTTCACCTTTAATAGGGGAAACTACCGTCAGTGGTCTGCCCAAAGAGAGTTTTTCAGGTTCTACATTAAAGATTTTAAGAGCAACAGAGGCATTCTCAAGGGTAGTTTTCTTAATTTCATATTCCGTTTCCGCAGCTTCCAATTCTCTTTGCACGCCTACTCCATTTTTTAGGAGGTCTTGCTGCCTTTTGAGGTTCAACTCTGCTAATCGGAACTCTTGTTTGGCATCAAAATATTCTTTTTCTGCGGTAAAAAAAGCAGGAGAGCTAATATCAAAAATAGGAGAACCTTGCTCTACTCTTTGCCCAAGTCGTACATAGGACTTCAATACACGCCCTGCAAAGGGAGGTGCTATTTCTGCATAATTATTAGGAATAGCCCTTACCGTACCCACACTTGCCAGTTCTAAGCGATACTGCTCGGTTTCAACTGTGTAGAGCTGAATACGCGATTTGATATTTGAGTTTTCTGTTAAAATAACGGTATCCCCTCTGACAATGTAATTTCCATTAGCTTCCTCAGAAGAGGTATTTTTATCGCACGAGCAGATAAATAATACCAAAGCGATAAGAGTGAATGATTGCAGTTTCATTATTTAGGTTTTTATGTATAAATGCTAATTTCTTAATCGTTTTGCTGTCCATTTACTTCCCAACTTACTTGGGTTACGCCATACTCAATGGTAAGCGTAGCGGCTAATTTTTCCATTTCTGCATCATGCTTTCCGTTGGCAAAAATTTCTGCTTCTATATATACAAAGGCAGGATTACCATTGTCGCTACTTGTCAGAGAGCGAAGTTGCAGGTGTTCATCTGCTTGTACAGCATTGAGCAAAACTACTCGTAAGTGATTTTCCACCTCTTCTTTGCAACGTATTTTGAAAGAATAATAAAAAATACCTACCATTTCTTTCTGTATAGGCAAGCGGTTGAGCAACAACCCAATAGGACGCAAAACGATATGAACAAGCATGATAGAGAAAGCCGTAATGGCAGCCTGTAACCACAAACCTGCGCCTGCAAGCGTGCCTACTGCCGCCGAACACCAAATCGTTGCCGCAGTATTTAGCCCTTGTACGCTTAATCCGTCTTTCATAATTACCCCTGCGCCTAAAAAACCTATACCTGTTACTATCTGCCCTGCTACTCGAGAGGGGTCACCTACATTGCCAGTAAGAGAAAGAGAAAGTAAAATAAAAGCTGCTGAGCCGAGAGAAACTAAAGTATTGGTGCGTAAACCTGCACTTTTTTGACGATATTGCCTTTCTAATCCTATAAATGCTCCTAAAAGAAAAGCCAATCCTAAACGAAAAATAAAGATGTTAATGGTCATTGCTTACCTCCTTTCTGATTAAAATATGCCTACCTCATTGCATAGACATACTTTGTAGCAAGCTATGAAATGACAGGTGTGATTGAATAATTGAATTGAATACTACTACTGTCAGCCATTTTTCAATGTTTTTTGATTTCGCTTGCAAAATTAGGCAAGAAGGCAATAGAGAGGTATTAGAAAGTATTTAGAAAAAAATTAGAAAATTATTAGAGAAAATTACTGAACAGGTGGAAGCAAGACAGTAAAAGTAGTGCCAACATTTATCTTGGAAGCTACCTCTATTTTGCCATTGTGCAAGGAAATAATTTTTTGCGTTAGGTAAAGTCCAATGCCATTGCCCTCCGCAAAAGTCTTATTTTTACCTCTGTAAAAAGGAGAAAATAAGCAACTTAGGTCGTCTTCTGCAATGCCTATACCCTCATCTGAAAAACGCAAAATAATTTGGTTCTCTCCAAAGGCGATGTCTACACTACTTTGTTTTTGCTTAGAGAACTTACAGCCGTTTTCTAAAAGGTTGGCAAAAGCTACTTTGAGTAGGTATTCGTTCCCGTTTACAGAAATTTGCTCATCATAGTCAAAATCTCCTTCAAAACAAATCGCAATTTTATACTCAGGATTAGCCCTTTGTACTTTCTGCCTTGCATCTATCAAAATCTCGTCTATACGTACATTTTTGAAAGAAATCTGGGCAGTATCATAGCTTGCTTTGGCGAGGTCAAGCAGGCTATTGGAAAGGCGAACTAACTTTTTGGTGTCTGAAAGGGCATTCTGAATCGCCATCTTATAGTCTTCGCTTGCTCGTTCTCTGGTTAGCGAGAGTTCTAATTCGGTAACGATAGCGGCGAGTGGCGTCCTTAGCTCGTGGGAAATATTAGAAACAAAGTGCTTTTGGGCTTCAAAAGAGTTTTCTAAGCGATTCAGCATCTCATTGAAGGTCTTGGCTAACTCGGCAAGTTCATCTTTGCTATGATGAGTGGTCAGTCGCAAGTCAAGGTTGGTAGCAGAAATTTGTTGTGCTTTTTCCGTCATCTCTTTGACGGGTTCAAAGGCTTTTTGAGAAAAAAATCTTCCTGCGATGTAAATAAACAAAATAGAAAAAATAAAAACCATGATGCTATTCTGCAAAAGATTATTAAGTTTTGTATAGCCATATTGGTCGTAGGCGGCAGCAAAAATGACGTAGTTTTGATTATCAAAAGTATATTTTAACCCAATAACCTGCCAATCTTCTTGATAAAAAGCTATTTTACCTTTCTTAAAAATCTCTTTTATCATGCCTTGAGTTTCTTTTACAATGTCTATGTCTAAGGCATCATGGTAAAGTAGTTGGAAAGTATTATCATAAATACTTACTTCCACCTCGTTCAAGATTTGTCGGTTATTTTTGTAAATATCTTGCAAAGTTTTTGCTTCTACTTTGGCATTAAAAAATAGATTGGCTTTGGTAACGGCTTCTTTTTCTAAGGTATTGAAAAACTCTTTTTCGCGGTTAGATTTGGCTGATTGATAGATAATAAAAACAAATATCAGCAGAATAGTGGCTGTTATCAAGCTGAAAAGTAAGGTAAGGCGAGTTTTTATTTTCATAAACCTGCTTTTAAAATGAAACCCATGCCCGATTTGGTATGAATGAGTTTTTTATCAAAGTCTTTGTCAATTTTTTTTCTTAAATAATTGATATACACGTCTATAAAGTTTGTGCCTGTATCGAAATGCGTATCCCAAACCTTCTCCGCAATTTCTACCCTTGACAGTACTCTTTCTGGATTTTGGAGCATAAAAGCCAATAACTTAAACTCTTTGGGTGTGAGGTTAATCTCTGCTTGCCCGCGTCTGACCTCTTTGGTGTGTAGGTTCATTTCCAAATCATCATATTTGAGTAAAAAACCTACCTGCTGGGCAGTTCTGCTATTTCGTTTGAGTAATACCTTGATGCGAGCCAAGAGTTCTCTCATCTCAAAAGGTTTGACCAAGTAATCGTCTGCCCCTGCATCGAAGCCCTCCACTTTATCATCAGTAGTGCCAAGAGCAGTAAGCATAATAATCGGAATATTAGGTTTAGTTTGCTTGATTTCTTTGCACAATTCAATTCCATCAATCTTAGGCAGAACAATGTCAGTAATTACTAAATCATATTCTCTTTGCAAAGCCAATTTTTTCCCTGAAAGTCCATCGTAGGCATTCTCAGCGTCAAATTCTTGTTCATCAAGCCCTCTTTTGATAAGTTCGGCTACTCTTTGGTCATCTTCTATGATAAGAATTTTCATTGGCATAAATCATTTATGTAAAGTTATAAGTAATTCATACTCTCTTGCCTGAGAGGTTTCGAAAACCTTTTAGATATAAAAAAAGATTGATAATAATATTTTTTCACTCAAATAAATTCGCAAACTAATTTATTAGGGTATAATTGAATGTCTGTGCATAGCTTTGCCCAAGTTCCCTCAACCCATAAAAAAAATTATGTTTCTGCCAAATTGCCATTTTCTCAAAAAATGGTGCTAAATTCGCACCACAAAAGTAGCATTTATATATAATATTCAAAAATCTATTTTTGAAAAATATTGATAATCAATAAGTCATATTAGTTTTTGAGTAAAAATTACGGCTTTTCATAGCTTTTGCTCATCACTTATAATCTTAAAAGAAATGGATAAGAACCAAACCATTGGCATGGTGCTAATATTTGTAATGCTGTTCGCATACCTGACTTTTTTTAGCCCTGAACCTCCACCAATAGAACCCAAGCAAGAAGTTAGCACCACAGAGAAAAAAGATAGTACGCTTCAAAGTCAGGTGAAATTGAATACATTAAAAGACCAACCTGATTCAATATTACAGCAAAAGATGGGCTTTTTTGCCTTAGGTATGAAAGGGCAAGAGGAAAGTGTAGTGCTTGAAAATGAAGATATTAAAATTACTTTGAGTAGCTACGGAGCAAGAGTAAAGCAGGTATTGTTAAAAAATTATATTACGTACAAAAAAGCACCTTTGATATTAATAGATGAACAAAGCAGTAAGTTTAACTCCTTGATAAAAACAGAATTAGGTGACGTAAACTTGAATGAATTGTACTATGATGTAAATAAGATTGATAAAAACACAGTTGCCTTTGTGATAGGGCTGGACACAGAAAATTACTTAGAACACAAATTTACCTTAGCAGAAAAAGGCTTCGTAGTAGATTACAAACTCAACATCGTTGGCTCGCCACAAGGTTTATTAAAGTCTGACAAATTGTCATTCTCTTGGACTGACGATGTAAAACAGTTAGAAAAAGATTTGACAGACTCTCGCCGTTTTACTACGGTTAATTATTTTATGCCCCAAGACGAGCAGTTCGAGACGCTATCAGAAACCGCTTCGGGTTTAGAGGAAAAAGTAGCAGAAAAACCTGTGCGTTTTGTAAGTTTCAAACACAAGTTTTTTAATACTTCTATCATTACTGACGGATTTTTTAACAATGTCAAAGTAGCAAGTAACCCCATAGTAAGTGATGACATCATAAAAACGCTAAGTACCTCTTTAGAGATTCCTTTGGCAGATTTGAAGGAAAAAGAAGGAAGAAATATTCGCTTTTACTTCGGTCCTAATGAGTATAAGATTTGTGAGGCAGTTACGCCAAGTTTTGAGCGCAACGTATATTTGGGTTGGGCTATCTTTGCTCAGGTAAACAAGTACTTAATTATGCCACTTTTCTCTGTATTAGAGAAAGTTACTAATAACTACGGTATTGTTATTTTGCTTTTGGTGATAGTAGTGAAGTTAGTACTTTTCCCTTTGCAGTACAAGTCTTATGTGGGCATGGCAAAAATGAAGGTGTTGCAACCCGAAGTCAATGAAATTAGGGCAAAATATAGCGACCCTAATGACATGAATGCCCAACAAGAAATCATGCAGTTTTATGGGAAAGCGGGAGTAAGTCCCCTAAGTGGCTGTATTCCATTGGTTTTGCAAATGCCCGTATTCTTGGCTTTGTTCAACTTTTTCCCTAATGCCATTCAGTTAAGGCAAAAATCTTTCCTCTGGGCAGATGATTTGTCCTCTTATGATTCTATTTGGGATTTTGGCTTTAGCATACCTTTTTATGGCGACCACGTAAGTTTGTTTACTTTGCTGTTTACTGCCTCTCAGTTGGCATATACCTATTACAATAACCAGATAAACGTATCTATGCAGGCACAAATGAAAGTGATTACTTATATTATGCCTGTAATGTTCATATTCTTTCTTAATTCTTTTTCCTCTGGTTTAACGTATTACTACTTCATTTCCAACTTGATAACCATAGGTCAGCAAAATATCATCAAGGCATTTGTCAATGATGACAAGCTATTAGCTACGATTGAAGAAAAGCGCAAACAGAATGCGAATAAGAAACCTTCTTCTTTCCAACAGCGACTGCAAGAGGCGATGAGAGCCCAACAGGAAAAAACGACACAGAAAGAAGAGGAAAAGAAAAGCATCAAAGACCGATTGAAAAAATAAAAGGTGTTTATGTTGCGTTGCGGGTGATAACACCACGCAACGGCGTTTTATCATCAAAGACAGATTGAAAAATAAAGATATTGACAAAAAAAAGTAGAAAAAATACAGTATCAAGTGATAAGCGACTGCTTCCTTTGAAAAGAAGTAGTCGCTTGTTTTATTTTTTTCGACTTATTCGCTTGCCAAACTTGCTCATCATTGCTTTTACGCTTCTTTTTACTCATTATTTTCTTGTTCCTGCTGATTTTCATACAGTTTATAAGTTTTCCCAACTTTTTCTATTGATTATTTCTACTACACTTATCGCCGCAGGAGGGTACGTTATCAATGATTATTTTGATGTAAAAATAGATTTAGTCAATAAACCTGATAAGGTATTGATAAACAAGGTTTTTACTAAAAAAAGTATTTGGCAAATCTACGTTTTGTTAAATTTTTTAGCTCTTTTAGCTGGCTTTTTGGCAGATATGAAAATTGCTTTGATTCAAATTTTTTGTGGGCTAAGTTTGTATTTTTATGCACTTTATTTGAAAAAAATTGCTTTGTTAGGCAATGGCTTAGTGGCTTTGCTTTCTGCTTTGGTGGTCTTGCTTGCCAATGTTTTGTATGAAAAAAACTTTCCACTCGTCTATTTATTTGCAGGCTTTGCTTTTTTCATTTCGCTGATACGAGAGTTGGTCAAAGACATAGAGGACATAGAAGGCGATAAGGCAGGAAATTGCCAAACTTTTCCCATTTTATTTGGCGTATTTAATACAAAACTGTTGATTTTTAGTGTTATCCTGCTTTTCTTTCTTTCTCTTTTTTATTTCCCACATTGGCTTTTTTTGTCTATTCCCTATTACCTTTTGTATTGTTTTTTCATCAGCATCTTGCTTTTGACGTTAGCTTGGCAAGTTTTTTTTGCCAAAAGTAAAGCAGATTTTCACAGAGTAAGTAATTTTTCCAAACTTATTATGCTATTAGGAATGGTAGGAATGATATTTTTGCAAATACAATTTTAACATTACAATACTATGACTATCGCCATTTTTGCCTCAGGTACAGGCAGTAATGCAGTAAAAATCATTGAATATTTCAAAGAAAAACCCCAGTATCAGTTTATTGTTCTTTCTAACAAAAAAGATGCGCCTGTATTGGAAAAAGCACAAAACTTGGGAATAAAAACATGGACTTTTGGAAAGCAAGACTTCTATGAAAATAATAAAGTCTTAGCTATTTTGAAGGAACAAAAAGTTGATTTTGTGGTGCTTGCTGGATTTTTATGGCTTGTTCCCGAGCATATAGTTAAGTACTTTCCCAATAAAATCATTAACCTACACCCTGCACTTTTGCCCAAGCATGGAGGCAAGGGAATGTTTGGACACAAAGTACACGAGGCAGTTATCCAAGCCAAAGAAAAAGAAAGTGGCATTACTATCCACTATGTCAATGAAAGATACGATGAGGGTAGCATTATTTTCCAAGCCCAATGCCAAGTAAATGAAGGAGATACACCAGAATCTTTGGCAAATAAAATCCATGCTTTGGAGCATGAGCATCTGCCTCGTGTGTTGGAAAAGTTGCTTTTAGAAATGCACAATAAATAAGATATACTCACACTTGACAGGTTTTGCAAAACCTGTCAAGTGTCAAAGATTGTTTGAGTATAAAATATTAAACAGCTACTTTTACCCCTCTGGTCATTTCTCTTTTACCCGCCGCACCATGAGGACTTTGCACTTGCATACCCAAAGACTTCAAATCTCGCTTAAAACTTCCTTTGGCGCAGTAAGTTACTAAGATGCCATGTTCTTTCAAAAGAGCAACTGCCGTACTCAAACTTGATACTTCCCACATCTCAGGTTGTTTGGCAGGTGCAAAAGCATCAAAATAAACAATATCAAAAGTTGAATTAGGCGAAACAGAAAACGATTGTAGATTTTTTTGGGATTTGTGGAAAGAAAAAGAAGGCAGGATTTGATGTGTTTTTTCCCATTCGCACTGATGGATATAATCAAAATACTGGTGCAAATCTTGGCTCAATAATTCTTTGTAATTCAAATGACTTATCTCCACCCACGTCAATGGGTAAGGCTCTATGCTATGATAAAAGACCTGTATATCTGGATTTTGCAGGCAGAATTTTAAAGTTAAAATGGCATTCAGCCCCGTACCTAAACCCACTTCAAAGATGGCAATACTGTGCTGAGCGGGAAATTGATTGGCATACCAAGCTAATCCCTCTTTGATAAAAACATGTTCCGATTCCTGCCAAGCCCCATGAATAGAATGATAAGTTTCATTGAGTTCTTCCCAAAAAATAGTAGAAGAGCCATCTTTGGTCGTAATTACTTTTCTTTGCATGTATGATACTATTTTTTAGATGTAAGCTAAATTTTGTTTAATCGAAAATGTAATTTATCGCCTAAACAAACTATACTTTGTAAATATTTGTTACTTTTACACAATCAAAAACCTATACTGATGAAAAAGCCCAAAAATAAAGTAGAAAACGAAGAAAAACCCAAAGTTCACCCAGATTTAGAGGGTTTTGATGTAAAAATTAACTCTTTTGGAGAAATTGTTAGTACGCATAGCATTGAGAAAATCAATGAGTTTTTGAATAAAAACGTAGTGGATAAAAAGCTCAAAGACCGAGACGGTTTTAAACAAGATGAGGAATAAGATTCAGTTAGTTTGTATTGCTCTTTTTGTCATGGGCATTGCCTTTGTAGCCCATGCTTTTACCTTGTATCTTAAAAATGAAAGTACCAAATCTAAATATGAAAAAACAAAGGCAATCGTAACAGAAGCAAACACAAGCAGTAATCAAGCAACTTACTACCCAATGCTTCAGTTTAAAACCATTGATAATCAAAGAGTAAGGATAAGAGCCAGCAGAGAGAAACTCGGAGCAAATGTTGGGGATACTATCGAGATTTATTATGACATTATCAATCCCCAATCTATCTACATTCCAAGCAATCAAGAAAGCACCCTTATTATTATTCTTTTTTCTTTTGGATTGCTTATCGCACTTCCCGCTGTTGTATTTTTCAGGTGGCAATGGCTAAACAATAACAAAATCAAACAAATAAAAGTAAATGGCAAAAAATTAGTCGCTGTAGTTACGAGCATAGAAGAATTAGAAAGCCCTAAAATTTTGGGTGTAAAGCCTTATCGCATTCATTGCATAGCAAGCAATAACACATTTAACGGTACAAAGAAAGTTTTTCAAAGTGGATACATTTGGGAAAATCCCGCTAATTACCTACGAAATAATGAAATCAATGTGTTTATTGATGCCATTGATACAGAAAAGTACGTAGTGGACTTATCTTTTTTGCCTAATGAAGTGCTTTTTGAATATTAATGTTTTTTTACTACTTGCTTTTAGTTTTTGTTCTTGTCAGTCCTCCCCCGAAGAAGAACTATTACATGATTATATTCCCTATTTTGCAGATTCTCTACCTTCTCCCTTGCGAAATCCACTCACTACGGCAGGTGTTAATTTGGGGAAAATACTTTTTTTTGATACGCGTTTGTCGGGTAATAATCAAGTTTCTTGTGCTTCCTGTCATCTACCTTCTCAGGCTTTTGCAGATACTGTAGCCCTATCCACCCACGGCATATCAGGCAAGCCGCTTGTCCGAAATACCCCCACCTTATTGAATTTGGCTTGGACACAGCAAGGTCTTTTCTGGGACAGCGGGGCTAAAGACATAGAATCCTTAGTATTTGCTCCATTACGCCACGCTGACGAAATGGGGCAGGATTTATCACAACTCCCCCAAAAATTGAGAGCATTGCCATATTATCCTACACTTTTTAAAAAAGCCTTCCAACAAGATACTATTACCAACGCCATGATAGCCAGAGCCTTAGCCCAATATGTGCGTACACTTACTTTTGCAGATAGTCGTTATGATGAATACGCACAAGGGAAAATTCAGTTTACTCACTTAGAATTACAAGGCTTGCAAATTTTCCAAAAGGAATGTGCTACTTGTCACCCTCCACCGTTATTTACAGACAATTTATTTCACAATATTGGCTTGGACAGTATGTTTATTAATGATGAGGAAAGCATGTATTTAGGTAGATACAGAATCACGCTTGACTCTTCGGATATTGGCAAGTTTAAAACCCCTACTTTGCGGCGGTGGGCATTGACTTTTCCTTATATGCACGATGGAAGATTTAAAAATATCAACGAAGTTTTATTTCATTATCAGGCTAATATGAAAAAAAATCCTTATTTAGACCCACTATTTATCCGAGCAGATGGGAAAGTGGGTATTCCCTTGACCCAAGAAGAAATCAATGCGTTACTTGCTTTTTTGCAAACACTCTAAATCGACAACTTTAATTGACAAGGCTACATTTGTTTGAACGTGTCAGAGGTATCAGAGATTTAAAAGGTATAATTTTTGGGAAGTTTTTTTAATAGAATTATTATTTTAGCAGAATGAAACTATCTATACATCAAATATATTGGCTTTTATTTTTGCAAATAATTAGTTTACAGTTATTTGCACAAGACCTCCATACTACTTCTAAAAAAGCCATCAGATACTATGAAGATTCAAAGGAATTTTACCAAAAGGGAGATTTAGTCAAATCTGCTGAACTCTTGCTGAAGGCAATAGAGATTGATAATAATTTTGTAGAGGCTCACTTCGTTTTGGGAAATGCTTTCAAGCTACTTTCCAAAGACAGTCCCAATGCGGCAGAAAAGTATGAGTACCACTATCGCAAGTGCTTAGAAATTGCTCCACGAGATAGAAAATTAGCCCCTGTTTACTTCGAGGTGGCTCAATTGGATTTTCAAAAAGGAGATTACAAAGAAGCAAAAGAAAAGTGCAATATTTTTTTAAGTCTTACTCCTGTAAACAGTTCGCAGACGATTTTGGCACGCAAGATTATTGCTAATTGTGAGTATGCAGAAAAAGGAATGCAAAATCCTGTCAATTTTAAACCAAAGGAAGTTAGCCCGATTATTAACTCTTATAAATTACAATACTTTCCTGTGCTTTCAGCTGACCAGCAAATGATGATTTTTACGGCACGCAAAGGGAATGACCGCAAAAGCGATGAGGATATGTATGTGAGCAAAAAAGAGCATGACGAATGGACAAAGCCAGAGAATATCAAAGAACTAAATACAGAGTTTAATGAAGGAACTTGCACTATTTCTGCTGATGGGAAAGTACTAATTTTTACGGTTTGTGAAGGTTCAGAAAAAAGGAAAGTGTTTGGAAGTTGCGATTTATTTGTAAGCTACAATGTAGGGGGAAAGTGGCAAGAACCTCAAAACATGGGACCCAATGTCAATTCACGTTACTGGGACACGCAACCTTCTCTTTCTGCCGATGGGCGAACCTTGTACTTTATTTCAGAACGTCCAGGTGGACTTGGTGGGTACGATATTTGGAGAAGTAGGAGAGGAGAAGACGGTATTTGGGGGAGAGCAGAAAATCTCAGAGCAGTAAATACGCGCTTTAATGAATTAGCTCCTTTTATTCACGTAAACGGAACAACCTTGTTTTTTAGCTCTGATGGCTACCAAAACTATGGAGGTTACGACCTTTTCCGTACAGAATTTAAAAACGGGAGATGGCAACCCCCTGCTAACTTAGGCTATCCTATCAATGACTACCGCAATCAAATGGGTTTGTTTATCACTGCCGACGGACGAACTGCCTATTATTCTCACGAAGAAACTAAAGGCAACCTTATTTTGTCAAGTAAGATTTATAGCTTTGAAGTGCCAGAGGAGATGCGTCCTACAGTAGCAAGTAATTACGTCAAAGGTACAGTTTACGATGCCAAGACAAAGCAAAAGTTAGAGGCAAAAATAGACCTTTTTAATTTAGCTAATGATAGTATAGAATCTACGGTAAAGTCTGATGCTCAGAACGGGGATTACTTGATAGTGTTAAATAAAGGCTCAGAATACGCCCTTTATGTGAACAAAGAAGGCTATCTTTTCCAAAGTCTATCCTTCAATTACAGCGAAAAAGACGGCAAAGATGTAATCATTGATATTTACTTAGAGCCTATCGTGAGTGGTTCAAAAATCACGCTAAACAATATCTTTTTTGAAACAGCCAAGTGGGACTTACAAGAAAAATCCAAAACAGAACTGAATCGCATTTTAAAGTTTATGAAAGAAAATCCTGCAGTAAAAATAGAAATTAGCGGACATACTGACGATGTAGGCTCTGATGCAGCGAATTTAGACCTTTCTAAAAAGAGGGCGCAGTCCGTAGTAGATTACTTGACTAAGGCAGGCATTAATGCAAGTCGATTGCTCTCAAAAGGCTATGGAGAAACACAGCCCCTTATTCCAAATACCTCTGACGAAAATAGGGCTATGAACCGCCGAATAGAATTTAAGATATTGTGAGCTTGCAAACGGCTTTTTTCTTACCTTTGCGAAAAAATTACAGCAAAAGAGAAAATCAGAACGATAATGGACAAAAAAGTCAGAGTGCGTTTTGCTCCCAGCCCCACAGGCGGACTACACATTGGCGGAGTAAGAACTGCCTTATACAACTACTTAATAGCTAAAAAATACAATGGCAGCATGATTCTACGTATCGAGGATACCGACCAAACAAGGTACGTAGAAGGTGCAGAAGAATACATCAAAGAAGCTTTGGAATGGATAGGGATTCAGTTAGACGAAAGCCCTTGGCATGGAGGCGAGTTTGCTCCTTATCGTCAGTCTGAACGCAAAGCACTATATAAACAATACGCTGAGCAGTTAGTCAAAGACGGACATGCCTACTATGCTTTTGATACAGAAGAAGAATGGGAAAAAAAGAGAAAAGAATTAGAATCCGCAGGAGTTATCTCTCCACAGTATAATAGCATTACCCGAATGCAGATGAAAAACTCCCTTACTTTGTCAGAAAGCGAGGTAAATACTAAACTCGCCGTAGGAGAACCTTACGTAATTCGTTTGAAAGTCCCTCGTAAAGAAGATATTAGAGTACATGACCTTATTCGCGGTTGGGTAACTTTTCACTCCTCTTTGTTAGATGATAGAGTATTACTCAAATCTGACGGAATGCCTACATACCACTTAGCCAATGTAGTAGATGACTATTTGATGCAAATTTCTCATGTGATTCGTGGAGAAGAATGGCTACCTTCTGCCCCTATTCACGTCTTGCTTTACAAGTATTTAGGTTGGGAAAAAGAAATGCCACAATTTGCTCATTTGCCACTCATACTCAATCCCGACGGCAATGGGAAATTGAGCAAACGCTACGCCGACCAGTTGGGTTTCCCAGTTTTTCCTTTGCAATGGAAAAGCCCAGAGAAAGACGAGGTGATGAAGGGTTACAGAGAGGAAGGCTACTTTCCTGAGGCGATGGTAAACTTTTTGGTACTATTAGGGTGGAATGCGGGAACAGAGCAAGAGATTTTTTCTATGCAAGAATTGATAGAGGCTTTTTCTATTGAAAGAATTGGTAAAGCAGGCACTAAGTTTGACATCAACAAGGCAAAATGGTTCAATCAACAATATTTGAAAGCTAAACCTAATGAAGAATTAGCAAAACTTTTTATAGAAGATTTGAAAAAACAAAATATCACTCTTTCCCAAGAAAAAGCCGAGAAAGTAGTAAGTATTCTCAAAGACAGAGTAACTTTTGTAAAAGATTTCCTTCAAGAAGGTAGTTATTTATTCTATGCTCCACAAACTTTTGACCAGCAAGTAGCAAGCAAGAAATGGAATCAGCAAGTCGTAGAGGTATTGACAGCCTATAAGAATCAATTAAAAAATCTTACTGCCTTGCTTGATGCCAGCAATGCCAAAGATATCCTGCATCAAGTTACTGATAGTTTAGGAATTAAATTTGGAAGTGTCATGCAAGGAGTTCGCTTAGCAATTACAGGCGTAGGAGCAGGAGCAGACTTAATGGAAATTATTGCATTTTTAGGAATAGAAGAAGTAAGTAAACGCATTGACTATGCGATTAAAACTTTGAAAATAGCTTAATGATTAAAGTAATAAGCCTTTACTACATTTTTTTGCCTTAGTAAAGGCTTTTTGTTTTTTTATCTTTACCTAAGTTAAAATTTGCCTATTTATACTCACTTTTTCATATAAAAAATTTAAATTTGTGCTTCCATTTAGACCAACATCTCAACCTTCCTTTTCACATTTTACTCAGTTTGTTATTTTCAAATCTATTTTTTATGGCACAGTACCAATTATGGATTAATAAAAAATCTTACACCGTAGATGTAGAACCACAAATGCCTTTGCTTTGGGTCATCAGAGATGTCTTAGAGATGACAGGTACAAAATACGGCTGTGGCATGGCACAGTGTGGGGCTTGTACAGTTCACCTTGACGGGGTAGCAACCAAAACCTGCGTATTACCCGTTTCCGCTGTAATAGGAAAGCAAATTACGACTATCGAAGGGCTTTCTGAGGACAGGACGCACCCCGTTCAAAAAGCATGGATAGAAGAACAAGTGCCCCAGTGTGGCTACTGCCAATCAGGGCAAATCATGGCGGCTTCGGCTCTTTTAGCTAAAAATCCGAACCCAAGTGATGCAGAAATTGATGTCGCAATGCAAGGAAATATTTGTCGCTGCGGTACTTACCAAAGAGTTCGCCAAGCAATTCACGTAGCCTCAGAGCTAATGAAAAAAGAAAGCAACGGACAAGGGGGAAAATAACTTTTTAAAATACAAGTTTGAAAACGGTTAGTTTTATTTTTCATGTACTTCGTACCGAGAGATAACACATGAAAAAGGGAAAAATAATTAACAAGTCATCTTATCGTGTGTTTTCACACGATAAGCAAAAACAAATGAAAAAACAATGGAAAAAAATATAAATCGCCGCAATTTTCTTAAACTCTCAGGGGCTACAAGTGCGGTTTTGGCTTTGGGTATTTACTTCCCCGCCAATAGCAAAGAGGCTCTGATAGAAAACTTGACTACTAAGTCCTTAGAACTTTCTCCTTTTATCATCATAGATACTGCGGGAAAAATCACGCTTATCAATCCTCGTCCTGACATGGGACAAGGCACTTTTCACTCTATTCCCTTACTCATTGCAGAAGAATTAGAGGTGGACATCAACAAAATAGAAATTAAACCTTCTGACGGAACCCCTAAATATGGTGGGCAACTCTCTGGGGGGAGTGGTAGCGTCAGGGCTTCTTGGTTGCCCATGCGAAAAGCGGGGGCTTCAGCAAAAGAAATGCTCATCAAAGCGGCGGCAAATCGCTGGCAAGTGAGTGAAAACGAATGTTATGCCCAAGACGGAAAGGTTTTTAATAAGAAAAATAATACGAGCCTTTCTTATGGGGAGTTGGTGGAGGAAGCCGCTAAATTGGAAGTACCAAAAGAACCCAAACTCAAAGAAAAGAAAGATTTTAGGTATTTGGGCAAAAAGACTAAAAGAGTAGATATCCCTTCTAAAGTTGATGGTTCTGCGATTTTTGGCATGGATTTGAAAATTCCTAACATGGTCTATGCCGTCATAGAGCATTGCCCTGCTATCTGGGGAAAGGTAGCTTCTATTGACGACAGCGAAACCCGCAAAGTCGCCGGGGTAAAAGATGTCATCAAAATTACTCGCCCTGTATTTATGAAACAGCCTGAGTGCGTGGCTGTTATTGCCAACAGCACTTATGCCGCTATGCAAGGCAGAAAAGCCCTCAAAGTTACTTGGGAAAGTGCAGAAGCAGAGAAATTCAATTCGGCAGACTACTTCAAAAAAATGCGTGAACTGGCAAAAACCGAAGGCAATCCTCATGAAACCGAAGGAGATGTAAAAACAGCCCTTGCCAAAGCAAACAAGGTGATTACTGCCGAGTATGAAACACCTTTTGCCTCACACGCTCCTATGGAAACCGAAGCCTGCGTAGTCCATGTGAAAGAGGATTCTTGCGAAATTTGGGCACCTATCCAAAGTCCTGACACAAGTGCCTTTGGCGTAGGGGGGCAGGTAGCAATGGCAGTTGGCATGAAACCTGAGCAAGTCAAAGTAAATGTAGTATTTATGGGAGGTGCGTTTGGAAGAAAAGCATTTTACGACTTTGTAGTTCAAGCCGCTTTACTCTCAAAGCAGTTAAAAGCCCCTGTAAAAGTAGTTTGGACAAGAGAAGATGATATTACGCAAGGTCCCTTCCGTCCCGCTATGCTCAATGCTTTCAAAGGTGGAATTGATAAAAATGGGAATGTCATTGCTTTCCAACACACGATTATTGGCGGTTCTATCCAAAGCCAATGGGGGGGCATGGCAAATGGGAAAAAAGTAGATGAGTGGGCAGTGGAAGCGGTGGACAAGGAAAATAGCCCTTACGAAATCCCCAATTTCCGTTTGGACTACCATCATGCCGAGCCTTCTGTGCCTTTGCTTTGGTGGCGTTCAGTCTATTCTTCTACCAATGGTTTTGGGCATGAAAGTTTTATAGACGAGTTGGCTCATGCGGCAAAAAAAGACCCAATGGATTTCAGAATCGGATTGTTGGAAAAAGCCCCAAGATTCAAAAAAGTTTTGGAAACACTGAAGGAAAAATCCAAATGGACTGAAAAACTTCCCAAAGGCAAAGCGAGAGGTGTGGCTATAATCCGTTCATTTGGAACGATTTGCGCCCATGTAGTAACCGTTGCTCAAAAAGGCAAGGAAATCGTCGTGGAAAAAGTGGTTACAGTCATAGATTGCGGCATGACCGTCAGCCCTGACAACGTAAAAGCTCAAACTGAAGGCAATATCGTCATGGGACTGACTGCGGCAGTCAAAGACGGAATCACTTTTGTAAACGGGAAGGCACAACAAAGCAACTTTCACAATTACCAAATGATACGTATTCAAGAAACGCCAAAAATGGAAATACACATCATGGAAAACGACGAGCAACCAAGTGGGGTAGGGGAACCAGGTCTTCCTCCGCTTGCTCCAGCTTTGGCAAATGCAATTTTTGCACTCACAGGCAAGAGAATCAGGACTTTACCTTTGAAACTGGAGGTATAAAGTAAAGAGTGTTGGTTACATACACAAAGCATCAAACCTTGAAAAGTTTGATGCTTTGTTTTTGGGCTAAGTTTTTATTTATCTCTGTTTGAGTTGATTTTTATAATAAGATGGTCAGTACCCGAGTTTCCATTTTCGTCTGCATAACCCGCCAAAAAATAAGCCTCATCTTTTTCTACTATGCCATAGGCACGTTGCGTACCCAATCCACCTATGATTTCTTTCCAAAGTTCATTCCCGTTAGCATCTAACAAAGCGACCAGCACATCATTTCCATTGTTGCTGGTATTATTATAGTTTTTATCAGGCACATACATATCGGTATATCCTGCTATTAAAATGTTTTTTTCTTTTGTAATAATGACATCAAAAACCTCATCTGTACTTAACCCTCCCAAAGTCTTATCCCAAATTTTTTCTCCTTTCTGGTTGATTTTTACCACCCAAGCATCTAAACTTCCCTCTGCATAAGTATAAGTAAAACCTGCTAAAACATAACTCCCGTCAGGCATTATTGCTAAGGCATTTCCCATCTCATTGTCGCTTCCTCCATAATTCTGATTCCAAAGTATTTCTCCTTGTTTATCTATGTGTAATAGCCACATGTCCCAACGCTTTTTAGGGATTTCTTTGCTACCGATTATCATAAACCCTTGACTTGTGCTAATGATATGACCTGCCTGCTCTCCCTCTATTTCTCCGTATTTTTTCTGCCAGAGTATATCCCCTTTTTTATTTACTTTCATGACGAAAATATCTGTATTTCCCGCGCTAAGGCTGGTTGTATTTCCTACTATCAAAAAGTTGCCTTCCTCTGTTTCTACTAATCCCTGTGCCTCATCGATGCTATCAGGTGTTTTGTAAAATCTTTCCCATTCTTTTTCTCCATTAGCATTGATTTTCAAAAGCCATACATCGTTCTCATTGGCATTTTCCGCATTAGAATCAGAATATCCTGCAACTAAGAAACCTCCCTCTTGGGTTTGGATAATGGCACTCGCCCCTTCAGTTTCATTGCCCCCGTAAGTTCTATCCCAAATAATATTGCCTTGTGTATCAAATTTTATTAGGTTTATATTCATATCTTGACTGTACGAGTCTGTCCGACCTACAGCCAGCAAATCTCCCGAGCGAGTAACAAGTATATCTGCTAAGGCATCGTAGTTTTTACCTCCTATTTTTTTATAGAAAACAACTTGATTGAATGAGGTAAAACAGAAAATAAAAATTAGACTTAGGAAAACGAACTTCATACATTGGCTAATTATGGCACTGATTTCATGCAAAGATAAAAAAGATTAATTTAGGGCTATGAAAATCGTCTTAGATTTACATATTGCTGGCATTTATTTTCTTACTATTTAATAAACAGATATTTATGAAAGACTTTAGCATAAAATTGCAGGCATTTGAGGAAATGCTGAGCAATGATTTAAAAGCAGTTGCAATGGGAGATTTTGCCTTAGAAGATGAAAAAACAAAACCAGAAGTGCAAACTTTGGTTTTTGAATATTTTTTCCCACAATTAGAGATTGCCTTTTACCCTCTAAATCAAGCAGATGACCAATTAGGCTACAAAGACCTGCTGGGAGGTGTAGGGATTTTACAAGATGCTGATGAACATGAACTTATCACATTAGAAGAGGAAAAAAACACTAATTCCAAAAATTATCAGGCTATGGGCAATACCTTTGCTGACTGGTTTGCTCAACTTTGGGAAAATGCAGGTGGAAAAAAATTAAACCTGCCCACGTTTCTCATTCCTAACGATGATACTATGATGAAGTTCGACCTCAATCAAAAAATTTGGCTTAAAGATGAAGGTTATAAATAGGCGGATAAAAATTTTACCATGAATATATTTATATTTGTAGCCTGTTAAAATTAGATAAGAAAATTCCTTATTTATAAATTCTGAAGAACAATAATACAATGAATCTGCCTATAATCTGTATAATTGATGATGATAAATTGTATCAATTTACTATCCAAAAAGCCATAGAAAAGACACAAAAAGTGGGTCAAATTATTTCGTTTCCTAATGGATATGAAGCAATTAACTTTTTGAAAAATCACCTTTCTCAACCTAACAAACTACCTGAGGTTATCTTCTTGGACATCAACATGCCGGTAATGGACGGTTGGCAATTTTTAAATGAATATCTTGCTTTAGAGAACCAAATAGCTAAAAAATCCATTATCTACATAGTTACCTCATCTATTGATAACGCAGATAAACTGAAAGTAAAAAGTTTAGAGGGAGTCAAGGATTTTGTTGTAAAGCCTATCTCCAAAGACAGATTAGCAGAAATATTGGAAAGTTTTTAGAGGAAGGAAACAAGCAAAATCGCTCAAGTCATGTATGAAGTGGTATAAAGTATTTCAGACGCAACAGGAAGCAGAGGCAAGAATTGCGGTGAATCAGTCAGTAAGAGTAGTGATTGGGCAACATCAAATTTGTCTTTCGCATACCTCTCAGGGCTTTTTTGCTGTGCAAGATGAATGTTCGCATTTGCAAGAATCACTAAGTAAAGGCAAAATTAATGCTTGGAATGAAGTAATATGCCCTTGGCATGGATATAGGTTTGATTTGGCATCAGGAGAAGAAACCTCGGGCAACGGCTGCCCCGCACTCAAGACTTTTCCTATTTTAATAGATGACAAAGGATTTTTTATTGGGATTTAAACTAAAAAAATGGAAAAATACGCAAATAAAAATATTGTTCTTTTTGATGGAGTTTGTAACCTTTGCAATGGTGCAGTAAACTTTCTGATAGATTATGATAAAAATAATCACCTGTATTTCACCTCTTTGCAGTCAGAAGCAGGGCAGGAAATACTCCAGCATTATGGTCTTAACACTACAGATTTTGATACTTTTGTGTTTTTAAGTGGAGAAAAGCTATTTACCCGTTCCACTGCCGCCTTAGAAATAGTAAAAACAGTAGGTGGCTTTTGGTCGTTCCTATATATTTTCAGATTCGTTCCTACTTTTATCAGAGATGGCGTTTATAACCTTGTAGCTAAAAATCGCTATAAGCTATTTGGCAAGCGTGATGCCTGCCGTATGCCTACTCCTGAACTCAAAGCTAAGTTTTTGTAAGTACTATATAATACCATGAATATCACAAGAAGACCACGCCGCAACCGACAATCAGAAGTCATAAGAAATCTAACAGAGGAAACTCAAGTAAGCGTAAAAGACTTGATTTTTCCTCTGTTCCTCACTGAAGGACAAAACAAAAAAATTGCTATTGCTTCTATGCCTAATATGTATAGGCTCTCTTTGGACTACTTACTCAAAGAAATAGAAGAATGTATAGACTTAGGAATCAAGGCTTTTGCTCCTTTTCCTCAAATAGAAGAAGATTTAAAAGATGCTTATGCCAAAGAAAGTTATAACCCTAATGGCTTGTATCTAAAAGCAATTAGAGAGATAAAAAAACACTTCCCCGAAGTTTGCCTTTTTACCGATGTAGCCATGGACCCTTACAGTTCAGATGGGCATGATGGCATTGTAAGAAATGGACAAATCCTTAATGATGAAACTTTGGAGGTCTTAGGCAAAATGGCTCTGGCTCAAGCAGAAGCAGGGGCAGATATGGTAGCCCCTTCGGACATGATGGACGGCAGAGTAGGTTATTTGCGACAAGTGCTTGATAATAATGGATTTACTAATGTAGGAATTTTAGCTTATACTGCCAAATATGCCAGTGCTTTCTATGGTCCTTTTAGAGATGCTTTGGACTCAGCTCCGAAATTTGGAGATAAAAAGACCTATCAAATGAACCCCACTAACGTTAAGGAAGCCCTCATAGAAGCAGAATTAGACTATGCAGAAGGGGCAGACTTGCTCATGGTAAAGCCTGCATTGCCGTATTTAGATGTAATTAAAACCCTCCATGATAATTTTCACTTGCCTATTGCAGCTTACAATGTAAGTGGGGAGTATGCCATGATAAAAGCCGCCTCTGAAAAAGGGTGGATAGACGGCAAAAAAGCGATGTTAGAATGTTTGACAAGTATTCGTAGAGCAGGTGCTAAAATCATACTCACCTATTTTGCTAAGGAATTTTCACTTTTGCAAAAAAGTTGATTTTTGTAAATTCTGTTTTTAATAAAGGCTTCATTTTTATTTTCAAATCTAAGAACTTCTGATTATGTTTGCTTTTACACATAACATATCAGCCTACCTTTGATTTACTTAATTTTTTATTTACTCATTTTACTCTTATCTATTATGAAGAAAAAACGATTACCCATTTTTATTTTGCTGTCCATTTTATCGTCTTTGTTTGTGTTTTCACAGACAAGTTATGCCCAAACCCTTGACATGGACAAGCTCAAAGGAATGCAAGCAAGGAGCATAGGTCCGGCAGGCATGAGTGGGCGCGTAACCGCAATTGCTGTAGTGCATAAGCAACCTGAAATCATCTATATAGGTGCGGCTTCTGGAGGTATATGGAAATCTACTAATGGAGGTATGAGTTTTACTCCTATCTTTGATGACCAGAAAGTAGCAGGCATTGGGGCGATAGCTATTGACCAGAATAATCCTGATGTAGTCTGGGTAGGCACGGGCGAGGGCAACCCACGCAATAGCCAAAATAACGGCAATGGTATTTACAAAAGCATAGACGGCGGAAAAACTTGGCAGCACTTGGGCTTGGAAAAAACAAGTAATATTCACCGCGTACTCATCAATCCACAAAACCCTGACATTGTATATGTGGGCGTACAAGGCTCAGCTTGGGGCGATCACCCTGAAAGAGGCGTTTTTAAAACTACTGATGGGGGAAAAACTTGGGAAAAAGTGTTGTATGTGAATGAAAGAACAGGCATTAGCGAATTGGTCATGGACCCGCAAAATCCTAATAAACTAATTGCAGGAATGTGGGAGTTTCATCGCGACGCTTGGTTTTTCAAGTCTGGTGGCAAAGGTTCGGGAATGTATGTAACTTTTGATGGCGGAAAAACTTGGAAACAACGCACTTCCGAAGACGGACTTCCTGAGGGCGAACTGGGCAAGATGGGCTTAGCAATCGCCCCAAGCAAACCTAACGTAGTTTATGCTTTGATTGAAGCCAAAAGAAATGCTCTTTATCGCTCTGATGATGGCGGTTTCAAATGGACAAAAGTCAATGACAGTAGAAATATCGCCGAAAGACCTTTTTACTACTGCGAAATCTATGTCGACCCCAAAAATGAAAATCGCTTATTCAAAGTAGAAACTATTTTGAAAGCCAGCGAAGACGGAGGCAAGACCTTTAAAGACATTGCTGCTTATCGTTTTGGCTCAGGGATTCACCCCGACCACCATGCCTTTTGGGTACACCCTGATAACCCCAACTACATGATAGACGGCAATGATGGCGGTGCAGCTATTAGCCGAGACGGAGGGCAAACTTGGACATTTATAGACAATCTTCCTTTGGGTCAGTTTTACCATATCAACGTAGATATGGACACTCCTTACAATATTTATGGTGGTTTGCAAGACAATGGTTCTTGGAAAGGACCTAGCTATGTATGGTCGGGACAGGGCGTAAAAAATATTTATTGGGAAATGGTCGCTTTCGGTGATGGCTTTGATGTAGTACCAGACATAGACAATACGCGCTATGGCTTTGCCATGTCGCAAGGGGGAAATTTGGTAAGATTTGATGCCTTAACAGGGGAAAGTAAATTCGTCAAACCTGCTCACCCTGATAAAAATGTAAAACTACGCTTCAATTGGAACGCAGGAATTGCCCAAGACCCTTTTGATAAAAACACGATTTACTATGGAAGCCAGTTTTTGCATAAAAGTAATGACAAAGGCGACTCTTGGGAAACCATTTCCCCTGATTTAACTACTAACGATACGACTAAGCAAAAAGCTGATTTTAGTGGAGGTTTGACTTATGACGCAACTGCGGCAGAAAATCATACGACTATTTTAGCCATTGCTCCAAGCCCTGTCAAGCAAGGAGTAATCTGGGTAGGTACTGACGATGGCAACTTGCAAGTAACCCAAGACGGCGGAAAGACTTGGACAAATGTAGTTAAAAATGTAAAAGGCGTACCAGCCAACACTTGGATTCCTCAAATTCAGGCTTCTAAGTACAATGCAGGCGAGGCTTTTGTCGTTTTTGACAACCACAGAAGAAACGATTGGACGCCTTTTGTATATAGAACCAAAGATTACGGACAAACATGGGAAAGAATCGTAGATGAGAAAAAAGTATTTGGCTATGTATGGTGCATGATTCAAGACCCCGTAGAACCTAATTTATTTTTTGTAGGCACAGAAACAGGACTTTATGTAAGCATTGATGGCTCTAAAACTTATACTAAGTGGAAAAATGGCTACCCTACCGTCCCTACTGCCGATTTGGTCATTCACCCCAGAGAGCATGATTTAGTGATAGGGACTTTTGGACGTGCTTTGTATGTATTGGACGACATCAGGCCGCTCAGGGCTTTGGCAAAAGAAGGGCTACAAATATTGGAAAAACCTTTGAAAATGTTTGAAATTCCAGATGCCTATTTAGTAAACTACAAAGCTAATCCGGGTGTGCTTTTCCACGGAGATGCCGTTTTTATGGGGGAAAATAGACCCGCAGGTGCTATGCTTTCTTTTGCCGTAAACTTAGAAAAAGACAAGAAAGTAGATTCGGTCTTGGTAGAAGTATTTGATAAGCAAAACAATAAAATCCGCACTTTCAAAGCACAAGCCAAAGCAGGCATTAACCGTACACAGTGGAACTTGGAGAAAAAGGGTGTACGCTTCCCTAATCAGTCTAAACCTATACGCAAAGATGCCCCTGAGCCATCAGGTTCGAGTGTACTGCCGGGAACTTACAAAGTACGTATTTCTTATGGCAAAAATATGGACTCCGCTATGGTCAATGTAAAACTTGACCCTCGCCTGCCTACTACAGAAGCAGATTTGCAAGCAAAGGAAAGCATGATACAAGCTATGTACCAAAAAGTAAGTGTAGTTACTGAGGCTATGGACAGGCTCAGAGAAGCAAAGCAAACGATAGGTATAGTAAGCAGGCAGTTAGGCGACAGCGAGGAGCAGAAAATCAAAGATGCCAAAAAAGCAAGCAAGGAAGTAGAAACCAACTTGCAAAAACTCATAGAAAGCGTATCAGGTAAAGACGATGTGCAGGGCATTTTTCGTAGCCCTACTATTCTCTCTGCCAAGCTACAAAATGCTATGGGCTATCTGAGAGGTAGTTATAAACCGACACCAACAGCTCAACTCGTGATGAAGCAGACTGAAGAAGACATCGCTCAGTTCTTAAAAGAGGTAAATACTTTCTTTGATAGCGATTGGAAAAAGTACCAACAAGCTGTAGAAAATGCCTCTCCAAAGATTTTTAAAGATTATGAATCCTTGAAAATCAACTAATACAATTAAAACTAAAGTCAATATCAATTCCTTTATGTTTCAAAGTGATTTGGTATTGGCTTTAGTTTTCTTGTTTTTGTAACTTTGATATATTAGCTATCATCAAAAATGAATAGCCATAAGCCAATAGATAAACGTAAAATTGCATTTACATAAATACTAAGTAATACACATTGAATTGGTCTTATTACCTAAATAAAGTAGTTTTTCAAAAAATCATAATAAAGACTGTCAATCTATTAGCATGTAAGAGCATAAAGATTTAACGATAATTTATAGAGCATTAGTTTTAGATATTATTTATTTTTTCTATATTTGAAAGGTTTTAATTTAGAAATTAGTCTTATATTACATCAAATATAGCCCTACACTTAGAAGATCTACTAAATTCTATCCCTATTGTGTTAATATCAAAAGTTATTTTTAATAAAATATGTTTAATTTGGTTAAAAGTCTGATTTCATTTCTGCCTATAAAAGTCCAAAAAGCTATCAGGCTCTATTATAAGGTTTATCAAATTACTACCCAGAAAAACTCTTATTTAGTCCAAACAGGGTATTTAGAATCCCAAGTAAGTAAATTGCCCGTAGATGTTAATGGTGAACCATTGCCTTGGATGAATTATCCTTTTATTGATTTTCTTTCCAAAAGATTACGCTCTGAAATGGAACTTTTTGAATATGGGGCTGGATATTCTTCTTTGTATTTTGCAAGCAAAGTAAAAGAGGTAGTATCTGTAGAATATAATAAAGATTGGTATAACAAAATAAAACATTATGAAGGTATTTTTGCTAACATACATCTCCATTTTTATCGGCTTGATGAGAATTATCCTTTAGCAATTACAGAAATAGATGAACATAAAAAATATGACATTATCATAATTGATGGGAGAAAAAGAGTAAAGTGTGCAATAAATGCTTTCCCTTTTTTGAAAGAAGATGGGGTATTGGTCTTAGATGACAGTAATAGAACGTACTATCAAGAGATTTTTAATTTTTATCATAAAAAAGGCTTTAAAGAAATTACTTTTAGTGGATTAAAGCCCTCAGACTTAGAAACTTATCATACTACGTTATTTTATAGGAGCGAGAAAAACTGCTTAGGCATTTAACAGTTAGTTACCTACAATTATTTTCATACTCCAAAATCCTCTCTTTCTCTTTATTTTTCAAAGCCATAGTCCATGCTTCGCAAGCCTTTTTTTTGTCATTATTCTTAAAATAGGCATGTCCGAGATAAAAATGAATCTGATGTAGCTCGCTGTCAAGCTGATAGGCTTTCTGCAAAAGGCTCAGCCCCTCTTCGTTGTTGCCCTCTGCAAGTGCCAAAATTCCTTGATTGCGAATCACGAGAGGGGACTTGCTGTCATAAAACATGGCTCTTTTCAAATCACTTTTTGCCCCTACTATGTCATTAAGCAAAGTCTTGACCAAAGTACGATTTGCCAAATACAGTGCTTGCTCAGGTCGCCTGTCCACTGCCTTATTGAGCAAGTCTAAGGCTTCTTGGTAGCTCATTTTGTCCATAAGTATTACAGCTAAGTTGCTCATAGCAAAGTCATTATTAGGATTCAAAGCAAGTGCTTTGCGAAAATCTTGCTCTGCTTGTGCATAACTTTTCTGTTCAAAAAGCAAAGTGCCACGATTAATATAAGCATCAGCTTTACTTGAATCAAGTTGAATAGATTTTTCAAAGTCTTTGAAAGCCTCCTGTTTTTGCTTTAAAATGCTCAAAATCACTCCTCTGCTCAGGTAGAGATAAGCTGTATCTCGGTGATTCAGAATAAGTAAGTTGAGGTCGGCAAGTGCTTCTTGGTACTTTTCCAACTCAAAAAAAGCATTAGAACGGTTGTATCGTGCAGAAAACATAGTTGGGGAGATTTGCAAGGCTTTGTTGTAGTTGCTTACCGCTTCCTTGTATTGCTTTAAATGGAACAGAGCCACCCCTTTGTTGTTCCACGCATCAGCGAAAAGACTGTCTTTGAGAATAGCCTCCGTAAATTCTTGGACAGCATCAGCGTATCGCTTTTCTTCAAGTGCAATTTTTCCCTTTAAAAAAAAGCGGTCGCGCTGGTCTATAGGCGTATCACAAGCCACTAAGCAAAGCATCACACACACTGCATAAAAATATTTGACATACATAACGAATCAGGGTTAGAGCAATTATTTCTATTTTTAAGGTAAAAGTAAAATTTTATTTGCAGATATAATCCGATGAATGTAAAATCAAATTTTTGCTATCTTTGTTTAAGAAGAAAGTACGAAGAATTGTAATGAATAAGCTAATAAATATTCTCCCCATTATGTCATCATATAAAATATCAGAAAAGCAAGCATGAATATAGTTGATAAAACACTTCAAAAAATAGCAGATTGTATCCGACAAAATAGATTTGAACAATTAGAAAATGATAAAATAGAACTTAAAAGTCTTCACTCGGCAGAAGATTGGACAGAACTATACAAATCTGCTTGTGCATTTTTGAATGCAGAAGGAGGTATTATTATCATAGGAATCAAAGAGAAAAATAGAACGTATATTTTTTCAGGTTACAAAGGAGAACAAAGTGAGGAGGAGAAATTAAAAGAATTACCACAAAAATTTTTAGACGACCATAAAAACAAGGTCAATCTCAAAGAGTTTTTCCCTTTATACGAAGTCAAAGATTTTTTGATGGGAAAGGTTTGTGTAATTTATATAGAAAAACTACCAGAAGACCAAAAGTATGTTTTTTATGAATCCCATGCGTATAAAAGAAAACTTACAGGCGACCACAAACTTCTGCCTGATGAGATAGAAGGACAAAAACAAAGAAAACTTGAGCTTATTTATGCAAGGGAACTCATGCCCGTAAAAGAGGCAAAGTTAGAAGACCTTGACATTGATAAACTAAATGATTACATTATTAGGCTCAATCGTACTATCAAAATAGAAAGCCTAAAAGCAGATATTCCCTCTGCTAAATCATTTTTATTGCGAAAAGGTTTTATAAACAAAGACCAAGAACCTACTTTGTTAGGCATATTGGTTTGTGGAAAACACATAGAAGATTTGGTAGGGGGGCGATGCCAAGTAGATGCTTATGTGGACTCCCTCATAGAGGTTGCTCGTAACAAGCAAATCATCAAAGATAATATACTTGCACTCATGGAGAGGAGCATTGGCTTTGTTTACCAGAATATTCAGGTAGGAGTAAGCCGTCAGAATAGTGGAACGGCTCTTCCAGAATATCCTCAAAATTTGATAGAGGAAACCATTAATAATGCCTTGGCGCACCGCAATTATCATTCCGATAAATTTGTTCTTATAAATATCAAACCAAATAAAAACATAGAAATTAGGAATCCGGGTACATTTTTACAAGAGCATCTTTTAAGATTAGAAAAGCCCAAAATCAGGCGTATCATTCCTATTGCTAAAGCAAGGAATCCTAAATTAGCTGATATACTTAAAACTTATGACCGATACGAAGGTAGAAGCAAGGGCATGGCTACACTTACCAACACCTGTCTTGAAAATCAAACAGATATTCCTTATTTTATACTTCGTTCAGAGGAGATAAGTTTATATCTAAACAAAGGAAAAGTATATGATGAAGAAATGGGAACTTGGATAAAAAGTTTTGCAGGATATATTTTAAAAAAATGTGGACGTGAACTTACTGAAGAGGAGAAAATTGTATTGAGTTATTTTTATAAATCTGAAAGACATAATAGGTTGGACAGATACACCATTTTACTGACCCCTGACAATAATCATGCAGGAGTAATCGCAGATTTGGAAGATAAAAACTTGATTTTTAGGTATGCACAGGAAAATGAGATTTATCCCATTTATTTAGTAGATAGGGAACTAACAAAAAATGATTTTTCCGAAGAACTAAGAACAATCTTTGGTGGGAGTTTTGATAACTTACCAAATGACTACAAGAAAGTTTTATTTGCTATATATCAACATAATCAATATGCCGTGCCAGAGGACAAAGCAAGCGCAAATAGCATAGGAATTTTTATATATCTAAATGAAAACAAAAGAATTACCGATTTGAAACATTATGAAAACTTCAAAAGAAAAGTTCGTAATATTTTTAATAAGTTAGAAGAAAAATCACTTATTATTCGTAAAAGTGATAAAAAAGCTGATTTTCAAATAAATACAAGTTTTGAAAGAACCCCATCTATTTTTGATAAACCATGACCACCCTTCAAAAAATCCTTGTACCTACTGATTTTTCGCCCGAATCCATTAATGGCTTGGCGATGGCGGTGGGGCTTGCTCAAAAAACAGGAGCAAAGATATACCTTCTACACGTCATTGATATTCCTATGCCCAAAGACATAGATGAGGTAGAAATCACGCACTTAGACCTGATGACAGAAAAGGACTTGCTAAGCCCTGAAAAAATTTACTTGATGAAACTGTTGAAAGAAACTAAATCTAAAATCAATGAGTTAAAAAAGCAGTTTGCTCATGCTAACATTAGCGACCACGTATCCTTTGACCGCATCGTTCACCAAATTAACTATTTTGCTG
Source organism: Thermoflexibacter ruber (assembly GCF_900113045.1). GTDB lineage: Bacteria > Bacteroidota > Bacteroidia > Cytophagales > Thermoflexibacteraceae > Thermoflexibacter > Thermoflexibacter ruber. The sequence goes on from NZ_FONY01000020.1 coordinate 80,421, forward strand.
AAAAATACCAAATAGATATGATAGTCATGGGGTCTAAAGGGACAAACCAAACGGACAATGTGCTACTTGGCTCTAATGCAGAAAAAGTGATTCGTACTGCCAAAGTACCTGTAATGACTGTAAAGCAGGCAATAAAGGAAGTCAGTTTGAAAAATATTTGCTTTGCCTCTGACTTCAAAGATGTACCTAAGATTGCCATTCTTACCCTTAGCCATTTGCAGGAAATATTTGATGCCAAGATTCACTTAGTTAAAATTATTACCCCAGCCAATTTTGAAATTTCCTCTATTACTCGACAGCAAATTAAAAAATTTGCCAATAGCTGTCTTTTAGAAAACTATACTATCAATTTTTATAACTACTACACTGAATATGAGGGAATCCTGTGCTTTGCTGATGAAATCAAAGCAGACATAATTTGCATGACTACGCGTGGGAACACAGGTTTAGTGCGTGTACTCATGGGGAGCATTGCCGAGGATGTAGCCAATCACTCAGACCTTCCTGTACTGACTTTCAATGAGTTTGATTGATAAAAGCGTTTCTATCAACCAACTATTTCCTTTATTTTTCCGTTTTCGCTTGTATAGAAAGTTGGAGTATTAGCATTTCTTTCTTTTAAAAATTCGGTATAAGTACTTGAAAATGCCAATCTTTCTTCTAAAACCTTATCAAAAACTCCACTCATACCCAAGACCAATTCGCAAATTTCTCTCACTCCTTGCGAGCCTCCCGAGTTAGCGGTAATATAGTCGCATAAGTTTCTTGTTTTGACAAAGTTAGCAAATAAAGGGCTTGATTTTCTATTGACCAAAAAGCGTAAGCCTACTTCCGAAGCCACCCCCAAATCCAAGACATCATCAAAAACAAAAGCGATTTCGTGAGGCAGAATACCATACTCTTTTTCAATATGTAGGAGAGCTTCCATTTTATTTAACACCTTCAAATACACTGCGTTAAAATGCTCTCTTTGAGCAAATCGGAAAGAAGCGGGATTGTTTGCCCCAGTCAAAATGACAGAAAAAGGCATTGCTCGCTCATGGGTAAGCCAATGCCCAAAGCGCAAATAATTGCTCCCTGCAGCATCAGGTTCGGCAAATACACTGCCTGTCTGTTCGTCTTTTATCCCATCGTTGAACACCCCGTCCCAATCGAATATCCATGCTTTTATTGTCGCAAGTTTGGCTTGTATTTTCTCATAAGGAGTCCTAAATTCTCCTCCAAGTGCAGTAAAGGTTTTTTCTATATCTATCATTACCTCCAAAATTTGTGATGCCAAAGATAGATATTCCTTTGTTATTTTCTATTTTTCACATACCATTCTCTAAAACTCTCTTTGGGGGGCTGAGGCATCTCTCTTTGCTTTGTCCAAGTATTGAGAGGATTATTTACCAAAAATCTTGGCGAGATACGTAGTAAGCCTCTGCCGGTTCTTCCTGCAATTTTGTAAAGGCTTGGATTACTCAAAATTCTATTTAAAACTTTTAAGCCTTGTGCTTTCAAAGGTGGAACAAGTCCTTCTTTAGCAATAATTTGCCTCCACTTATACAACTGCTCGTGTATGTCTATTTTTACGGGGCATACGTCGCTACAAGACCCGCAAAGCGTAGAAGCAAAAGGCAAAGTACTGTATTTTTTCAAATCCATATTGGGAGATAAAATAGAGCCTATGGGTCCGGGAACAGTAAATCCGTAACTATGCCCCCCACTACGGCGATAAACAGGGCAGGTATTCATGCAAGCACCACAACGAATACAGTAAAGAGATTTCCTAAAATCCTTTCTACCAAGCTGTTCTGTTCTTCCGTTATCTACTATGACTATGTGCATTTCGCTTCCTTGTTTAGGCTTTAAAAAGTGCGAAGAGTAGGACGTAATTGGCTGACCTGTGGCACTGCGCGCCAGCAATCTCAGAAATACGCCTAAATGATGCAGTTTAGGAATGATTTTTTCTATGCCCATACTTGCAATATGAATAGGAGCAAGATGTACCCCTAAATCGGCATTGCCCTCATTGGTACAGACTACAAAGCCTCCCGTTTCAGCAATAGCAAAGTTTACGCCCGTCAAAGCCGCTTCCGCTCCTAAAAACTTGCTTCTCAGGTGCTGACGAGCTGACTCAGTCAGGTATTGGGGGTCAGCTGCTCCCTGTTCGGTGCCTAATTTTTCATGGAACAGTTCACCTATTTCTTCTTTTTTAAGGTGGATAGCAGGCATGACGATGTGGCTTGGTGGTTCGTCAAGGAACTGCATGATGCGCTCTCCTAAGTCCGTATCCACTACCTCTATGCCTTTTTTTATTAGAAAGTCGTTCAAATGACATTCTTCCGTGAGCATAGACTTACTTTTAGCCATGCATCTTACTCCACGAGCCTTTAAGATATTATAAATGATTTGATTATGCTCCTCTGCATTGCTTACCCAATGTACTTTTACGCCGTTAGTTAGGGCATTTTTTTCAAATTCTATCAAGTAGTCATCTAAGTTGGAAAGTACATTTGCTTTGATTTGAGAGGCAAGTTCTCTAAGTTCTTCCCACTCAGGAATAGCTTTGGCCGCTTTATCTCTTTTATTTCGCACAAACCAAAGCGTTTCATCATGCCAGTGAGTACGTTGGGCATCTTGGTTAAATTTTTGAGATTCTTGGGCGTGATTTATCATAATTGTTGGATTAAGATGTATTTATAAGGTAAACTCATTATTTAAGTTGCATGTTATGTAAGTTTTTCAAAAGTAAAAAAAAGCAGGAAAAGTGCAAGCAAGAATGGGAGTGAAATCTTGATTGATTGAGTTTTCAAGGTTTTTGGAAGGTTTACCTTTCAATAAGTTCTCTTACTCGTTCCTTATAGCTTGCCCCAATAGGAATAAGTTTTTTATTGATTTCCAAGTGGTTATCTACTATGGCTACTACTTTATCTAAGCAAACAATATAAGACTTGTGGCAGCGCACAAAAGGCGGGCAGGGTAGGCTTTCTTCTAAATTTTTTAATGCCTCTAAGATAATAATGCGTTGATTATGAACAGTATAAATACTAACATATTCTTTTAATCCTTCTATGTACAGCATATCTTTGAAAAACACTTTGAGCAGTTTTTGGTCAGTCTTCACCCAAAAATACTCCTTTTTTACCTCTTTATCCTTCACTACAGAAATGCTTTGCTCTTGCTCTGCTTTTCCTTTTTTCAGTTGCCAAACCTCGCTTGCCTTATTTACAGCCTTTAAAAAACGTTCAAAAGTAATAGGTTTGAGCAAATAGTCGCTTACATCTAAATCAAAGCCGTCAATCGCATATTGGGAATAAGCAGTAGTGAGTATAACTAAAGGCTTGTTCTTCAGTAACTTAATAAACTCTAAACCCGTTAGGTCTGGCATCTCAATATCTAAAAATAACAAATCTACTTCCTCTTTTTGGAGTAGGGGAAGAGCCTGAGTAGCCTTATTGAATTTTCCTACTAATTCCAAAGTAGGTGTTTTCTGCACATAGTCGGCTAAAAGCCTGATAGCTAAGGACTCATCATCTATGATAGCACATTTTATCATTACTTCTAAAATAAGAAAATAGCAAACAAATTTAATATAATGCAAAGTATTTACTTCATTTGTAAGTATTTTTGTAATAAAAAAAAATAATGAAATGGAGCGTATATTAATTAAAAACTTCAAAGCAATTATTAATAAAAATGAAGTAGAAATTCCTATTAAAAATCTCAATATCTTTATTGGAGAGCAAGCAAGTGGGAAAAGCACGATTGCGAAGTTAATTTATTTTTTTAAGACAATAAGAGAGGAAATTTTATCTGAGGTATTAAATAATAGCCAACTTGCCAATAATAACTTTACAAATGAAATTAGTAAGCGAGTAGGCAGGTATTTTGTTTATTTATTTGGCTCATCAAGACATTTAGCCAATTTTGAAGTAAAGTATTATTTTGCCAACGATAGATGGATAAAGATAGAAAAAAATTGGAATAGTGGAAATGTTCGAGTTAGCTTTGATTATAACTTACAAAATAGTTTGCAGAGAAAAATTATCTCTATCTCAACTGAATATCATAGAATAGCCAATCAATTTGATGATTTATCACGGAGAGAGCGAGAAAGAGTAGTTAATGGATTAGCCAACTATTTAAAAGGTAGGGAGGCTTTCCAAAATCCTCATCATCATCTTTATATGCCTGCCAGTAGAAATATGACTGTTATTTTAGAAAGTCATTTAACAGATATTTATGCACGTTTGGAAAATATTGCTGCCTCTCTCGATTTGAATGACAACAATAATTTTAATTCTGATAATGAGTTACTTCTCCTCAAATTTATGCAATATGTTAGAAATATGAAGAGTAAATTCAAAAAAGGGAGAGGTTTTAAGGGCTTGATAGAAGAAGCAAGAGATTTTCAAATCAATTTTAATGAAATTTTGTTGGCGGAAATCATCAAAAAAATAGAAGAATTAATTAAAGGAAAATATAATTTTGATGAATATGGAGAAAAAATACAGTTTAGCAATAGTATCAATGATTATGTCTATCTGCCTGATGCCTCCTCTGGACAGCAGGAGATTATTAGACCTTTCCAAGATATTTTTCTATCTATACTTTACGATGATACTGTCTTCAGAGTATATGAAGAACCTGAATCTCATTTATTTCCTTTGGGACAGAAAGGCTATATAGAATTAATCGCTATGCTGATTAATGCTAACCCTCAAAATCAAATAGTTATCCCAACACATAGTCCATATATTCTGACTGCCTTAGATAACTTGATAAAAGCAAAGCACATAGCAAAACAACAGCCTGAGCAGGAAGAGGAAGTAAATCAAATAGTTCCCAGAAGCCAATGGCTTGATTTAGAACAAATAGGAGTTTATGCACTTAAAGATGGTGAAATCTATGATTCTTTAGATAGAGAAAGACAGGGTTTGCAATCAGAGGTTTTAGATGATACTACTGAAAAGATGAGTGCTACTTTTGACCAACTTTTAAACCTCCAATACCAAAGTGCATGAACAAGTGTTGTAAAAAAATAGAAGATTTTTTAGGAGGTGAAGAAAAGTATTATACTGATAAAGAAACCGTTGCAAATGAAAACGGCAAGACCTTCGCTATTGATAAATCAGCCGATAAGGAAAAAGAGCATTGCAAAGTAAAATTGGGCAAGGGAGTAATTCCTATTCGCCTTAATAGAAAACAGTGCGACTATTTATTCAAAATAGGAGAGGAAGAAACTTTTTTATTTGTAGAGCTAAAAGGAAGTGGAGAAAATGCAAGTGATGGTTTTTATCAAATTGAGGATACAATTCATTTTTTCAGAGAAAAAACAATGCCTTTGAAAAAAGAAAAGATTTATGGATTTATTGTGGGTGGAAAATTCACACAAAAGATGAACCAACTAAAAGAAAAATTCCGTAAAGAATTAGGCGTTTCACTTTTCCACACCACAGGAAATAAATATGAGTATAAAATATGATTTATATCTTATTGATTATAACGTATATTACTAATAAAGAGGCTTACCCTAAAAATACCATTTTCCTTATTAATTTCCAAAGAATGTCTATTTGGATAAAGTAAGTTTAGCCTTTGTGCTAAGTTGGTCAAGCCAATTCCTCCCAAAGTTGTTGCTCGTTCTCCTTGCACGTCTATTGTATTGGACGTTTGAAAAATAATTTGATTTTCACCTACTTCTAAGCGAATTTGTATAAAACTGTTTTCTCTTGACAAATCGCAATATTTGAAACAGTTTTCTACCAAAGGAATAAAGAGCAATGGTTCGATATGAATAGCATAAGTATTTTGCGCTACTACTTCAAAGCTTACATTCGCCTCCTCGTTTTTAAGCCTATAAAGTGTGGTGTAGTTCCGAAGAAAGTCTATCTCCTTGTTTAACAGTACCTTTTGTTCTTTCCCTTCATAAAGCATATAACGCATGAGTTCAGAAAGTTTGTTTATCATTTCAGGAGTCTGCTCGGATTTGAGGTAGGCAAGGGTATAAATATTGTTCAGCGTATTGAATAAAAAATGAGGGTTGATTTGTGCTTTTAGCAAGTCTAATTCTGCCTTTAATTGCTGATTTTGAAATTGTTGTTTGAGGTTTTGATAATCCAAAGCACGCTGAGAAAGTTTGTAAGTGGTGCTTACCATAGCTACTATCATAGTCATCAGAAAGTTATACAAAGGAAAACCACGATTAATCCTGATTTTAGATACAAATCCTGCCTTAAAAGCAAAGTGTGAGTCTATGACAATCAGTAAAATAGCTGAAATAATTACCAATAAGACTATCAAAAAACTGTATTGTAAATATTTTCTTTTTTCAAAAAAACGAGGAATCAAATAGAGCATATTACTATATGCTAAAAATAAGAATATCAACAGGGTAGCACTTACTTTGAGTAAAGCATTTGGTACTCCCAAAATAGGAATAAAAAAAGGAAAGAAAAACAAACCTGTGCCTACCCAAAACAAAATGTGCAGACCCAAAGGGCTAAGAAAAAATCTACGGAAATTCCAATTCATTTTCATCTACGAAATTTCACCAAAAAAATAAGCGTTTGCAAATCTTTTCAACCAAGCCCTCTATTTCTTCAATGAAACTGCCCCCAAAGCAGATGTTGAGCAAAATTCGTGGTTGGTTGAGTGAAAGCCTGCATTGGTTGAATATTTCTAACCTTGTTTTGAGGCTTGCGTAAATTTGAGTGTCAATAAGCAAAGATGTATATATACTTTATACAGCTTTATTGCTTACAAGTAACAAATAAAAACTTAAATAAAAAACTTATATGAAACAGTTAGTCATAGTTACATTACTTATGTGTATCTTATTGATAAAGAATGGATTTGGGCAGGTCAATAATTCTTTTGGCTCTTTGCCCCCTTTTACAAAGTGGTATCAAAATCCATTAGGAGTAAGCCCAATTGCATTACATACAGGAAATGGTATCATTCTTCCCGCTATTGCGGCTACTGCTATTTTAATCTTTACAAAAAAGGATAATGCCCTTACCAATCGAATAAGTTATTATGACGATTTTGGTGTTTCTTATGGCTATTATGCAGATAAAACCACTGTTTATCAGAACAACTTAGGGGTTTTGTATCAGATGAGAAAATATATGTCAGTAGGGGCTGAGTTTTCAACGGTTTATGTAATAGATGATAAAAATAATACTTGGGGTTTAGGATTAAGACCGTTTGTCAGATTTTATCCTATTCATAGGGAAAACTTCAAATTATTTTTTCAGAGTGGCGCAGGGCTGATATTGTTTGCTGATACCTACCCTAAACCTTCTGGATTTTTTGGCGACAATAGAGAGGGAACTCGCTTAAATGGGAGTCCGAAGTACGGAATAGGCACTGAATTTCTCTTAAGCAAGCACTTATCTGCACAAATTGGGTTGTGGCACGTTCATTTCTCAAATGGCAATCACCCAAGTGCTGACAGAAATCCTGGACATGATAGCAATGGATTTTCTATTGGACTTGTTTATAAGCCAAAAGGGAAATATTAAAATTCAAACTCACGAAAGTAACCTGCTGAAAATCAAATAGTAAAAACAATATTATTGTTTAATTTACAAAATTACTTAAATCATTTAACCCAAGGACAACATGAAAAACAATTTTAAAAAAATCGGATTTATGCTTTCTTTGAGCCTATTAGTCATTACTTCAGCGTGTAAAAAAGAGAATAATGCAAGCCCAAGTGCGGAAGTAGATGAAACTACAATAATTCAGACAAGTGAAAGTGACCAAGTCATCAATGATGTAATCTCAACCGTAGATGATGCCATGGACGGAAAATTTGACGGCATAGGCAACGGCAGGGTAGAGGCTTGCGGCGACATCAGCCTCAATCTTCAGCAGAGAAGTTTGACCATAGATTTTGGCAATGGTTGCCAAGGACTATTTGGCAGAACTCGCAAAGGAAAAATGACAGTTGTTTTTACTGATAATCAGCGTACTATAACTTTTCAAAACTATGCTGTAGAAAGTTATACCATTTCTGGGACGATTGTCCAGAGCAATATTACTCGCTCTAACACGCAAATTTCTTATACAACCAATGCCTCTAATCTGCAAATCACTACGCCCAACAAAAAGATTACTGTCAATAATTTACAGAGAACTACGCGAATTAGTTTTGGCACGAATCCAAAACAAATCATTGATAATGAGGTGAGAATCTCAGGTACAAGTGCAGGCATTAACAATAGCGGAGAAACCTTTACTACCGAAATTACTACGCCTTTGGTGATAAAACAGGCTTGTTTTCAGAGTGGCGTATTTTATCCTGTCAGTGGGGTAAGTGTAGTCAAAGTAGGCTCTAAACCAAGCATGACGCTCAATTTTGGCAGTGGAACTTGCGATAAACAAGTGGAGGTGAGTTTAGGAAATATAAGTAAGACAATTACGTTGCCTTAAAATGATACGTTTTATGGAACTCTTACACACTCAAATTGGAAGCTATCGCTTTGTCTTTCTGCTGATTATCTTTTCGGCAATCATAGCAGAGGTAGTATGGAATTGGCGTACAGAACGCAAGGCGTATCACATCAAAGAAACCTTGGCTAATTTGGCGATTTTCTTTGGACATCAGTTTTTTGGCAAAGTAGTTTTTGCAGGAGCGAAGTTATTTACCTTAGATTTGGCTTATAAAATTACTCCTTTCAAAATAGAAAATACCTTTTGGACATTTCTGCTGTGTTTTTTCTTGGTGGATTTTGTGTATTACTTTTTTCATTGGGCTTCGCACAAAACCAAGCTGTTGTGGGCTTTTCATCATACGCACCATTCCTCTACACTTTATAACCTTTCAGGGGCATATCGCTTGAATTGGTTTGGAGGGCTGGTCAATTTATTCTTTTTCATTCCTTTGATTTTGATAGGTTTTTCGCCCACTTTTGTAGTAGGGAGCATTGCCTTGAATCTTTTTTACCAATTTTTCTTGCATACAGAAGCGATTGGGAAGTTAGGTTTTTGGGAAAAAATTTTTAATACACCCTCTGCCCATCGAGTTCATCATGCGACTAATGAGGAATATATTGATAAAAACTTTGGGGGGGTACTCATTATTTGGGATAAGCTTTTTGACACGTATCAAGAAGAAAAAACAAAGCCTATGTACGGAGTAACCACAGGCTTTGTAGGGTATAATCCATTGAAAATCATATTTAAAGGATTTGAAGAACTGTTGAAAGGGGAAAAATCTAAAAGCTAATAGGTATTAAAAATATACCAAATTGGGGTTGAGATACTGGTAGCAAAAAGCTACTTTCTAAAAGCTCTGTAGGAGTGAAATATATCGCCTTTACAGGTTTTTAAGGCTATGCTATTAGTTATTTTCTATCAATGTTCCACACCCAAAGATATTTATTACGTAGTGTGCAAGCCAAGAGAAAAAACACGTTTAATAAATAACACTCTGCTTTTTGTGTAAATTCATCTCATTTTTTCCTTACCTTTGTGCCTTATTTAATCTGGAATGAAGAATGAGAAATCTGGAATATTTGTATGATTCCCTTTGGTAATTTTATTCTTCATTCCAGATTCTAAATTCCAGATTCAAGAAAATGAAGTACAAAGAATACAAACAGAGCATTAGCCAACTTAGTACCCAAGTCAATCAAGAAATTTTGGCATTTTGGAAAGCCAATCAGGTTTTTGAGCAATCAGTTACAAGTAGGGAAGGCAAACCTACTTTCACTTTCTATGAGGGACCTCCTTCTGCTAACGGCACACCGGGTATTCACCACGTAATGGCTCGTACTATCAAAGATATTTTTTGTCGTTACCATACCCTCAAAGGCAAGCAGGTAAAGCGCAAAGGGGGCTGGGATACACACGGTTTGCCCATAGAACTGCAAGTGGAGAAGGAATTGGGCATTACCAAAGAAGACATTGGCAAAAAAATCAGCGTGGCAGACTACAACAAGAAGTGTAGGGAAACGGTCATGAAGTACAAAGACCAATGGGACGAACTTACTGAGAAAATGGGCTATTGGGTGGACTTGCAAAATCCGTACATTACTTTTGAAAATAAATACATAGAGTCTTGTTGGTGGTTACTCCAACAACTCTACAACAAGGGGTTGCTTTACCAAGGTTATACCATTCAGCCCTACTCTCCTGCGGCGGGAACAGGATTAAGCTCTCACGAGTTGAACCAACCGGGAACTTACAAAATGGTGAAAGATACGACCATTGTTGCCCAATTCAAGATAAAAGGAACGCCGAATGACTACTTCTTAGCTTGGACGACCACGCCTTGGACTTTGCCTGCAAATACTGCTCTGGCTGTGGGTAAAGATATTGACTATGTAAAAGTTAAAACGCATAACCAATACACTAACCAACCTGTCAATGTCATCATGGCAAAGGCTTTGATGGGAAAAATTTTGGGAAATAAATACGTAAACCGTAACGATACAGAAGAAGAAAAATTTGCAGGAAAAATTCCTTATGTAGTTTGTGAGGAAATGAAGGGAGAGGAGTTATTGGGTATTGAGTACGAGCAGTTAATTCCCTTTGCACAACCGCTTGAAAATGCAGAAAATGCCTTTAAAGTGATTGCGGGGGATTTTGTAACTACAGAAGACGGAACAGGTATCGTACATATTTCGCCTACTTTCGGGGCAGATGACTTTCGTGCCGCCAAACAAGCTGGCGTTCCTCCTTTGACGATTTTAGACGAAGAAGGGAAGGAAATGCCTTTGGTCGACAAGCAAGGAAGGTTTGTAAAAAGTGTAAAAGCACAATTTGACGCTTATTTTGATAATAGTGAGTTAAAAAACAAATACATCAAACCTAACTATATCAAGCCTGAATACGAGGAAAAAGAAAGTGCCAAAGAAAACTACTTGCCTTCTGATGTACTTATTTCTATCATGCTAAAAGAGCAAAACAAAGCATTCAAAGTAGAAAAATATGAACATACCTATCCACACTGTTGGAGAACGGACAAACCCGTATTGTACTATCCCTTAGAGTCTTGGTTTATCAGAACTACTGCTTTGAAAGATAGATTAGTAGAACTGAACAAAACGATTAATTGGAAACCAGAAAGCACAGGAACAGGTCGTTTCGGGAATTGGTTAGAAAATTTGGTGGACTGGAACTTGTCAAGAAGTCGCTATTGGGGAACGCCACTACCGATTTGGAGAACAGAAGACGGAAAAGAAGAAGTTTGCGTAGGTTCTATTGAAGAACTTATCTCTTTGGGTTTTTTGAGTAAAGAAAAAGCAAATGAATATTTTGACTGGGATAATTTAGATAAATCCAACCTTTCTAATGCTTTGGACATATTCCCCATGTCATCTACGGGGCGTTATATTTCCTTGCAAGAAATTAAGAGGGTTGTCCCTGATTTGGAAAGCAAGTTAGACTTGCACAAGCCTTTTGCAGACGATATTGTACTGATTAAGCATGGGCTTATCTTGAATCGTGTGCCTGACCTCATAGACGTTTGGTTTGATTCGGGGGCTATGCCTTATGCTCAGTGGCATTATCCTTTTGAAAATCAGGATATTTTCAAAGCGAACTATCCCGCTGACTACATCTCCGAAGGGGTTGACCAGACCAGAGGCTGGTTCTTCACCCTCCATGCGATTGCGGGTTTGGTATTTGACAGCGTTGCTTTTAAGAATGTGGTTTCCACAGGTTTAGTTTTAGACAAAGACGGGGAAAAAATGTCCAAACGCAAAGGAAACGTTATCAATCCCTTTGAGGCGATAGAAAGATATGGAGTGGACGCAATTCGCTGGTACATGGTAGAAAACTCTGACCCTTGGGACAACTTAAAGTTTAATTTGGCTGGGGTAGAAGAACTACAACGTAAATTTTTCTCGACCTTGCAGAATACCTATAACTTTTTTGCTATGTACGCCAATGTGGACAATTACGAAATAGACGAGTTCAACGTAATGCCTTATGAGCAAAGGTCGACTTTGGATAGGTGGGTTATTTCCGTTTTACAAAACTTGATTGAAACGGTAGATAAGGCATATACTGACTATGATGTAACCAAAGCTGTGCGTGCTATCCAAGATTTTGTGTGCGACCAACTTTCTAACTGGTATGTAAGGCTTTCAAGGAAACGTTTTTGGATTGGGGAAATGACTGCGGACAAACTTGCCGCTTACCAAACTTTACATGAATGTTTGTTAGTAACTGCTCAACTTATGTCGCCTGTCGCTCCTTTTTTTGCAGAGTGGTTGTATAAAAATATGACAGATAACATCAGAGAAAAAGCAAAGGCAAAAAATACACCTCTCCAATACGATTCGGTGCATTTGACTTATTTCACTGAGCCAAATAAAAATCTCATAGACAAAGATTTAGAGCAGTCTATGACTTTGGCGCAGAGCATCTGTTCATTGGTTCACTCTATCCGTAAAGACAAAAAAATTAAAGTGCGTCAGCCCTTACAAAAAATCTTGATACCTATTTTAGATGAGGCGACAAAGGCACAAATAGAAGCAGTTAAAGACTTGATAAAGACCGAAGTAAACATCAAAGAAATTACCTATATCTCCGATGATTCGGGTATCTTGACCAAGAAAATCAAGCCTAATTTTAGGGAATTGGGCAAGATTTACGGCAAACAAATGCAAGCTATCGCCGCAGAAATCAGTAAGATGAGCCAAGCAGACATTAATCGTTTAGAGAAAGAAGGCGAGTTTATTGTTTATCTCAATGGTAATGCAAGCAAACTGACTTTGAAAGACGTAGAGATTTCTTCCGAAGACATTGCAGGTTGGTCGGTAGCCAAAGATGGCAATGTAACTGTGGCTCTGGATATTACCATAACTGACGAACTGCGAGAGGAAGGCATTGCAAGGGACTTGGTAAACCGTATTCAGAACATACGCAAGGACAAGGGCTTAGAAGTCCAAGACAAAATCAAGGTCTTTATCCAAGAGGGCGATAAGGCAGTGAACATGGCAATTCGCAAACACGCCGCCTACATCAGTGGAGAAACCCAAGCTACTGTTTTAGAGTTACTTCCACAAGTAGCACAAGGGGAGGAGTTGGAAATTGACGATTGGAAGGTGAGATTAGAGGTAGCAGTAGGCTAAGGGAAGTAGCATGAATCTGAAATACTGAATACTATGCAGGATATTTTTTCATTTTTTTCTTTTCGAGAAATCAATGTAGTATATGTAGTCTTGGGGTCTATCTTGCTATCTGCAAGCTCGGCGATTGTAGGGACTTTTACTTTTCTCAAAAAAAAATCCTTAGTAGGTGATGCAGTAGCCCATGCAGTTTTACCGGGAGTATGTTTGGCTTTTTTAGCTATTGGGACTAAAAACCCTTTGGCTCTTATCGTGGGGGCATTTTTATCAGGGTGGCTATCCATGCTTTGCATCGATTGGATAGTAAAAAATAGTAAGATTAAAGAAGATACTGCCGTAGGATTAGTATTATCTGTTTTTTTTGGTGTAGGTATCCTGCTCCTCACCTCTATCCAGCACTCTGGAAATGAGGAGCAGGCGGGTTTGGATAGTTTTCTTTTTGGTAAGGCAGCGGCTTTAGTAGGGGAGGACTTAGCTGTATTTGCAAGCACCGCAATTATTTTGGTATTGATAGTTTTACTTTTTTTCAAAGAGTTCCAACTGATTGCTTTTGATGAACATTTTGCTCAAGTGATTGGCTTGCCTGTTAAGCGATTAGAGTTTATTTTGACTACACTTACTGTATTGGCAGTAGTTATTGGTATTCAGGCGGTTGGTGTAGTACTCATGGCAGCTATGCTGATAACTCCTCCTGCGGCGGCTCGCTACTGGACTGATAGACTCGCTACTATGGTCTTACTTTCTGCCATCATGGGCGCAGTAGCAGGATTTTTGGGAGCATTTATTTCTTACTTAGCACCTGCTATGCCAACGGGACCTTGGATTATTTTAGTTATTTCTTTTATTGCTCTATTTTCATTCCTATTTGCACCCAGAAAAGGTTTGATAGCCAAATACCTTCAGCAAAGAAATTATCAAAGTAAATTTACTGACGAGAATATTCTCAAACTAATTTATCACTTAGGAGAAAAAGACAAACTGTTTTTTGAAGAACGCAGTGCAGATTACATCAAACAGCACCGTCTATTCCAACCCCAAATTTTGAAAAAAGCACTTCAAAGGCTTAGAGAACAAGGCTACCTCTCTCAAAATGAAAAAGGGTGGGCTTTTACCAAAGAAGGCTATGAAAGAGGAAAAAGGATAGTGCGACTACACAGACTTTGGGAACTTTATTTGACTGAATATCTGCGTATAGCCCCTGACCATGTGCATGATGACGCAGAAACTATGGAGCATATTATTACCCCAGAGATAGAAAAACAATTAGAACATCGCTTACAAAAGCCTAAGTATGACCCTCATCAAACAGAAATCCCTTATGAGTGAAATAGTTGTAGGTTTGACTTTCTAAGTCAAACACTTATCTAATTGTAGCTATTTAAGCAGTTTATAATTTTTATACTCTCCTATCCGCCAACCTGTAAGTTTTTCTATCCAATAGGCTATGAGATAGCGAAGCGTATATTTTTTCTGAGTAACGTCAAATTGAAAATCCCAGTTCATCTTTTGGATACGCTCTTTAATGACTTGCGGATGTTCTCCTTCAAAAAGAGCTAAAGAATCTACTTGTGAATAGTCAAAGGCATTGGCAGGGACGATTATCTTTTTCAAACTTTCCTCATCATGCCATAAGGCATTAAAAGTTTCTACTTTTTTTTGTTGAATTATAGGATTTTTTACCCAGCCATAGTGATAAACGAAAGCATCTATTTGCTTGACTTTTAGCTTTTTACCATCTTTTTTCCTAAATCCTTGAGCATCTTGGTAAGAGGTAATATTGCGGTGATTTCTAATGATGCGGATTTCTTTTCTGTACCAATGCCGAGAATCAGCCACATACTGATAACTTCCATAAAAGTGCAAGTAGTTGAAAAGCAGACCTTCTACTTTTGTTTCTGATAAATAAGTTTGCATAGCTTCTTGGATAACAGGCAAATATTTTTCATGAACTACCTCATCGCCTTGAATATAAAAAGCCCAATCTGAGTCACTTGCAATTTGTGCTAATGCCTTGTTGGTTTCTTCTGCCAATACTCTGCCCCCCTTTCTCAAACTCTCGTCCCAAACCGTTTCTATGATTTTAATTTTATCAGAATCAATGGATTGAATCAAGGCTAAGGTATCATCCTCTGATTTGCCTACTGCTACGACAAACTCGTCGCAAATCGGTAAAATGGAAGTGATAGCTTCTATAATAACGTGAGTTATTGAGGTAATTGTTTAAAAGTCAATTTTTTATGATAAAAAATGTTCAATATTAATAAATATAGTATATTTGAAAATTACACTAATCAAAGAATACTATGTACTTAATATTGAACACAACAAAACTAATAGAAATTTACATTACTTGTGATGACTTTGCTAAAAAATTTGAACAGTATCAATTAAGTCAAGGACAAGTTGTACCACAAGAAAAAATGTCTTGTTCAGAAATCATGGCAATTGTGATTTATTA
>NZ_FONY01000078.1:0-3686 GCF_900113045.1 Thermoflexibacter ruber
TTTTTCACCATTTCGCAGAAACTTTCTGCATTTTCTATGCTTGCTTTGGCTTCTTCTTCTCCTATATCGGTATTCATCTCGTAATCGCCTGACTGCCTTAGCTCAAAAGTTTCATTGAGTTTTTCTGCAAATTCTTTTGGGAAAATATTGGTCTTAATAAATAGTTCATTGAATTTACTGTGGCAACCTTGATGCGTCTTAGCGAAAATTTGTTTTGTAAAAAGTAGTGCCTGCACATAATTGAAAATAGCATAATAAGACCTATTGACCGTTCCCAAGTAAAAATGTCCCTTGAAAAGGTATTTTGCATTTTCAAGACAGTCGTCAGCTTTAGCTAAAACTTGCAGTATTTCTTCTTTCATACCTCTTTGCCTTCTTTTCTAATAAAATAAAATAAGGGACTTTTGTGGGTTTCAAATTTTGTTTGAGTAACAGGCAGGAAAGAGATAGGCTTGTCGTATTGCAAAATTAAATCAATCACTTTTTGGTTGATAGTACGAATTTCTTTGATAAGAGAAATATGCTCATCTTTGAGTACAACAAGCAAATCAATATCTGAATCTGGTTTTGCTTCACCTCTTGCTTGAGAACCATAAAGAATTACCTTAGAAAGTCTTTCTCCGTAGATTTGTTCTACTATTTTCTTAAATTCACTGATAATCAAACCAATTTCCATAACTTTTCTATTTTCCAAATATACTAATTTCCTTCAAAATAAAACTGCACAAACAAGAAAAACTACTACTTTGTTCTGTCCTGCTTAAGTGGAACTGACCCACAGTAAAGGAGGACGAGATTGCTACACAAAGGAGAAATAAAACTTATCTCTCATGCTACGCACCTACACGCCAATCAGAGATTGGTAGATAGAACGCCTTAAACACACTGCGTTTAAGTCTAAAGCAAACAGGGGACACTCATATAGGAATTTCAAAGATGAATTTATTTTGTTGCTTATTGAATGAGTAAACTATAGGAGGGGGTATAAAATTAAAGATTAACCCTAAAAAACCTTCCATTGCATAATAGATAGCTTCCTCTTGATAAAAAGTATCATCAAGCAAAATTTCATTTATCGTAATAACTATTACATTATTTACTTTCAGATAGTTACTTATTTTAGCTAAATTTTGTTGTATTGCTTTTTTTAAGTAACTGACTTCTAATTCACTCAATTTTAAATTTTGCTTAAAACGAATCAAAACCACATCATTAACATTTATATCGTTAGAAATATTATCGTCTTTGTATTCATAATTTATAAATGCTGTAATGGTTATTGAAATGTACCAACTTGCTTGTTTTGGTGCAATTAGTAATCTAAAAGATTTAAGTGATTTTTCCATGTTTTAATAAAATTTAAGTAAGTGGAAGATGGAGTGATGAAAATAATGCTCAAAACCAAATCTATTTGCCCTGCGTATATATTGTAAACCATGATTAGGAACTCCTCCCCAAGTTTTTGCATATCTTCGATGCCATATTTCTCTATTATTATCAGAAAGTAATGTTAAATCTTTCTGTAATAAATTTGCAAATACACCTTTTTTAATACCCAAAACCATGATTTCTAAACCAGCAACTCCTCTGTTATTTTCTAAATGAGATTTATGACTTAATGCTTCTTCATAAGTTTCCCAACTATATACACCTTCCCCAATATCTGACTTATTAGGCTCACTTGGGAAAGGATAACCAGTTGTTCTAAGTCTATTAGCATTTGCTTCGTTTTGCACTGTATAAAATAAAATGTCTTCTTCCTCTATCCTCCTACGATTATTTTCCTTCTGCTGCTCATAAAACTCATTATGATTCCTTACTGAAGCATCATTTTTCCCTCCATTAGTAGTTAAGGTTAATAAATCTGCAAAAAGCAAAATTGGCATGAGGCGCGCTCCTCCCGTTTCTGCAATTATTCCTATTGTCCTACCCGTACTACCCCAAAGCGAGCGTGCGCTCCTTTTATTGTAGTTACAGACCTATTAGCAAACTTGCCTAAGCCGTCAAAGAAGTTTTTGAAGCTACTACTGCCACCGCTCGGCATTGGGCTTCCTCCCCTACTGCACTACTTCCCTATTACCACCCCTGCCATGCCTGTGCCTCCACTGCTACTACTACTTTTCTTTTTCTTTATTTTTCCTGCATTAGGGTCATCGGTACAGTTTTCACACTTGCCTCCCTCATTTGCCAAACCCGTTGGGTCATTAAACATCACCGGATTATTATACCCAAACTGATACGGATTGATTCCCGTAAACAAATCTGCCAGAGGGTCTATCTGGTGGAATCTACCCACTTGCGGGTCATAGCTTCTGAACGCTGTTTCATGCCAGTGGAGATTTAGCTTTGTTTCCTTCTCCGTTTGTCCATTGAAAGTAAACTTATCCTCCGTATTCAGACTTGGTGCAGTGTAGTCTAAGCCCTTCATGCCGAGTCCGAAGGATAGTAAAATTAGGAATTATCAATGATGAATTATGAATGAAAATGCAATTTTTCATGTCTTTTGACGCGGGGTGCAACACGTGAAAAACTATACTTTGCATAACCTACTGACTACCAAGAAATAAAACTTGCCTCTTTTGCTTACGCACCTACATGCCAATCAAAGATTAGCAGATAGAACGCCTTAGAGTCGCTTGTGCTCAACTCTAAGGCTAACAGGGGAGAATAAAAGAATTATTCTGGTATTTCAAAAATAAACTTGTTTTGTAATTTGTCAAAAGAATAAATTACAGGCTTACTTTCAAAACCAAAATTTAAGCCAAGCCATCCCTCCATGGCATAATAGAAACCTTCTGATTGATAATCAGTTATAGGAAATATAACATTATTAATTTTAATAATAAGTCTATGCCCTTGTCTATTATAGACTAAGATATGGTTGAGATTGTCCATAATAGCTTTTACAAATAATTTTAATTCATGCTCGTACAAATTTATATTAGTATCAATATGAAGATATACTTCATCTGAAATTCTGATAGTATCGAGACTATAAGGCAAATCAGTGATAATAGAATCTGCATCAATCATTATAAATATGCCCCATGAAGCTTCTTTACTTGTAATCTTGAGATTGAATTTCGTACTCATTGTTTAAAAGAATTTTAAAAAGCTGAAGATAGTGTGATGAAAAAAATGTTCTTTTGCGCCTCTCATAGCCTCTCCTGTTCCTCTTATTATGTACTGCAAACCATGATTTGGTATTCCACCCCATAATTTTGAATACTTACTTAACCACTCTTCCGGATTTGTCAAAGAATCAATATCCAATTGCCTTAACGAATTAAGAATATTTGTTTTTATTCTGAAAGCAAGAATAATGGTCTTCTCTATAACACTTTCTCCATACCTACTTATTAAATTTTGCCGATAGAGATGAGCTGCTGCAAGTGTTCCCCAAGCATAAACACCTTCTCCTAATGCGGATTTATTAGGCTCTGTTGGAAATGGATAACCTGTTGTTCTTAATCTGTCAGTATCTTCATTACTTTGCACAGTGAAAAAATAAGTATAATTATCTCTTTCTTCTTTTGAATCACCAGCCTGTCTACTTAAATAGTTTTCATATTGTTCCTGCTCAAATCTTTCATGATTCCTTACTGAAGCATCATTTTTCCCTCCATTAGTAGTTAAGGTTAATAAATCTGCAAAAAGCAAAATTGGCATGAGGCGCGCTCCTCCCG
>NZ_FONY01000078.1:4756-9051 GCF_900113045.1 Thermoflexibacter ruber
GTAATAGCTATAGAATAAACCCCTTTCAATTGATAGTTCCAATCGCCTCGCTTTGCCTGTTCTTGAATGGGAAAAGTAGCGTAGTATAAACTCCTATCCTTAAAATAGTCTTGTTTAGCTCTTTGCATTTCCACAATGAACTTTTCTCCTTTTTCGTTTTCACAATACAGGTCAAAAATCGCTTTTCTATCCAAGTCGGTAGTCCCCAAATGCTCACTTTTGAGGTAGGTTAGGTCAATAATTTTGCCCTTGTCTGTGAGCAGTTCGTTCAAAAAATCAATGAGCAGGTCTTTGTTTGCCTCCTCCCCAAAGATTTTCTTAAATCCGAAATCGGTAAAAGGATTGATGTATTTTTGTGCAATCATATTCTATCTTGTTTTAGACAAAGATAGGGAAAAATGAGGAAATATCAATGAGGAATCTGGAATCAAAAATCTGGAGTAGAGTCGCAACGGCGAACCGTACAAATTTTGATTTGTGCTATTATAACTTGCTGATTAACAATGAATAAAACCTATCTCTCATGCTACGCACCAAATGCCAATCAGAGATTGGTAGATAGAATGCCTTAAACACACTGCGTTTAAGTCTAAAGCAAACAGGGGGGTATTGGCTGGCAGGGTCATGCCTATTGCTAACTCTTCCCATGCGGTTTCCCCTGCGGTGCTTACGTACTGCTCTTGGGTGCTGAGAATGCTATTGCCATTATATACCTCTAAGACTAACTTGGTACAATTTACGGAAAGTTTTTTCCTTGACGTTTCTCCCGATTTCTTTGCAGTGGCTTAGGTATAAAATCCTTAATTTCATAATTCTCTACTCTGAATTTTTTACCCTCTCTTATGATAAGTAGTAAATTTATAGAAGTAGGAGGAGATAATGTGAGCTTAGAATTTTTTGCTTCTTCTAAGATTTCTTGCAATTTCCCCTTTTTTAATTTCTCAAAAATGTAACTATCTCGACTGTTTTTTATATTGTAAGGAAAAGGAAAAGGGATTGAAAAAAAGTTAGTTTTATGAGTTTTAATATCCATAGAGTGATACATATATCTCACCGTATCATCATAAACATCACAACCAAAGGAAGTAACTGAACCATAATGAATACCTTGAAATATTACGATGGTATCATGTTTTAAAAATAATTGCTTGTCAAGTCTTCTCATCAAGTCCTTACGACTTTTTAATCCAAAATCACCCCCTAAATACATTTTGTATTCTTGGGAGTAAAATGTATCATTTATCTGTTTTAAAATGCTGTTTTTAACACTACACCCGCAAATAAATATACAAATAATAAATATGGCTGTTTTTTGTATCATTATTTTAAGCTTTTATAGTCAAAAGGTTGATTAGCTGCATTTTTATAAAATAGGCTTTTGCCATTGCTATCAATAATTCTTGTAGGTTCATAACCTCCTCCACCTTGCTCGGCATAATGTGTCCGCAAGGGTAAACCAGCCTGCGCTCTCATTATATTCTCAACATGAGTAGCATATTTTTCTGCTTCTAAAAATGGTTTAGAGGGGTCACTTGGATTAGCTACCCATGTAGTTCGGAAGCTGCCATTTCCATTAAGTATGAAATCTTGAACATGAGCAAGTTCATGCCCTAAATCAAGCCAAAGTGGACTCATTTGTATTCCATTTGTTGTCGGTATATTAGAACCTGTTAGAGATGGCTTTAAGCTCACAACACCATCACTTGCCTGACCTGCACCACCTCCTTCATTGCCTCTGTTCTTATTAGTCTGTTGCTCTATCCTTACATAATTATCTTCGCCATTTGCATTTTTACTATGGAAAAAATCAAATAATTCCCTTCCTTTTGCGGTATTTCCACCTAACTGATTAATAGTAGTCAAAACACCCGCTAAGAAACTATTACGCTGTGCAATAAATAATTTTTGTTGTCCAGTTTGTCTATCAAAGACATATAATTGCCCTTTATGGTATTTATAATCCTGCCCATTATGAGAAATCCAAATACTATCCCCATTCACATCAATATATTTGATAGGATTATTAGCGGCATATTGATATGGTGAAAAGTTATAATATTTCTCCGCAAACCTATCTACTTTAAAGAATCTTCCTATCTGAGCATCATAGTTCCTCGCCCCGTAGTCGTGCCAGTGCAGCCCAAGCTCAGTTTGCTTCTCTTTGCTGTTGAAGGTAAACTTATTCTCTGTATTAGGACTTGGTGCAGTCCAATCCAAGCCCTTCATTCCCAAGCCGAAGGGATAATACAGTCAGAGTTTTGAACTCTGACTATGTTTTGTATCAATTTAATTATCCAATGGAGGGAAAAGGTCTGGATTGAGTTCTAACTTCTGTACTGGAAGCCTCCATTCGATTAAAATGGAATTTATATTAGAGTAAATATTTGAATAGGGTATTTGCTCTATGCAAAAAACTACTCGACCATAAAAATCATATTCTTTCCCTTTGTCTGAAATAATACATGGAAAAAATCTATCTCCCTTAATAAGGGGATGTATTATATTATCCAAGCGGATTTCTCCATTTACCTTTTTTTGTATGACTTCTCCTACATATAGAAGTAATCCGTTGAACATATCTGTATTTATCTTTTCCAAATCAGTAGAATTTAAAATACTATCAACCTTTTTAAGACTTTCTATGCTACCATCAAGGTGTTCTGGAGCAATGAGTTGAAAAAGGGCATTTTTATAATGAATAGAATTTGCTAAAATATCAGGTTTACAACCTAAATACACTCGTGTAAATTCGTACCTATCATCGCTAAATTCAATGTAGTTTTTCATGGTATCTAAATTGTTTAGGTCTGGGTTAAGAAAATTTGTTAAAATAAAAAACCAAGTTATTGTTATCATGTTAGTTCCATTTTAGTTTGACAGGTCTATTAAACATTTCCATATTAAGCCGTATAGGAGCACCATTCATATAATTTTGCCTTAATCGTCCTTTGGGATTGGCATAATGTATTTGAGCATTATTGAAACTTATTGTTCCATCTTCCAATAGCGTAGAGGTTATTTGAATTAGATTAACTCCATAGTTTCTTGCTTCTTGAGTCAAATTTACCTTGACTCCTACAGGGGTAACTAAAAATAAGGTAGCCCCCCCGAAAGCACCTGCTGGTTTACGACTAAGCACCTCAAGCATTGCCAATAATTGTTGTGGATTGTCTGTTGAATAGTTTGCATCAAGCGTGGTCTGTCCTGATTTTACTTCATAGAAAGCTCCTTTATCATCATACGCCTTTATCCCTTCATTATCTTGATAAGCAACTCTCCCTATGCCATCGGGACGCACTCTGGCTTTCCTCACATTGCTTTCATACAAAATAGCACAACCATTTCTTACATTTTCAGGATTGTCATTATACATAACAGCGTTCCCTGTGGCTTCAAAAAATGCTTTTTCAAAAACATCTCCAATTTTAAATAAATCAGTAACTCCATTTTGAGCGGCTACCTCACGCAATTTAATCTACAGTTAAGGGGGTACCATTATCCTTTCCCTTTTCCTTTGCATTATACGCACTCATGAACTTCAACTGCATAAATGCTCGTTGAGCATCTACACCTGTATAGCTCGTACCCCATGCCGTTTCGGTTACATCTCTGCCCGTAGGGTCTATGTACCTCAGCGGGTTGTTATTCAAGAAAGAATAAGGCGAAATACTCACATACCTATCCCCATGAGGGTCAAGGGTAGTAGTCCTACCTGTCTGATAGTCATAGCTTCTGGCACTGAAGTCGTAGTGGTACAGCCCAAGCTCGGTTTGCTTCTCCTTGCTATTGAAAGTAAATTTATTCTCTTGACTTACATTCTGCACATAGTCCAAGCCCTTCATGCCCAAGCCAAAAGACAGGGTAGAAATAAGAGTTTGCCATTCCCCCTATCTCACTTCCTTCCTCAATGCTTCTATCTGCTCAATAGTTAAGCCTGTAAGTTTTAAAATTACCTGATTATCAAAACCCTCTGCTATCATATTCTTGGCTATTTCTATCCTTTCTTCTACTCTTCCTTCATTAAAGGAAGTTTCTAAAGAGGCTGTAAAGTCCAAATAGTTCTTTTCACTATCTCGGTAAGATTGCAACTGCTTCTCATCAAAACGTGCAATCTCTGCAATTTGAAACAACTTTTTAAACACTTTTTCTTGCAACTTAGCTGGTATCTCCTCTATTTTTACTAAGTTTTTTAGCACATACAACCACTTGTCAAAATGTGTTTCTATCTCCTCTAAACTCTTGTCAAACTTCTTGATTTCTACATAGATAAAGCGTAACTTGTCATAAAATATCTT
>NZ_FONY01000050.1 GCF_900113045.1 Thermoflexibacter ruber
TCCTTTCTCTTGCTGAGAAAGGGACTTTGTTTTTTTGACGCTTTTGTGGAGTTAGCCAATGAACAATACTACATGTAACTTTAAGCCCATAGGGCTATCATGTTTATAGAAAAGAGTAAGCCCAAGCCACCTACAACAACGCCGTAGGCGTGAAATATGCCACCGCTACGCAGTTTTATGTCGGTATATTCATTATTTTCTACAAAAATAGCACACCTACGGTGTTAGTCAAGGGTAGATGAAAGTCCATTGCTTACATAAGTTTTACACGGAAAGTGTCAGAGAACAGGGACTTTGGAGTAAAGAAAATTTCAAAACCACTTTTGATTGAGTATATTTAGTTTTTTCATATTCCAATCTATCAGAAGTAAAAACCTCATAGATTAGAATATAAATCTTTTGTTTACTTCTTCATCTCAACAAAAACTTTATCATTCACATCTCCTAAGAAAGGACCTTGTTTTACGCTAATGCACTGCATATCCTCCTCTACGCGTATTGCGTGAACGCCGTGAATTAGCACAATAGCATCTCCTTTTCGTAGTGTAACTTCTCTGAGCAATTCCCCTTCATCGCTGTAAAGTTCTACCACCACTACGCCGCGCTGTACAACAAACATTTGTTGCAAATCTTGAATTTCTCTGGGAATCCACTTATGGTAATGAGGAGGTTCAACAAAACCAGCCTCGTGTGCCAACAATCCAAACTGAAAAGAAGATTCGGGGGGAGAAAAGAAGGTAGTTTTAGAAACAGTAACATCTGCCCAAATAATCTCGGCATATTTTATTCCATTATATTCTATGGTTTCTACTGAATTTTTATTCATTTGCTTGAGTATTAAACGTATTATAAAATGCTTTAACAAACAAATTTATGATTTTAAAGCAAAAATGCTTCCGTTTTTAAAGGAAGCATTTTTGAAATCATCTGGATTAGACTTTGCAATTAAGTAAGTTGTAGCTGAGTAAAACCACCATCAGCGTTAATTTCTGCTCCTAAAATATAAGAAGAATCATCACAAGCTAAGAAAAGGGCTACTTTGGCGATTTCCTCTGGTTCTCCTATTCTTTTCATAGGGTTTTGAGAAGCCAGCGTACTTATCATTTCTTGGACTACTTCCGCAGAAAGTCCCGGCATATCTAAGATAGGAGTACGAGTTACTCCCGGACTAACCATATTTACCCTAATTTTTCTGGGTAAAAGTTCGGTAGAAAGGGTACGAGCCAAAGAGCGAAGTCCAGCCTTACTTGCGGCATAAGCACTCAAGGAGTGTTGCCCGATTTGGTTAGAAATAGACCCATTCAACACAATAGAGCCTCCATCGTTCATGTGGGGTAAAGCCTTTTGTATGAGGAAGTAATCTCCTTTTAAGTTGATGTTGATTACCTCATCAAAGAGTTCTTCTGTCATTTGCTCTATCGGTGCGGCTTTGGCAATGCCTGCATTGAGAAAAAGTACATCGATTTTACCAAACTTCTTAACAGTTTCCTCCACCAGTCTTGCTCTGTCTTCAGCTTTGCTGATGTCGCCGACTACTGCCAAGATATTTTCACCGATTTCTTTTTGGGCTTTTTCCAATTTCGAGGCAGTACGCCCAAAAATAACAACTTTTGCTCCCTCAGCAACAAAAATTTTTGCTGCCGCCAAGCCAATGCCACTACCACCTCCCGTGATGATAGCTACTTTATTTGCCAACTTTTTCATTAATAGAGATAAATTTGAAGTTTTGGTATAGAAAATGAATTAACTCTGCAACCACTCTGAGGCTTTTTCTGGGCTATCAAAATATTTGACTTGAAAACTGCTTGCATTGTCCTCTTCCATGGTCTGCTCTATGGAGAGTTGTGCAATCATCTCTTTACTCACGATAAGAGCATACTTTCTCAATCCCGCACCAATGAAACGGGTGAAGATGCTTTCATTTACCCAAGTTTGAAGCTCTGGAGAAATAGGGAAAAGAAAATTGGTAGTATTGTCATGAAACTTCTCTACCTTGTATTTTTCTGCTACTTCTGCTATTTTCTCCACCTCTTCTTTGAACTTTTGTTCACTCATGTACTCTGTGTCTGTTGTCCATTCTTTTGCTAAAAGTTTAAGGTCTTCATAGACACGAATGGTTTGAAATGTACTTTTGTAGGCTTCCATAAGTAATATTAGTTTTAAAGTATTGAAAAACAAATAAGTAAAATTTAAGATTTAAGCCAGTTGATAGCATTTTCTTCACTGTCAAAATACCTTGTTTTCAAGTCAGTATTGGACTTTTCTTCATCTATAAGCTGCTCAATAGACACCTGTACAAAGAGGTCATGGCTTACTAAAATAGCTAACTTTTGTAGCCCTATGCCTTGAAATACAGGGAAAATAATACCATTATGCCATTCTTGTAAGTTTGGAGGGATAGCAAAGCCCATTTGAAGCGTATCAGCCAATATATTCTTAGGCTTTACTTCCTCAAGTGCTTTTTTTTCCGCTTCAATTTCCGCTTTGAAATCCTCTTCGCTCATTTTTTCGCTATCTGCGAGCCATTGAATTTTTACGCCATTTATCTCTGGCATGGAGTTGATTTGTAGAAAACTGCTTTTGTGTAACATTTTGTTGCTCATTAAAAAATTGACGAATAGAACGATAAAACTATAATATTGGCAAAGGTAGAAAATTGAATTTTTGAAAGTAAAAGATTAATTTTAAAAAAATTACACAGGTAATTTAATTAAATACAAAAGCTCGAGTAAAACCAATACAATTAGCTACAATACTCGCAAAAATGCTTAGATTTAACAAATACTAATATTAATTTATTTTAAAAAGTGAGAAATAACAACTGTAAAGGAAAGGTTCTATAACTTTTACTATTTTTTTGATATGCTTTGTCGCAAATTGATATTTCCTCATTAAATTAGCACTCCAAAAAAGAGCTAATCTACTCTTTTATTATTTTTACAAATTAACTAATCAATTTAACAATAAACTCATAACTCAATGAAAGTAACCGTAGTAGGTGCAGGAAACGTAGGAGCAACTTGCGCCGATGTATTGGCATACAGACAGTTAGCTGATGAAGTAGTATTACTTGATATAAAAGAAGGACTCAGCGAAGGCAAAGGATTAGATATGCTCCAAACTGCTACGCTGTTGGGGTTTGGCACTAAAATCACCGCCTCAACCAATGATTATAGCAAAACAGCTGGCTCTGATGTAGTACTGATTACCTCTGGTATTCCGCGCAAGCCGGGCATGACCAGAGAAGAACTCATCGGCATCAATGCAGGCATAGTCAAAAGCGTAACAGAAAACCTCATTCGCTACTCCCCTAATGCGATTGTGATTGTGATTTCTAATCCAATGGATACGATGACTTATTTGGCATTAAAGTCCTCTGGTTTGCCTAAGAATAGAATTATTGGCATGGGCGGGATTCTGGACAGTGCCAGATTTAAAACTTATCTTTCCTTAGCGTTGAATGCTTCTCAGCACGACATAGAAGGCGTAGTAATAGGTGGACATGGCGATACTACTATGATTCCTTTGACCCGTTTAGCAACCTATAAGGGTGTACCTGTCAGTCAGTTCCTTTCTGCCGAGCAACTCAAACAGGTAGCCGCAGATACTATGGTAGGTGGGGCTACTTTGACCAAACTTATAGGTACTTCTGCTTGGTATGCGCCTGGTGCGGCTGGTGCTTTGTTAGTAGAAAGCATTGTTCGCGACCAAAAGCGTGTATTCCCATGCTGTGTAGTCTTAGATGGGGAATATGGTCAAAAAGATATTTGCTTAGGTGTGCCTGTAGTGATTGGTAGGAATGGCTGGGAAAAAATTATAGACTTTCAACTAAATGCGGAAGAACAAGAACTTTTCAACAAGTCTGCTGAGGCGGTACGTAGTATGAATAGCGTTTTGAGTACGCTGTCTTTGTAAAACTAAAAAATACTTAATCCTATAAGGTTTAATGAACCTTATAGGATTTTCTGTATTATACTGTTTTCCAAAAACGTATGAGCGAAACCTCTATCAGCAAGAAGGCAAGTGCGGCATAGAGCATATATCGCCAAAGAGGGAAAGCTACATTTTTTTCTTTGAACTCATTGCCAAACTTTTCATTATCAATGGCTTCAAAAATTTGTACGTTCTTTTTCCCTGCAAAAATACGCTTAAGTTCCTCTGAGCTGTAGGTTTCAAAAACAGACTCTCTTTTATCATAATTGAAAGCAATGTTGGCAATTGGTCGGTTATCGCTTTTGCGAATCACTACGTAATTCCCTGCTTCCATATTGGTTTTAGGAATGTCTATGATTAGCTTCCCATCGGCAATTCGCTGGGGAGTAATAATTTCCAAGCCCACTTTGTTGGTGCTATCCGTAGGGACTATTTTGAAAATATCATTTCGGCTACTTCCTTGCATCACAGAGTCTTCCAAGGTAATGGTCGCTACATTTTCTGTAAAATTATACGCCAATCGCTCGTTGTTATTTCTGCTTGCCAAAGCAATTTTATACATCACAGGCACAAAGAGCGAGTGTTTGGCAAAATCTGAATATTTGGTGTCTAAAGGTGAAGCAAACAAATAGACCTTGCCATTTTCCGCTCCAGAATTAAAGACAGAGCAAAAAGGCAAGTCATTTTTAAAATTTAAAATTTTTGCCCCTACATTGCCCCAATTGATGACAGGAATGGCTTGGGGCGTACTCATAGTAGGAGAAATTTTTTCAAAAACACCAGTGAAAAAAGGATTTTGGGCATCTGGGGGATTCAGACCCAACATCTGCGTATTAGGTGCAGCAGGAGGCATATTGCGAATAGGTAAGCCAAAAGCATTAGCATAACTTTCCGTATTGGCATTGTCTGAGGGAAATAAAACTACCGTTCCGCCTTTGGAAAGAAAATTTCGCAAGGCTACTTGCAAAGCATTGTCTATGTCTTTGATAGACTGCAAAATAACTAAGTTGGAAGTAGGTAGTTGGGAGTAATCCACTGCATTGATACTGAATTGCTTTACTTTGAAAAAAGGTTCATTGGCATACACATTGGCGATGTAGGGCGTATTGTCGCTGGTAATGTGGGCAATGCGAATTTCAGGAGCAACCCTCAGCGTAAAATAATAATCGTTGTCAAAAGTAACAGGGTAGTCGTCTAAAGTAATTTTGCATCTTTTTGCCCCAGCATCAGTTACAGCAAAGTTCAGTGCAATAGTCTGCGAAGCATTGGCATCTATGGTAACGGTGCTACTCGATACTTGATTCCCTTCGATGAAAAACTTTACAATTTTATCTGTAACCCCGTTGGTACCAAAGTGATTGACCTTGATATGCAGGGTGTTATTCTCATTGACCTTGACAAAGGGGTTTTCTAACCAAATCGAGTCCACGTAAATATTAGAGGTTTCGCTTGGTCGCAAAGGAATCAAGTAAAAATTGTTAGTGCTGTCCAAGGTCAAGTTTTCTAAACTCCCATTGCTTTTTTGAAAATCAGAAAACCAAAAAATATGGTTGCTCTTGTCGCTTGTGTTGTTCTGTAAGTTAGTGAGTTGCTTGTTATAAATATTTTTAAAATCCCTGCTGGAGTTGCTATAGTCTATTTTATTGAGCCTATCATTGATTTTGCTGGCTTCAAAAAAGAAGTTCAAGTCTGCATCAAAGCTATTGGTCAAGAGGGAAAAAACAGCAGATTTAGGAAAAACTTTGAGCAGTTGGTCGGTATAGGTCAAACTCAAATCCAAGAGTTTTTTGTTGTCCTGCTCGCTTTGCATACTAAAAGAATTATCCACATAAACACTCACATAGTTGCTTTGTTGGGTGGCATTGACACTTTGGTTAGGAATGATGGGCTGGGCAAAAGCCAAAGCCAAAGCAGTAATGAAAAGACAGCGTGCCAAGAGAACAAGCAGATTTTTGAGCTTGTTCTTAGAATTTGAAATTGCCTTAACTTGTTTGAGAAAGTCTATATTGGTAAAATAGACTTTTTTAGGTCGTTGGAAATTGAAAAAGTGAATAATAATTGGGATAGCTATTAGCCCAATGGCAAACAAGAATGTTGGATATAGAAAAGTCATTGATAGTGAGTTATGAGTTTCTGTTTTGTAAGTTTTTTAAGAAATCTATCATTTCTTTGAGTTCTTTGTTTTGACTCTCAAGTAAGGCGATTTGTTTTTCGTATAACTCTCTTTCCTTATTAGTAAGTTCATTGTTGATGTAAATACCATTCTCTACCCCTGTTTGATTATGTGTAATGCTAAATAAAACAAATCTCTCATCAAAACCAATAATATCTGCGGGTTTTAATCCTAAAATTTTTGCAATATCACGAATTCGAGTAAAAGAAATATCTACTTCTCCATTTTCTATTTTGCTATACCCTCGTTGCGACATTTGTAGCTTCTCTGCCATGTATTCTTGTGTAAAATTTTTCAACTCTCTGATTTTCTTTATATTAAGACCAATATCTAATGTTTCCATGATTTAATTACTTCATTTAGTTCTAAAATAGATGTAAATATAGTAAATTAGAATTATATGTTCTTAGAATCAAACAATTTTTTTATAATATTTGTCAAGAAAGCGGAAGCCAAAAAGCTAATAGAGTAAGCAATATTTTAAACAAACTATTACGATGAGAAAATTAATTTTTAGTAATGTCTTAACATTGATATTGATTATCTTTGTTACTGCAAGTTGTCAAAATCAAACATTATCTTCCTTAGAAAAGGATATGTCTGAGCAAAATATTAAAGAAACAAGTATTGAAAAACAAGTTACAACACATGAAAGTTTTCAGAACTTGGTAGATTTACATATTAAACAAAGAGATAGACAAAAACAACGACTCATATACTATCTCCAGAGGTGAAAAAGAAAATCAAGGAAAACTTATCAAATAAAGCAAATGTTAATTTATATCTCAAAAGTAAAGGATACAAAAATGAACAAGAGTTGATAAATGAGATATTGCTTGAGATGAATTACTTAGAAAAGTTATCTCAAGATATTTCTGCCTTTGGGAAATTGAATAATAATCAAAAAGATGTGATTTTGAAAAAGGCATTGACTATGTATGCAAGCACTCAAAAAGATTTAGACGATAGTACATTAGAAAGTATGGGAAGTAGGGCTTATTGTAGCGCGATGTATGCTATCTGTTCCGTAAACTGTTTTAGAGATGCAGGCTGTTTAGTTCGTTGTTTTTTGGATTATTTAGCATGTTTGATTGATAGAGAAGAACCTCAATATGAATGAGTATAATTGAATATTACTAAGTAATTCAACAATTCTAAGCACACTTTAAGTCAGCTGAAGATGATATTGGGCATTAAATTATCAATTAATTATCAAGAAAACTATATCTGATAATTTTGTTGAATTACTTACAATAAGTATTGGAAGCTTAGGAAAACTGTTTTATTAAGCTATAAATACAGGATAATCAGATTTTTAACATTTTAAAGTATCAATAATCTAACTATTAAAAATCTAACCATGCATAGTCAAGAAAAAATCATTGTAGATAAACTTGTCCAAAGTTCAAAACTAAAAGAGGTTCTTGATGATTTATTTGCTTCAAACCATTTTCAAGAAATCATTAGTTCTGAAGATAAACTTGTTGTATCTTTGAAAGAATTAATGCTTAAGTATGGAGAAATAATTAAGCAAGAATTCAAAGAGGTAAAAAAGGGAGAAAAAAATATAGAAGAAACCTTTATTTATCAGAAAATGATGCCTTTGAATCCTCTTAAAATAGAGGAAATCAATTATAAAAGCAAGGAAGACCTTTTTGCTGAACTTTTACCAGAAGTTCCAGAAATTAAAGACTTAGATGCAGCTACTTTTTCAAGATTAACAGGAGAAGCGAGCAAAAAACTGATTGCAGAGATATTTGGATTTAAGTTATAAGCCAAAGCAGTAATGAAAAGACAGCGAGCCAAGAGAACAAGCAGATTTTTGAGCTTGTTCCTCGAATTTGAAATCGCCTTGACTTGCTTGAGAAAGTCTATGTTGGTAAAATAGACTTTTTTAGGTCGTTGGAAATTGAAAAAGTGAATGATAATTGGGATAGCTATTAGCCCAATAGCAAACAAAAATGTTGGATATAGAAAAGTCATTGATAGTAAGCTATAATTTTTGAACCAAATGTAAATATATTATTCCCAATTTTAAATTTCTATATGTTTGACATTTTTTATGAGAATATACCACTATTACTTTGGGCAGTCTTTGCAAATGCCTTGCACTAAAAAATTATAGCCTGTAAGTTGGTAGTTTATAGGAAGTTTGATTTCTGGGATTAAAACTTCTTCTAAGCAGAAAGTATGCCCACACTTCGTACAGCTAAAATGCACATGACTATCATGGTGCTTATGCCCTACGCAATGGTCAGCACAGAGGGCATATTTAGCAGTACCAGACTCATCTAAGACCTTGTGAATCAAGCCTTGTTCTTCAAAAGATTTGAGAGTACGATAAATTGTTACGCGGTCATAGCTGGGGTCTATTGCTTCTTCTATTTCTCCATGAGAAAGCGCATACTTTTTTGACAAGAAAAAATCTAAAATTTCTAAGCGAATTTTTGTTTTTCTTACTTGATGCTCTGCTAAAAGATTCTCTGAAACTTTGCCCATACATATCAAATTTTATGAGAAACAAATATAGCTGTTTTCTGGTTCAATGTGGGTATTTTATACATAATTATTTGTTTATCATGTCATAGAAAGTTACGGAATGTTTGATTGATTGTGCGAAAAAGCTTCTCATTTACTTTTATAAAAATCATATACTTTTTGAATTGCTCCTAAGAGTTGGGGTAAATTAGCTATGCCATAGCGTTGAGAATCTATATAGAGTATTTGTTTTTCCAATTTTAAAAATTGCCATGTAAAACCATTAGTTACAGCCCCATGTATGATAGTTATGTTATTACCTTCTCTTTCGTTGAAAATGCGTGCTGCATACATCTCAGCACCACATTGCCCATACCAGTCCTCTAAGTTGTCATTTTTTGCCTCAAAAATGCTTACTACAGGTGCTTGGATTCTATTTCCGTATGGGTTGGTGCTAACTAAAAAATCGCATACCCCTTTGAGTCCTTTTTGAGGGTCTATATTTAAACTAAATCCTGAAAAAGGCTTAAATTCTTGGTTCTTTACCCACATTTCCACCAAAATAGGCATGATGAGTAGTTCAGATTTTGCCTTTTCATTGGGCATAGGCAAGGGGAGGTTGCGTCTGATTAGCTCTTTTAAGAAATCAGAAGGTTCTGCTGGTAGGAGAGGCTCTAACATATCTATATATGTCTGGTCGGAGATATGCAGAATATTGGCTAAATCTTCTAATTTGTAATAGCGATAAGACTTAGGGATTTTCATAAAGCATTTTGATTTATCCCAAAGTTACAAGTTTTTAATGAAAAAGCATACACGTATTATATGAATTTTTGCTTTAAGTCCTTACTTACCAAATATTTAGTTAGAATTTGTTTGCTGTATAATTTCTCAAAAATCTAACTGAGCCGCGGGAAATAAATCTGTCAGTCTTTTCTTTTCCGCAGCGGAGATTTTGTTGTTGCTCAGGTCTATTTTGATGAGATTGCTAATCTTATTGATACAAGCAGGGAGTTTCATAAGCTGATTGTCTTGGAGTTCTATTGCCATCAGCCCTTCCATGTTGCATAGGTCGTTCGGCAGTTGGGTAAGTTTGTTGCCCCACAGTACCAACACCTGCACATTGCTCAGCTTGCCTATCTCCTTAGGCAATTCGGTAAGCAGATTGGTATTAAGGTCTATGCTGACCAGAGCTGTCATATTTCCTAACTCAGTAGGAAGAGAGGTAAGTTCATTTTGGAAAAGAACCAACTCTTTGATTTTCTTTAAATTGCTTATTTCCTTGGGGATTGATTTCAGTTTGTTGGCATTCAGGTCTAACTGCTCTATATCGGTCAAATTACCAATTTCGGCAGGGAGAGAGGTCAGTTGATTACTGGTCAAGTCTAAACTTTTGACTGCTTTCAAATTACCTATCTCTTGGGGTAGTGCTTCTAAGGCATTGTAGGAAAGGTCTATTTCTATTAATTTTTTCATGCCTACGATGCTTGTAGGTAGTCTTTTTAGGCTATTTTGCGTAAGGTTCAAAAAAGTCAGGTTTGTTAAGTTTCCTATGCCGTTTGGCAGATTGACCAACAAGTTAGAGTTAGCATCTAACATTTGTAGGTTTACGAGGCTACCTATCTCCTCGGGTAAAGCCCCAATGCGATTATCCCAAATTTCCAATTTTTTCAGTTTTCTTAGATTCCCTATCTCACCGGGCAGACTTTGCAAGGAATTGGAATGGATAGAAAGTTCCTCTAAATTGACTAATTGGGTAATGACTAAGGGAAATTCGTTGAATGAGTTATGGTCTAAGTCCAGAGAAAGTAAGTTAGTAAGATTTGCCATCTCTTTGGGCAGGTCTATGAGCCTATTTGCTTCTAAGGTAATTTTTCTCAGATTAGAGAGTTTACCTATCGCTATGGGCAGGCTTTTGATTTTATTGGAATGTAGGTAGAGGTATTGCAAATTTTTTAAGTCGCCTATGGCGTTGGGTAAGGTAGTAAGGTTGTTCTCGCTCAGGTCTAACTCTTGTAGGTTAAATAGCTTGCCAATACTTTCTGGAAGTTCGGAGAGCGTAGAGTTCTGCTCGCCCCATGTGTCCGTCCCGTAGCTTGACAAATCTAAGCGGTACACTTTGTCTGGTTCTGTCAAGGCTTCTTCAAGAGAATTATAAATCTTCTTACTTGCTAAACTTGCTGAGTCAAGGAGTTGAGCATAAATAGAAGAAGTACTTAGTAAAAATACAATGCCTACAATAAGGGTAAAACTAAAAATATCTTTTTTCATAATTAAATTTTGACAAATAGAAAGATATGTTGCACTATTATAAGAAAATCCGCAAAAACTAAACCACACTTTTTAACACTTGGGGAAGTAAGATGTAAGATTTTAATTGCTGGTATCTATCTCTCAGGCTTGGAAGCCAATAACCAGAATATCATCTATCTGAGCGTGTTTTCCCATCCATGCTTTAAAGTTGTGCTCCAAAGCCAATTTCTGCTCCTCCATAGGTAACTGATGGTACTCAAAAAATTTTTGATAGAGTTGCCTTTTTCCAAACTTTTTATTTTCAGTTCCCCCAAATTGGTCTTCGTAGCCATCGGAGAAGATATAGCAAGTTGTGGGTAGAGAGAGGTCTATAGTATGCTTAGTAAATTGCTTATTTTTAAATTTTTCTATGTTTTTTCGCACGCTCCCCCCTACATGGAGTTTGTCCCCTGCTATTTCTACTATTTGACCATTTTGGATATATATTAAGGGGTTTTTTGCTCCTGCAAATTCCATTTTTCTACCGTTCTTATCTATTGTGCAGATAGCGATGTCCATACCGTCATTATTAGCGGTTTCTTCTTGGTTGAGGGATTCTTTTACTCCCTTGTCTAAGGCTTTGAGTATCAAGTCAGGAGAAGTAATTTGTTGGAGTTTGACGATTTGGTTGAGCAAGCCATCGCCCACCATAGACATAAAAGCCCCCGGCACGCCATGCCCTGTGCAATCTATCGCCGCTAAGACGATTTTTTTATTTCCAAACTCATCAGCGACCTCAGCTATCCAGTAAAAATCCCCACTTACGACATCACGGGGCTTAAAAAATAGAAAAGACTCAGGAAGCAGATTTTGAATATCTTTTTGGCTGGGAAGCATAGCTTTCTGTATTCTCTGAGCATAGTTGATACTGGCAGTAATGTTGGCATTTTTTTTCTCAATAATAACTTTTTGCACTTCTAAGGTTTCATTTTTCACTTTGATTTCTTGGTACGCATTGGTAAGTTCTTGGGCTTGTTGGAAAATTTGCCTGTTTTGCTTTTGGATACGCCTGCTGATAAAATAAAAAATAACGGCTAAGGCTAATAAGAAAATAATCAAGGCAGAAGCGATGAGAATATTGCGTTGGAATCTTTGTTCTGCCTCTTCTTTTTCTTTAGTAACAGTTTGTAGGGCTTCTTTGGTGGCTAAGGTTACAGAATCTCGCTCCAAAAGTTCTTGTTTAAGTTTTTCTATGACTTCGTAGGTTTTTTGCTGGGATTCCTGATATACGCGATTATTTTCTGCTAACTTTTGCTCTAAGCTATTCACCTCTTCCTTGATGCCGGCACTGCGAGCCTTATTCTCATCAATTTTAAGTTTATCAGTGATGTTGAGCAGGTCTTTGCGTAGCTTCTCGTTGCTCTCAGCCACCATTTTGCTCTGTTCCTCTAACTCAGCAGTAATTTTTTTGAAATCTTCTTGATAATTCCATTCCGTTGGCTGAGGCTTTTCTTGTACATTAGCATTATTATTTTCTACTTTAGCTTTCATTTTCACCGTAGTACTCGATACCAAGTTTTGATTTTCCTCCTCCGTTTGCTGTGCAATTTCTTTTGGGGTTTTAGGTTTTACCAAAATCACATATTGGTTATTGTCCTTAAAAGTAACATCTTTAGCCTCTACTACTAAGCCGTCTATCAGGAAAGTAGCTTGGAGTTCAGGATTAAAATTGTCTGGGAGATTAATAGAAAACTTGCCCTCAGTATTGCTTTTAGCAGGGCTACTTTCATTCACTCCTTTGATAGCTACATATGCATTAGAAATATGCTCATTAAACCTGTTCCGAACCTCACCTCTTAGTGTACTTTGCTTGGCGTGCATAGTAATATTGAGTGTATGGTTTGCCTCGTCATACTGCCAAGTTTTGAGAGAAAGTCCTTCCTTATTTGCTATGACGTTAGCTGGTACAGTCCCTTTTTTGAGATATACTTTAAATACTCCGTTGGTAGTACTGGTAATACGCATCTTATCAATAGAAATCTTGACATTCCCTATTGGTTTTCCTTTTTCATCTAAGGTATAGCCTTTGACTGCCACTTCGTCTTGGGCTGCTACATGCAAAGGGAGAATACAAAAAAGGCAAAAAAATACAAGCCACCAATTTCTTGAGCGATTCATGCTAAAATTCGGTTTACAATGAAATTTTTTTCAACTAAAAAAGTTTTGTGATACTGTAAAGTTTTGTAGTAGTGCCGATAGGGGGAATACATAGGTGTATTTTGTCAAATGATAAATTTAGCAAAAAAACCTAAATTTATAGTATTTAACGAAGAAAAAATTTCATTTCTTTTAGTTTACTTACTCCTTTTTACCAAAGATATAACCTGTTTTAAAGTATTAAATTTAAAAAAATGATAAATTAGAATAAATATCTTTGTATTTCCTCCCTCAATTTTTCCTTTTTTTACTTCTCGCTGCAAAATGTATGGCAGTGTAAAGATTGAAATTTTGTATTTAATTGAGTTACTTTGGGGAATGGGCGTAAATAAAAAATATATTTTACTTATTTTAATTACATTAGCTATATGAAAGCCTTATTTATTACTTTATTTTTAGTCTGTTTTAGTCTTTTTTTACACGGGCAAAGTAACCTGACCTTCATGGGTGCGCCTGTGGGTCTGCCTAATGCCAACAGCAACATGGCACTTGTTATGGACAATCGCTATCAGGGCATTAAGGGTTCTCCCCGCCTTTTTGACAAGTGGTATCCTGCCGAGATTGTATTGAATGGTGGTCAAAAACATCAAAATATTCCATTTAAGTTAGATGTATTTGAAAAGCAAGAATTGATTACTAAAAATCAGACGGGAGATTCCCTATTTATCAAAGAAGAAATGGTAAGTTATTTTAGTATTTATAATGAGGATACTAAAATCACGCATACCTTTAAGCGTTTCAAGGAGAAAAATACAGACACAAAGCCTATTTTTTTTGATGTTTTGCACGAAGGTAAATATGCTTTGTTAGCTAAAAGATACAAAAACTTTTCGCCTGCGGACTTTAAGGGTGGGTATAGTGTGCAGAAATTTTACGATGAATATACTAATGCTACTGACCTATTTGTCAAAATGCCTGAAATAGAAGATTTGGTAAAGATAAAACCTAATAAAAAATCAATTCTGAAGGTCTTGTCGGGAAAAGATAAAGAATTATCTGCATTTATAGACAAAGAAAAATTAGATTTTAAAAAAGAACAAGACCTTGCCAAATTATTTGCCTATTACAATCAATTACTTAACTAAATATCGCTAATCCATGTCGCCAGAACTTATTGTCAGTATCATTGCTGTTTACTTTTTAGTTTTAATCATTATTGCTTATTATACCTCAAGAGGGGCAGACACAGAAACTTTTTTCATTGCTAATCGCAACGCACCTTGGTATTTAGTGGCTTTTGGTATGATAGGGGCTTCTATTTCGGGAGTTACCTTTATCTCGGTTCCAGGAGCTGTGGGAGCGGACAAATTTTCCTATTTCCAAATGGTCTTGGGCTACTTACCGGGCTATGCTTTTATAGCTTTGGTACTTATGCCTTTGTACTACCGCCTCAATTTGATTTCTATTTATACCTATTTAGATGAAAGATTCGGGCTAAATGCTTATCGTACAGGTGCTTTCTTTTTTCTCCTTTCGCGTACTGTGGGGGCGGCTTTTCGCCTATTTTTAGCCGCTTTGGTGCTGCACTTGGGTATTTTTGCTCCTTTGGGTATCCCATTTTGGCTCAATGTCATCATTACCATTGGTTTGATTTGGGTCTATACTTTCAAAGGAGGTATCAAGACTATCATTTGGACGGATACCCTGCAAACTTTTTTTCTTGTTTCTGCACTCATTATCAGCGTAGTATTAATAGCATCTCAGCTTAACTTAGGTATAGGTGAACTCATTACTACAGTTCAAAACAGTGATTACTCCCAAATCTTTTTTTGGGAAATGAACGACAAGAAAAACTTTTTCAAGCAGTTCTTGGCGGGAATGTTCATCGCTATTACGATGACAGGCTTAGACCAAGACCTAATGCAAAAAAACCTCTCTTGCAAGAACCTGAAAGAAGCACAAAAAAATATGTTTTCTTTCTGCGTGGTCTTAGTTTTTGTCAATTTGCTTTTCCTCACGTTGGGTGCGCTTTTGTATATGTATGCTCAAGAAAAAGGCATAGCCCTTCCTGAACGCTCTGATGAACTCTATCCCTTGTTGGCGTTAAAACTCAATAGTTTTGGTACTTTGGCAGCCGTTTTTTTCCTCTTAGGTATTACTGCTTCTACTTATGCAAGTGCAGACTCAGCTTTGGCATCTCTTACCACTTCTTTTTGTATTGACTTTTTAGATTTCAAAAATCGCAAAGAAGAACAACGTCAAAAAATTAAGTTTTGGGTACACTTAGGTTTTTCTTTCTTACTTTTCTTAGTCATTTTGATTTTCAAGGCATTAAATGATGAAAGTGTCATCAATGCAGTTTTCAAGGCGGCAGGCTATACCTATGGACCTTTGTTGGGATTGTTTGCCTTTGGCTTGTTTACTCGATGGAAGGTCAGAGATAAGTTCGTGCCGTATATCTGTTTAGCCTCTCCTATCCTGTGTTACTTGTTGAATTTATACTCTGCTGACCTTTTTGGAGGCTACAAGTTTGGTAATGAAATGCTTTTAATCAACGGTGGTTTGACCTTTCTGGGATTGTTAGCATTGAAAAAATAAAGAAACACAAACTTTTTGTCTTTATTATTGTTGAAATATTAACGAACAGTGAAGCTAACATTATTGGTCAATTTTATCAAAGATTCCATTTTGAATTAGCTAATTTTTGTTTAAGTTTACATCATTAAAATATATTCCCTATTCCCTTAATCAATACAATTATGAATATAGTCATTGATGAAAAATACGGCAAATTTGGCTATGATTTAGAGTTAAAAGCGATGTTTCATCATTGGAAAGGTTTTTTGCTTTTAGATGAGGTAAAGCACGTAGCAGAAACTACTAATCCAATGATGAAAGAATTGGGCTTGGTAAACGTCATCGCTGACCACAATGAAATGGAACTTTTTAGTGATGAGGTATCGGCTTATATTGCAGAAACGTGGATTCCCGCTCAAGAAGAGGCAGGTGTGAAAAATATTTTTGTCGTGCTGTCCCAAGAAGCTTTTGCAAAGTTTGCCGCTGAGGAGATGCACGAACACGCCAAAGAAAAAGCCAAGATAGATATTAGGCACTTTGGTAGTATGGAAGATGCCATAGAAGCCGCAAGACAGTACAATGCAAATAATAAATAGATTTGTATAAACTATAAATAAAGAGATGAAAGACAACAGAGGTGTTTATATCGCACTGACTATCATTGCGTTGTGGTTTATTTCGCTAACTTTGCTACTTACTCAATATGAGGTAGATTTTTACTCCCCTCTGACTTATTTGTTGGTATTGGTACAGGCACATCTCTACACGGGCATTTTCATTACCGCACATGATGCTATGCACAGCGTAGTTTCACCTAATCGCCTTGTGAATGAATGGATTGGACGGGTTTGTGCTACTATTTTTGCTTTTAATTTTTATGATAATCTGAACAGAAAACATCACTTGCATCATCGCTTTGTGGGTACAGAACGCGACCCTGACTATCATGGAGGAAATTTTTGGGTGTGGTATTTTAATTTTGCTAAGCAGTACATCAATGTATGGCAAATTATTTTCATGGCAATTACCTACAATGTACTCAAAGCGTTTTTTCCTAATACCAACGTGATTCTGTTTTGGATGCTGCCTTCTATCATTGCGACTTTTCAACTTTTTTACTTTGGGACTTATCTACCGCACAAAGGAGAGCATGAACCTGATAATGTGCATAAATCTCGAAGCCAAGCCAAAAATCACGTGTGGGCGTTTCTCACGTGCTACTTTTTTGGCTATCACTATGAACACCATAATTCGCCAAGAACTCCATGGTGGCAACTTTACAAGGAAAAAGAAAGAATGATAGAAAAAGTAGGTTAATATCTTGGTAAGTAGAGGAAATATAACCTCATGAGTAAAAAAACTGTCATGTATTCCCTAAGCAGTTTCAAAGACTTGTAAATCAGGTTGTAAAGGGGTTGGTAGGTAATACCCATGATTTCTGCAATCTGCTCGTAGTTCAGACCTTCGTAAAACCTAAGGTAAATAGCTTCTCTTTGTCTTTTAGAAAGTTGGTTGAGTGCCTGAACGAGTTTAGCTTGCTTTTCTTGCAAATTTAATTCCTGCACTAAAAAATCCTCATGAGAAAAAACTATATCAAATTCTACTTCTAAATTTTCCAATTCTTTCTTTTTCTGATTTTTATGGTGAATAATTCTTCTGCGGAGAGATTTGAAAAGGTAAGGCTTGATGTACTGCACATCAGCTAATTTTTCCCTTTTAGTCCATATTTCCATGAATACCTCTTGAATACAATCCTTGCTCAAATCGGCATCGCCCGCAATTTTAAGGCTATACTGATATAAGTCCGCATGGTAATATTGCATCATTTGGGTTATTGCTTCTTCTTTTCCTTGCTTTAACTCCTGCCAAATTTCGTAATCACTTTTTCTCATCAAGAGGAAAGGTTTGTTTAGGCAAATTGCACAAAGTTAATTGAATAAGCAATATTAAATAGATAAAATTGAATTACAAATCGTCAGGAGGAGTACGGAAATATTTTTCTATTTCTTCCTTACTTGGCTGGATAGCAGGTCTGACTACCCTAAATCCACAAAAAGAGGCATCGGTAAACCACCACTTACTTTTGGGGATTTGTGGGTCTCTTTGCTTCCATGAAGGTTGCGAACCTCGCCTTGCGGCACTTCTGAGCTGGTCAGGGTCATCGTCCCAAGAGCCTCCTTTCACAGCAATAGGATACAAAGTAGTTACAGGAATATAGTCAGAGGCTTTTCTTTCTTTGGGAGTTTGGTAGGCATCAGGAACATATTGGTCTAATGTCCATTCACATACGTTGCCGTGCATATCGTACAGTCCCCAAGCATTAGGTTTTTTTTGCCCTACTTTTTTGTAACCACCACTGCTATTTTCGTAATACCAAGCATACTCATCAAGTTGCTTTGGGTCATTTCCAAAATGATATGCCGTAGTGCTACCTGCTCTGCACGCATATTCCCACTCGGCTTCAGTAGGTAGCCTGTAAAAATGTCCTGTTTTCATAGTCAGCCACTTGCAGTACATCAAGGCGGCGTACTGAGTCATATTGATAGCAGGGTAGCCATCTTTGCCCATACCAAAGCTCATGTCCACATACGGCGGGCTTGGATAGGAAACCGCATCTACTAAGGTTTTGCCGTTCACCAATTTGTCTTTGTTCAGTGCTTCCTCTCTCATATCTTTGGACATAAAAGGCTCGTATTGATTCCAAGTAATTTCTACTTTCCCCATCCAAAAGGCGTCGACTTTAACTTTCTGGGGTTTACCCTCATCTTCTTTTCTATTAGGTTCATTTTCAGGACTTCCCATGAAAAATTCACCCGCAGGAATAGGTATCATCTCCAAGAAAATATCCTTTGTCCCAGGTACTAATTCCCTGTAAGGCTCTAAGACAGTATTATCTTTAGCTGACTTGTTTTTTTCTGCTTTTTTTTGAGCATAAAGGATAGTTTGAGAAACATATAGCAAAATTATGGTAAATAACAAATTACGGTTCATAGGGCAATTATTTAATCAGATTTCATTTTGAGCAAAAATAAACAAATTTAATTTATCTTTCCTATCTCTCTACTTTCTCCCTTTCTATTATGAATGACAATTTTACTCATAGTTTCATCAATTTTCATTCGCCTTGCAGACTGCGAAAGGTAGGTATCACCATAGTAGAATTCTAATCTGCGTTTTTTGCCGTTTTTGAAAGTGATTTCTGCAAAAACATCATCTGGGTTGATTTTGATAGAACGGCTTATTGGGTCTTTCTCCTTTGCGGGAATTTTCATCTGTAAAGTTGATTCATTTACCACAAAGCATTTCAACTTATCTTTATTCTGCGAGGCGATAAAAATTTCTTTCCCATTTTTATCGTACAGGGTAGCTAAGGCTTTTCCGTCTTTGGGGACAATGAAACCGCTTTGATATAAAGGAATCGCCTTGAAGTTGCCTTTGCCATCCCCTTTTAAGTATAAGCCATATAAAGCATCTAAGCGACCTATAAATACCTCACATCCGTAGTCGTTGCCTACTGCTAACAAATCTAAATTGCCGTCGCCATCTATGTCTGTAGCTTTCATACCAAAAAGAGGAGCAAACTGAGCTTCCATAGGTAAACTTTTCATGCTAAAGTTTCCATCTCCTTGATTTTCAATATATGCAGATTCAAAATAATTGGCTTGTAAAATTTGCGCCCCTTGTAAACTGTCCTTAGAAAAAATATCGTTGGTGGTGGCTAAACCATATTTAGCATATCTTGGAAATTTGCGCCTCATGAATAGCATTTGCTTAATCATATCATCTCGGGAGTGCATAGGGTAAGAAGCTCTGTTACCCAAACTATCATTCATAAAGCAACTCAGCACCGCATCGTAGCTACCATTGCCATCAAAGTCTTTGGCAAAAATGGCAGTTGGCTCATTTTCAGTAGCTTTATACATAGAATTTAGCCCATAGTTTCCTGCTACGTAGTCTATGTCGCCGTCATTGTCAAAATCCCCTGCTACTATGCTTTTCCACCAGCCTATTTTGTTGTTAGTTGTTAGTTGTTGGTTGTTAGCTATTAGTTTCCCTTGATTATTTTTAAAAAAAGTAATGGGCATAAATTCGCCAACTATGACTAAATCAGCTTGGTTATCATTGTCAAAGTCAGACCAAAGTGCATCGGTTATCATGCCTAAGTTTTCTAATTCGGGGCAGATTTCTTTGGTTATATCAGTGAATTTAATTTTTCCTTGTCGGGTATCGTTTCTTAAAATATAACTTTTGACAGGCATGGGGTACTTGGCTGGCACTACTCTCCCCCCTACAAACAAATCCAAATCACCATCGCCGTCAAAATCCGCCGCTTTTACGCAAAGTTTACTTTCTCTCATAATAGGTAGGGCAGTAGTATCTATTTTAAAATTCCCCTTGCCATCATTGATGTATAATCTATCTTGCTGATTAGGTGCGCCTTGGGAGAATTCATACGAACCGCTTGCTACGTAGAGGTCGTTGTCGCCATCTCCGTCTGCATCAAAAAATAAAGCCCCTGCGTCTTCTTGTAACTTATTGATATTTTCTATGGGTTTAAACGGAATGTCCTTGGGATTGTAAGGAGTAGGTGTGGCACTTTTGATAGGCAATTTTTCAGGGTTAAAAATCTGAGCAGAAAATGTACCATCTTGATTTTGAGTAAATAAAGTTCCATGAAATTTGAATGCTCCACCTACAAAAAAATCATCTAAACCGTCCCCATTTACATCTGCTACGGCAATGCAAGGTCCTGCTTGGGAAAACTTGTGCGGTAAAGTTCTTTGGATATTAAAATCTACAAAATCGAGTTCAAGATGAGTAAAATTTAAAATATTGTTTGGGATAGTTTGAAATTGTTGGCTGTTAGATGTTAGTTGCTGGTTGTTGGTTGTTTGATAGTTGGTAATTGATAATTGATAATTAGTAATTTTTTCTTGGGCATTTTGATAATTGATAAGTATTGATTGATTAGGACTAATTGATTTGAGTAATTCAGTCTTGTTATCGTTCCAAACTACTCTGATAGAATCAATTACCTTGCTTTTGCCTAAGCCAAAGTGGGCAAGATTTTCTGAACTCGATAGGAAGCCTCTGTAAAAAGAATGTTCGTAAAACTGCATTCCTTCTCGCGTATAAACCCAGACTTTCGCTCCTAAACCTAATTTGTTTTTCTCATTGCCTACAAATTTGATTCTTAGCCAGTTGTTTTGTATTTCTTTGCCTTTATTATCATTTAAGTTATTTTTGAGCAAAAAAGCCTCATCATTAATATTATTAGTAACTATGTCCAAATCGCCGTCATTGTCCAAATCGGCTACGGCGGTACCGTTGGTAAAAGAAATATAGTTCGTTCCCCACTCTTTAGACTTATCTGAAAATGTGTAGTTTCCATTATTTTTAAAAATATAATTAGGAATTTTTACTTCGGGAATCTGCGATTTGAGGTTGTCATAAGTAGCAAAAAGATTGGTTGCTCCTGAACGAAACGCTCCAAAATCGTGGTCGGTTACGTCTTTGGGGAAGCCATTGGTAATGAGCAAATCTCTCAGTCCATCATTGTCAAAATCCATGAAAAGCGAAGACCAAGACCAGTCCGTATCAAATACACCTGCCAACATTCCTATCTCACTAAATACGGGTAGTCCTGTTTCTGGATTAATCCCTTGATTGAGTTGGAGCGTATTTCTAATGTATTGATATTCGTATCCGTATTGGTCATTTAGCACATAGTCCGCATACCTGTTTGCCCCAATCATCTGCTTTTTTCGCTTGTTACTTGCAGGAAGCATATCTAAGGCGATGATATCCACCAAGCCGTCGTTGTTTATGTCTGCAATGTCATTGCCCATAGCCGAGAAAGATT
This sequence comes from Thermoflexibacter ruber, assembly GCF_900113045.1. Taxonomy (GTDB): domain Bacteria; phylum Bacteroidota; class Bacteroidia; order Cytophagales; family Thermoflexibacteraceae; genus Thermoflexibacter; species Thermoflexibacter ruber. The sequence goes on from NZ_FONY01000050.1 coordinate 21,414, forward strand.
GGTGCTTTATCATATCCGCAATGCGATTGGTAAACGTACCATTCTGATTATTAATATAAAACAAATCATTTTTCAAGTAATCATTGGTAACGTAAATGTCTTTCCAACCATCTTGGTTGATGTCCACAATCGCCACCCCATGCCCAAAGCCCTCTATCAAAATATTGGCGTGCCGAGAAACATCGGTAAAAACCGGGTGTTTCAAGGTTTCGTCCCAATCGTTCCTGTAAAGTCGGTCGGTCGTTCTTGACTGCCCGTCTAAGGCTTTGGCTCTGTATTGGCTTGGAAACTGCTCGTTCATTTCGTTCATCAATACATATAAATCCAAATCTCCATCATTGTCATAGTCAAAAAAAGCAGCATTGGCAGAGTGCGCCGTATCTGCAACATTGTATTCCTTTGCCATGTCTTTGAAAATAGGTACGCCGTTTTTGTCATTGCCTTGATTGACAAAAAGCATATTTTGGCGGCGACTTGCCTCTTGGCTAAAAGTAGCACAAACGTAAATATCTAACTTGTCATCATTGTTAATATCTACCACAGCAATTCCTTGCGACCAACGGTCAGGGGCGGCTATGCCTGCTTTTTCGCTTACATTCTCGAACTCCAAGTCCCCTTTGTTCAGGTAAAGTTCGTTCGGCACGGCATTTCCCGAGAAGAAAATATCCTGTAATCCGTCTTGGTTAAAATCGCCTACTGCCACCCCTCCCCCGTTATAGATAAACTCTCGAGTCATGATATTGACTTCCGAAGTGGCAATAATGGCATTGTTAAAGGTAATCCCTGTGTCATCTGAAGAGAGTAGGGTAAAGAGGGTATCTGATTTTTTTTGGCAAGAAAAAAGTAAGTAAATGAGTAACGTGAGTAAATATACTGTTGTTATGTTTTTCATATTTACGCTTATAGTTGTTTTATTCATAACAAAAATAGCAAATCTTTGTATATCTTTGCAGGTTAAAAAATTAAAAATCTACACATGGCAAATATTGTAGCAATTACGGGCAGACCGAATGTAGGCAAGTCGACCTTATTTAACCGCTTAATAGAGGAAAGGAAGGCTATTATGGACAATATCAGCGGAGTTACCAGAGACCGTCATTATGGTCAAGCAGAGTGGTGTGGGAAATCTTTTACGGTGATTGATACAGGCGGCTATGTACATGGTTCTGATGATGTTTTTGAGGAAGCAATTAGAGAGCAGGTAGAATTAGCTATACAGGAAGCCTCAGTCGTTCTTTTTTTAGTAGATGCACAAGAAGGTTTGACAGGGCTTGACGAAGAATTTGCTAATGTACTAAGGAAAAGCAAAAAGCCTGTTTATGTAGTAGCTAATAAAGTGGACACACCCAATAAAGTAGATTACATAGGTGAGTTTTACGCTTTGGGTTTAGGCGAGGTGTTTGGTATTTCCTCTCAAAATGGCTTGGGAACAGGGGACTTATTAGATAAAATCATTATTCACTTTGAGGAAGAAAAAGAAGATATAGACAAACCATCTATCCCAAGATTTACTATTGTTGGCAGACCCAATGTAGGCAAATCCTCTTTGCTCAATATGTTGATTGGAGAGCATAGAAGCATAGTTACAGATATTGCAGGCACAACCAGAGATGCAGTAGATGCACATTATACGGCTTTTGGGCATAATTTTATCATTACTGACACTGCGGGTATTCGCAAAAAATCTAAAATCAAAGACAATATAGAGTTTTATTCTATCCTACGCTCTATCAAGGCTTTAGAGGATTCTGATGTGTGTATAGTCGTGATAGATGCCTCCCAAGGTTTAGAGTCCCAAGACGTAAACATTATCAACTTAGCTATTAGATACGGCAAAGGAGTAGTACTAATGGTAAACAAATGGGATTTGATAGAAAAAGACAGTAAGACTGCCAAACAATACGAAGATGCGATTCGCTCTAAGTTAGCTCCTAATGACTTCATGCCTATAATTTTTACTTCTGTCATTAACAAACAGCGAGTATTTCAGACCATAGAAAAGGCAGTAAAAGTATATGAAAATAAGTACAAAAAAATCCCTACTTCTGAACTCAACGAAGTGATGCTCAAAGTTATAGAAGCCTATCCTCCTCCTGCTATCAAAGGCAAATATATTAGGATTAAATACATTACTCAGTTTCCCGCAAAAACACCGACTTTTGCCTTTTTTTGTAACCTCCCCCAATATATTAAAGAGCCTTATCAACGCTATTTAGAAAATAAAATGCGTGAAAATTTTGATTTTGAAGGTGTGCCTATAAGATTGTTTTTTAGAAAGAAGTAAGCATATTAGTAAGTAATTCAACAAAATAAAAATCCTTGTATTTGTCGGTACTGTAAGGACTTGCGTTTTGTAATAGGTGAGATAGCACGAATACTTCTTGAGTTCCATAGGAACATAACTAATTCACTAACAAATATTTATATTACCTCTACAAAACTTTGTGATGCTTTGGCATGATATATATTTACAAAATAAGAACCTCTACGAGGTTAAGAGTATGTTTAGAAATTCAACACTTTGATTTTTAATAAACTACTAAAATAACAACCTCTGTAAGGGCTAAATCTTTGTAGAAAAGAAGGCAAAATGCGTATCAAGAACACCAAATCTTAAGACAAGATTTCGCCGCTACGAGGCTTTTCAAGAAGTATTTTTCTATCAAGATTCCAAGCCTAAGGCGTTCAAAACAACCTTTTTGTATTTTTCCAAAATGGCTCGCTATTTTCTAAACATACTCTTAAATAAAAAGAATAATTAAAATTGTTAAATTACTTCAATAAAATATTTCATGTCGTATTAAACTATACTCAAAATAACATGATTTTCAATCCCTTTCTTTTGCTGAGAAAGGAACTTTGGTTCTCTGACACTTTTGGTGGAGTCAGCCAATGAACAATACTACATCTAACTTTAAGCCCGTAGAGCTGTCATCTTTGTAGAAAAGAGTAAGCCCGCATACAGCAACGCCGTAGGCGTGAAATATGCCACCGCTACGCGGTTTTATTCATTATTTTCTATAAAAATTAGCACACCTACGGTGTTAGTCTGAAAGTCCAATGCTTAATAAGTTTTACACAGAAAGTGTCAAAGAACAGGGACTTTGGAGTAAAGAAAATTTCAAAAACACTTTTGATTGAGTATAAAAACTCTTCATAAG
>NZ_FONY01000054.1 GCF_900113045.1 Thermoflexibacter ruber
GACTAACACCGTAGGTGTGCTATTTTTGTAGAAAATAATGAATATACCGACATAAAACTGCGTAGCGGTGGCATATTTCACGCCTACGGCGTTGTTGTAGGTGGCTTGGGCTTACTCTTTTCTATAAACATGATAGCCCTATGGGCTTAAAGTTACATGTAGTATTGTTCATTGGCTAACTCCACAAAAGCGTCAAAAAAACAAAGTCCCTTTCTCAGCAAGAGAAAGGAATTGAAAAATCATTTTATTTTGAGTATAAATCATTACACCAACTCTGCCAGCTCTAACCACCTAAGCGTTTTTTCTTCTATCAAATTGTCCAATTTGCCTATTTTAGTACTCCAGTCTGCGAGTTGGGTGTGCGTACCTTCTCCACTGTTAAGTTTTTCCAAAAGTTGATTTTTCTCTCTTTCTAATTGACTGATTTCCAATTCTAAAGCCTCATACTCTTTTTTCTCTTTAAAAGAAAGTTTACGCTTTGCCTCATTGGGCAGAGTAGGCACGACTGTTTCTTTCTCATTTTTTACTTTAGCATTTTCTATCCTTGTTTGTTCTTCTTTTTCTTCCTGCTCAGTGCGATAGTCGGAGTAGTTTCCTGCAAAATCCCTGATTTGTCCTTCGCCCTCGAAGATAAAAATATGCTCTACTAACCTATCCATGAAGTACCTATCATGGGACACGATGAGCAAGCACCCGCCAAAATTTGTCAGAAAATCCTCTAAAATATTGAGCGTCTGTATATCTAAATCATTGGTTGGTTCGTCTAAGATAAGAAAGTTGGGATTTTTGATTAGCACTTGGAGTAGCTGCAATCGCTTTTTTTCTCCCCCACTCAGTTTGCTTACCATGTCATACTGCACTTTGGGTGGAAAATTAAACAAATTGAGCAGTTGGGAGGCAGTAATGCTTTCGCCTGTGCCTGTTTGCAAAACCTCTGCTATATCTTTTACTATATCAATGACGCGCTTGTTTTCATCTACTATCAATTCTTTTTGAGTAAAATAGCCAAAAACCGTATTTTCTCCCTTGTCTATCGTACCGCTATCAGCGTCAATTTTTCCTGTCAGTATGTCCAAGAAAGTAGTTTTGCCTACACCATTTTTCCCAATGATGCCTATTCTATCCCCTTTTTTAAAAGTATAAGAAAAATCTTTGATAATCAGCAAGTTTTCATATCTTTTGTTTAAGTTTTTAAGCTCCAAAATCTTTTTGCCTATGCGATTCATGCCCACATTGATTTCTATGGGCGTGTAATGATTGATTTTGGTATTGGCTTTTTCTTTTAACTCCTCAAAGGCTTCGATGCGGTATTTGGCTTTTGTACCTCTGGCTTTAGGCTGTCGGCGTATCCAATCTAACTCTTTTGTCATCAAGTTTTTAGCCTTCGCTACTTCGGTGGTCATTTGCTCTATTCTCTCTGCCTTTTTCTCTAAAAAATAGGTATAATTTCCGTTGTATTTGAATAGCTGTCCATTTTCCAATTCCAAAATGGTATTGGTGATATTGTCCAAAAAATAGCGGTCATGCGTAACCAAGAGGAGGCTTTGTTTTTGGGTACTTAACCAGCTTTCTAACCATTCAATCGCTTCAATATCAAGATGATTAGTTGGCTCATCAAGAATGAGTAAGTCTGCCTCTTGCAAGAGCAGTTTTGCCAAAGCTACTCTTTTTCTCTGCCCACCTGAGAGTACTTGGATAGGCAGTTCTACATCAGGAATCCCTAACTTGCCTAATACTTGTTTGATTTTGCCCTCGTAATCCCAAGCATTCAGGCTGTCCATGCGCTCCATTGCCCTTTGTAGGCGTTTTTCATCATGGTATTTCAAAGCACTTTCGTACTCTTTGATGGCTTGGACTGCTTCGTTTTCAGAGGTAAAAATGCTTTGCCAAATGTTTGCATTATCCTCAAAAACAGGCTGTTGGGGTAAATAACCTACAACTGTTCCCTTACGCACAGAAACTACGCCCTCATCAGTAGGTATTAGCCCTGCCAATACATTCATCAAGGTAGTTTTGCCTGAGCCATTTGCTCCCACTAAGGCAACTTTTTCCCCTTGACTAATGCCAAAAGTAATATTTTTGAATAACCAACGCTCAGAAAATGCCTTTGAAATATTGTCTGCGGAAAGAATGTTCATCGTAAATTTTTTTGCAAAGGTATAAGTTTTATGCCTTAAAGTAAAGGTTTTAGCATACTTATAGATAAATACATTAGACTTCTTGCAAAAGTGTTTTTTTATCGCCTCACCCCTGACCCTCTCCTTCTGAGCGGGGAAATAGGTACTTTTGCAAGAACTCTTATATTTATACTCAATCAAAAGTGGTTTTGAAATTTTCTTTACTCCAAAGTCCCTGTTCTCTGACACTTCCTGTGTAAAACTTATGTAAGCAATGGACTTTCATCTGCCCTTGACTAACACAGTAGATGTGCTGTTTTTGTAGAAAATAAAGCATAAAACCGCGTAGCGGTGGCATATTTCACGCCTACGGTCTTGCTGTAGGTGGGTTGGGCTTACCCTTTTCTACCAAGATGACAGCCCTACGGGCTTAAAGTTAGATGTAGTATTGTTCATTGGCTAACTCCGCAAAAAGTTTTAGAGAACCAAAGTTCCTTTCTCAGCAAGAGAAAGGGATTGAAAAATCATTTTATTTTGAGTATATAAGCAAGTATATCAACTTTTTCAAGCGTTCTTTTTAAAATTATAAAGTATTAGTTATAAATTTTGAAAGAACGATTAGAATTGTTGAATTACTTAGCCACTTTTTATTGGTAAAACAGTTCGTAAAAATATGAATCTTGTATGTAATTGTCTATAACTAAAAAGCGATTATTCTCCGCAGTGTAAATGCTACAATATTGGAAAGAATAATTATTTTTGTTGAATTAGGTACTTATCGATTCTAAATCAAATAAAAAAATGACAGCATTACTATTAGGCGCAAGTGGACTTACAGGTGGGTACTGCCTGCAAGAATTACTCAATGAAAATCAATTTGATAAGATAATTGCACTCTCGAGAAAGCCTTTGAACATGAATCACCCAAAGTTAGAGCAAATTATCACGGATTTTAGTGATTTGACCAACCTCAAATCTACCTTGAAAGCAGAAGTAGTCTTTTGCTGTTTAGGAACAACTATCAAAAAAGCGGGGTCAAAAGAAAAATTTAAGCAAATTGATTTTGAATATCCTTTGCGAGTAGCCCAGATTGCCAAAGAGAATGGAACGCATACTTTTGCACTGGTGTCTGCTATGGGTGCAGATACCTATTCTCTATTTTTTTACTCAAGAGTAAAGGGTGAGTTGGAGCAAGCCCTCAAAAATCTATCTTTCCCCTCTCTTATTATTTTACAACCTTCTTTGCTTTTAGGTGATAGAAAAGAGAAACGCATAGGAGAAGATATTGGCAAGGTTATTTCTGCCGTATTGGGTTTTCTTATTCCTGCCAAATACAAGGCAATCCATGCCCAGCAAGTTGCTAAAGCTATGGTCAAACTTTCCTTACAAGGACTAAGCGGCACTATCATTAAAGAGAATGATGAGATTAAAAAAGTGTAAGCCCTCCCATCTAAAAAATACTCATACTAAAAATATTTAAGAAAGTAAAAAAATTCTATCCTAAAACGAAACTTATATGAGGTTTAAAGAGTTTAAATATTTAAACCTTTTCCCTTTTTACAACCTTAACTACCAATAAACCATGATGTTAGCTTTTTTTAAAACTATCATAATTTTGGGACTTGCTTATGGAGTTTTTTATGTAATCATGAAAAAACTGCATAAAAAAATAAGCACTTTTTCAAAAAAAAGTCAATTATCAAGCAAGTATGATTTAGAGGAAAATATTTCTTTGGACGACCTTCCTCTGCCTGACTTGCCCAAAGGAGTATATGTATTGCCCAAAGGAATACCTGACCCTTCTTTGCGAGGAAGAAAAGAAAGTTTATTAACCATTTAATTTTTCAAAGGATAAATAAATTGAGCAAAGCCTTTCATTCATTTAATGAAAGGCTTTTTTTATTCGATACTTCATCAAAAATACATGTATATTCGCATTGATTACTAATCTGTTCTTCACCCAAAAAATAATAATATGTCAAAAAGTCTGTTTTTTTTACAAATAGAAAATTGATTATCAATATTTTAAATTATTAAATTTTATTTTTTTTAAGTCTGACTTTTTAACAACTCTCTAACTCACTTATGTACCATGACGTTTATTTAAGCAGATAATTAACCCTAAAAATCTGGTATTATGGCAATCAATGAAGACGAACTCGAGCAAATCAAGACACAAATTTCCCAATTAGAAAAGTATTTTTTTAGGGAAATTGCTTACCTGAAAGCAAAGGTAACTGAAATGGAAAATCAGTTAGAGAAAGCAGAAATAGAGGAAAATATAATACCTAAGACAGAAAGTAGCTCCAAAGATATATTAGAAGTACTGAAACAATTTCAAGAAAGGGAAAAAAACAAAGCAAAGCAAGAAACTGTAGAACAAAAGTCGGTTCATCAAACAGAAAAAAATATCACCATAGAGGTTTTGAGGAAGCGAGCGAAAGAAGAAAAAGCCAAGCAAAAAGAAAATGAGCGAGAACAAGAACAACAAAGAGAATCCTCTTGGGAAGTTCCTGCTTTTGTAACCGATTTATTCATGCCTTTAGCTCAATTTAGGGACTTATTTACAGCCACTTACCAACACTACAAAGCCCAAAATCGCCTACCTGTTTTCTTTATGACTTTGGGTGGGGTAATTGCTATCTTGTTAGGTTTCACATACTTAATGCAATTTATCCCTGATATATACTTTGAAACTTTTAAAGTTGGCGGAGGGTTCTTAGCTTCTTTTGGAATCCTCTTTAGTGGAGTAGTTTTGCTGAGGAAAGAGCAAAAATACCACGAGTTTGGTTCAGCACTATTAGGGCTAAGTATTGCCATTAACTTTTTGATTTTGTACTACTTATCTGATTCTAAGGTTTTTCCCATCTTTGCTAATCCCATAGTTAGTTTTATTCTTATTTTGCTTAATACTGCTTTTGCGAAATGGCTTGCTTTGCGATACGAAACTAAAATAGTGCTGACTATCAGCTTTTTAGGTGGGGTATTTTCTCCATTTTATCTCAGTAGTCCAGCTACTCCTGTTTTTTACTTTGCTTATCTGTGGTTGCTTTGCGTGGCGGCTATTTTTATTGCTTCCAAAATCAAGTGGCAAATTGGAGATTTTCTGGTGTTTATTACGGCGTCTATTGCCTTAGAAATTGCTTTTTCAAGTCTTGTAGAAGGTTTCCCAGCATTTGTTTACACCTTGATAGTCATGGCTTTTGCCTATTTGTTCTTTTATGTGAGTTTGTTTGAGAATAAAAAGCCCAAAGAAAATTTAGAAAGGTTGTCCATCGCCATATTAGCAGGGGCAGGCAGTTTGCTTTTATACCAATTATTTTGGTTTTATGAGGCTCTTGGGCAAAGGTTTAGCTTAGGTTTGGTGTATTTAGGCAATGCTGTGATATTCTTGGTAGGGTATTTTGGACTTCGCAAACAACTCAGCGAGAAGATGCAAGTGCTATTTTTCATCATCATAGGAACTTTTACCGCTTTGGCTGTGCCTGTAATGTTAGAAAGAAATATTGCAGGTATTTTCTGGGCAGTAGAAGCTATTGCACTGATTTTCTGTGGATTCAACTTCAATCTTTCTGGAGTTCGCAAGGAAGGTTATTTAATTTTAGCCATAGCCTTAGGGCAAATTTCCCTTTCTTTTAGAGAAATTATTGATAGCTGGGGCGTAAGATTGTGGACTGATGGATTTATTAATTTGCTTTCTTTGGGAGTGATTTTCGGAGTACTAAAACTCCTATTGATGCGATATAAAGCAGATGAGCAGAATGATAGCCAATCTGATTTTTTAGAGAAAAATATCAATTATTGGCTGTCAGAAGCGATACCTCTCTGGCTGGGCTTTGCCATTTGGATTCCTTGCTATTTCCTATTCAGAGAACTAACTTTTAATTTAGCGATTTTGGGCTTGTACGGCTTTACTTGGTGGGGATTAAAAAATAAATTAGCTATTACAGAATGGTTTGGGATTTTGCATATTGGCTTGCTTGCTCTGGGGATACGGGAGTCTATTTTAGTAGTAAATTCTTTTATTTTCCCTTTCCAAACTCCTCTTGGCAAAACTGCGATTATTGAAGTCTTCGCAAGTCTTTGGATACTACAATTTTTCTACGAGAAAATCAATCCCCAAGCTCACAACCTTTGGCTAATGAAGCTATTGAGAGAAGTTTTTTATCTGCTTGTGCCACTTTTGCACCTGTCTTATATCAATCGTGTTTATCCTGAATACTTGCCTATTGCCCTTTGGGCAACGGTTTTGGTAGGGTTTATTTTAAATGAGTTGGTAAAACGAAATGCCTTATTGCTTGAAATCCATTTGTTTACTATTATTGCTACCTTAGGGATTTTCACTGCTCTGGGCGATTTGCAGATAGGTTATTTGAGTGCTTTGAGCGGTGCAGTTGTTTTATTTGGCGTATTGATTTACAAAAAAGGCTTTGTATTAGAGATTGCTAAGACTTCGCCGTATCGACTTTTATTTACGTATAGTTTTTATTATTTGGGCTTGTGTTTGTGGCTATACTATTTTGTACTGACAAGTGCCAACTTTTTACAAGTGCCTGAGGTATCGGGGACATTCTTCGTAGTGGGGCTTTACTATTTAGTATTGACCTATTTCAAAAACAAAATCGCTCCCCTGCACAACAATTTCCTTTTTGCTTTCCGTATAGGAATGTTAGCGGGCTTAATAGGCTTACTTATCGCTTTTATTGACAAAGAGTTAATGATAGATTTGTACGATTCTGAATATGAAAATATGGGTTTTGTACTAATGCTGACTATGGTAACGATTTTTGGCTTGCTTACCTATCAGAAAGATAATCGCTATCCCTGTCACAGCCAAGTACTTTGGCAAATAGACTTATTTTTTACTCATATTTTTATTGCCTTAGCTTACTCGAGTTTGATTGGGTATTTTACGCCTAATTGGACAGGTGTATGGCTAACGGTAGTGCTTATTCTCCATGCTATTATTTTATTATTTAATTCTAATTCAACTGCTTATAAGCCTTTACTTCGACTTTCTATTGCTTATTTTGCTGTAGCTTTTGTCAAACTTTTTTGGCGCGATATGGCAGGCTTTGAGACCGTACAGAAAGTAGTAGTCTTTATGGTGATAGGTGTATTGATGTTGGCAGGTTCGTATTTTTTTATGCGATTTAGAGAAAAAAGCAAATAAAGACTACCAAAAAAAATTAAAATTCCACTGATGTATTTAAATAGCCACAGTGGAATTTTTTATCAGGCATAGTTTATTTCTGGTCGCTAATGTTTCTAAACATTTTTGGTACTTCACCATAAACGGGTAGCTTGCCGTCCCATTTTTCTATCATCATCTTTTGAATTAGCAAAGGCGAGATAGTACTTGTTACGGCTCGGTTAGCATTGGCTTCTGCTTCAGAGGCTATTCGGAGTGCTTCTGCCTTTCCTTTGGCTTCTTCTATGGCTTTTTGGGCTTCAGCGATGATACGTTGCTTTTCATTTTCCGCACGGATTGCTTCTTGAACCGCTTTGATTTTGGCATTTACCGCCTCTTCTAAGGTAGCAGGCATACGGATTTTCCCTAAAATAGCTACTTGTGATACTTCAAAACCTGCTTTTGCCATATCTTTTGACAATACATCTTTGACTTGCAATTCATATTCAGAACGCTTGGAAACCATGTCCTCGGCAGTATATTTTGAGGCAGTATTGTTATAAGAATTTCTGACTAAGGTACGAATGAACTCATCGGTAATTTGAGGCAGACTTTTGCGATAAGTACGGAAAATATCAGGTACTTTAGACGCCACTACCGTATAATCCAGCCCTACATCAAAAGAAAGACTTAGACCATCGCGGGTAGTAACAGTAAACTCCTCATTCCTTGGGCTGTCTTCCGTCATGTCCATTGTCCAAACTTTATGCTGAACGTAAGTAGGGAACTCAAAAATTTGAGTTGTGAGCGGATTGTACCAGACTACCCCACTCACCTCTACAATGTCTTGTACTCCTTTGTCTGAGCCGTATAGATTGACTTTGATACCTACATGCCCTGCATCGATACGCGTGCATGATACGGTAGAAAAACCTAATATACCTACCAATACTACGATGACTATTGCTATGACACCTCGTTTCATGTTCTTATTTTATTTTTAGTGTTGATTGATTTATTTTCACTTAGACAAATCTAATAAAAAACATACATTTTCCAAGTATAAGTCTTAGAAAGTATATGGCTATGACTAATAATACAAGCTGACAAATTGCCAATAATAAGTAAAAATACTGACATTTTTTCTTATTTTTTATTATGGTAGAATAGTTGCAAAAAAATGTGAAGTAATCAACACTGTTAAACCATAAATAACTCATCATTATTTATCACTGAAAAATTATGGAAAAAGGTACTATTTCAATTCATACCGAAAACATATTCCCTATTATCAAAAAGTTCTTGTACTCTGACCATGAAATATTTTTGAGGGAATTGATTTCTAATGCAACTGATGCCACCAAAAAAATAGAAAGTTTAGCCGCTTTGGGCGAGTACAAAGGAGAAATTGGAGATACTAAAATCAAAGTAACCTTAAACAAGGAAGGCAAGACCATTACTATTTCTGATAGTGGGGTAGGCATGACATCAGAGGAGGTGAAAAAGTACATTAACCAAATTGCTTTCTCAGGGGCTACTGATTTCATAGAAAAGTACAAAGACAAAAAAGAAGAAGTACAGCAACTCATTGGCAAGTTCGGGCTTGGCTTTTATTCTGCCTTTATGGTAGCCGAAAAAGTGCAATTAGTTACCAAATCTTGGCAAGAAGGAGCGGAGGCAGTTATGTGGACTTGCGACGGTAGTACAGAGTTTGAAATTACCCCTTCAGTACGCCCAGAAAGAGGAACAGATGTGATTTTACACATTGCCCAAGATTCTGAGGAGTTTTTAGATAAATATAGGATTCAAAGTATTCTGGAGAAGTACTGCAAGTTTTTGCCTTATGAAGTTGAGTTTGAGGGTAAAGTCATTAATAATACTAAACCGCTTTGGACAAAAAATCCCGCTGACCTCAAAGACGAAGACTATTTAGCCTTTTACAAAGAATTGTATCCTATTTCCGAAGACCCGCTTTTCTGGATTCATCTAAACGTGGACTATCCTTTCAACTTGACAGGTATTTTGTATTTTCCTAAGATAAAACAAGACCTTGCTGTTCAGAAAAATAAAATCCAACTCTATCAGAAGCAAGTATTTATCACTGACGAGGTTAAGGAAATAGTCCCTGAGTTTTTGACCTTGCTGCACGGGGTTATAGATTCTCCTGATATTCCGCTCAACGTTTCTCGCAGTTTCTTGCAAGCCGATAGTAATGTAAAGAAGATTAACTCTTACATTACACGTAAAGTAGCAGATAAACTCCAAGAACTTTTCAAGAATGATCGCACTACTTATGAGGCAAAGTGGGAAAGTTTAGATGTTTTTGTAAAATTCGGAATGATTACCGATGACAAGTTCTATGAAAAAGCTACTCAATTCTTGCTTTTGGAAGACATTGAGAAAAAGCGATATACTTTTGATGAGTATAAAGACCTGATTAGTACCAACCAGAAGGATAAAAATGACAATCTTGTGATTCTCTATACTACTGATGTAGAAAAACAAGATACTTTTATTCAGTCTGCTAAAAAGCGTAGCTACAATGTATTGAAATTGGACGGCATTTTGGACAGCCACTTTATCAATACCATAGAAAGGAAGTTAGAAAAAACAACGCTCAAACGCATTGACTCTGAAACTATTGATAAACTCATCGACAAGGGCGAAAGTTTAAGTAGTGCCTTAACAGAAAGCGAAAAAGAAAAAATCATAGAGATTTTCAAGACGGCGAGCGGGAGGTCTGAGGTAAGTGTGGAAGCCTTGCCTACTGATGAGTTCCCTATTACGATTACACTCCCTGAGTTTATGCGTCGCATGAGAGATATGGCGAAAATGAGTGGAGGCATGGATTATTTTGTTAGCCTACCAGAGCAGTTCAATGTAGTAATTAATGGCAATCATGCCTTGATAAATAAGATTTTAGGTATAGAAAATACCGACGAGCAACAAAAAGTAGCCAAGCAACTATATGATTTGGCATTGCTCTCTCAAAATATGTTGAATGGTTCGTCTTTGACAGCTTTCATCAACAGGAGTTTAGAAATGATGCAGTAAAAGACCTGTTTTATTAGATTTCAACAAGGGTTTGTAAGTCTGACTTTCTAAGTCAGACTACATCTTGTTACAAATTTGATTGCAAAAATTACTCATCATAAGGATTTTTAGAACCTATAAGGCTTATAAAACTTTATAGGATCTAAAAAATCTTATAAGTGTATTACTTCTCCATAAGCCGCTGCCGCCGCTTCCATAATTGCTTCAGACATAGTAGGGTGTGGGTGTACTGATTTAATGATTTCGTGTCCTGTGGTTTCTAACTTACGGGCTACCACTACTTCGGCAATCATTTCTGTTACATTTGCTCCTATCATGTGCGCCCCCAAAAACTCTCCGTACTTGGCATCAAAAATCACTTTCACAAAGCCGTCGTAGTTCCCTCCTGCTTTGGCTTTTCCAGAGGCAGAGAAAGGAAACTTACCTACTTTTATTTCATAGCCTGCCTCTTTTGCCGCTTTTTCAGTATAGCCTACTGAGGCTATTTCAGGTACGCAATAAGTACAACCCGGAATATTATTGTAGTTTAATGGCTCAGGATGATGCCCTGCTATTTTTTCCACACAGATAATTCCTTCGGCAGAGGCTACGTGAGCGAGTGCCTGTCCTGGAGTGATGTCTCCAATCGCATAATACCCCGCTACATTGGTGCGATAATACTCATCAACTATTACTTTCCCTTTTTCTGTTTTAATGCCTACATCTTCTAAACCAATGCCTTCTATGTTGGTAGCTACTCCTACGGCAGAAAGTACAATATCACAATCTATGTACTCTATGCCTTTGGGCGTTTTAACAGTAACTTTGCAACCTTCGCCAGAAGTATCCACTGCCTCTACAGTAGAACTTGTCATAATAGTCATGCCGTCTTTTTTAAAGGAGCGTTCCAACTGCTTAGAAACCTCCTCGTCCTCTACAGGAACGATATTGGGCATAAACTCTACAATCGTTACTTTCGTACCAATAGTATTATAAAAATACGCAAACTCCACCCCAATAGCCCCAGAACCTATGATAACCATAGATTTAGGCTGCTTGTCTAAAAACATTGCCTTGCGATAGCCTATTATTTTTTGGTTATCTATTTTGATATTAGGTAGTTCCCTTGACCTTCCGCCGGTAGCAATGATGATGTGGTCTGTAGCATAATCTGTTTTTTTCCCCTCAGCATCAGTAACTTCCACGATTTTTCCCTTCTTCACCTTACCAAACCCCATGAGCTTATCTATTTTATTTTTCTTGAATAAAAACTCTACGCCCTTGCTCATGCTTCCTGCTACTCCCCTGCTTCTGCTTATCATGCCGTTGAAATCCACCTCAAAGTTGGGGATATTGATGCCGTAGTCTTTCGAGTGTTTTATATATTCAAATACTTGCGCACTTTTAAGCAGGGCTTTAGTAGGAATACAGCCCCAGTTAAGGCAGATACCGCCAAGTTCTTCTTTCTCGACCACGCCGACTTTCATTCCCAATTGCGAGGCTCGAATAGCGGCTACGTACCCCCCAGGTCCGCTACCTATCACGATTAAATCATATTTTGTCATGTATATAATAAGTTTTGAGTTTCTTGTTTATAGTTCTCTAATTTAGAATTTCTTGTTTATGATTTAGGTTTGCTCTTACAAAATTATAAATAAAGTGGATTTTAAAAAATTTGTATTTCATATTTATTGGATAGGGGAAACCGTTTGTGATTTGGCATATCATTGTCTTATACAAAATCCAAAGTAGTTTTGGAATTTTCTTTGCTAAAAAAGCTCTGCACAAGTCTGCCATCAGACTATTGTAGATTTTGTGTGGACTTTTGTTATATTCATCACAATATAAGCCTTTGAGGCTAACATAATGATAGACTTACTTATACTTAAGCAGGAATGTAACAATTTAGATGAATTAATCATATATGATTAGAAAAGTAGTCTATTGAAAATCAGATAGTAAAAATTTTAATAATTTTGTAAATACCTGACTTTTAGATAGTAGTAAGTCTAATGAATAAGAAATATAGAGAAATAACAGGAACTTTTTTCACGCCACAAATTTGGGTAGAACTTTCTCAAAAGTAATGGATTATTAAAAAGAGTATGTATGAATCATACAAATATCTCTCCAATAAATCACTAAAATCTATCAGGGGCAAAAGCATCAATTTCCATGCTCAGGGGCTGCTTATCTATCAGTTCTTGTACTAACTTTCCCGTAGCTGGAGCAAGGCTAACGCCCATCATAGCATGTCCCGTAGCGATGACTAAGTTTTTGAAATACTTACTGCGTCCTATGTAAGGCAGCCCGTCGGGAGAGCAGGGACGCAAACCTTTCCAAATTTCTTGTTTTTCAGGGAGTTGTACTTGCATAGCGGGATAGTATTTTGGAATAGACTCCACAATTCCGCTTACTCTTTGCATATTGATAGCTTGGTCTATATCTGTAATTTCCATAGTCCCTGCAAACCGCAAATCGCTCCCCATAGGCGTTACAGCTACTTTGGCTTCCGTCAGGATAGAAGGAATTTGTACATTTTTTTCTCTATTTTTTAAAGTGAAGCTATAGCCTTTGCCCGATTGCATAGGTAGGCTGATTCCCAACTGCTCTGTCAAAATAGGCGACCAAGCCCCGACAGCTAAGATAATTTCTTCTGCTTGTGCTAATTTCCCTTTGGAAGTAAGGAGCGTTTTTACCTGACCATTTTGTTTTTCAAAACCTTTAACTTCTGTATTGCCTAAGATTTGTACTCCTTTGTTTTTCAAGTCATTTATTAGCTCTTTAATCAAAATCTGTGGAATCAAGTGGGCATCTTTGGGAAAAAATATGCCTCCTCTTACTGCTACTTCTATCTCGTTTTCTAAGGCTTGCACTTCTTTGGCGGAAAGAATATGAGCCACTATGCCTGCCTTATTAGCAATATGCGCTGTTTCAATCTCCTCTTTTTCAACAGCTTCTGTTTTATAAAGCATAAGTAAGCCCTTTTCTTTGAAGCCAAAATTAAAAGTAGATTCTTGGGCTATTTCTGCATATAACTTTCTGCTTAGCAGGCTAATATCTCGCAAAATAGGAATAGAGTATTTCACATGTTTCTCAGTGGAGGCTTTATAAAAGTAATACCCCCATTTTAGCAAACTTCCGCTCAAGCGAGGCTTGATATAAAAAGGACTTTTTGCATTAAAAAGCATTCTCAAACCTTTAGAAATCATGCCAGGGGCGGCTAAGGGAATTATATGGCTTGGCACGACCATGCCTGCATTGCCATAGGAACAGCCATCGCTCATGTCTGTTTGCTCGATGATAGTAATTTGATGTCCTTGTTTTTCAAGATAATACGCAGATAACAAGCCAATAATGCCACCGCCAATGATGTAGATATTTTTCATTGATTAGTCTGAAAGTTGATATTAGTTTTGTAACTTTTTTATTTCTTTACTTGCATAATTCTTTTGGAGTTCTGTAACCCCCATATTGATAAACTGTTGATAATGAAAAACTGCCTCGTTTTTTTTCTTCATATCTCTATACAAGTCCGCTAAGTTTAGGTAAACAGATTTGCGTTGGGGAAAATTTTTTTTACATTCCAATAAGATTTTCTCAGCTTCTGGGTACATATTGAGTTTCCAATAAGCAAAGCCCAAGTTATTAAGCACCTCATCAACTGCACCTGCTTTAGGAAAAGCACCATGCTTCCATTCTACATACAAATCTTCCCAAATCAATACCGCCTCATGCGTCTTGCCTGCATGAAGCAAAGCGAGGGCTTTTTGATTAGCTAAGGTACGTTCTTTGGCGGTAATAGCCTCTAAACTTGTATCTTCTAAGCCTAATTTTTGCACGACCACCTCTCCATTTCTGAACAAAATCTCTACTGTACAATTACTGCGTTCCGTAGCAGGAGCATAAAATTGGGTCAAAGTAATTTTATTTCCTACAATTTTAAAATCTTTTTCCGCTAACGAGCCTAATCCTCCACAAAATAAAGGCTCGTAGTACTTATCCCATCCCAATTTTATATTGATAGCTTCGGTAAGTTTCTCATCTATTTGTTTGCTTTGTTGCTCATAAACAAAAATCTTGGCTTCGGTTCTGTCAGCCTTGTCCATAGACCATAGTTCGCGGTCTTCGGTACGTTCCACTGCCGCCAAAACAAGCCAATAAGTAGAGGCAGGCAAATGTAAAGCCTTTGCTATCAATAGTTTTTTTGTTCCAATAAAATTCCTATAAGTCCGCTGACGATAAAGTTCTTCAAAACTAAAATCTTGCTTTTTAGGGGGTTGTGCTTCTGACCAGTTAGATAAAAGAAGGGTAATAGTAAGAAATAAAAATACTTTTAAGGAACTCATATAGGTTTTAACTTTTATAAAAAACATAAAATCAACAAGGCTGTCTAAATCAAAATCAAACATTGATGATGCGATTGATTTCCAGACAGCCTTTTTCTTAGGGGTTGTGAGCGGGTTACGATTAAGTTTTTTGCTTTTTCTTTTTTGCCGCAGGGAAAAGAATATTATTGAGAATAAGTCTATAACCCGGCGAGTTGGGGTAAAGAGCTAAGTCAGTGGGTTCTTCCCCTACGAAGTGTTGGTAATCCTCAGGGTCATGCCCACCATAGAAAGTCCACGTTCCTTTCCCAAAAGTCCCGTGTATGTAGCGAGCTTCATCTACCATTTTGTTTTCTCCCATAATGACTACTTCGGGTTTGATGAAACGCTTTTTGAAAGCTGTAGTCTGTCCCATAAAACCTTTAATATTGTGCTGATGGTTTTGAGTAAGCATGGTAGGAATAGGGTCCCACTTCGCAGAGAATTGAAAAAGTTTGAAATAGTCATTCATCTCTGTAATACCTACACGTTCTTTTTGTTGGTTATCTATTTCTGAGTATTCGTATTCATTATAGTCCAACTCTATTCGGAAGTCTTTGAAAGCGAAGCAGTTAGCAAATTTTAGCTTGCTCTGTGCCGCAGGGTCATAAGGGTCGCCGTCATAAGGGACATCACAAATATCTAATCCATCTGCCGCCAAAGCAATGTCATAAGTATCAGTAGCAGAACACATTGCAAAGAGAAAACCACCACCTGCACAGTAATCTCTAATTTTCCTTACCACTGCAAACTTGAGATGAGAAACTTTCTTAAATCCATGCTTTTGAGCAATCTCTTGAAGTTCTTTCTGCTGGTCTTGATACCATTTGTACGCTCCGAAGCTGCGATGGAACTTGCCATTTTGTCCTGTAAAGTCTTCATGATGAAGATGTAACCAATCATACTTGGGCAATACTTCTTCTAATACTTCATCATCAAAAACAATATCGTAAGGAATCTCAGCATAAGTAAGTACGAGGGTAACGGCATCATCCCAAGGTTGCTTTGATTTGGGAGAATAAACAGCAATCTTCGGCGGAACTTCCAGACGCATTACATCCATGTTAGCTTCTGGACTACTTATCTCATTTTTGATTTGTAAGGCTTGGGCATCGGAGATAACTTCATAACTAACACCTCTTATAATCAATTCATTTTCAAATTTTTGTAAGTACTTGAACATAAAACTACCTCCGCGATAATTCAGTAGCCATTCTGCTTCTACTTCTTGCTGAAGTACCCAATAGGTGATACCGTATGCTTTTAAATGGTTCTTTTGGGTTTTGTCCATAGGAACGAGAATGTGATTTGCCCTTGCGATAAGGCTAAATGACAAAAATGAGAGAAAGAAAAACAGTTTTTTCATACTTTGGGTTACTTAGATTAGAAAATATATTGAATAAGGTGTGTTTGCCCTTCGGTTGATTGTTTGTACTACAGCCTTCAATAACTCTAATTTAGGGAAAAATTGCTTTATTTTATCATATTTAACTTTAAATTTTTGTATTAGGTTGCTTTATTAACAAAGATTGGCAGTAGGACTTGCATAATTGCTCAGACAAATAGGTGAATGAGTAGCTTTTCTTTTTAATTCACAACTTTTAGGGAGATTTTCAAAACAATCAAATAAAGGACTTAGTTATACACTAACAGTAGTTATATTTTATGTAATAGTTGCTTATTACAACGTTATCGCATCATTTATATCACTTATTATTTAAAATTTTTTTGACTTGAGAGCGAGGATTATTTTCAAATTAAGGAATAAAGGTGCAGTTCTTCCTTTTCATCATCAGCATATTCTTGCTTCGTTGATTAGGAACTTGCTTGTTGGGTATGAGGTCGGAGCATCTCAGTACAATTTTTCAGGATTGAAAGGGCAGACGCGCATAAGTAGGCGAGGGTTACATTATTACTCAAGCAGAGTTACGCTGGTATTTTCTTCTTTGGACAAGGGAATGATTGATTTCTTCCTTGCAAATATTTTTACGCATAATTTGTTGGAAATTGGGGAGTTGATTGTTAGCCCAGAGGCGGTAGAAGAGGAACGCTTGCCTAATTTTCCCAATCCAACTAAATATATATGTATTTCTCCCTTAGTGATTTTTAGTAGCAAGGAGGAGGATGGTTCTAACAAAGATTTTATTTTACCAGATTCTGAACAGTTTTCTGATTTTTTGTACGAATCCACCATGTATCGCATGGAACACTCAGGGCTGTTTTCCGCTGAGGAAATAGCTTCCTTCTATCAGTTCCAAGTGCTTCCTGATATGCAATACATAGAAAAGTTGAAAAAAGAATCTAAGAAATTTGCACGTATCTATACTTTGTACGATGACAGTGGAAAAAATCCTATGGCTGAGATACGTGGATATACTTTTCCTTTTTCCTTGTATGCCCACCCGCAAGTCCACGATTTTATTTTTAACTGTGGGTTTGGCGAAGCTACTACCGAAGGCTATGGAATGTTAGACATTGCCAACGAAGACCCACTATTGAGGTGTATTCCTTATAAGATTCCTGCTAATGAGCCTAAAAAAGAACGATTGTTAGTTGGTTTTGACTTGCAAAAATGGTAAGTAATTCGACAAAATTAATCGTTTTATGAATTAATAGCCTGTGAGCAGTTTCACTGTAGGGACACACCCTTTGCAGAAAGTAAATACATCAGCGCATCTTTTAAATTATTGACTACAAAGCTATTGTGCCTACTTCACTAAATAAAAGCAGATTTTAATTTGTTGAATTACTTTTAAGAAAGATATTATACTTCTTGCGAAAGTGTTTTTTTTATTGTCTTACCCCTGCCCCCTATCCTTCTGAGAGGGGAGATAGGTACTTTCACAAGAACTCTATTAATAAACCACTAACTGTTTTATATACAACTTATTATTTGTAAAAACTCGTACCATATAAGTTCCTGTAGGTAGTTTTTCTTTAAATTCTACGCTTAACAAGTCGGTGGCTTGGTTTTGTATAGTTTGCTGGTGTATTATTTTTCCCAATACATCATATACAGCTACCTCACCCTCTTTGATTTCACTATCAAGGAATTGAATATAAAAACGCTTTCCTTCCGTAGGGTTAGGAAAAACAACCAAACGGTCTTCTTGGGCAAGGTTCTCAAACCTAACTGCCACAATTTTAGAGAAAGTAAATGCCCCGTCTTTGTCCACTTGCCTCAATCTATAATAAGAAATACCACTCATTGGCTCGCTGTCAGTATATTGGTAGCTCAATACAGTTTGACTATTGCCGTTGTTTGCTTTGGAATATATAGTGCCAAAGGGTCTAAAATCTTTTCCATTTCTACTTTTCTCCACTACAAAAAAGTCATTGTTTAGTTCAGTAGCCGTTTTCCAATACAATTCTACGGTTTTACTCAGATAGTTAGGCATTGCCTCAAAGGAAATTAGCTCAATAGGTAAGGGATTGAAATTAGTAATAGAGCCAAGCGTAAAGGGTGTAAAATTATTAATCACCACAGAGGACATAACTGTGCCTCTGGTTTCAGTACCTACTGTACCGCCATTTCCCCCGTCTTCCCAAATAGGAGTAGAGGCTCTCCAATGGGCTACTCGTAAATCCCCTAAGGCATCTACGCCTCCGCTTCTTGGCGTATCCCAACTTAGCGTAACTCTAACGTTGTCGGTAGTTACTGCTCTGTCCAGTAGCCAATATTCTGCTTGACTGATGTGGTGCAGACTTGGTACTTTCAAATTACGGTTGTAGGTTGGGTGTGGATTTGCATAAATATAAGTAGCTGTAAATTCAGTATTTGCATTGGTAGGGGCAGAGATTCCGATAGGTGCAAACCATTTTTCAGTAGGACTAACTATTTTACCTACAGGAAACATGAATGCCTGATTACCTATTTTACGGACAGGAGCATTGACGAAACTATTGTTGCTAGGACCAGGCGCACCGGGGAAAGTTCCAGTGCCTGCTACTGTCGCTCCTGACTTGAAAGTCATGATTTCAGATGTGTTTTGCAAAAAATGTCCATTGCTAAATGTAACTATGCCCCCAACGGTGAGATTATCTTGCATAGTAGCCCCTTCGGAGTTGTTAATCTCCATGCTGAAGAAATGAGAACCATTTGTACGGATATTTTGATTAGCTGTTCCGTCAAGTGTAACTTTCCCACTGCGAGCATTAAACACTCCTCCTAAGTTTTGCCAATGCCCTCCAAGGGTGATATTAAAGTTAGAGGCAGTAACATCTAAGGTGTTATTAGTATTGATAGTCAAGTTTTTGCGAATATTAATATTGCTTAAAAGATTTTTAGTAACGGCTGTCCCTCCTGAGTTGAGTATAACATTCCCGTAGTTAAAAGGATTGCCTCCTGTATTTTGTCCTGTGATATTATTTCCTGCCTTATCTGAATTAAAAATCACAGTGCTTGAGGGATTTGTATTTGGAGAAAGGTCAATCGTTTGGAACTGATTGGGGAAAACAGTAAAGCGACTGGCAGCAAAGCCATTCGTTCCCAAAGTAAGTGTGGCATTATTTGCCAAAGTCAAAGTCTTGGTATTTGTTCCTACTATCTGATAACCATTATCAAGGAAGTTATTAAATTCATCTATGGTTAAATTTCCATTGACGGTCAGGTTAGCAAGGGCAGGGTGTGCGGCAGGATTAGGGACTACTGTTTTATTGACTATGGGCATACTTACTGTATATTTTCGCATAACCAAATTACCGTAATTAGGTACGCTGGATACAGATTGGTCTTGGTCGGAGTGATAGATAACCGTGCTTCCTTCGTGCAGATTAATCCTTGCTTTGGGGTAAGCCGTTGGGAAAAGAGTTGCACTCGTCGTGCTGCCCAAAATCAGTCTTGCACGATTTTCCATCGTTAATGCGTAAGGAGACGTATTATTCCCTGTAATTTGGAAACCTCTGTCATCTAAGGTATTATCCGATTTGATAAACAAATCTCCTCTGACAGCAATAGCCCCTTTAAGTGTTTTTAAACTTGGTGAATTGGGAACTTCGGTGGAGATAATAAGATTTCTGTATCGCTTATCTCCCATTCCTACACAAGCAGGGGTAGAGCTAAAATCATCTACTATTTGGTCTTGGTTGGAGTTATAGATGACAGTAGAGTTTACAGCGAAATTAGGTACCTGCCCCTGTGGAAACATAGTGGCAATGGCTGAGTTCCCAATAGTAAATATACTGTTAGAAGCCATAGTAACGTATCTAATCGCCATACAGGTTGGGGTGCTTTCTCTTTGTATTTGCGAACCGTTGTCTAAAAGATGGTTATAGGCATTAATAGTAATCGTGCCGTTTACTCTTACTACATTAGGCGGGTTCATAGTTTTGGGGATAGGAGTACCACTCGTTATGGCAGGGGCTGTCAAAGTAAGATTACTGTATAAAGGAGCAGTAGAAATGTCCTGAGGAGCATCTGCATTATAGTTCACAATACTACCTGCTGGCATCACTGGAGCGATAAAATTAAGTGGAAATCTGGTAGCTTTATTTCCTGAGCCTAAAACTATAATAGTATTTCCACCATTCACTGTCATAGTTGATTTAGTACGCCCTATAATTTGAAATCCGCTATCTAATACAGTATTGCGATTTTCAATTATTAGATTCCCTTCCATATCTAAGGTATAGCCAGGACTTCCTACTAAGGTTTTATTGACGTTGGTAGTTGCTTGTGGCGCATAGATACCTATGATATTATAAGTAAAGCCTGTTTGAATCTCTTGATTAGGAGCAGCAGAAGTATAAGCAATGGTTGATGTTTTTACGTCCATTTTTCCCATGCCTGCATCATAGTTCCCGATAGGAGTAAAGGTTGGGAATCTGGTAGCTCTATTAGTTGCCACAGGTGGAGGGAGGGGAATCCCTGTGGGAAGGGCAGTAATGTATTCATAGGTCAAATTGACAGAGGGTACACCCGGCAAGCTAATGCCGTTAGTTACGTTATTTCCTGTACCTAAGGTAATCGTAGAGGTTTCTACTTGGAGGCGGTTTCCTGCAAAGCTATTCCCTGTTATTTGGAAACCCATATCTTGTAAGCGGATACGCCTTCTTAAAATCATACTTCCGTTTACTGTAATAGGTCCATCTAAAAGTCTTCTGTAATAGGTTGTGCCTGTAGTTGCCCCTGATAGTACCAAAGTTCCATAGGTTGTTCCTTTGACGATTTGATTTTGGATAGCTAAATACTCTACGATAGCAGGATTACTTGCAGGCGGATTGACCGTATTGAACTCGTCAGTTACTAAGCCCGGAGTAGTACCAGGACTAATACTAATATTAACGTGAGTTATTGAGATAATTGCTTAAAAGTCAATTTTTTATGATAAAAAATGTTCAATATTAATAAATATAGTATATTTGAAAATTGCACTATCGCGGAGTGCAACTCAAAGAATACTATGTACTTAATATTGAACACAACAAAACTAATAGAAATTTACATTACTTGTGATGACTTTGCTAAAAAATTTGAACAGTATCAATTAAGTCAAGGACAAGTTGTACCACAAGAAAAAATGTCTTGTTCAGAAATCATGGCAATTGTGATTTATTATCATATATCAGGCATGAAATGTTTCAAATATTACTATCAAAGTATTATTAAAGGCTATCTAAAATCTTATTT
>NZ_FONY01000055.1 GCF_900113045.1 Thermoflexibacter ruber
ATTTTAGATAGCCTTTAATAATACTTTGATAGTAATATTTGAAACATTTCATGCCTGATATATGATAATAAATCACAATTGCCATGATTTCTGAACAAGACATTTTTTCTTGTGGTACAACTTGTCCTTGACTTAATTGATACTGTTCAAATTTTTTAGCAAAGTCATCACAAGTAATGTAAATTTCTATTAGTTTTGTTGTGTTCAATATTAAGTACATAGTATTCTTTGATTAGTGTAATTTTCAAATATACTATATTTATTAATATTGAACATTTTTTATCATAAAAAATTGACTTTTAAGCAATTACCTCAATAACTCACGTTAATTTACAATCTACTTGTGAATTGATTTTGAGTAGCTTTACGGCTTGCACTACCTGTCCATCAAAGATAGTCGGTACTATTTTGACAAAAGTACTATTTTTCTATACAAATCAAAAAACTGCATCTAAGAAGAAAGCCCAAAGGGTTTTGAAAATCCTTTGGGCTTTTGGTAAGTCTGTTTCCTTTTAAGATTAACCTGCTTATACTTGCATTTCTGATTCTAACTTGGTGATGCGGAAACGGGCTTTGGCATAAAAATTACCAAAAGGATACTTTTTCAAGTATTGCTTATAGGCTTCTATTGTGTCCAAAGTAGTGGCGTGTTCCCATTCTCTCTGCTCATTGAGTTTTTCCATTTCATTTAAGGTGCTGATACGTTTTTTAGCATCTTCCCTATATTTCTTTGTAGTGGTGTTATTCAAGTAGTTATAATAGGCAGACACCGTATCTGTATTTCTTGCCTCTTGCCAAAGTGCATCGTCTTGTTCGTCAGCCGAAATGTTGATATTAGGAGAGGTATCTACTTGAATACGACTGATTTCTGAAATAGTTTCTTCTACAGGTTTAGCACTTGTAGCAGAAGAAATATTAGCTACAGTAGTATTCTCTTCGGAAGTCCTATTCCGAATTTTGGAAATATAGTAGTAAGCATCAGCAATGTGTGAAGATTCTATGGTATTTTCTATGTAATACATATAACCTTCTATTGTGTTTTTGCGAGTAGCCTCTTCCCAAAGTTCTTCTTCTGAAATTTGTTTTTGAGGTTCTTGATAAGGAACTTTCTGCTCCTCTTTGTAACTCACCTTTGTCCCATTATTGGTAGAAAAATCAAAAATATCTATCTCAGGATTAGACTTCTCTGGTGTTTTAAAAACAGGAGTTTCTACCTCAGCAAAAATATTATCCATGACAGCAACTGACTTACTGATGATAAGCTCATCTCCAGCATCATCTATCAAATCATCAAACAAACCTGCTCTCCCTTCGCTCTTGGTATCCTCAACAATGTTAAAAATATCTCCTTTTTCCTCTGCTGGAGGAGTAAAAGTTTCTTGGATAGGTGCTTCTTTGAAAATGACTTCGTGGATAGTTGGAGGTTCTTCTTTTTTAATCTCCAATTTTTCTACCATAGGTTCTTTTTTCGCTGGCTTTGCTTCAAGTACCTTGCTTGCCAAACTTTCCTTATAGGTTTGTGCCTCTTGTGCGTACCTACCTTCTGGGAATAGCTTTAAGTAAAAATCGTAAAAGTCTGTCGTATTTCTATGGCTGACCTCTTCCCAAATTTTAGCTTCCCAAGTTTTATTAAGTTCTTGAGTGATTTCTTGCTGTGCCTGCATTTTCATTTTGACTTCTAAGACTTTGCGAAGATTTTGTTCTCTCTTAGCAACTTCCTCATTCACAATAGACTTGATGTCCACATTTTGCTTATGAGCAAACTCCAGCTCGAGCCTTTCTCTCATTGTTTTCTCTTTTGCAAGCAAAAACTCACATTCCTCTTTTCTACGAATGGTACGGCGGTCAGGGTTGATGTCTATTGCCTTTTGGTACAAGTCTGCGGCATCAGCATAGCGGTCTTGGAAAAACAGTTTGTCTGCTTCGTCTATGAGTTCGGATAAAAGAATTTCATCTTTGCATCTTTCCAATCTTTCTCTGAAAATCTCATTGTCGGGGAAGGATTTTACTAAAAACTCATAGCTTTCTTTGGCTTTTTCAAAGTATTCATTTCTGAAATACTCCTCTGCCATTCGCTCTACCGAAGTGTCAATTTTGCTCTTAATGCTTTGAATAGGAAAGAGTTGGTAAGCAAACTGGTAGTTTTGTTTTGCTTCTTCGTAGGCAAGTTTGCTGAAGTGTTTGTTAGCTTCAGAAACAAAGTTGATAAAGTCGATTTTATTATTCAAGTCGCTATCGCTGTTATATAGCTTAGCGGCATATTGGTACAAGGGAAGTGCTTCGCCAAAGTTTTCTTTGGAAAAAAATGTATCTCCCTCTGTTTTAAACTTTTTGTATTCTATAAATTTAAGGTTATTGACAAAACCATGATTGCGTTGTGGGCTTTTTGCTCCTCTGATAGGCTCTAACTGACCAGCCGCTCTCATTTTTTCACTAATTCCGTCAAAAATATCGTTCAAACTCAACTCATCAGCTTCTTTTTTGCTCCCTGTTTCTAATATTTTGATAAATTGGTTGGTAAAAGGAGAAGGATTCTCCAATTTAAAGATTTCAGGCGTAGTTTCAGGCGAGGAGGCGATAATATATGCTGTTCGCAGCGTATCCTCTAATTTTGCCAATTCCTCTCTAACCAGCTGCTGAACCGAAGCCAGTGCATTGGGTTCTGCATTTTGATAGGCACAGTCGAGAATGAGAATCTTATGAGCGGATTCATTTTCTCTAATAATATTCGCTAACTCTGATAGAGAAATCGCATTGACGTGAACCTGTTGCTTGGAAGAATTGACCGTAGTCAAATAGATTTGCCCTCTCCTCTGCACGATGTAACCCGAGTAATAAAATATGAGGGTGCTGGTAGCCGCCTCGGCAGCGATAGCTAATTCCTCTTTGATTTTGGTGTTGTCGGGTGTATTATATAGGGATATAATATGGTTATTAGAAAGACCTAATACACGTTTGTCGCTAAAAACACGATTGAGTTCCTTAATGTTATTAGCCACATTATCTAATGTTATTAGCTCTTTGTCTTTGGGGAAGTGGCTTGCACCCATTAGCACTGCCCTTGCACTTTGTAGATTTGTTTTAATAGACATAATCCTTTGATAAGTTTCTGATTTTAAGAAAATAAGCAATAGCTTCTATAAAGATTGCCTTGATATTATACTCATCAAAGGGGTAAAATGAACGGAATGAACAGAAACAAAGATAATACTATTTTTGAAAAAAATACAGATAAATTATCAAATTATTTAAAATTCATCTGAGAATTATTCTGCTTATAAATAACAAGAATCGAACCAAAATTTTTTATCATGCTAACTTTTCTCATAACTTATGCCTTTACCTCAGATTCCTATTTTCTTTTTCAATTCGTCTAAGGCTTGTTGCCTGCGCTGTGCTTCCATGTTTAGAATATCATTGATTTCTTTCTCGACTTTTGGGTCAAGTTCATGAGCGCTTGTTTGTGTTTCGTAAATTTTGCTTAGCTGTTCGTTTTCAGTGAGTTTATTTTTCATTCGCTCAATGGTGCTTATGGTTTCAGAAGAGTCTGCCATTTTTTGATGAACGGTTTGATGTACTTCTTTTTGCATTTTCAGTCGTGCTACCACTTCTTGGATTTGCATTTTAAAATATGCCAATTCAGAAAGTTCTTTTGCCTTTATTTCTGCTTGCTGTTTTATTTTTTCTTCCTCTTGCAACATATCCATTACAAGTGCATTACTTTCTCCTATCGTTTTTTCGCCACTTTTAGCTTGCCTCATTGCGTCTATACTTTGTTTCTCAAGTGCTTGCAGGTGTGTTTGGATAGTTTCTACTTCTTTTTGAGTTTGCTTGATAGCTGAGGCTATGGCAAACAGTCCTTCTAAGGCAAGGTCTAAGTTATGTGTTTCAATATATTTGCTGTATCTGTCAGCATTATTTTGAGGTTCCTTAGTTTGAGGTTCTTCTACAAATATAGTAACTCTTACTTTGGAATTGTGGTAAGCACTCATGTCCGCAGGTAAGGAGATGAATCCGTTTTCAGCTTTGGTTTCAAATT
Organism: Thermoflexibacter ruber; assembly: GCF_900113045.1. Taxonomy (GTDB): domain Bacteria; phylum Bacteroidota; class Bacteroidia; order Cytophagales; family Thermoflexibacteraceae; genus Thermoflexibacter; species Thermoflexibacter ruber. The sequence goes on from NZ_FONY01000055.1 coordinate 4,040, forward strand.
CAATAGTTTTCATAGTTTTTAATTATTTTGCTAAAATCTCAACAGACAACCCATTCATAATCTAAATCTTAGACCCTAAATAGCTTATTTAAGCCTTTAGGGTCTAAGATTTAGTGCAATCTTTTTTGCTCTCACCTTACAATACTAATAAAAATATGGAGAGTAAGCAAATCTGGAAAAAAATTATACATAGATAATGCTAATCCTTTGTGATTGCTCTGGAAATGACCATTTTCTGAATTTCAGACGTTCCCTCGTAGATTTGAGTAATTTTGGCATCGCGCATGAGCCTCTCTACGTGAAACTCTTTTACGTAGCCGTAACCACCATGAATCTGTACTGCTTCTACGGTTACTTCCATAGCTACCTGCGATGCGAAAAGTTTTGCCATAGCCGCTTGCAAGGCAAAATCTTCGTGCTGGTCTTTAAGGTAAGCCGCTTGGAGGCACATTAGCCTTGCTGCTTCTATTTTAGTGGCCATTTCTGCTAACTTGAAAGCGATGCCTTGATGTTTGTAAATTTCCTGTCCAAAGGCTTTACGTTCTTTGGAGTATTTCAAGGCAAGTTCGTAAGCCCCAGAGGCTATGCCCAAAGCCTGTGCTGCGATGCCTATCCTTCCGCCGTTCAGCGTACTCATCGCAAAGGTAAATCCAAAGCCGTCTTCCCCAATTCGATTTGCTTTGGGGACTTTTACATCTGTAAACATCAAGGAGTGCGTATCTGAGCCTCTGATGCCTAACTTGTCCTCTTTTTTCCCTACTACAAAACCTTCCATGCCTCGCTCTACTATGAGGCAGTTAATTCCTTTGTGTCTTTTCTCTGGGTGAGTTTGCGCCATAACCAAATAGACAGAGGCAGACTTGCCATTAGTAATCCAATTTTTCGTTCCGTTGAGCAAATAATAATCGCCCATATCTATTGCGGTTGTCCTCTGGGAAGTCGCATCGCTTCCTGCTTCAGGCTCAGAAAGGCAGAATGCTCCGATAATTTCGCCTTTTGCCAAGCGAGTAAGGTATTTTTGTTTCTGCTCCTCAGTGCCGTACTTTTCCAAGCCCCAACAAACCAAGGAGTTATTTACTGACATACATACAGAAGCAGAAGCATCTATTTTAGAAATCTCTTCCATCGCCAGTACGTAGCTGATAGTATCCATACCACCTCCGCCGTATTGTGGGTCGACCATCATGCCCATAAAGCCCAACTCTCCCATTTTTTTTACCTGTTCTGCGGGAAAAGTTTGGGTATTATCTCTCTCTATTACTCCCGGAAGCAGCTCGTTCTGAGCAAATTCTCTTGCCGCCTGCTTTACTGCTAATTGTTCTTCGGTCAATTGGAATGTCATAATTTTTTTATTGTTTATTGAGTTCTATTGAAATTTCATTTGTGTTATAGAAAGCATTTGTTTAAGCCAATCAGTTTGGTTTTATAGGAAAAAAATCATCTGCACAAAAATAGAAAAAATATTGATTCCAATTAATTTTTTGAAAACAAGCAAGCATACTCTCCAAAAATACACTATCTTTGCAGGCGTTTTTTGAAAACTATTTAATATCAAGGATTTAATTATGGAAAAGCCAAGTGTTCTCGAGGCAAAAAACCTTATTCTGTTGGGTATTTTGGTATTGACTTTTATTGTTTTCTACGGCTCTCTGAAAAATAACTTTACTAATTGGGACGATGATGTGTATGTCCTGAACAATTTTTTAATTAGAGATTTTTCTTTGGAAAACTTAGGGAAAATATTTTTAGAGCCAATGGGAATTTCTCAAATCTATCGTCCTTTGGCGTATCTGACCTATATGATTGATTACAGCATTTGGGAATTGAACCCATTTGGTTATCACCTGAGTAGCTTGCTTTTTCACCTGCTCAATGTTGCCTTAGTTTTTTATTTGTTGAGATTGCTCTCCAATAATTTAGCAGTGGCAGGTGTAATAACCTTATTGTTTGCTATCCACCCTATGAAAGGAGAAGCGATTGCTTGGGCATCGGCAAGGGTAGATGTAGTATATGCTACTTTTTATCTTTCTGCGTTGATTGCCTATATTTTTTACATAAAAAATGCTTTTCAAAGTAAATACCTCATTTTCTCTATCTTACTTTTCATTTTATCCTTGCTTTCCAAACCTGCGGCGGTGAGTTTTCCTTTGGCTTGCTTGCTTATCGACTATTTTTATGCAAGAAAGTGGAACGTCAAAATTATATTAGATAAAATTCCTTTTGTAATTTTGGCACTGGCGATGGGCGTAGTTACCTTGCTTGCTCAAAGACCCGATATAGCCATAGGCAGTGGCATAGAGCAGTTCTCTTGGTTTGAAAGGGTATTTATCAGTAGCTATACTTTGCTGTTTTATTTTTTTAAAACCATTTTCCCTATCAAACTCTCCAATTTTTACGATTTCCCTCAAAAACTCTCTTTTTGGCACTATGGAAGTTTACTTGTATTAGGTATTTTAGCTTTTGCCGTATATAGAATGAGAGAAAATAGAAATTTTATTTTTGGCATCTTGTTTTTTGTAGTACACTTGCTTTTGGTTATTCATATCATTCCTACGGGAAATCGTTTCATGGCGGCAGACAGGTATGCCTACCTTGCACAGATAGGTTTGCTATTAAGTATAGCGTTCTTATATCTCTCTGCAAAAGAAAGTGTTAGAAATGTGTTGCTTGGAGCGGCGGCGGTACTAAGTATCTTTTACCTCGCTGTAAGTTTTAACCGCAACCAAGTATGGAATAGTGGGGTTACGCTTTGGTCAGATGCCATTTTGAAAAATCCTAACTGCTCATTTTGTTGCTTTGGTTTAGGAAATGCCCTCATCAATGCCAATCAGCATGCCTTAGCCCAACCTTACATAGAAAAAAGTATTTTGCTCAATCCCAACTTTGCAGAAGCCTATAGCAGCAGAGGGAGTGTTAGGTTTGCTTTGCAAGACTACAACGGGGCGATGCAAGATTATAACAAAACATTGGCACTCAATCCCAATTATCACTATGCTTATGCAAGTAGAGGAAGCGTATTTGCTATGCAAAAAAAGTATGCAGAAGCAGTAGAAGATTACAATAAAGCCCTGAATCTCAACCCTACCGATATGCCCACTTACCTAAACAGAGGTATGGCAAGATTACAGCTGCGAGATTTTAATGGCGCAAGAGAAGACTTGACGATTTACATTAACTTTAATCCTAACGAAATAAAAGCCTACTACCACAGGGGGCTTGCTAATGCCAATTTGGGCAGACTTACTGAGTGCTGTAGCGATTGGAAAAGGGCTTATGACGGTGGCATTAGAGAACTAAAGAAAAATCTAATAGAAGCCTGTGGCTATACCAACCTTTGATAATTTTAGCCCTCTTTCTTAATTTTTTTTAACAAAGAACGAATTTCAAAGGTAGTAAACAAGGCATACAGCACAAAAAAGGTGATAGCAAAGTTAAAAGTATGTTTTTTGAAAACATATATATAGGTAATGACTATGACTAAGCCTAAAAATAGTCGCAAAGCCGTAGAACCCATAGTAGCATTGTAAGTGTCTATAGGTTCTTTGCTTTTTGTAGCTTTGAGCATGATAAAGTGAGAAAGTAGCGTAATAGCAAAAAAATAAGCCAGTAAAAACCATGTATGCGGAAATATCAGGTTAGCAATAGCTAATTGCAAAAGCATAACTACTAAGCTAAGTCCTGCTGTAAATAGACTAAGAGATGTAAAAAACTTTTTTTCAAGCATTTATGATTGATTATCTTTGTTCAGGCTTTTGATGAGCCATACGATTGTGCCTACTATTGCCCAAAGCATACACACCATAGTCATGTAGGGCTTTGAGGTTTCAAGCCATTCATCTAACTTTCTTCCTCCCCACGCTGCAACGAGCAAGGTAACAACCATCTGAGAGGCTAAGGAAGAGTACTTAATGAAAGCATTATACGTTGGCTGCTTTTTTGTTTTCAACTTTTACTTGCTCTGTTTTAGACTGTTCTCTGGGCATAGGCTGTTCCCCCATTCTACATGTTCCATTAAATTTAGCTCCAGCTTCTACTACTAACTTGTTAGTAATAATATCTCCTTTGACTACGGCAGTAGATTTGAGTACCAAAGTATCCGCTATCTCTATTACTCCTGTAACTTCCCCCTCTATATCGGCATTTTGTGCGTAAATATTTCCATCTACCAATGAGCCGTTCCCCAGAGCAACTTTGGCTTTAGAGTGGATATTGCCTTTCAGTTTCCCGTCTATGCGTAGATTCCCTGCGGTTTCTATATCTCCTGTAATGAGCGTACCTTTGCCTATCATGTTACTGATGCTGATGCTCTCAGGTGCGCCAATATTACTTTTGCTGTCTTTTCCATTAAATATGCTCATACGTATTCAAAATTTATGAGTTGTTTATTTTTTTAAAATGAGATAAAGTCTTCTGGATTGATAGGACTTCCATTGTACCAAAGTTCTAAGTGCAAATGAGGTCCGTCGGTCAGTTCCCCAGAATCTCCTATGATTGCGATAATATCACCTGCTTTGACATAATCGCCTACCTTTTTCAACAAAACAGAATTGTGCTTATAAAGCGAAATAAGCTGGTTTTTATGCTGAATACCAATCACATAGCCAGAGTCTTGAGTCCAAGAAGATATAATTACAGAACCGTCAGCTACTGTCTTGATTGGTTCGTTTTTCTTAGCTACTACATCAACGGCATAGTGCTTAGATTTAGTATCAAACTTGCGAGTAAGGACACCATTGACAGGAGTAAAAAGAAACATATTTTGCAAATCTTCTTTAGCATACTTTACCGAAGTAGCCTCGTAGCTTTCAAATTGCTTTCTAAAGGCAGAATCCACTTGGTTGATTTTACTTAGCTCATCTGCATCATAAGTCGTTACGGTTTCTGTATTTTTTACTTCTTCTCTTGGGTTGATAGGTTTTCCTTCTCCACCTGCAAGCAACTGCTTGAAACTTGTAATAAACTCGTCTTTCTGCTTGACTTCTGTGGACAAGGAATCTACTTTCATCATCAGTTCTATCAAGATTTTGTTCTCAGAAGAAGTAGAGAGGCGATTATACCCTTTGTAAAAAAAACGAGCCACAAAAAAACTCAAAATAAAACAAATACAAAACATACCAAAACCAATAACTATCAACTTCGCATAGTTAAAGGCAATAGTGGTTTTGATAGCTAAGTTTTCTTCCTCTCTGACAATAAGCAAAAAACGATGAGTCAGCCAGTTATATAGTGTCTTTTTCTGCAAAGTTTCTTTTTTTGCTCCAAAATTAAAAAAAATTTCTAAAAGATTGCATGAAAGTTAAGAAAATGAGAAAGGAAGCGGGCAATATGTTCTTATTTTCTTTTGCTTATCTTATTTAGGCTGATAGGTTTTTGTCTGGAACACTTGAAACGGTCTATCTCTTCACTGCGGAGATTTTTATGCTTCGTTTTGCGACCTTGCACGCGCGCTCGCCACATACGCCAAGAACTTGGTTTCATTTCCAAACGCATAATTTCTATGACCTCCGCCTCGCTTACGCCAAACTGTGCCTTGATTGCTTCAAAAGGAGTGCGGTCTTCCCAAGCCATTTCTACGATTCGGTCTATATCTTGGTCGGATAAGTGATATTTTTCTTTGATGCTCACGTCAAAATTTAATTTTGCTAAGATTTTACCCTGTCAGGATTATCTGCCACAAATGCTTTCCAGCTTTTTGACTTGCTTGTACTGCCAAATCTTTGCTGAAAGTGATGACAAAGTGCGACTGCAAGTGCATCAGTAGCATCTAGGAGTTCGGGAACTTCTTTGATTTTAAGTTGCGCAACCAGCATACTTGCTACCTGTTCCTTAGAAGCATTGCCGTTCCCTGTTACAGACTGCTTTACTTTTTTAGGAGCGTATTCCGTAATAGGGATTTGACGAGCAAGGGCAGCAGACATCGCTACCCCCTGCGCCCTGCCAAGTTTGAGCATAGATTGTATATTTTTCCCATAAAAAGGAGCTTCCAAAGCTACTTCGTCTGGCAGGTAGTCGTCCAATAACTGGCTTACTCTCTCAAAAATCTTTTTCAATCTAACAAAATGGTCTTCGTATTTATCCAAATGAATTACCCCATACTGCAAGACTTCCAATTGGCTGCCTACTACTTTGAGTACACCGTAGCCCATGATGCTCGTTCCCGGGTCTACTCCTAAGATAACTTTTTCATTCATCACTTGTTTTATTTTTTCCATAATATTACCTTTTGAGGGTAAAGATACTTACCGATTTGGAAAATCGGTGCTACGAATATTCATTCCCAATTTTTTCTATGTACGCTAACAATTTTTCTAATCCTACCTCAGTCGTAAAAGGATTCATCAAGGTTGTTCTAAGATAGAGCTTATCCTTGAGTTTTGTTTGCACAATATAAAATTCTCCTTTTTCTACTATTTCCCTACGAATATCTGCATTGAGTTGATTAAGTTTTTCATCAGAATATCCTTTTTTTAACAATCTGAAACATACAATATTAGCCATAGGTTCTATGGCAAGTTCAAAATGAGGGTTAGATTGAATTATTTGGGCAAAAGTTTTTCCCAAATCGTACAAAGTAGTAACAAAATCCTCTAAGGCTTGTATGCCATAAGTGCGAATCAGGGCATAAAACTTCATACTCATCATCAGTTTAGTACACTCAAAAGTACGTTTGCTGTAATTATACCATTCTCTTTCCTCTGCATCTGTCCAAAGATATTGGGCTTTTTGCATAAAAGTTTGGTAAGAGTTTCCCCCATTTTTAAAAAGCAAGGCAGTAGTAAGGGCAGGTGTCATAAGCATTTTGTGGCAGTCAATCGCTATGCTATCTGCTTTTTCCATGCCTTTGACCAAGTGTTTGTACTTACTTGTAAAAATAACCGCTCCCCCATGCGCTCCGTCTATGTGAAACCAGAAGTCATACTTTTGACAGAATTGGGCAATTGCTTCCAAATCGTCATAACTCCCAGTAGAAGTAGAACAGGCACTTCCTACTACTGCAATTACTTTTTTCCCTTTTTTCTCAGCCTCCTGATAAAAAGAAGCTAATAAATCAGTTCGCATACGAAATTGCTCATCAACATGGACTTTGATAATGCCTTCTGTACCTAAGCCCATGATTCTTGCTGCCCTATCTACGCAGTAATGCGCCTCCTCTGATACCATAATCGCTAAGTCTTTGGTATTTCCCTCCTCCCACACTTCTGTTGCCTTAGCTTGTCTGGCACAAAGCAAAGCTGTCAAATTGGCTAATGTTCCCCCAGAAGTAAGCAATCCGTCAGCCTCTTGGCTATACCCTATTGCCTTGCAAAAAATCTCTGCTACCAGCTTTTCTATGGCAGAGGACGCCTGTCCCATTTCATATACGGCACTCCCGTTGTTCAGGAAAGCAGCAAGTAAGTCTGCCAAAGCTGTCAACGGAGCAGGAGGCACAACTTGATGCCCCATGTATTGAGGATGATGAAGCGAGATAGATTGTTGAATGATTTGCTCAAAAAAAGGCATTACTTCTTGTGGCTGTTCTGCCCAATCATTTTGCCAAAATGCTAAAAGTTCATTAGGAGAGATAAAATTTATTACTTGACGCTGGGTCTTTTTTTGCAAGTGCATAGCTAATTTGTCTATCAATGCGTAGCCTGTATTGCGGAAATCATTAGCATCATAGATAGCATTTAAAAGTTCAGTCATTTTTATTTATAAGTTTTTTGATTCTTTGCGGGTTTTTATGAGTGGAATTTATTTTTTTGCTAAATTGATACTTTTAATTAGGAAAAATCTTATTTCATCTGATAAAATATGTTAGCACCCATACTTCCTTCTCAGCCCATAGTAGATGTGCAGTGGTTAGATACCTATTTTGACCACCCACGATTAGTCATCTTAGATGCAAGTATGCCCAAGGTTGGTGGCGCAGCAGAGGAAAATCCTTACGCCAATTTGAAAATCAAGAATGCACGTTTTTTTGATATTGAGAGAAAGTTCAGTGATATGAACAGTTCACTTCCCCACACTATTCCTTCGCCAGCCCATTTTACCCAAGAGGCACGCAACTTAGGCATAAATCAAGACAGCATCATCGTAGTTTATGACAATATTGGGATTTATTCTGCCCCGCGAGCATGGTGGCTTTTTCGTACTATGGGACATCTCGAAGTCTTTGTGTTAAATGGCGGTCTACCTGCATGGATTGCCGCAGGTAAAGCTACCGAACCTATCAATGAGCAGACGGACAAACTAAAAGAAGGTAACTTTACCGCTCAGTATAAGGCTAAAGCAGTAAAAAATGTAAACGAGGTTTTAGAGGCTATCCAAGACAAAAATCAAGTGATTGTAGATGCACGCTCCGAAGCAAGATTTTTGGGGAAAGTCGAGGAGCCAAGACAAGGGCTACGCAAAGGGCATATCCCCTCTGCCAAGAATATTCCTTTTACCAAAGTACAAAAAGATAACTTATTGCTTGACAAAGAAGCATTAGAAAAAATATTTGAAGAAATAGCGACCAAAGACCAATCGCTCATATTTAGCTGTGGTTCAGGGGTAACAGCTTGCGTACTTGCGCTGAGTGCAGAAATAGCAGGCTACCATACTTACAGTATCTATGATGGCTCTTGGAGCGAGTGGGGGCAGCCTTCCGACTTGCCAGTAGAAAACTAAAAATAAAGCTTTTTACTTATAAACTTCTGAAGTTTTGAATTATGACTAAACACTCTCCTCCACTCACCTCATGGCTACGTTTAGCAAGTTTTGTGGCATTACTTCCTGTGCTTTTTTCTTTTGGTAAAAAAGAAGCCTCTAAACCCAATATCCTTTGGATTACTTGCGAAGACATGAGTCCAAGGCTAAGTGCTTATGGAGACTCTACCGTTCCTACGCCTAACATTGACCGCTTGGCAAAAGAGGGAGTTCGCTATACCAATATGTACTCTGTTTCAGGTGTTTGCGCCCCAAGTCGCTCAGCCATCATTACAGGAATGTACCCTACTTCTATCGGTTCTCACAACATGAGAACCCTCTACAATACACTTGTTCCAGATTTACCGCCTTATTCAGTCGTTACCCCGCCTGAAGTAAAGTGTTTTTCTGAATACTTGCGAAAAGAAGGTTACTACTGCACCAACAACGAAAAAACAGACTATCAATTTGAAACCCCTATTTCTGCGTGGGACGAGAGTAGCAAAACCGCTCATTGGAGAAATAGGAGAGATGGGCAGCCTTTTTTTGCTATTTTTAATTTCACTACTACCCATGAATCACAAGTCTGGGCAAGAAAGAATGAACCTCTGTTATTTAATCCTAAAAAAATCAAAGTACCCTCTTTCTATCCAGATAATGAAATCATTAGAAAAGATTTGACTACTTTCTATAACAATATTGCTTTCATGGACACGCAAGTAGGCAATATAATCAAGCAGTTAGAAGAAGACGGTTTATTGGACAATACCATTATCTTTTTTTATAGCGACCATGGCGACGGATTGCCTTATGCCAAACGAGAGGTTTATGACAGAGGACTAAAAGTACCTTTTATCATTCGTTACCCCGATAAAAAAGGAGCGGGAACAGCAGAAAACGAGTTGCATAGTTTTGTCGACCTTGCCCCTTCTATACTTTCTTTGGTTGGTATAAAACCCCCAAAACACTTGCAAGGGCAGGCTTTCTTAGGAAAATATGCAGCAAAAGCACCAAGAAAATATATCTATGCAGCACGCGACCGTATGGACTCCGAATATGACATGGTCAGAGCAGTAAGAGATAAAAAGTTTAAATACATCAAAAATTATCAACCTGAAAAGCCTTTTTACCAAAACATTCAATATCGCCTCCAACAAGACATGATGAAAGAGATATTACGATTAAAAGATGAAGGCAAACTCAACGAAAGGCAAATGAGGTGGTTCAGTCCTATAAAACCCGTAGAAGAACTCTATCATGTAGAAAATGACCCTGATGAGTTCGACAATTTGGCAGACAATCCCCTCTATCAAAATAAGTTAGAAGAACTGAGAAAAGCCCATTTAGATTGGCAAGCAAAGTATGGGGATAAAGGCTTCATTCCAGAAAAAGAACTCGTAGCCCAAATGCTCCCTAACGGAAAACAGCCTATTACACAAGAGCCAAAAATTATTGTCAAAGGCGATAAAGTAAAAATAACCTGTGCTACTATTGGTGCTTCTATTGTTTACAAGATTGAGAATCAACAAGCAGGAATTCAAAAAATAGACAGCCGCTATATAGGTCGTTGGCAAGTCTATACTCATCCGTTAAAGGTAAAGAAAGGAGATAAAGTGTTTGCAATTGCAACACGCATAGGTTTCAAGCAAAGCGAGGAAAAGGTGTTGGAAGTAAAATAAAAAAGTCAATTTCAGGACAATGCCCTAAAACTGACTGACTGTATAAATTTACCCCTTATTAAATTATTTTTATTTCTATGATTGTTGAAGTGTTTTTCACAAAGGCAACAATCCGAAAAATCAAACATTTAATGTTACAAAATTATGCGAAATTCATTGTCTATCCTATAAGGCTTTTCCCTCAAATTAAGTAAGTAGAATTACATATTTTTATCTAAGTAGTCTTACTTAAAAAAACAAAGTAGAAAACCTTATAATAAGAGTTTTCTACTTTGGGATAAACTTATAATATTTTGGATATGAGAAGCTTATGATTATGTATAATAAATCTGCAAACCTCAACAAGTATAAATGAAATTACTTAGTGATTGCTACCTGCTCTAATCATAGCACAACGGAAACCAATAGTTGCTGTAGCAGAATCTTCTTCTAAGTACCTACGCGTACCAGGCGACATCCAGTAAGCTACATCTTTCCAAGACCCTCCTTTATATACTCTTACATGGTCATCAATAAGCGTATTCCAAGCTGTTTTATCATATTGCCCTGTATAGCGGATTGGCGTACCGTCTGGAGTTTTGTCCCCATCTAAGTAAGCAGGATTTTTCAATCTATTAGGATTTTGTGTAAGGTACTTACCGTCTGTACGGACAGGGTTCAGGTCGTTCATATCTTGGAATGAAAGAGGGCGATACACATCTTCTACCCATTCGCTTACGTTGCCAGCCATGTTGTATAAGCCGTAGTCATTGGGCGGATAGGCATAAATCCATTCAGTAATCATTGCACCATCATTCAATTTACCTGCGATACCTGCATAGTCCCCACGACCTCGCTTAAAGTTAGCTAAGAACTCGCCCATTTGACGACCATAAGGATTACGCAAAGAGTGTCCGTCCCAAGGATACAAGCGACCATAATCTTGATTTTCGTCTAAGTATTGCGTACCCACTAAGGCTTTCGCTGCGTACTCCCATTCTGCTTCGGTAGGTAAGCGGTAGTTAGGCAATACGATACCAGATTCCAATGGGATTCTTTCGCCTGCTTTTGCTTTGGTCTTTTCATCTTTATTACCATTCTTCTGGGCTAAGTTATTATTTACCATGTTACTACGCCAGATGCAGTAGTTCTGTGCTTGCTTCCAAGAAATACCTACCACTGGGAAAAATCTGAAACCCGGATAGCGAAGATAATGGTCTATATATGGGTCGTTAAAAGCCAATTCTGCTGCCCAAACTGTAGTATCAGGAAGTGCCTCATCATAGTATTGTTGTCCAGAGTCTTGCAAAGCATAATGCAAATATTCTAACCAGTGAATGTTAGCAACTTCCGTTTCGTCCATATAGAAAGAGGCAACTGTTACAGTTCTTTCTAAGTTGTCGCGGGCAAAAAGTACGTCTTCCTCAGCAGAACCTAAAATATGCCTTCCCCCCTCAATGAATACTAAATTAGGTCCGTCAGGTTGTCCTTTAAAATCGCGTACTGCGAATGCTTGTTTTCCATCTTTGCCTTTTTTTCCATCTTTGGTATAGGCTATACCAGTAGTAGTACTCTTTGACCCGGGTTTTACACTTGTAGGGTTTTTCTTGCCACAGCTACCAAGAAATAAGCCTATAGCTATAAACAAACAAAGGCTCAGAAGATTGAACTTTTTACTCATAATGAAATCTTTTATATGCTTACGTTGTACTTTCCTTACAAAGTTAATTCTTGTGTATGTTTACAAAACTATTAATAACATCGCTAAATACTCAAAACTTCAAACAAGTATTTTGCCATTTTCAATATTTTATAGCTTTAAGCCAAAAATTTTGCTATTGTTTTATAAAAACTTACAGGCTACAAAGATAGCAGAGTTTTTAGATAAAAAAACAAAAAATATATCTCTATACTTTTTAGCCTTTAAATATTACTTTCTTTGATAAAATAAAGAGGTCTTTTTCTTACATCTGTATTAATTCTACTAATGTACTCTCCCAGAATCCCTATACTTATTAACTGCACACCACCTAAGAATAAAATCGCTACCATTAGCGAAGCCCACCCTCTCTCTACATCTTGGTTGGTAAAGTACTTCACATAAAAAGTATAAATAATCATCAAAAAAGCAACAATGGAAACTAAAAAACCCATTACTGTTACCAACTTGATAGGAAAGTTGGAAAAGGCAGTGATTCCGTCTAAGGCAAACCTAAACATTTTACGATAAGTGTAACCTGTTTTTCCTGCATGTCTTTCATCTCTTTCATACGCAATGAAGGTTTGACGATAACCCACCCATGAAATTTGCCCTCTTAAGAACTTATGACGCTCTGGCATTTGCCTCAGTGCCTCTACCACTTTACTATCCATCAACCTAAAATCACCTGTATCCACAGGAATATGAATAGAGGTAATATTAGACAAAATACGATAAAACAGCTTAGCAGTCAGTAACTTCAAAAAACTTTCTCCTTTTCTTCGTTTTCGCTTTGCATAGACTACCTCATAGCCTTCGTTCATTTTTGCATACAAGTCAGCGATGAGTTCAGGGGGGTCTTGCAAGTCTGCATCTATGATGACTACTCTTTTCCCTGTGGTTTTGTCTAATCCTGCACTTACTGCTATCTGATGCCCAAAATTGCGACTTAGGTCGATATATTTCACCTCCTGATGCTTAGCCGCCAAAAACTTTAATAAACTAATAGAATTATCCTTGCTGCCGTCATTCACAAAAATTAACTCATAGCTCACTCCCATACTTAGCAACACTTTGGTTAGTCTTTCATACAAAAGATTGATATTCAGTGCTTCGTTATAAATGGGAATAACTATTGATATGTCAATCACAGTATTTAAAATTTGCGTTCTATGGAAATTTTAACTGCGAAATACGTACTTTCTATTGCATTTTCCAAAAGGATAAAAGCATTTTGCTTATTTATTGCCAATTTTTTAAAAGGTAAATAGGAAAATCTGTTTGTTTTGGCAAATATTTTACATTTTGATTTTTCTCACAACCAGCTTTCAGTCAATACCTCCACATTTTTTAACTCCCTCAAATGCTTTACCAGATTATCATACTGCTTTTCCCTAATTCTTAGACATATCTTACATCTATCCTCGAAAGTTTGTTGCTCGATAATAGCCTCATTTTCCTTGATGAGTTTCATGACTTCATTGGTTAAGTAATAATCAAAGTGGATTTGCAAAGTTTGAGTGATTATTTTCTCTACTACCTCTGCTTGAGCCAATACTTCCGCACTCGCCGTCTTGTAAGCGTTGATTAAGCCACTTGCTCCTAATTTTGCTCCTCCAAAGTAGCGAACTACCACTACTAAAACATTAGTAATCTCTTTAGACCTGATTTGGTTCAGTATAGGCAGACCTGCAGTGCCATTAGGTTCGCCGTCGTCCTTGGCACGAAATACCTTTTTCTCTTTTCCAAGCAGATAAGCGTAACAGTGATGAGTAGCATCATAGTATTTTTTGCGAAGTGCGGACAAATGTTCTTTAATAGCTTGCTCATTTTGCACAGGAAAAGCAAATGCTAAAAATTTACTCCCTTTTTCTTTATAAATAGTTTGTGTTTCTTGCTTGATAGAGAAATAAGTATCCAAAAATGAATATGAAAAATTTTTTAACCCTAAAATAAAATTTTGAGAAATAAGAATTAGAGCTAAGCCAATAACTCTTACTTAGCCTTCTATTTTCTTCTTGTAAGCCTCGCTATCCAATAGGTGGCTGTGGTCGTTGCTTGCAGTTTGTGCTTTGATAATCCAACCTTCTCCATAAGGGTCTTTATTGACCAATTCAGGTGAGCTATTAAGTGCAGTATTGAACTCTATAACTTTTCCAGAAATAGGCATATAAAGGTCTGAAGTGGTTTTTACAGCTTCTACTGTACCAAATATGTCGCCTGCATTGAGTTCTTCGCCTTCTGTACCAACTTCTACATAAACAATGTCGCCCAATTCGCTTTGTGCAAAATCAGTAATTCCTATATAGGCAATATCTCCTTCTATGCGTACCCATTCGTGGTCTTCGGTATAAAAAAGTGATGAGGGAATATTCATGTTAATTAAAAGGTTTTGGATTGTATTTATCTGTATTGTTTTTTGGACTTGTTTTTTGCAAAAATAGAGAAATAAAATCGAATGAGGGAAAGGTTTTTAGCATAAAAATTTAACTTTACTTTTGTTTTCAATATTAGACTTACTAAAACTAACTTTAACATATTTTTTATGAAAATGAAAACATCTTTTTTCAAAATCATTCTAATTGTTCTCTGCTCTATTTTGGGGCAAGTAGTTTATAGTCAATCTACTAATACGCTCAGCCGTATTAGTGTGAAAGGGAATAAATTTGTAGATGCCTCAGGTAAAGTAATGGTTTTCAGGGGACTAAACACAAGCGACCCTGACAAATTAGCCCGAGAGGGACGCTGGGGCAGAAGTTATTTCGCAGAAATGAGAAAATGGGGAGCGAACATTGTCAGATTTCCCGTTCACCCTACGGCATGGAAGCTACAAGGGGAAAAAAAATATCTCGAGCTGCTCAACCAAGGCGTACAGTGGGCAACAGAATTAGGCATGTACGTCATCATAGATTGGCATTCTATTGGAAATTTGCGGACAGAGATGTTCCAAAGCCCTATGTACGAAACTACTAAAAAAGAAACTTTTGAATTTTGGCGTACCATGTCCAAACATTTCAAAGATAACCCAACAGTGGCTTTTTTTGAGTTATTTAACGAGCCTACGGTGTATAATGGGCAGTTAGGCACATGCTCTTGGTCGCAATGGAAAGAACTTATGGAAGAAGCTATCACTATTGTTAGAGCGCATGGTTGCCAAGCCATTCCCTTAGTCGCAGGATTCAACTGGGCTTATGACCTGACACCTGTTGGCAAAGACCCTATCAATGCAGAGGGAATTGCTTATGTGAGCCACCCTTACCCTATGAAACGTGAAAAACCTTGGGAAGACAAGTGGACGGCAGACTGGGGCTTTGTAGCAGAAAAATATCCACTCATTTTAACAGAAATCGGATTTTGCGGAGCAGAGGAAAAGGGAGCGCATATTCCTGTTATCAGCGATGAGTCTTATGGAGAAGCTATTACAAAATACTGCAAAGAAAAAGGAATCTCTTATGTTGTTTGGGTATTTGACCCTCAGTGGTCGCCTATGCTATTTAGTGATTGGGACTATACCCCTACCAGACAAGGGCTGTATTTTAAGAAAGTCTTACAAGAAGGACAAAAATAAAATAACGTGAATTATTTTACATTTTCTTGAATAAATACAATTTGTTTGTCCTCTAATTTTTGTGGATATGCTTTTATGTTTGGTGTTTTTTCCAAAAATGTATAAGCAATTAAGCCTGCCAGCAAATTAATAAGAAAATTTTTAGGGCTTCTGTGCCTTGAATGTTCTATATTTAGTTGATTTTTAAGTACATCGAAAGCAGTTTCTATCAATCCTCTATGCCTTAAATAATAGGCTTGTGGTTCTGTTAATACTTGATTTTTCTTCATATTAGCTCTTAACTTAGTGATTAAGTGCAAGTTTCTTTCTGCAAATTCTTCT
>NZ_FONY01000056.1 GCF_900113045.1 Thermoflexibacter ruber
TTCGGTGAAAACGACTACGTTCCAAAAGTTTAGGAAATAATGCTAAGTAGTTCTTCTTGACTATTTTATACCAAGCCTTCTCAGAATCGCAAACCATTTGACCGACAAGATTTAGACAAATCACTTCACTATCCGAAAAAGTTGGTTTAGGTCCCGAACGTTCAACTAACTGACCGACTTCTTTGTAAATTTCATCTATAATGAAAAAAGTAAGGGTCAGAAAATCTGATAAATTTAACTCTTTTATATTATCTTTGAATACTGAATCAATTGCGATTTGGTGCATAGGTTATCTCTTTTTATGGTTGCACCTTAGAGATAACCTTTTTTACTGAAAATTCCAAACTAGCACAATCGGTTATTTCATTCTTTTTAAGCCCAAAGACATTGTTTCTGGTGATTTCTATTGGTTCCAAGATATGAGCATAGAAAGCTACGAATTGGGGATGAGCCATAGAATCTTAGAGAGTAAAAAAGAAAACAAAATTGTGATTGTGGCAGCGGACTGTACGGGGCATGGGGTGCCTGGTGCATTTATGAGTTTGATAGGCAACGAATTGCTCAACCAAATCGTCAATGTGCATCACATTACTTCACCCGAACTGATTTTGAACCAACTGCATAAGGGTATTCGCTACGCACTCAAGCAAGACGAAACAGCCAATAGGGACGGTATGGACATCGCTATCTGCGTGATAGACAAAGAAGAAAAGATATTAGAATATGCTGGAGCGATGAATCCTTTTTACTACATTCAAGACAATCAATTTTTTGAGATTAAGGCAGATAAAAAATCTATTGGCGGTTTGCAAAGCGAGGAGGAAAGAATTTTTACGAAACATACCATACAATTAGGAATGAAAAATCTGGAATCTGGAATTAACCAACAACAAACAACAAGCAATCAGCAAACTATTTTTTACCTATGTTCAGATGGTTTCCAAGACCAGTTTGGAGGAGCAGAAAATAGGAAATTTATGGTAAGACGGCTAAGAGAACTGCTTGCTTCTCTTGCCTTGCTACCCATGAGTGAGCAAAAGGAAATTTTAGACAAAACGTTTGAAGAGTGGAAAGGCAAGCACCCACAAATAGACGATGTATTGATTTTTGGGGTAAAAATTTAAAATGCTAATTTCTTAAAAAACTCAACTGTTGTACCTCATTTTTAAAGCATTTATTGATAATAATTTTCTCATAAAGCTCTGAATAAATAATACTTACCTCATGCTCGCTGTCTAAGGGCTTTTCTGAAATGCTTTCACCGTTCAAGTAATACAAATGTGTTTTTTTCGCTTCTTTGTCTGTAATCGCAAAGATTTCTATGTTCGTTCCAAAGTTGAAATACTGTACGGTTTTATTAGAAGTATTAGGGTAGTTTTTTTCAAAAAGCAATTTCCCATCTTTGCCTAAAATGCTGACTGTGTTTCCACTTTGGCGTGCTATTATCCAATCTTGTCCATCTTCCTCGTCTATACAAAGCTGGTAGTAGGTTTCGGTTTCATCTCTGGCAAAACTTTCACGACTTACTACTTGCCCAAGCAAGTTTACTTTTATCAAATCTCCTTTGGAAGAAAGCACAATGAGCAAAGTATTGGAGAGCAAAGTCCCGTACTGCACATACACGGGGCTAAAAATATTGGTATTTTCAAAAGTCATGGGGAAACCTCCATAAATTTCTCCATTGCGTTTGAAAGCATTGACGACCCCGTTGCGCTGTATGCCAATGATACAGTCTTGCGCCCCTATGCGTATGTGGAAAGGGGGCTGAGTCAAAGGATACATCAAACGTCTTGGTTGCCAGCCACTTAAAATTTTTCCATCTTTAGAAAAAAGATAAATGTTGCCCTGAAAATCAGAAACACCAAAACGGTAGGTCTTAGTTTTATCGTAATCTATCAAGCCCAAATGCTCAATAGGCTGCTCAAAATCATAGGTAATCGGGAAATTTGCTAAGATTCTCCCTAAACGGTCTATCACATAAATTTTCTGTTTGGTGCTGACCAAATACTGCAATTTTTCATTGTTGAGCATATCTACTTGATAGATTTCTTTGACTATTTCCCCCCCCATATTCAGTTCCCAAAGTTTTTTCCCCTGAGCAGAAATCAAGCACAAATTGTTTGCCTTGTCCTGTACTATTACCTCTCTACTTCTGTCTGTATGATTCCTGACTATGAAAGGCTTGGTAATCAAAGCATTATCAAAGTTAGTTTTAAATAGCAAGACCTCAGAACTTTTTGCTCCTTTCTTTAGTGAGTTTTGTTTTCTATGGAGTAAGTTCAAGGAATTGGCATAGACACCGTTTTGTAAATGAGCCTGATAGGTCAAAAACTCAAAGCGAAGAATGTTTCTTTGATAGCGTTCTGCGTCTATCTGCCAAGTGCTATTCAGGTTGCTTTTCAATATATTCCAACAACGTAAATTATTGATAATCAAAGTAAAGTTTGCTTCTTTGTTTAGCACAGCCAACATTTTTTTATGTTTGTCCAGTTTCGCCCAGACCTGCTCATTCCCAATGTCATCGAGCAAATGTCTTATGGCTTTAAAGCTATTCCCCATTACCAAGTAGTCATTGACCAGAGTAAAATAACTGTAAGGAAATCCTTGGAAAGGTTTGCCAAAAAGTTTATGAGGAAGTTCTGCGAGGTTGATTTGCACGATTTTTAATTTTCCATAGTTTTCAAAAACTAAGCTATCTTGCTTATTTACAATACTATTCTCCGCCAAGCGATTCATGCGCTTAAGTATATCCGTAGGATTTTTGACTTTTGCAAAAATCAATTTGTCCACTTCGCTATCGTCCAGAGATTCCAAAGTAGCCATCGCTATTTCCCCTTTCAAACTTTCGTAAAAGTCTTTGCTATTAAAAGCGTACTGATTATCAAGGCTATCCGAAGCGAGGTAAGTAAGTGTATCATTTTTTGCCCAATAGTTTTGCAGGGATTCGTAAAATTTTTCGCTGTGGTCAAAACTCAGCCTATAAAACAAGGCAGTGCGTTTGGGAATAAAATTGAGCAAACTGCCCAATTCTACAGGTCTTTGCTCCTGAAAAACAGACAAATAATGGTTATATTTTCTTATCTCTTCCGCAGAAGCATACCCTTTCACTTGCAGATTATCGTCTTGAAGCGTCCAATTAGCAACTATAGCAGGGCTGAGTTTGGCTAAAAAACTATCTTTGGCTAAGTGATATGGCTGATTAGCAAATAGATATACCAAGTCTGCCATTCGCAAAGGATTCAAGTAGAGATTGCCATCGCCTTGTTTGATTTTTTCAAATTGAAAGGCTGACTCATTGAGAGTAAGGAAGTTATTTTTATTTGCTCCACTGACATTTCTAATCACATCTTCTACCAAAAAAGGCGTAAAACTTCCGATAAAGTAGTTTTTATAAAAAATATAAGAGAAAACCTGCTTGGACTGGGAAACTTCGTAGATAGTAACTCCCTGATATTCACGCTTATCAAAAAAGAAATGCTTACGCTCGTCTAATGCCTTGATGACCTGAGCGGCAAAATTGTTTTCCCCATTATTGACAGGAACAAAAAACACATAATCCAACTCTCCCTTAGCAACTATGTGCATACTCATCACGATTTCCTTGTCATGCAGGTATTGGGTTACATCTATGCCATTAAGAAGCAAGGAGTCGAGCAGGGCAGTTCTCTGCCCCATTTTACCAAAATAGTTTGTTTCGTTGAGGTTTTTCCAAATAGAAAAGGAAGAGGAATTTTGCCAAAGTTGTGCTGCATCAGGAATCTCTAAGGCAAGTACGGCACTTTCGGGGATTAAAGCCCACACTTCCGCAGGCTTAGCTTTGTTCCATAGCAAGTTAATCCCTTGGAAAACAAGGTATGCCAAGACAGCAATAAAAAGGGGCAGGAGGTAGTAATTTTTATTTGTTGGGTTATGATTCACTGCTCAAATACGTTTTTGATGCAAGTTAGCATTTTCTTTGCTTTTTTGGAAAGGAATTAGGTGTAGTAATTTAGTAATTTTTGCTTATACCCTGATTGCCATGACTAATATGTCATCTGTTTGTTTATCCTGTCCCTTCCAATCTTGTAAGGTTTGCTGCAAAATCTTTGTTTGTGTACTAAAATTTTTGTTGTGAATTTCTTGGAGCAGATTTCTAAATTTTTTGATAGTAAACTTGCCTTCTACACCAAACTGGTCAGCATAACCATCTGTAAATAAATAGAGTACATCTGTTTTATTGATAAAAATTTTCCTTTCAGTAAAGATTTTTTCTCCAAGAATACCATTCCCAATAGGGAACTTGTCGCCTTTGTACTCTGTAAGGATTTCTTTCCCTTGCTCAAAAATCCAAAGTGGACGTTTTGCGCCTGCAAATGTAAGTTCTTGTTTATCAATGTTTAAGTTTATCAGAGCTATATTCATTCCGTCATAGACGGTTTCGCTGGTAACACTTGGCATCAAGGTATGGAGCAGTCTTGTATTCAGTTCTTTGAGAATCTGTGCGGGAGAGAAAATATTGTCTTTATTGATGATTTGGTCTAAAAGATTATGCCCAATCACTGTCATGAAAGCACCGGGTACACCATGCCCCGTGCAGTCTGCTACTGCCAAGATAAGTCCTTTATCACTAATTTTTGAAAGCCAATAAAAATCGCCTGAAACGATGTCCTTAGGCAAATAGTAGAGTAAAACATCTGCTACTTCATTTCGCAAGATTTGTAGTTCTGGAAGTAAGGCTAACTGAATACGACGAGCATAGTTGATAGAAGCAAGGATAGCATTATTTTTAAGATGAAGGTCATTTCTCTGTAGGTCAATCATTTCCAAGTTTCTTTGTATTTCTTCTTTTTGGTTTGCCAACTGGTCTTTGGCTTCTTTTTCTTTTTTTCGCAATCTCCATACAAAAAATACAGCCAAAAGTGCTATTAGGAAACCTGCAGTAATTATATAGTTCCAATATTGTTGTAGTTTCTTTTCTTGTATTTGTTGCTTTATTTGCAAATCTTTTTTCTCTATGATAGACTTATTTTCAAGTTTGGTCAAGGCAGTAGCTTTCTCGATATTGAAAAGGCTATCTTCGGTTTGTTTAAAAATTTCTAAGTATGCCAATGCCTCAGCGTATTGCTTTTTTTGCTTGTAGCTAAGATAAAGGCTCTGCCCTGCAGCAATGATTTCTTTAGGGTTTTTAATTTCTTGGGCTAATTGGAGGGCATTTTGAGCATGACTAATGCTTTTTTCTATCTGCCCCTGCTCTCGGTAAGCCAAAGCTAAGCCATTCAAAGCCTCTAATACACCCAATTTGTAGTGCATTTCTTCGCTTACTTTCCTGCTCTGCTCATACAATTCAATCGCCTTTTCATGGTCTTTCTGAATTTGAGCGATTTCTGCCATATAGTTCAAACTAATGGCGATTCCTTGTCTATCGCCAATTTCCTCATAGAGTAATAGTCCTTGCTGATAGCCTTCAGAAGCTTTGGCGTACTCCCTTTTATTTTTGTAAATCCTGCTAATATCTTGCAAAGTATTGGCAATACCTCGCTTATCACCTAAGATACTGTACAAATCTAAGCCACGCTGGTAGTATTGGATAGCAAGGTCATCATCTCCCTGATATTGGTAAGTAAGTCCTATATTGGTCAGTACCGTCGCTAAACCTTTTTTATCATTGATTTCCTCTTGGATTTTGACTACTTGCTGTAGGGCTTCTAAGGCTTTGGACTCGTCGCCTTGATTGCGATAGATGATGCCAATACCATTCAAAGTAGCCGCTATCCCTTTTTTCTCATT
Organism: Thermoflexibacter ruber; assembly: GCF_900113045.1. GTDB lineage: Bacteria > Bacteroidota > Bacteroidia > Cytophagales > Thermoflexibacteraceae > Thermoflexibacter > Thermoflexibacter ruber. The sequence goes on from NZ_FONY01000056.1 coordinate 5,767, forward strand.
GATTTTTTGGAAAAGTGGTAAGGCTTGTTGGTAATATTCCAAAGCTGTGGGGTACTCTCCTTTCAAGTAATAACCTACCCCAGTTCTATTTGATGCCCATGCCATTCCCTTGATAAAACCTATGTCATTGGCTCTTTGGAAAGCGGCTTGGGCAAGCTGGATAGTAGTATCTGGCTTGGAGGAGTAGTATTGAAAGGCTATGTCTATCAATCTCAACATTTTAGCTGTGTCGGAGGTGGCAGAGTTGTAGGCTTGTTGAAGTTGCTCAATGGTAGCTTTATTCTGTGCCAATAATGACACATAAGTAGAAAGAAATAAGTGTAAAAATAACAAAAAAGAGAATTTTCTCATCGTAAAGTTGATGCACACAAGCAAAAATAAAAGATTGCCAGTCAGAAATATTAGGAGGTAATAATAACAAATTTTCAGAAAAATACTAACTTTCTTTTTTCTACTGAGTAATTTCAGTTGGTAAAATTATAAAAAACCTTTTAAAGTTCTAATACAATTTAGCTACATTTTCTAAAAAACTCCCTCAGTGTACACATACTTTCCAAAACTTTGTTTGCTTACTTCACTTTCAAATTCCATGCTACCCTTGGCTATATTTTTGCTACTTTTGCACATAATAACAAAGTATAGACTTTATGCTCTCCTATTGCTTAATGTTTTTATGAAACTACAAATATTTCTACTCATATTCTATTTTTGGAGTTGCATAGCTTTTGCGCAAGACTTCCAACTACTTGGACAGCAAAGTTTTAATACAATCGCCCAAGTAGCTCAGGATAGGTATGGTAATATATATGTGGTAGAAAAAGATGGCGTAATTCATCAGTTTGATTCTTTAGGGCGAAAACTCTTGGTTTACTCGCCTCCTACTATTGCGGAAGTGAGCCTTTTTGAAGCGAGAAATACAGTCAGACTTTTTGCTTTTTATCGAGATTTGCAGTCTTACACTTTGCTCAATCGCTTTCTCACACCTATAGAAAACTATAAGTTTGAGAATGAAAACATTGGCTTTGTGCGTCTTGCCAATCTTTCTGCTGACAACCAACTTTGGATTTTGGACGATGTGGACTTTGCTATCAAGAAATTCAATAAAAACTTTAATCAAATTGTATTAAAAACTCCCTTAGATTTGCTTTTTGTAGAAAACAACTATGATATAAACTATCTGTGTGAGTATCAGAACCAACTTTTCCTCAACGACAGATATACGGGAATTTTGATTTTTGACAATTTGGGAAACTTTAAAAGGAAAATTACCCTAACGAGAGGGATTGAGCAGTTCAATTTTTTTAATGAGGAAGTGTATTTTTTAGAAAACAATACTATTCGCTTTCTACACCTTTATCTTACTACAGAAAGAATCCTTCCACTCCCTGAACAATGGAAAAATAAGGCAAAAAAGGTGCTTTGTCAAAAGCAACGCTTATTTTTGTTTAGTGAAAAAGAGATGGTGATTTTTAGCCACGAATTGCACTAATTTGCACGAAGTTCAATGCTATAAATTTTAGCCACGAATTGCACTAATTTGCACGAATGAATAATATCTTATGTTTCGCTCTATTTTAAGTAAGCCTTTTGCCTCTTGGGTAGTTGCTCGGCGCAATGCTTGGGCAAATAAACCTGCGGAAACGCAGAAAAAAGTCTTTCAATATCTTATAAAAAATGCCAAAGAAACTATGTTTGGCAAAGACCATGATTTTCAAAATATTCGTACCTATCAGGATTTTCAAGAGCGCGTACCTGTGCGGGACTATGAAGACCTCAAAACTTATATAGAGTGGGTAATAGAAGGCTGGCGAGATGTACTTTGGAAAGGTAAGCCTATTTATTTTGCCAAGACCTCAGGCACGACTTCGGGAACGAAATATATTCCTATCTCCAAAGAATCAATCCCTTATCATATCAATAGTGCCAGAGATGCTTTGTTGTCTTATATACATGAAACAGGAAATAGTCAATTTTTAGATAAAAAACTCATTTTCCTTTCAGGAAGTCCTGTCTTAGATACCAAAAATGGTATTTTAACGGGTAGGCTGTCGGGAATAGTCAATCATCATGTCCCTGCTTATTTGCGGAGCAATCAAATGCCAAGCTATGCGACCAATTGCATAGAAGATTGGGAAGATAAGTTGGAAAAGATTATAGATGAAACACTTACGCAAGATATGTCTTTGATTTCAGGAATTCCTCCTTGGGTGCAGATGTACTTTGATAGGATTCAGGCTCGTACAGGTATGCCCATCAAAGAGGTATTCCCTAATTTTTCTGTTTTTGTTTACGGGGGGGTCAATTTTGAGCCTTATCGGGCAAAACTCTTTGAATCCATAGGCAAGCCCATAGATTCCATAGAAACTTATCCTGCTTCCGAAGGTTTCTTTGCTTACCAAGACTCGCAACATGCCCAAGGTTTGCTTTTACTACTTAACAATGGAATGTTTTATGAGTTTATTCCTGCGGACGAATATTTCAAGGAAAAGCCAAGAAGATTGACCATTGAAGAGGTAGAGTTAGGGGTAAACTACGCCTTAGTGTTGAGTTCGAATGCAGGACTTTGGGCATATTCTATTGGAGATACGATTAAGTTTGTTTCTAAAAATCCATATCGTATCATTGTCAGTGGGCGTATCAAGCATTTTATTTCTGCTTTTGGGGAACACGTGATAGGCGAGGAGGTAGAAAAGGCGATGAAATACGCTATGGAACAGCATAAAGAGGTAGAAATCAACGAGTTCACTGTAGCCCCCCAAGTTACGCCTACTGAGGGTTTGCCGCATCACGAATGGTTGATAGCTTTTGCCAAATTGCCCAATGACATGGAGAAATTTGCAGCAGATTTGGACAGAAAGATGTGCGAATTGAATAGCTATTATAATGACTTGATTGCTGGAAATATTTTAAGGACGTTGAAAATCACTTCTCTGCCCCAAGATGCTTTTATCAATTACATGAAATCAAAGGGGAAGTTAGGGGGGCAGAATAAAGTCCCGCGTCTATCTAATACGAGAGAAATAGCTGATGAATTGGTCAAATTTGGATGGAATGATACAGAGAACTAAAAATAATTTGGTGACCGCACTCTATTTTCTAAAATTCTTTCTAATTTTACGAAGCTAAAACCTCAAAGGTGAGCAGCCTTTGAGGTTTTACCTTTTTATATTGTTTACATTATTTATTCAAGTTTTTTATGAAAATCTCTCCAAATAAGGTAGTTACAGTTACTTATGAACTACAAACAGACGATGAAAACGGTCAAAAAGTATTGGTGGAAGTGGCAGACGAGAACAACCCTCTTGTATTTTTATATGGAGTTGGCTCTATGATTCCTCGCTTCGAGGAGGAGTTAGCAGGTTTGGAAGTCGGCAATGATTTTACTTTTTCTATTCCTGCTGAGGAAGGATACGGAGCATTTGACGATGAAGCAGTTACACATTTGCCCATAGATATATTCAAAGTAGATGGCGTTATTGATTTTGGAATTTTGAAAGTAGGAAATTATGTTCCTTTAATGGACCAGGAAGGTAATACGATGCGTGCAAGAGTAGTACAAATTTTCCAAGATAGCGTACTCATGGACTTCAATCATCCTATGGCGGGTAAGCCTTTGCACTTTACAGGAAAAGTAATTCATCTTCGTCAGGCTCAACCTGAGGAGTTGGCGCATGGACACGTGCATGGACACGGCGGAGTGCATCATTAACCTCTCTTTTGAAAATTTTATAATTCAAAGAAAAAAAGTAGATTTGCTGAAATTTCTAAGATTTTGGCAAATCTTTATTTTTATGAAAAAACCTATATTAAAATCTGCTCCTTTAGAACCTTTGGTAGAGGGAGTAGATTATTATATAGAAAATGGATTTTGGGTATTTACGGCGAACTATCTTAAAAAAAGAGGCTATTGCTGCAAAAACGGCTGTCGCCACTGCCCATACAGTTTCAAAAAGAAATAAATAATTTTCATTATTTTAATCCTAATACTATCATGCACAAACAATTACTTTTTGCACTATTTATCTCTTTTTCATTGCTTATTGTAAGTTCTTGCTCTGAAATTGCACAAGTGAATAAACTCTCCGAAGGCAAATGGAGAGCGGTAATTACTATGCAAAATCAAGAATTGCCTTTCAACTTTGAAGTGCTGAATCAAGGGGATTCCCAACTCATTTACTTGGTCAATGGCAAAGAAAAATTAGCTCTCAACGAAATCAACTATGTAAATGATTCTGTTAAGATTTTTATGCACATCTTTGATTGTGAGATAGTAGGGAAAACAGATGGCAATAAATTAACAGGCGAGTACATCAAGCATTTTCCTGATAAAACGATTCGCCTACCCATCAGTGCAGAAGCAGGAAAAACGCATAGGTTTGAAGAAGCTACTGCCAATCCTTTAGCTGATATTTCTGACAAGTGGACAGTAGATTTCATAGAAGAAAATGGAGATACAACCAAGGCAGTGGGCATTTTTGCCCTAAATGGAAAAGATTTGGAAGGTACTTTTCTTACAGTTACAGGAGATTATCGCTTTTTAGCGGGTAATGTAGATGGAGATGCCCTAAACCTTTCTTGCTTTGACGGCGAACATGCTTTTTTGTTCAAAGCCAAAATTGCAGATGAAAACACTATGGAAGGTCGTTTCTGGTCTGGAAGTGCCTACAATGTAAAATGGGTAGCACGCCGAAATCCTAATGCCTCACTCCCTAATCCAGATTCACTCACTTTCTTGAAAGCAGGCTATGACCGCATCAACTTTTCCTTCCCAGACCTCAATGGTAATTTAGTAAGTTTAGACGATGAGAAATACAAGGGAAAAGTGATCATCGTGCAGATGCTTGGCTCTTGGTGTCCTAACTGCATGGACGAAACAGCCTTTTTAGCAAAGTACTATCAAAGCAATAAAGCTAAAAATATTGCTATTGTTGGATTGGCTTATGAACGCAATCCTGAGTTTAACGAAGCTAAAAAACGCTTGGAAAAAATGAAAGCCCGATTTGAAATAGGGTACGACCTGCTCGTAGCAGGGACTTATAACAAAGCGGCAGCAGCGGCTACCTTGCCTATGCTAAACCATGTATTGGCTTTCCCTACCACGATTTTTATAGATAAAAAAGGACGAGTCCGCAAGATTCATACAGGTTTCAATGGACCAGGAACAGGGGTTTATTATGAAAAATTTGTAGAAGAGTTCAATATTTTTATAGATAAACTGCTGGCGGAGGAAATTTAGACCAAATCTTATAGCCAATGATTCAGGTAAAATCTAAGCAACCTCATGTAGGAACGACTATCTTTACGGTCATGTCCAAACTTGCGACGGATATGGGGGCATTGAACTTGGCACAGGGTTTCCCAAGTTTCAACTGCTCCCCAGAACTCATTGATTTAGTCAGTTTTCATCTCAAAAAAGGGCATAACCAATACGCTCCTATGGCAGGTGTTCCTGCGCTAAAAGAAGCGATTGCTGAGAAAACTGCTGACTTGTATAAAGTCAATTATCATCCTGAGAATGAGGTTACAGTGGTGTCAGGGGCAACAGAGGCTTTGTATGCGGCTATCACTGCCGTAGTGCGCCCAAACGATGAGGTGATTGTTTTTGAACCTGCTTATGATAGCTACGCACCTTCTGTAGAACTTAATGGGGGCATACTTGTTTACATTACGCTTAAGCCTCCTCATTATCAAATAGATTGGGAAGTAGTCAAGCAAAAAATTACCCCTCAAACTCGCCTTATCATGCTCAATACCCCTCATAATCCTACTGGAAAAATGCTTAGTATGAGCGACTTAAACTACTTGGCTGAGATAGTGCGAGATACCAATATTTTTATCATTAGTGATGAAGTTTACGAGCATATTACTTTTGATGGCAGACCGCACATTTCGCTGATGATGCACCCTACCTTGCAAGAGCGAACTTTTATTTGCGGTTCTTTTGGAAAAACCTTTCATATCACAGGCTGGAAAATCGGCTATTGTCTTGCACCCAAAGATTTGAGTGTAGAGTTTCGCAAGGCGCATCAGTGGATTACTTTTGCTACAAGTACCCCTATGCAATACGCTTTGGCTGATTTCCTGAAAAAACCAGAAAACTATTTGGCAATACCTGATTTTTATCAGAAAAAGCGCGATAAGTTTTTAAGTTGTATCCAATCTACTCGCTTTACCTATACTCCCGCAGAAGGGAGTTTCTTCCAAACAGTTTCTTACTCAGGCATTTCAGAGGAAAATGATTATGATTTAGCTATTCGCTTGACGAAGGAAATAGGTGTAGCTTCGATTCCTGTTTCTGTATTTTATCACCAAAAAAATGATTACAAAATCCTTCGCTTCTGCTTTGCCAAAGATGATGGGATATTAGAACAAGCAGGAGAGCGGCTAAGGAAAATATAAACCACCTCTTTTACTCTGCCCCTACGCCCAAATAAGACCTTAGCTTCTCTTTCTCAAACTCCAACATAGTGATTCGCTGTTGGCTTCCCAAAACTTCATATAAATTAAACATACCTCGCTTTTCTTTTATCGGCAAAAAATACTAACTTGCATTATTATCGTTCTTTGATAATCCATCGGCTATGTTTGAAAAGAGTATCCTGAATCTATCTTTTGACTCTCTGCTCACAGACAGATTATTTTTTATTATTCCTCTTCTCCTCAAAGTAGCCTTACTCAGACCTATTTTTTTATTATTTCATTCAAAAAAATCCGAAAAACAATGATGATTTACTTGAAAAAAAGTAAGATGTTTCTCTTGTTGAGCATCTTACTGACCTTGTATGGATGTGAGAAAAAAGACCTGACCGAGCTGCCCCCTGCGACCCAAGAAGGGAAAAATACCTTTGGCTGTCTGATTAATGGAAAACTGTTTGTGCCTTTTACTAAAACAAATACTACTGTACTTGCCGCAAGAACTTCAGCTTTTTTAGACTCTAATGGAGTAGAGAGAGGAGGAATGATTATCTGGGCGGATAGATATACCGATTCAGCAGGTATAGAAATAGCACAAGGAGTAACAATTCAGATGGACATTCCTCCTTACGAAGGGATAGTATATTCCTTTGATTCCGATAACCCACAAGCAAAAGCAAGGGTATCATGGAGCTATTCTAAGAATAATCTTCCTTTTCCTGCCCACAAAGGTTGTAGTTATGATTGGGTAAATAGTCGCTGTAAGGGGACTATTGTATTTACTAAGTTAGGCAATCGTATCATGGCGGCTACTTTTGAGTTTACTTTACAACTCAAAGATTCAAAACCCAACTGCCCCCCTGAGGTAGTAGTAAGTCAAGGAAGATTTGATGTAATTTATAATTAAATTTATTTTTTCAATTCCAAATAAAAACATTAATTTTATGCAAGAAATTTTAAAGTTCACAAGCAAGATAAACAAAGGTAAGTTGAGATTCCTTATCTTATCTTATCTTATCTTATCTTATGCTTTTGTCTATGCTCAGAATAGCGATTCGCTGTTGCGAGTGCGTCTGAATCATGTTTTCGCTCCTATAGATAAGTCCGCTACACGCATTCCTTCAGGCTTTTTGGCAGAATATGCCACTCCTTTGGTGGACATTGCACCTTTTGATGGCAATTCCTTTTCTAATCGTCCTACCCAAATAGACCTTTCTTTCCTACAAATGGCTTATGCAACTTGGTACTCCTCCTGGATTAGGGGAGGTACTCATCCTGCTCTGGCAGGTAGTACAGTGCTACAAAGGCTTGAGGGAGCAGAGCGCAATCTCAGTCAAGTCAGTGTAGCTATGATAGTGGCTAACTATCATAAAATCATAGACAATGCCGTTTCCTTAGGGCGATTGAGGATACAAAATGACCAAATCTACGATACAGGGGGCAACTGGAGCGGAAGCGGGCAGTGGATTAATCCCTATGAGGAGAAAAACCTTTTTGTAGCTGTTCCTGTGCGTAGCTATACGGATAATGGGCAAGTAAGCTTCATTTTCAAAAGGGAACATATTTTTGGAAATATACCCATTCCTGCTGGTACTTTTCATACCCAACTCATTGTAGATTTTGGAGATGGTCTCTATGATAGGTATTTTGAGTTAGATGAGCCGATTACAGTGCGCTACACTACTACAGGTACTAAAACCATCAGGGTACGCTTTGGTTTAAACGGCAATTACCAAGAAATAAAGTTTAGCTTTGAGGTAAAAAAAGCCTATTGTGCTAATTGTAGGTATGAAGAAGATAGATTTGAGCCTCCTGTGCCTTTCACCAATCCTTCCCTGCACGCAGGCGGCAATGTCTATGTGCAGTATAGCCAGTTTAACCCCTCCCAGCCCAGACGCATTCGCAAACCCTTAATTATAGTAGAGGGCTATGATGTGCATGGCATTGCTCCTACACAGCAAAGAAATTTTAGTCAAAGAAGTTTAATTAACATTATTAATAGATTGGGAGGTCAAGAATTAGGCTTTGACTTGAATGATGCTTTGGATAATCAGGGGAATAGTGGGATGCAGGGCTATGATTTGGTATTCTTGGATTTTAACAATGGAGCTGATGACATTCGCAAAAATGCCTTATTGTTACAAGAGGTCATTGCTTGGGTCAATTCGGTGAAGCAAGGTACTGAACCCAATGTGGTCTTAGGCTATAGCATGGGAGGTTTAGTAGCTCGCTACGGCTTGGCTCAGATGGTGCGGAATGGACAAAATACCCAAACAAGGCTACTACTTACTTTGGATAGCCCGCATCATGGAGCAAACTCCCCTTTGGGTTTACAGCACTTGGCTCTTGCCGCCGCTTCTGTCCGCCTGCCTTGGTTTGGGGGAACAGCAGGAGATATGAATGTTCAGCTTAGGGACTTAGGGAGAATTGCCTCTGCCCCCGCTACTCAGCAGATGCTCATGGTACGCGCCGCTTTTCTACAGGGAGGGGTATTTTATAACTCCTTCTTGGCGGGTGATTACAGGAACATGGTCAATCTCACTACGCCTTATCGCATTGCCGCAATTAGTTTAGGTTCAGAATGTGGTATTCGCCTCTTTGAACCCTATAGGGAACTTATTAGGAGTGAAGGACAGTTTTTTATTTCTCCTACCCCCTTCCAAAGCAACAATAAGGTGAGAACAGAAATCATAGTAAATGCCTTGCCAAGTCTTGGAGAGGTCAAGCGCATCCTATCTTTTAAGGTCTGGTTTGACTACAAGATTCTAAGTATCATCAATATCAATGTAACAGTAAGTAATATCTCTGTGAATAATCCACCGAATATTTCCTCTTATGATGGAGCACCAGGTGGAACTTACCCATCTGCAAGTTTTACAGGTAATTTACCCAACAGTAGTATGGCAAGAGGCTGGTGGTCTGCATTTGTAGATGCAAGATTTACTTCTACAGCAGAACAAGAGTTTTGTTTTATCCCTACACCCAGTGCTTTAGATGTTCTCAGTTTTAATGATGCCAGCCTTACTGCACAGTACATCAATGGCATTGCTCCTTCTGGCAATCCATCGAGATTTAGTCGTTTTATTGCACAAGAGCAATTTGTAAGATTTGGAGCTACAATTAATAATGAGTCCCATGCAAATTTCCCTTTCACTCATCGCAATGGGCAGTGGATGGTGAATGAGATGGAGAATCGCCCTCATGCACTTGTAAGTTGTAATAGCACTTGTATTCCAGCCCAAAGCATTGCCATAGGAGGCACACTTATCAATTGTACTCCAGAAAGTGCAGAAACGGAGTTTTCTATTCCTCAGATTACTTCTGCTACCTACACTTAGGCAACTAACAACCCTAATCTCCAAATCATCAGTGGGCAGGGGACTAATCGGGTAAGAGTGCGTAGGACAGGGACTACTTGCCTTAACTGTACTGTTTCTGTGAGTTATGATAGCGGCTGTGGGGCAACTACGATTACCGCCACTACCAATGGTGGCGGGGGCTTCAGCAGTTCTGATTACCCTGTAACGGGACCTAATGAGGCTGTTTGTTGGACAAGGGTTTATTATTCTGCCCCTGATTTGCCTGGAGCTACCAATTACCAATGGATTTACCCCTCAAATTGGACTTATGTAGAGGGACAAGGTACACGCTTTCTGACCTTGATAGCAGGCTCTACGAATGGCTCAGTAGGCGTGAGGGTAGCTAACGGTTGTGATGCAGGAGGCAGTCCAGCATTCAAAACAACCTCTATTAGCTGTTCTCCAGGTGGAGGCGGGGGTGGTTGTTCCTCTTACTCAGCTTACCCTAACCCTGCCAATGAACAATTGAGGGTAGAATCCTCTGTTATCCCTTGCGGAAATACAACTTTATCAACCAATTTTAGTGATTCTGGAAGAAGTACAGAGGAGGGTTTAGAAAAAGAAGAGTTTACCATCAAGCTATTCACAGCTTTGGGTAAATTAGTCAAATCTGGAAGGAGTATGGGAGGAGAACTAAACTTAGATGTATCTAATCTTCCTGATGGTATCTACATCTTACAGATTTTTAAGAAAGGTAAGTTAGTAGAAACCAAGAAAATAATTGTTCAGAAAAGCATCATTCCTAATTAAGCCCTAAAACTAAGTTTGACAAAGGGAATAAAACTTTGTCAAACTTATGTACTTTCAAGACTAAGACCTTAGAGGCAAGCAGGAGAACAACTAAGGAAAATATAAACCTGTTACCCTCACTCAGCGCCTACGCCCAAATAAGACCTTAGCTTCTCTTTCTCAAACTCCAACATAGTGATTCGCTGTTGGCTTCCCAAAACTTCATATAAATTAAACATACCTCGCTTTTCTTTTATCGGCAAAAAATACTAACTTGCATTATTATCGTTCTTTGATAATCCATCGGCTATGTTTGAAAAGAGTATCCTGAATCTATCTTTTGACTCTCTGCTCACTGTGCAATTAAGGACTACCTAAATAGTTATAAAATTTTTATATAACAATTTGCTTATTATTGAACTTTTACAATTTAAAGCCCTAACTTTGCCAAATTTTGAATGTACACCTACGTTTTTCACTAAAAAAATTAAAATTTAGCAAAAGACAATGACTTATATCCCACGCAAAGAAGCTGTTTTATTACTCGAGGATGGAACATTTTTCAAAGGCTTGTCCATAGGAAAACCAGGAACTACCGGCGGAGAGTTATGCTTTAATACAGGTATGACAGGCTACCAAGAAATCTACACTGACCCTTCCTATTACGGGCAAATAGTACTAAATACTACGGCACACATTGGCAACTATGGCATATTGCCCGAGGAGGTAGAGTCAGCAAGTGTAAAGATAAGCGGCTTGATTGTCAAGACTTTTTCTGATATTTATTCAAGAAATCGCGCTCAAGAATCTTTGCAAAAGTACTTGGAAAAAGCAGGTATCATTGGCATCAGTAACTTAGATACGCGTGCTTTGGTAAGACATGTTAGAAGCAAGGGTGCTATGAATGCAGTTATTTCTACTGAATATACTGACCCGCAAACTTTGCGTTCTGTTTTAGCAGAAGTGCCTAATATGAATGGCTTAGAACTTGCAAGCAGCGTAAGTACAAAAGAACCCTACTATGTGGGCGAGCCTACTGCTCCTTTCAAGGTGGCAGTCATGGATTACGGTATCAAAACGAACATTTTGAAGCAGCTAACAAGTCGTGGGTGCTACTGCAAGGTTTTTCCCGCTCATACCTCTTTTGGGGAAATTATGGAATGGAATCCTGAGGGCTTCTTTATTTCCAACGGACCGGGCGACCCTGCTGTAATGACTTATGCCATAGAAACAGTAAAGAAAATGCTTGAAACCAATATTCCTCTTTTTGGTATCTGTTTAGGGCATCAGCTTTTGGCGTTGGCATGTGGTATTCCTACTTTTAAGATGCACCATGGACACAGAGGGTTGAACCATCCTGTGAAAAATCTAATTACAGGCAGATGTGAGATAACCTCTCAAAACCACGGCTTTAGTGTGAGCATAGAAGATGTTAAGAAAAATGAGGAAGTAATGCTTACTCATATCAACCTCAATGACCATACCGTAGAGGGCATCAAACTAAAAAATAAAAATGCTTTCTCTGTTCAGTATCACCCAGAAGCAGCACCCGGACCTCATGACTCACGATATTTATTTGACGATTTTATTAGCATGATGCAGAAAAGATAACCTTTTGCAGGTAATTATTGAGGTATTAGGTACTACATACATAGCAGTTGGTTTTTGGCGTGAAGTAAATATTTCTTTGCTCATCGGAAATAAATGATAACTTTGTAAAAAAATCAAATTAGAACTACATGTTAGGCATAAAAACTACTACTATCCAAAGCCAATCTCTTTTTGAAAAAGCTAAAAATTTTATTCCCGGTGGGGTAAACTCGCCTGTGCGAGCCTTCAAAGCAGTAGGAGGCAATCCCATCTTTATCAAATCAGCAAAAGGAGCATATATTTTTGACGAAGACGGCAATCAGTACATAGAACTCATCAACTCATGGGGACCTATGATTTTGGGACATGCTCACCCTGCTATAGAGGAGGCGATTCTCCAAGCTGCTAAGAACTCCTTTTCTTTTGGTGCGCCTACGGCAAAAGAAGTGGAAATGGCAGAACTCATTATACAAATGATACCTTCCATAGAGAAAGTACGCATGGTAAACTCTGGTACTGAGGCGTGTATGTCAGCGATTCGCGTGGCAAGAGGTTACACAGGCAAACCTAAAATCATCAAATTTGAGGGCTGTTATCATGGGCATGGAGATTCTTTTCTTATAGCGGCAGGCAGCGGAGCAGTTACTATGGGTGTGCCTGATAGTGCAGGAGTTACGACTGGGGTGGCTTTGGATACTTTGACGGCTCCTTTTAATGACTTAGAAGCGGTCAAAGCCTTGATAGAAGCCAACCCCAATCAGGTAGCAGCTATCATTGTGGAACCTGTAGTAGGCAACATGGGCTGTGTACCTCCTAAAGAGGGCTTTTTGCAAGGATTAAGAAACTTATGCACGCAAAATGGTATTGTATTGATTTTTGATGAGGTAATGACGGGATTTAGGTTAGCCAAAGGGGGAGCGCAGGAGCGGTTTGGGATAAGACCTGACTTGACTACTTTGGGAAAAATTATTGGTGGTGGACTGCCTGTGGGAGCTTATGGTGGCAAAAAGGAAATCATGGACTGGGTAGCTCCTATGGGGAAAGTATATCAAGCAGGGACACTCTCGGGCAACCCTGTTGCTATGTCTGCGGGATTAGCGATGTTAAAAATACTTAATGAAAACCCGCAAATCTATACTGATTTGGAAGTGATTACTTCTCAAATAGTCAGTGGTATCAAGGGCGTACTCAAAGAGCTAAGCCTTAACTATACGATTAACCAAGTAGGCTCTATGTTCACTTTGTTTTTCACAGAGAATGAGGTCTATGACTTTACTACAGCTAAGAGTAGCAACTTAGCCTTTTTTGGAAAGTATTTTAGAGAAATGTTGCAAAGGGGAGTATATTTAGCCCCTTCTCAGTTCGAGAGCCTTTTTGTATCCAATGCCCTTTCCTCTGAAGATGTAGCACATATCGTAGCTACAAACAGAGAGGTATTAAAGCTAATGCATACATGAGTTTTCCTTTATATTGTATTACCTTAGAAACCATATACTAATTGCGATACTACTTTTCACTTTTTGTTTTCAGGGTATAGCTCAGCAACGAAAAGTAGATAGTCTTGAATTTTTGCTTAAAATAGCAAAGGCTGATACCAATAAAGTGCTAATTTTAGCCAATTTAGCTTCCTTGTATATGACTTCTGAGCCTCAGAAGGGAAGGCAATATATAGATGAAGCACTTATACTTAGTAAAAAGTTAGCCTTTCTAAGAGGAGAGTTATTGTTATACTCAATAAAAATTGGTTTTGGTTTTAGGGATATGAAAATTCCAAGAAATTAAGGTTTCTAATTCCTGCTTATATTGGGCAATATGGGTAAAAAACTCACAGACCTTTTCCTTGAAATCTTGAAACTTCCTATAAAAACAAGTATCAATGACCTTTTTACGCATAAATTTCCATAATCTTTCAATTAGATTAAGATTAGGCAAGTAAGCAGGCAAGAAAAGCTGTTTTATCCTGCTACTTGCCAATTTTTCTTGTAAGTGCTTATTTTTGTAATATCGTGCATTATCACAAATCACATAAATCTTTTCCTTGTCAGGGTGACATGCTTGCAATTG
>NZ_FONY01000004.1 GCF_900113045.1 Thermoflexibacter ruber
TTAGGAAATAATGCTAAGTAGTTCTTCTTGACTATTTTATACCAAGCCTTCTCAGAATCGCAAACCATTTGACCGACAAGATTTAGACAAATCACTTCACTATCCGAAAAAGTTGGTTTAGGTCCCGAACGTTCAACTAACTGACCGACTTCTTTGTAAATTTCATCTATAATGAAAAAAGTAAGGGTCAGAAAATCTGATAAATTTAACTCTTTTATATTATCTTTGAATACTGAATCAATTGCGATTTGGTGCATAGGTTATCTCTTTTTATGGTTGCACCTTAGAGATAACCTTTTTTACTGAAAATTCCAAACTAGCACAATCGGTATAGGCACCCTTATCTTCCAAATTCCCATAGATAAAATAGATAGAATTACCACTAATGATAAGATTTGGAAAGAAAGAGGACTGCGAGAAACAGGAGAGTGTTACATCGTAGGCAGCGACTATAAGATGCGTACCAACTCTCGTTTTATTTTGGAATCCCCAAAAACTTTTCTTGAGCAAATGGAAAAAATTGGTACTGACAGTACCTCTTTGGCACTAATGAAGTTTCATGAAACAACTATTCTTTTCCAAACTATTGATAATGAAGTAATAAGAAAGGCGTTAGCTAACCAGACAGGAGTAGCACTTACCAAAGACTATAGGGCGCAGGAGGTGCTTATTTCCTACTCTCCCCTAACAGTCCAAGACGTAGAATGGATAATCGTTACGGAAATAGATGCAAAAGAAGCTTTAAAGTCAGTAGATGAGTTTGCTTGGCGTTCTGTTAGAATATTAGGCGTAGTATGTTTACTTATTGCTATTACTTCATTTTTTATTGCCCATAGAATTTCAAAGCCTATTTTGAAACTTTTAATAGGGACTACCCAACTTAGCAGAGGGGATTTGCACGTACAAGTAGATGTAAAAAGTAAAGATGAGATAGGGATTTTAGCTGAGTCTTTTAACCAAACAGTTATTTCTTTGCGAGAACAACGAAGGGAAATTTTAGAAAAACAAGAGGAAATTCATCGCCAAATGGAAGAAATCTCTCAGCAAGCCCAAAAACTTCAGGAAATCAACGAGGAGATTTCCTACAAAAATGAAGAAATTACCAAAAAGAACCTCATTCTCGAGCAGCAAAAAGAACAAATTACTGTTCAAGCAGAAAACCTCAGACAGCTTAACGAAGAAATTACCCAAATTAATAATTTCTTAGAAGAGAAAGTAAAAGAACACACTGCTGCCTTAGAAGCACAGAACAAAAAACTCTTAGAGTATGCCTTCATCAACTCTCATCGCTTGAGAGCACCTGTAGCCACTATTTTAGGACTGATGAACGTCATTAAAGTTACCTCTAATGCAGAAGAAAAGCAAGCCTGTATAGATATGTTAGAGAAAACCACTCAAAAGTTAGATGCAATAGTCCATGAAATTCAGGATACTATATATCAAGCAGAGCAGCCCTAAGCCTCTCCTATCGTTCCTCCAAAATTCATAGGGAAGCGTGTAGCCTCCTCCACGTACTTAATTTTTCCAAAAGTGGCTTCGTACTTTTCTACGTTTTCTTTCAAGGCTAACAAAAGACGTTTGGTATGCTCAGGCGTAAGTACGATACGTGCTTTTACCTTAGCTTTGGGAACGCCAGGCATAAGGCGGATAAAGTCTATGACAAACTCGCTATTGGAGTGAGCTATCATTGCAAGGTTAGCATATACTCCCTCCGCAACTTCGTCAGAGAGTTCTATGGTGATTTGTTGATTATTTTCTTCTTCTTCTTTCATTTTAAATGCGTATTAAATATTTTTTTCCATAATAAAATCTTGCATCAAAAAGCCCTTACCTATGTCAATGTCCTCTTCCTTCAGTATTTTAAAACCTATTTTCTCATAAAAATTGATGGCAGGATTGTATCTATTTACATTAAGAGAAAGAGTTTTGTTTCCTTTTTCTTTAGCTATTTTTTCTATGCTATCCATTAAAATCTTGCCTACTCCCTTTCCTTGTGCTGTAGGCAAGACATAAATCTTATGGATTTTAGTCGTTTCTCTTTCTTGATAGCTTGTTTCATAAGAAGCATAGCCTAAGTAGCTCTCTTCGTCTTTAGCTAAGAGAAAAATATGTCCTTTTTGCTCTATCTGTTCCTCTATAGCTTTTAGGCTGTACATCATTCCCAACATATAGTCAATCTGCTCCTCAGAGAGAATTTTTCCAAAAGTTGCATACCAAGTCTGATGTGCTATTTGCTGGATAGTGAGGTAGTCTTTGGGCTCTGCTACGCTAATTTTAATCATACGTCTATGGCTTACTAAGCATCAATCAGCAACAAAAGTAAAAATAACAAAATACAAATCAAATCTACCGTGCCTTAAATTATACATGATAAATTTATTCTTTGAAAAACTATAAAAAGTTGGTAATTTGGCTTAGGGCTATCAAACAAAAATGCCTACATACTGTTTTATACTTAAAATTGAATAAAACATGTTTGGACTGTTCAAGAAAGAAAGCGAAATAGAAAAACTCAGCAAAAAGTATGCAAGGCTTATGAAAGAAGCCCACCAACTTTGGCAGACCAACAGAGCCGCAGGCGACCAAAAAGTAGCCGAAGCAGAACAAATCGCTAAGCAAATAGATGAAATCAAGAAAAAGCAACAGTAAGACTGCTTTTAATCATTCATAAGCTCAATTTAAGATTATTAAGGTAATTGGTATCGTTTGCGGTGTAAATTTTAAAAATTTACAGAGTATAAAATTTTTTTTTGTTTTACAATTCATTAATATTGCTTTGAAAGTATCTGTTGCTTCAACGCATATCCCTTAGTATCCTTAATCCAAAGAACACCTATCCACCATGCGAAAGTTTATACTGCTGATATGCTTCCAACTTCTAATTTTTGTATTTGCACAAGGGCAAATTGTGAAGTTCTGGCATCTGAACGTTAAGCAGGGACTTTCTACAAATTCTGTTACCTGCTTCTTGCAAGATAGTCAGGGCTTTATGTGGGTAGGTACACAAGACGGATTGAACCGCTACAATGGTTATACCTTTGAGGTGTACCGCCACGAAACCCAAAATCCTTACAGCCTTACCAGTAATTACATCAACTACTTATATGAAGATAGTTATGGTACTATCTGGGTCGCTACTGAAAGTGGTGGCATACTCAGCTACAATGCCAAACTCAACCGATTTAACCGCATCAATATTAAAGGAGGTAGTAATTATAGTACTTATTTTTATGAAGATAGTGAGAAAAACTTTTGGGCATCGTTAGGAAATTCATTATACAAACAAAATCGCCAAACAGGTGAATTTATTGCACTACCCTCTTTTACTAATGTCAATATTGTTTCCTTTATTCAAATCGATACTCATCAGTTTTTTGTGGCTACTGACGGCGATGGTTTTTTTCTTTTAGATGTAAAAACTAACCAATTCAAACACTTTTTACATGAGGAGAAAAATGAAAACAGCCTTTGTAACAATAATATCATGTCTATTTTCAAGGATATGGAGGGGAAGATTTGGATAGGGACTTCGCATGGCTTAGATAGATTTGACCTCCAAAATTTTTCTTTCACCCATTTTAAGCAGGGAGTGGATAAAGGAAAAAGCCTTTTAACTGCACCTGTTAGAGTAATTCACGGCTGGGGGAAAGACATCTTATTTTCCTCTGAAAACGGGGGATTGAGCAAGTTAGATTTGAGTACGATGCGGTTTACCCACTATTTGCATGATGAGAACAATCCAGAAAGCCTGAGCGATAACTCTGTGTGGGCTATTCATGTAGATAAGCAAAATAGGATATGGGTAGGTACGTTCTCGAGTGGTATCAGCATTGCTGACCCTCACAAAGAAAAATTCAGTAAACCAGATGTAATACTTAAAAACAAAACAGTAAATGCCCTCCTCAAAGATAGCAAAAATCGCCTCTGGATAGGTACAGAGGGCGGATTAGTAGTCAAAGCTGGAAATAAGACCTATTACTACCATCATGACCCTAAGCAAAAAAATTCTCTACCTAATGACCCTGTTTTAGCAGTCTATGAAGATTTGCAACAAAGAATATGGGTAGGTACTTGGGGAGGCGGGTTGAGTTTGTTTGATGAAAGCAAAAAAACATTTTTCTCCTACGAAGTTGGCTATCAAAGTGAAAGGCAACTCAACAATCCTAACATCTTTGAAATTGTCCAAAGTACTAAAAACAAGCAGTTTTTTATGGCTTCTTTCGGGGGAATGATAGTAATGGAATCAGAAAATCCCCCTATTTTCAAGGCTTACGCCAACGACCCAAGCAATCCCAATTCTATCAGTGGAAATTACCTCATGTCTATTTATGAGGACAGTAAAGGTAACTTATGGGTAGGAAGTACAGGAGGGCTAAACCACTTTGACTATGCTACTCAAAAATTTACTCGCTACACACACCAAGAGGAAGATACTAATAGCCTCAGTAACAGCTACATAAAATGTGTATTAGAAGATAGCAAAGGCAGACTTTGGGTAGGAACGGCAGACGGACTCAACCAAATGCTCCCCAATGGAAAATTTTTAAGATATACTACCCAAGATGGATTGCCTAATAACGCAATAAACAGTATTTTAGAGGACAACAAAGGCAACCTATGGCTAAGCACCAATCTGGGACTTTGTTGCTTTAATCCTGAAACTAAAAAATGTAGGAATTACGATGAGAGCGACGGCTTGCAAAGCAATCAGTTCAAGGCAGACTCCCGCTTCAAAGCCAAAGACGGACAACTATTTTTTGGAGGGGTAGAAGGATTTAACGCATTTTATCCCGATAGCATCAAAGACAATCCTTACCTGCCCAAAGTTCTCATCACAGGACTAAAAATTTTTAACAAACCCGTCAATATTGGCGATTACGATTCTTTGCTAAAACAGCACATTAGTCAAACTAAAGAAATCACGCTAAGCCATGAGCATGCTGTTTTTTCACTTGACTTTGTGGCTTTGAATTTTACTTTAAGCAATAAAAATCAGTATGCCTACAAGTTAGAACCACTTGAAAAAGAGTGGAATGAGGTAGGTAATCAACGCTCTGCTACCTATACGAGCCTGAATGCAGGAACTTATATATTTAGCGTCAAAGCCAGCAATAATGACGGACTTTGGAATGAAGAAGGTACGAGCCTAAAAATTATCGTTCTACCCCCTTGGTGGGAAACTTGGTGGTTCAGGACGATAGTATTTTTAATTATTGGAGTAAGCATTATTACCTATAATCGCCTCAGAGTAAAGGCATTAGAAAAGCAAAATATTAAATTGGAACGATTGGTAGTAGAGCGAACTAAGGCACTCCAACAAGCCAATGAAGCCATCAAAACGAAAAATGAAGAACTACAAGCGAGTGAGGAAGAACTGCGTCAAAATATGGAGGAGTTAGAGGCAAATCAAGAGGAACTCAAAGCCCAAAAAGAGCAGTTAGAAAACGCTTTTGCTCAACTGCATTACCAAAATACCAAAGTACAAGACAGCATTCGGTATGCAGAACGCATACAACAAGCAATTCTCCCTCACGAAGATACTTTAGCCAGTGCTTTCCAAGAGCATTTTATCATATACAAGCCCAAAGATGTAGTTAGTGGAGATTTTTATTGGTATTTTGAAGTAAATACAACGACCAATGACCAATTATTACAACAAGAAACTGTAAACCAGCAACAAGGAACTATTAAGAAATTTTTGGCGGTAGTGGACTGTACCGGGCATGGAGTGCCGGGAGCATTTATGTCCATGATTGGCAATACTTTGCTCAGAGAGATAATAGAAAGTAAGCACATTCACGAGCCTGCCCACATTTTGAATGAACTTAATCAAAGAATCATGACCTCTCTGAACAGAAGGGACAAGCACTTCCAAGATGGCATGGACATCGCCCTGTGCGTCATGCGATACACAGACAACGATAAAATCCACTTAAAATTTGCAGGAGCGAAAAGACCTCTGCTCTACTTCAAAGATAGCTTGCAAGAAATTAGGCTTGACCATACTTCCATAGGACATAAAATTGACGTAAAGTACCAACAAAAGGAATTAGTATTAGAAAAAGATACCATACTTTATCTCACTACAGACGGCTGGATGGATTCTATCAATCAAGAAAGACAAAGATTTGGCAGTCAGCGATTTAAAGCAATGCTTAGCCAAGGTGCTTTCTTACCTTTCCCTACTCAGCATGAGTTTTTCTTGAAGGAATTAGAAGACTACCAAAAAGATGCTGAGCAGAGAGATGATATTCTATTTTTAGCCGTAAAGTTGTAAAGCACGCCATAGGCTTTAATTAAACCCTATCCTAAACCTAAACGCCGTTCCCACTGCCTGCCCTCGTTGATAGGAACTTACAAAGTCGACTCGTAAAATCTTAAAGATATTTTCCATGCCTACGGTTAGTTCTATGTATTCCTTGCTCTGGTCAGTATAAAGCACGTGCAAGCCACCAACCAAGTGCCAATTTAGTTTTTTAAATAGTGGAATAGAATTAGTGAGGAATCCGTTGAAATGATGCTCAAAATGCCCTTCAAAATAAGTATCAGTTGTGCTGTAAGTATAATAGGGCAGATTCCAAAAACTACGGAAAGTGCTGGGTGCAAAAAGGACTTGCGTAGTCATAAAGTGCTTGTAATCCATGAATTGTACCTTGTTTTTATTGAGGAAACCACCTACGGAAAGGTCATAAGAGCTACTCCCCACAATGCCGATATTGACATCATCATACACGCTTAACCGCACAAAATCAAAGTCTGTTCCCCCCATGCCCTTGCGGTATAAAAAGCCCAAAGTGGGGTAAGGTGAGCGCAAAATTGCTTTCATATTGGGACGAGTCATGTATTTTTGGGCAGGACGATAAGTAAAACCAAGCCCAATTACTACGGCATTGTGTCCTTCAAAAGAATTACCATTATTATCAGGGTTCAAAGGGTCATTGGAGGTGAACTCTCGGTCTTGGCGATTTACCCTGAACTGAGTAGGCAGATTTTCAGCATTTTGCAAAGGATTCCTTTGGGCAAACTCTACATTAATCCTACCAAAAAGTCCATTGGCTACCTCTTGGAAATAGTCTATATTTACATAGCTTTTCTCGTAGATTTTCATAAAGTTCTGCTCCGCCCACAACGAATACATGGTATTTTGTAAAAAGGTAATAGGCTCATTAGCATTGAATTGGCTTACATAATGCCCCGCCTCAAAAGTAAAATTACTACGACTTATTAAGTCCCAACGATGCGAAAAGCCCAATTTTCCATACAGTTTTTCGCTTGAGAACCCATAACGCACCGCTCCATTGATATTGGTTCTTTTGTAAGTCGTATCATTGTAAAAAGTCCAACGACCGCTCAACTCGCCTACCCAGCCCTCTACGGTATTGAATTGGATATTATTGATAGGAGGGTCAATTGCCCAAGAGGTTTTCCGATAAGTATTGCGGTAATAATAACCCGTCAGCAAGTTAATTGGCTTGAATTTATTGCGAATCTTATCAATGGAATCTTTGTAAGCCCTCGTGTCTTTGATGGCTTTAATGCTGTCTTTTAGGTTGTAGTCTTTGATTTCCATTTCTGTTAGTGGTACAGGACGAATGCTATCCCAATAGGATTGGGTTCGTTTATTGGCATCAGCTTGAATAATTTGTACCTCGCTTCCAAAGAACTTTTTAGTTTCCCTTTCTTCAGTTTTCTTTATCCTTTCTTCTTGTTTTTTATTGGTTAGTGGTTGATTGTTATTGGTTGGTGGTTGATGTTTTTGTTTGTTGTTTGTGGTGGATTTTTTATTGTTAGTTGCTAATTGTTCATTTTTTGATGCTTGATTATTGATTGTTGGTTGCGGATTGCTGTAAAACTTAGGCTCAAGGCTATAATTAGAAAATACACCCATGTAAGTTCCCCCACCTTGCACTTTGATACCCAAAGCTCCTACACTAAACTTAAACTCAAAAACTTGCGAACTTTTCATCCAAACCGAATCGGTTACAGGAACGAAAACTTGCTTAATCCTTGCAGTATCCAAATAGTCAATACCTGAGTCGCCTGTGAGGTAAAGGTCTGTGCTGTGGATTCGCCAAGTATCCTCTTGGATATGGATAAAGCCGTGATAAAGCGGTGCCCCTTTGGTTCGCGGGATAACCTGTATCTTATTGACTGTTACTCCTTTGTCTTGGTATTCACCTATGAGTTTGTATTTGTAATAGAGCATAGCAGTCGGGGCAATAGGCGAAATAAAATTGCGGTCGCCAATAGAATTAACACTACTTTCATAAAAATTCCAATTCAAGTTATCTGCCCTGTTCCAACTGAAACCTATTTCTGTTCCGCTTACCTTAGAGGAGAGCATGATTTCCTTGCTTTTGTTGGGGGCTTGGTAGTAATACTTAGACATTGATTCTGAGAGATATACGATTCCATTGCGGTCTTTATCCAAACCTACTATTACTATTTCCTTGCCTAAAATTTTCTTTGGGGCGTTTTTTACATAATAAGAGGCTTTCATATAAACACTTGCCTCGTATTTACTGACTTGGTTCAGGTAAAACTTGCGTTTGGCTTGGGCTTGCCTAATAATAGCATAAGCAGGGTCTTCATCTTTGGAAGATACAGTAACTTCTTTTAACTGAACGGTTTGCATTTTCATTTCTACGTTTATTTCTATGTCTTTGCCACTCATGCTAACCTGCTTAGTTTGTGTTTCATAGCCCAAATGGCGAAAAACAATAGTATAATTTCCCTTGTCTAATTCCAGAAAGTATTGACCTTCGGCATTACTTGTCGTACCAATGGTAGTTCCTTCTACATAGACAGATACAAAAGGAAGCCCTTGCTGATTTTCGTCAGTAATTTTCCCTTTGATTTTCTGAGCAAATAATTGATTTTGAAATAAGAACAAAATAATAGATGGAAACAATAAATAGCAAGATTTTGCTACTTTGCCTTTTGAAAGTGTAGCTAAGATATGAGTTTTCATGTAGTAAAGTTTTAAGTTTTTAAATAAACAAAAGAAGTTGCTAAAATGATTTGAGATTTTTACTTTATTAAGAAGATGAAAAAACTGCAAAAAAGTTGCTTAGAGTGTAAAATATGTGAATGAGTTATTGCATTTGCTTCATTACCCATTCCAATTCTCTTTGTATAGAAGTAGTAAGGCTTTCTCTCATATCTTTGGGCAATACTTCCCAAGTATAAGTTTCTATTTCTAAGTGTTTGGTTATCTGAGGCTTTTCTTTCAAAATTTGCAGTATATTTACTATATCTGATTGGGTAGATTGGAGCAGGTTATATTTTTCTAAGAAGATAGGCACATGAAAATGAGTTCGCCACTCCACAAACTCCTCTCCTTTGGCTTTTGCTAATGCCAAAGGCAAATCATTAAAATTAAATAGCTGATTATCTGATTTTTTGGCTATGACTTGATGCAAATATACCGATTCATTAAATACTTCAAATTCCTCGAATATAGCCTCTCTTGTTGATTTTTCTCTGGGTAAGTCAGCTTTTAAAGCCGCACTAATCTGGAACTTACCTATTTTAATACCTTCTTTTTCAAATGTTTGTAAGGCTTCTTCGTGGTTTTCATATTCTACTGCAAAGTGGCAAATATCATAACATACTTGTATATGTGTAAGAATCAGTTGTTCTGCCTGCTTTTCACTAATTTTCAAGTCATTAGACAGGTATTTTACCCCTTGTGAGAGTAGATATTCTTTGAAATAAGTAACCGTTTCTTGGGTATTTTCCAACATTCCGTCTGGTTCTGGCTCAATATCTAAGTGTAAGGTTTTTCCTGTTTTTTCTCTAATTCTGAACAGATGTGCTACTACTTTTAATATATGTTCAGTCGCTTTTTGCATTACCTTTTGCTTTTCTTGTTCACTCCTCCACCATAGTTTATAAGAAATTGGAGAGGTTGAGATTCCCCCTTCTATACCAAGAGGTAGAATTTCTGCCAAAATATCAAAAAGCCTCATGGTGTAAGCCAATCGCTCTGTACTTGTCCAGTCGGGAAAGTGAACAGCATCTTTTACTTTTTGCCGATGAAAATTTCCAAAAGGAAAACCATTCATCGTAAATACATAGCAGTTATGTTCCTGTAACCACTCTTTAAAGATAAGTAGTTGATTATCTGATAAAATTTCTTTACTTGCTAAGTCAGAAAGACGCAAGCCAATGCCAAAAGGTAAAGTAGGAGCGAGATGCTGTTTGATTGGAAGGATATGTGATTTTAAGTTGGCAAAAACTTCTTGCCAGCTTTCTCCACTGTGAATATTAGTGCAATACGAAAGATGTAAGTCGCTAAGTATTTGCATTAGATTGCTCGAGTAGCCTCTGCTTGTTTTTCTAAGTCAAACAAATCACTCAACACCTCCGCCAAAGATTCCGCTTCGCCTCGTTTACAAGCTGCTTTCAACTGCAAAACAGGCATTTTTATAATTTTTTGCATCATGCTTTTAGTGATACGGTCTATCTTTTCTACTTCTTCGGCATCTAACTGTTTCACGTATCTTCCCAGTTCCTCTTGTCTAATTTGCTCTAACAAGTTTTTTAGCTTTTGGATAACAGGAGATACTATCATCTCCTTCGTCCAGTTCTCAAACTCGTGAATAGATTGGTTTACGATAGCTTCTACCTGTGGGATAGCCTCTTTACGGCGTTGGAGAGTTTCATCTAAACGATTATTAATCATGTCGATATTGTAGAGCAAAGCACCATTTACTTGTTCTATCTCTGGCTCTATACTGCGAGGTACTGAGAGGTCAAAGAAATATTTGAAAGAGAGAATGTTCATTTGAGCTACTAATTCTTTGGTGATGAACGGCTCATTGCGCTGAACAGCACACACGATAAAATCTGCCTCTTGGATAGACTGATGCGCCTGCTCCATAGGGATAGCTTGATAACCAAGCTCTTTTGCTAAATCTTCTGCTTTTTGAGCAGTGCGATTCATCAAAAAGATTTTCTCAATAGAAGTATTTTGAAAATTACGTGCTACATCACTTCCTATTTCTCCTAAACCTATGACCAATACTTTGGGGTCTGCTAACTGTGCCGCCAACTCCTCTATCATCTCTACTGTGGCGTAGGATACAGAAGCTGCGCCTGTGCGAAACATAGTTTCTTGCACTATTCTTTTGTTCGTAAAGAAGATAGTATGCAAAAGTCTATGCAAAAAAGCACCTGCCAAATTAGCATCGGCAGTATATTGGTAGGCATTTTTAACCTGATTAATAATCTGCAAATCTCCTATTACTTGTGATTCTAAACCTACACTTACTCTAAACAGACGCTTTACTGCTTCTTGGGGATTATTAATTACCTCAAAATAAGGCAAATAAGAACTTATGTGCATCATACCTTTGACAATGCCCATAAGTTTGACTAATTCTTCTGATTTATCTTGTTCTGAGGAGTAATAAATTTCTGTACGGTTGCACGTAGAAATAACTAAAGCTTCGCTGATGCCTATTATCTCAGAAATTTTAGCTAATAAGTTTCTAATTTGACTTTCATTAAGGGCTACTTCCTCTCTGGTTTCCAAAGAAGCAGTTTTGTATGAAAGGGCAATTGCTTTAAAGTTAAATTCCATTCCTAAAAATACTTTGAATGCCAACAAATACTTATCAGATACAAAGTTATAAAGTAAAAACTTACAAATAAAGTTCTCCTTTCTTAGCTTTTCTAATTTAGAATGAGTATAAATAACACAAGCTAATTTCAAAACAAAAAGGCTTACCATTTAGGCAAGCCTTTTCTCATATTGCTAATTTAATTTTTCCAAATAAACGAAAATTAAACAAGGATTTCAGTAACCTGACCAGCACCTACTGTACGACCTCCTTCACGAATCGCAAAACGAAGACCTTTCTCCATGGCGATTTCTTTCTGAAGTTTTACAGTAATAGTGATGTTATCACCGGGCATAACCATTTCTACTCCACTTGGCAAGCTAATAGTACCTGTTACGTCAGTAGTTCTGAAATAGAACTGAGGGTTATATCCGTTGAAGAATGGAGTATGACGACCACCTTCTTCTTTAGACAATACGTAAACCTCTGCCTTAAATTCTGTATGTGGTTTTACGCTACCGGGCTTGCAAATAACCATACCTCTACGGATTTGTTCTTTGTCAATACCTCTGAGCAATAAACCTACGTTATCACCTGCTTCACCTCTGTCCAAAATCTTACGGAACATTTCTACCCCTGTTACAGTAGATTTAAGACCCTGCGCTCCCATACCGATAATATCTACAGCATCACCAGAGTTGATGATACCTCTTTCAATACGACCAGTAGCTACAGTACCACGACCAGTGATAGAGAATACGTCTTCTACAGGCATCAAGAATGGTTGGTCAATCAAACGAGCGGGCAATGGAATGTACTCATCAACAGCGTCCATTAACTCTTCTACAGTTTTAACCCATTTAGGTTCACCGTTCAATGCACCTAAAGCAGAACCACGAATGATTGGTATATTATCGCCGTCAAACTTATAGTATGAGAGCAATTCTCTCATTTCCATCTCTACCAAATCCAACAACTCAGGGTCATCTACCATGTCCACCTTATTCATAAACACTACAAGTGCAGGAACACCTACTTGGCGTGCTAAAAGAATATGCTCACGAGTTTGAGGCATAGGACCATCAGTAGCCGCAACTACGATGATAGCACCGTCCATTTGAGCCGCACCTGTAACCATGTTTTTCACATAGTCAGCGTGACCAGGGCAATCCACGTGTGCATAGTGTCTTTTGTCTGTTTGATATTCTACGTGTGCGGTATTGATTGTAATACCTCTTTCTCTTTCCTCTGGGGCATTATCAATAGAAGAAAAATCTCTCTTCTCAGCCAAACCTTTGTTCGCTAATACTGTAGTGATTGCCGCAGTCAAAGTGGTTTTACCATGGTCAACGTGACCAATAGTACCAACGTTTACGTGAGGCTTGGAACGGTCAAATACTTCTTTTGCCATTTTTAAAACTAATAATGTTTGAAATTTTCTAAATAATGCTTTGCTTATAAAATCAACTACACACTTTTGGATTCTTGAGCCGATGATGAGAATTGAACTCACGACCTCTTCATTACCAATGAAGTGCTCTACCACTGAGCTACATCGGCTTTAAGAAAAATAAGAGCGGGAGACGAGGCTCGAACCCGCGACCTACAGCTTGGAAGGCTGTCGCTCTACCAACTGAGCTACTCCCGCTTGTGTGCAGATGGTGGGGAGAGAAGGATTCGAACCTTCGAAGTCATTACAACAACGGATTTACAGTCCGTCCCATTTGGCCGCTCTGGAATCTCCCCAAATGTAAAAATTAACCTATCTTTTTCTAAATTTGAAAGAGGCTAAATACTCCCTCTCTCAAAAACGTGTGCAAAATTACACGCTTTTTTTTTAACTTCAAAAAAAACTAAAAAAAATTATCGAAAAAAGTATTTAGCCAGCCACATTCGGACTTGGAAACGTGTAGATTTAATTTTCTTTCAGAAGAATATTGGCTTTGATAATCACTCTTTCTATCTGATTATTAGCGTTAGATTTTATTGTAATCACCTTGTTTTGTATGCCTTGCTTCCCTGAGGTATTGAACTGTACTGTGATACTACCCTCTGCATCAGGAGGAATGGGTTGGTTTGTCCATTTGGTGGCGGTGCATCCACAAGTAGTTTGTACATTGGCAATGATAAGAGGCGTTTTCCCTGTATTTTTAAAAGAAAAAGTATGTTCCACCACATCACCTTGTTTGATGTCCCCAAAATCGTATTCTTTCTCGTGAAAAGATAATATTGGCACATTTTCATTGCTAATATTAGTGGTATTATTTTGGGCAAAACCCAATACGCCATAGCATAAGCAAATTAACAAAAGTAAGTACTTCTTCATAGTTTAATGATATTTAACATTCATATTATCAGCTACAAATATAGTAATTCTCAAATTTAATACCTAAAATCAGCACTATTATTAAAAGTATATGGTAAACTCTACTCTGCGGTTCTGTTGCTTCCCCTGCTCAGAGGTATTGCTTGCCTTTGCCTTGGTTTCTCCTAAACCTACGGCAGTGATTGTGTTTTTACAGTTCTTGTCAATCAAGTACTGCCTTACTGCTTCGGCTCTCCTTTTAGACAAATCCAAATTGAAGGTATCATTTCCGTCGCTGTCAGTATGCCCCTCAATGGTCAATTTTGCAGAAGGATTTTTTTGCAGAAAAACAGCCAATCTATCTAAATCAAAAAAAGATTCTGAGCGAATAATCGCTTTATTATAATCAAAATGCAAGGTGGGTAAAGTAAAAGGCAAGTGATTAGTCTTATTTTCATCAATCGTCCCTACTGTAATATTAGTTTCCAAATTGGTATTTTTCTCGTTCTTTGCCGTCAAATCTACTTCTACCGAACTTCCAAAAACTTGCTCACTCTCAGGATAATAAATGTACTTTTTCCTTCCTTTCAAAAGAAAAGAAAATTCTCCATCTTCTTTGGTTTGCACGATACCATTATTCTTAGAGTTGCCTACTTCTTCCCATCTGATGAGCGATTTAACTACCTGTCTATCTGGACTCAACAATTTCCCTTTAATGAGTTTTACAGGTTCTGGTCGTGCCTTTTCTGGTACAGTGATTTGGTAAATATCAGATTGACCAAAATTGTCCGTAGGCTGAGTAGTAGCAATAAGAGCGGTTGAGCCATCTGCCGTGATAAAAAAGTTATCGTTAAAAGGTGTATTTATCACTTTCCCAAGATTAATCGGCTCGCTCCATTTTGCCCAAGAATTTTCATCTAAGCGTTTAGACATAAAAATATCATAACCTCCTAAGCCATAGTGTCCATCAGAACAGAAATACAAAGTTTTTCCGTCAGGGTGGAGGTAAGGGTTCATTTCTGCAAACGGCGTGTTGATAGTTTCGCCTAAATTGATAGGCTCAGACCAGCCATTTTCTTTTTTCTCACATACATAAATGTCTATGTTGAACTCTCCAGAGCCATGATAGTACAGAAAGTCAGGGTGATAGTTTGGTAGGTACTCCCCTACCCCACCCTTCCTATCTGAACTGAAAAATACTGCTTTGCCGTCAGTAGTCATAGAAAAACCTGCTTCGTAGTTGGGAGAATTGATAGGCTCTGGTAACACCTGCATTCTATCCCAAAGAATTTGCCCACTGCTTACTCCCTTTTTTTCAACAAAATATAAATCTCCTTTTCCTAAAAATTTTTCTTTCACATAAAAAAATTCAGGTATTTCCGTATAGTTTCCATAAATAAAAAGCGTGTTGCCATCACTACTCAAATTCAAAGGGACTTCGTGAGTTTTAGTATTGACTTTGGGGCTAAGAGGAAAAGCGGCTTGCCACGTTTCATTCTGATATTCAGCTGCATAAATATCTTCACCTGTATTTGCTCCTTTCCTTGCAAAGTACAAAGTACTTCCGTCCAAACTCAATACAGGGCTGTATTCTTTCGCTTTAGAATTTACCCCTAAGCCTAAATTTACTAATTTTCTATCTTCTTCTTTATCAGAAAGTAAAGCTATCATTTTATCAAAATCAAACTTTGTATTTACTACAAAAGAATAATTAGGATACTTTTTGGAAAGGTCTGTGTTGGCAAACAAAGACTTGTACTTCTCAAAAATGGTAATGGCTTTTTCCCAATTTTTCTGTTGGATATATTGATGAGCTATTTTCTGTACTGCCACAAGTGCAATATCTTGGGGTGCAAAAGTGTAAATAAAGTCATCGTACAGTTGGGCTTTGCTTTCTCCGAATCCTGCATGATGCAGATTTAGTTCGCAAAGTAGCTGATTTACATGTACTTGATATTTTTTAGCCAAAGATTGCAGTTTGAGAAAGTTAGGGTGCGAGAGATAGTTTTTGGCATTGAAGCCAAACTCTGCTCCGTAAAAATTAGGTATGATGTGTTTCAACTCCGTAGAATCAAAATCTGTTGTTATTAAGTGGCAAAATTTTTCGTAGGTGCTTCCACTTCTATCGCCAAACTGCCTTAGAGAAAGCAAATTAGTATAATCTCTCAATATCTCTCGGCGATACTCTTTGACATTTTTTAGGTAAGGCGATGTAGGGTAATCTTTGGCAAAATCTGCGCACTGTTGCAGTAGGGCTTCTCGCAAAGCAATGAGTGTATCAGTTTCGGTATATCGGTTGTAAATATTTGATTCATAGAGCTTTTGATAAGATAAACGATAAGGAGCATTCGTCAAAAGACTGTAGGCTTCTTGTGGGATTTTGCTTTTTTGCTGAGTTTGTATGGCATCAGCGGTCAAGTTGAGCATTTTTTTTACTTTATCTTTTTCACTATCACTAAGTTGTTTGAAAAGTTCTGCTCCTCTGTTTGCATGAAGGTAGGCTTTGCGAAGTAATGCAAAATAGGATTCAAAATTCAAGTATTTGACTTGATATTGTTGCTTTTGCTTTAAAACCTGTTCCTGCTCGTAGTAAACATGGCTCATGCCCAAATGTGCGGTTAGGTTATTACTATCGCTTGCCAATAGTTGCTTAAAAATACGCTCGGCAGTAGTAAAATCTTTCTGAAATAGTGCATTTAACCCTTGTTTTTCCGTATTTTGTTGAGCGTAAATTTTGTCATTTTGACATATCAGCAAAGCAATAAGTCCAATAATTTTTATTTGAAAATAGATATGTTTGATTATCTTCATAAGAAAGTAACTCAACTTTTTATTTGATTAAAATAATGTCCGATTTTGGAAAATCGGTGCTACGGTTAGAGAACTGCTTTTCTTGAATATCAATAAAATAACATACTGTTTTCTCTATTGTTAAACAATTTGTGAGTGGATTTTCCTTAATTTTGATTAATCCTTGCTAAATTTACACAAACGATTGTTCATAAATAGTCATTTCTTACTTTTCAAACGATAAAAATATGTAAATATGGAAAACTCAAGGAGAGATTTTATCAAAAAAAGCAGTGTGCTTACCGCAGGTTTTGCTATGGCGATGAGTGCCAAGAGTTATGCGAGTATCTTAGGGGCAAATGATAGAATTAGAGTAGGTATTGTAGGTTTTTCTGACCGAGTGCGTCAGTCTTTAATTCCTTCATTCTTGAATCATCACAAGGAATTGAATTTTGAAATAGTCGCTTTATCTGATATTTGGAACAGACGCAGAGAGGAAGGAGCAGCATTTATCGGAGAAAAAACAGGAAAGAAAGATATTTTTAAAGCAAGAAATAATGAAGAGTTATACGAAAAAGGACAGTTTGATGCGGTCATTGTAGGGACAGCAGACTTTCAACATGCCTTGCACTGCATAGAAGCAGTAGAAGCAGGGAAAGATGCATACATAGAAAAGCCTTTTGCAGAAACTATGGAAGACAACCGCAGGGCTTACAAGGCTGTGCGTCAATCTAAAAGAATCGTACAAATTGGGACCCAACGCCGCAGCGGGGGTAATTACCAAAAAGCATACGAGTTTATTACCTCGGGCAAGTTCGGAGATATTACAATGGTGGAAATGTGTTGGAACGTCAATCAGCCGGGACGCTGGCGAAGACCGCAATTAGTTAAAGAAATTCGACAAGAGGATACGGATTGGCAACGCTTTTTGCTCAATCGTCCACAAGTGGAGTGGGATCCTCGCAAATACTTAGAATACAGATTATTCTATCCCTATTCTTCTGGTATTCCAAGCCAATGGATGTGCCATCAGATAGATACGGTACATTGGTTTAGTGGCTATGAGTTCCCAAGAAGTGTCGTAGCTAACGGCGGGATTTATATGTGGAAAGACGGCAGAGTGAATGCAGATACGCTGACAGCTGTATTTGATTATGGTCCTAAAAATGACCTTTCCAAAGGTTTCCAAGTGCTTTATACTTCTCGTATGCACAATGAGGCGGGCGGAATCAAAGAATTGTACTTTTCTAATGCGGGTATGATTAATTTGGATACAAACAAAGTTACTCCAGAAGGAGGGCTACAAGCGCACTTTGCCAAAGAAATGGGTATGCAAGCAAACCTCTTACCAGAGATGTCCTTAGCCTCAGAAAGCGAAAAAGTAGCCACTGGGGCTAACACAGGCGGCGACCCGCTGACATCGGCTCATATTAGAAACTGGATGGAGTGTGTAAGGAGTAGAAAAGAACCCAACGCAAGTGTAAGGGCTGGTTATTGTCATTCTATTGCTACTATAATGACTACTATGGCTTTGCATACAGGCAAGCGAGTTACTTTTGATGATACTTTACAAGACATTGTAGTAAGCTAAAAAATCAGTTTTTCAAAAATAGTCATTTAGCCTTACAAAGTTTGACCAACCTTGTAAGGCATGGCTTTTTGATGAATAAAATTTCCATAAATGCTTTTGTACATAATCGTATAATCTATTTTTCTATCCAAGAATTAACTATAAAATGCTTTCTGAAAATATTAAAGCTATTCAAGCCGAATTAGCCCCTTTCTCCAAAGTCAAGTTGATAGCTGTTACTAAAACCAAACCCGTAGCCATGCTTTTAGAAGCCTATCAAGCAGGTTTAAGAGATTTTGGGGAAAACAAAGTACAAGAAATGCTACCTAAATATGAGGCTCTGCCCAAAGACATTCATTGGCATCTGATTGGACATTTGCAGACCAACAAAGTCAAATACATCGCTCCTTTTGTATATTTGATTCATTCGGTAGATAGTTTAAAACTTTTGCAAGAGATAGATAAGCAAGGGAAAAAATTTAATCGGATTATTAACTGCCTACTCCAAATATATATTGCTCAGGAGGAAACTAAATTTGGACTTAGCCAAGAAGAACTTATAGCCATCCTTGATAGCCAAGAATTAAAGAACCTAAAAAATATATGTATCAAAGGGCTGATGGGTATGGCAAGCAATACAGATAATTTTGACCAAGTTCGTCAAGAATTTAAAAATCTCAAAAATATTTTTGATAATATTCAGCAAAATTATCAGAGTGAAAATATTGATTTACAAGAGATTTCTATGGGTATGAGTGGAGATTACCTGCTTGCTATTGAGCAAGGCAGTACTATGGTGCGGATAGGTAGTAAGATTTTTGGAAGCAGATAACATCTATAAAACCAGACCGTCTAATAGCTTGATATACAACTCTATACCTTCTTTTACTTCCTCTAAGTAGATGTACTCGTCAGCAGTATGGGAGCGAGCAGAGTCGCCTGGGCCTATTTTGATAGAATCAAAAGGCATGAGGGCTTGGTCAGAAGTAGTGGGAGAAGCATAATAAGTTCTCCCTAAGCGGATTCCTTGCTGTACGATGGGGTGAGTAATCGGTATGCTGGAGGCATTGAGGCGGATAGAGCGTTCCTGAACTTCGCAACTTACATTTTGCTTGACGATTTCTAAAATTTCTGCGTTTTTATAGACATCAGTAGGACGAATATCTACCGTAAAAGTGCAAATATCAGGGACTACATTGTGCTGACTGCCTGCATTGATAATGGTTACTGTCATTTTTACGTCGCCGAGCATTTCAGAAACTTTGGGGAATCGATAATTCCTGAACCAATCTATGTCTTTCAGTGCCTTATAGATAGCATTTTCTCCTTCATTGCGGGCAGCATGTCCTGCCCTACCTTTGACTGTACAGTCAATCACCATCAAGCCTTTTTCTGCCACTGCCAACTGCATTTGCGTAGGTTCTCCTACTATTGCTAAATCTATTTTTCCGAAATTGGGTAGTACTAATTCTACTCCATTTCGTCCACTGATTTCTTCCTCTGCGGTTGCGGCGATGATTAAATTAAAGGGTTTATCTTGTATCTTATTGTAATACAAGAAGGTAGCTATCAAGGATACTAATGCACCTCCAGCATCGTTGCTTCCTAAGCCGTATAGTTTTCCGTCTTTTTCCGTAGGGGTAAAGGGGTCTAAAGTATAGCTTTTATTGGGTTTGACGGTATCATGGTGCGAATTGAGCAAGATAGTAGGCTTATTTTCCTGAAAATTGGTGGAAAAAGCCCATACATTGTTAAGCTGACGATGTATTTGTATATTTTTGGATATGAGGTAGTTGGCTATCAAATCTGCGGTTTTATCTTCTTCTTTGCTAAAAGAAGGCGTAGCAATCAGACTTTTTAGCAAATCTACTGCTTCGGTGGTCAGCTGAGTGATATTGGATACGAAAGTGGTTTGCACTATACTTTTACATTAATTTTCTGCACAAAGCTAAAAAAACTAATTAAATATTTCATTGAGTAGTTTTTGACTTTTTTCAGAAAGTCGCTTGGGGTCTATTTCTAAGGCTTTTATTAAATCAATCAAACAATGAATGCGGTTTTCTGTATTGAAATACTTATTTACAATCACTACTTTAGTGTCTTTGAGTAAGCAGTAACCCGCCTTGAAGTTGCCTTTTTCATAACGTAATGTGTACCCCGCTTCAGAAAAAATATCTTCTACTTTGCTGAGAAATATAGAGGTATTTTTAATCATAGCCTAATAAATATAAAAAACATGACAAGGACTACTTGAGCCTTCTCATGTTTTGCTTAGATTTTGAGATATGTTTTTATTGAGTAAGCCTTTTTACTGTTTCTACCAGTGCATCAAAATTTAAGGGTTTTTGGAGATACTCATTGATACCTGCCTCGCGAAAATCCTCTAAGGTATAGTTCTTGGCGTTCCCTGTAATAGCTACAATAGGAACGGAAGATTTTTTCTCGTCAGAGAGTTTGCGAATTTGTCGGGCGCACTCCATTCCGTCCATACCCGGCATATTGATATCCATGAGAATTATATCAAAATCGTTTTTTTCCATGATTTCCAAAACCTGTAAGCCATTTTTGACCGCAGTAATGTTATAGTTTTGGAATTGAAGCACTTTTTTAGTAATATTCTGAATTACAGAGCTGTCCTCAGCGACTAATACTTGTTTTTGTACCGACATAACCGTAAATTTATTTTTTGTAATACAAAAGTAAATATTATTTCAATAAATACTTTTACAAATAATCAATAATTTAACTAAAAAACAAGGAGTCGGCTAAAATTTTTATTTTGCTAATTTTCACTTCGTATCTCAATGTAATATAATAGCCAATTTTTGATTTTCCCTTCGCTGACTTCTACCATCATTTTGGCTTTTTCGTAAAAATAATACTCTGAATTACTACCCGATTTGATGTAAGAGGGAGTTCCGTAGGTGGATAGGAGTTTTTCCTTGTCTGTACCTATGCCCAATCCTTGGGAGGTTTTGCCCTTATAAGACTGACCTGCCACGACAAGGTATATATTTTTATCAAAAAGACGAATCTTTATTTTGCTAAAATCTTCTTCGTAAGTAGCATAAACAGTAAGTGACCTTCCTTGATTTTGAATAGTAGCATTTTCCACAAATTTTTCTTGCAGAAGTTGCTGAGGCATTAAGTTGCCAATTTTCTCGATATGTGCAGGAATAAATTTGCTTTTATCTTTTTTATTTTCAGCAATAAACTCAGTAATCCACTCGCCAAGACTGCTGAAATCGAGGAGTTTTTCGATAAAAGACTGATTAAGTTTTTGGTATAGTGCCAAGTTGTAATCTGCCATGTAAGCATTTTTCCTCTCTGCGGCTTCAAAATCTGCTTTGGCTTGTGGCATTTGTTTATTCTTAGCAAAAGCAATGCCTCTAATCAGGTGTGCATTGGCAGGCAGTCCTCCCCTTGTCATAGGGTTATCGGCTAATTTATTTTCCAAATCATTGATAATGCCTATAGCGTAAGCGTGATTTCCTTCCAAAGAATATTTGCAAGCCAAGTTGATATGGGCAGGGCTATAAGTCTTGTCCATTTTTATTACTTGGTCTAAATGCTGTTGCGCTTTCTTCAGCAAGTCTTTGATTTGTTGCTTTTTATCTTTCTTATTTCCTCCCGTGGAAGCACTACGTGTAGTAGAGCCTAAGAGCCTACCTGCTGCATCAAACTCACAAGGATAAGCAAAATAGACCTCTTCTTTTTCCATGAGGCTGATGGCTTGTGCTAAGGCAGATACTCCCAAATTATTAGCTATATCTCTGTCAGTGAAACTATTAGCGATATGCTCAAAACAAACTATGGCATCTTCATAGTTTTTGGAAAGGTATAAAAACTTCCCCGCATGAAATATAGGAATCAAGGTTTTGATTTCCTTAGCCGTCATTTCCGCAGACTGAATGCGCTCTATTTTGGTAGGGTAGCCTTCTAATTTTTCGTTGAGCTTGTACTCCTCATAGATTTTGCTCAGTACGTTAGGGAGGAGGCGGTAGGTATCAAAACCTGCTAAATACCCTTGTAAAAGTCCATAATAATCAGCTTCTTCCTCTAATTTGAGTTTGTGTTCTTTGCTACTTTTTTTGGTATTTTTTGAGGGCGAAACCACATTACTGGTAGGCATTAGTCCTGCGAAAAAACCTTCTCTATATTGGTGATTTTGGGTGTAATGGGCTAACTCATGCCCAATAATACACGCCAAGGCGTTCAACGAATCTGCTCCAAACTTCGTACAAAGGTCATAGAGTTTTTCATCTACATATACTATCTGATGCCCATTGACAGCGACAAACTGGGCAATGACTTGGGTTTTGTTTTGGCGGGCAAACATTTTGAGTTCGGGAACGATACGTTCAAAATCACGCACTCTTGCGATTTTCTCACAAATGCCTTGTACTACTTGATATTTGTAATGTGAAGTAGGCAAAAGGACTTCTTGGGCGAAGGATTGGAATGAAAAAAGAAAAAAAATGATATATACAGTGCTGTTTTTCAGTAGCTTATTCATAATTTTACTATGTTTTAAAATAAACTCTCGACCTATTAACAAAATTTACAACAAAATTTAGCTTACTCATGCTTTGAACTTTGCAAGTCCTTCATTTAATTGCAAAAACTTGCAAATGTCAATCATTTTAAAATCTTATTACTCTTGATTACGAAAAAGTTAGTATTTTTTTCTGTTTTATTTTTGCTTTTTTCTTTTTTACTACCTGAACAAATTTTAGGACAAAAAAGATTGCAACCCAAAAAATATTTGGTTTTGGACAAATATAGCCCTGCTCGTGTTTACCTTACCGTAGGCGACCCTATCCGATTCCGATTAAAGAAGGATAATCTTATTTTTAACGATTATATCGAGGAACTTAATCTCCAAGACTCGAGTATTATGCTGGTCGATGCACGCATGAAAATTTATCTGAGAGAGTTTGATACTTTTTACTTTGATAGGCGTTGGACAAATTTGGTCAGAGGGGGGTTGAATTTTATAGGAGGGGGTTTTTTATTTTCTGCGGCAGTTCACCCCTTAGTCGGCAATGCCCTTTACGACCCCAAAGAACAAGCGATTATCGGCTTGAGTGCAGTCGCTTTGGGGCAGACTACCAAATTTTTTCGCATTAGAAAGTTCAAAATAGATAGAAATAGTAGGGTACAAATTCTGGATTTGAGCAAGACTTTTGGAGAGTAGCTTATTTTTCGCTTAAATGAATAAAAAAGTAAAAGACTTTTTTGCGAAAACCCATGACTTTTTAGTAACATTACTCATTCATTTAATAGATTCATTATGTCATTGATTCAGCAAACCATAGATAAACTCTCTACTTTGGTTACCCAAGCATTGCCTTACCAAATGTTTGTGGGTTTTGACGGCTACTTAGACTATATCCAACACGTAGTCAAGAGCAAAGACTCTACGGGAAAATCTACTTATTTCGAGACTATTACCGATTTGTCTAAACACTTGCAGACTTTAGCAGGTAAGAGCGGACAGTTGGAGGTCAGCACCCAAGAAATCAAGATAGGGGGAAATGCGCCTATCTTAGCGAATGCCTTAGCAAGTTTAGGGATTAAAAACTATTGTTTCGGGGCAATGGGCTTCCCACAGTTGCACGCAGAATTCAAGTCTATGCACCCTCTTTGTGAGCTTGTTACTTTTGGCATGTCTGGAGTTACTCACGCTATGGAGTTCGGCGATGGCAAACTCATGTTTTCAGATTTGGGAACGTTTGAGCGAGTAAACTGGAACTATCTAAAAAGCATCATAGGCATAGATAAATTTTATACTTGCATTGCTAAAAGTCAAGTAGTTGCCTTAGTAGATTGGGTCAATCTCCCCCAAGCTACAGATATTTGGAGAGGTATTTTGGCAGAAGTCGTCAGACCTTTGGGCAAGCCCGACAAGCATTTCTTATTTGACCTTTGCGACCCCAGCAAAAAATCCCCAGATGACATCAGACAAGTATTAGACCTTATCAGCGAGTTTGCTAACTTAGGTACTGTTACACTTGGCATGAATGAAAATGAAACAAGAAAAGTTTGGTTAGCACTGAAAGGTTTGCCCTTGACTGCCTCAGAAGCCAATGAACAGGACTTGAAGGAAATTACCCATTTTATTTACCATACCTTACAAATCCAGCATTTGCTGGTTCACCCTACTACCTACACCCTTGTTTGCGATAAAAATGGCTTGCAAGAAATCAAAGGCAGAG
Source organism: Thermoflexibacter ruber (assembly GCF_900113045.1). GTDB lineage: Bacteria > Bacteroidota > Bacteroidia > Cytophagales > Thermoflexibacteraceae > Thermoflexibacter > Thermoflexibacter ruber. The sequence goes on from NZ_FONY01000004.1 coordinate 24,451, forward strand.
AAGTTACCCAGCCTAAAGTCCTTACGGGAGGAGGTGATAATCTCAATGCAGGCTATTGTTTGGGTGTATTGGCAGGTTTTGAACTCAATCAATGTGCCTTGTTGGGCATGGCTACCTCTGGTGCTTACATTCAGAACGGGCATAGTCCAAGTATCCAAGAATTAATTAGTTACTTAGAAGAAATGAAAAAAGAAAGTTAAGTCTGTATTAGGAAAATAAATGCTTGTTCATTAGTTATTTTTTTACTAATTTGTTCTCTATAGAGAGTACAATTCACGTTTTGCTTTCCTTTTGAGAGTAAAACAGTAGCCTAAATTCAACATAACGAAGGTAAATATGAAACAAGCAAATTCCTTATTATCAATTCTTTTGTGTCTTTTTATTAGTGTTTGTTTATTTTTTTCTTGCCAAAACAAACCCTCTAATACGCTTTTTACCCAACTTACTCCAAGCGAAACGGGGATTGACTTTGCCAACCATATTACCCCTGACGATACCCTTAATGTGCTGTATTTCATGTATATGTATAACGGAGCAGGGGTAGGCGTCGGCGATTTTAATGGAGATAATCTCCCTGATATTTTCTTTTCAGGCAACCAAGTATCGAGTAGGCTTTATCTGAACAAAGGAAATTTCAAGTTTGAGGACATCACAGAAAAAGCAGGCGTAAAAACTGACCGTTGGGCTACGGGAGTTTCTGTGGCTGATGTAAATGCTGATGGCTTATTGGACATTTATGTATGTGTGGCTTATAATAACCTTTGGAACAAAAGCAATGCTAACTTGCTGTTTATCAACCAAGGCGTAAAAGGCGGAATCCCTGTTTTCAAGGAAATGGCAAGCGAATACAACTTAGCGGATACTTCTTATTCTACCCAAGCGGCATTTTTTGATTATGACAAAGACGGAGATTTGGATATGTACTTGCTAAACAACTGGTTAGAAAAGGAAAGTCATAACCGCCTTCGTCCCAAAGTTACTGACGGCACTGCCCCGAATAGCGATAAACTTTACCGCAATGAAGGCATAGCAGCCAATGGACACCCTATTTTCAAGGAAGTTTCCAAAGAGGCAGGAATTGTTTTTGACGGTTATGGCTTAGGTGTAGTGATTTCAGATTTGAATAAAGACGGATGGGAAGATATTTATGTATCTAACGACTTTATTACCAATGATTTAATGTATATTAACAATGGAAACGGAACTTTTACCAATCGCATCGCTGACTGCCTCATGCACCAAGCATATAACGGCATGGGAGCAGATGTAGCCGATTACAACAATGACGGTTGGACAGACATCGTAGTTTTGGATATGCTTCCAGAGGACAACAAACGCCAAAAAATGATGATGATGAATGCCAACTATGACCGTTATTCCATGATGACAGGAAAGTTTTTAAACTATCAGCCTCAATTTGTGCGAAATACGCTTCAACTTAACAATGGAAATGAAACTTTTAGCGAAATAGGGCAGTTGGCAGGAGTAGAAAAAACCGATTGGAGTTGGGCGGCACTGTTTGCTGATTATGACAATGACGGCTGGAAAGACCTATATGTTACCAACGGTTATAGGAAGGATATTACTGATTTAGACTACATTACCTACTCCCAACTCAATGTGCAGTTTGGCTCTGATGAGTTCAAACGCAACAAGAAAAAGGAAATGCTCAAACTCATTCCAGAGGTACGTATCCCTAATTATATGTATCGCAACAAAGGAGATTTGACTTTTGAAAATGTGTCAAAAACTTGGGGGTTAGACGTTCCGTCCTATTCAAACGGCGGAGTATATGTGGATTTGGACAATGACGGCGATTTGGATTTGGTAGTGAACGATATAGACGAACCTGCTTTAGTTTTTCAAAACAATGCAGATAAGCTATTGGGAAATAATTACTTAAAAATAAAGCTCTCAGGAAGTGAGCAAAACCGATTTGGCATAGGAGCAAAGATTGAGGTCTGGGCAGAGGGAAAAATGCAATACCAAGAGCAAAGTCCTGTCAGAGGTTTTCAATCTTCGGTGGAGCATCTGTTACACTTTGGCTTGGGCAAAAAGCAAAAAATAGACTACGTAAAAATTACTTGGACAGATGGAAAATACCAAGTAGTAGAAAACATACAACCCAACCAAACTTTATTATTAGAGTATAAAAATGCACAAAAAATACCTGATAATCAAGCCGTACAGTCTTCTACTATTCTACTTTTTCAAAATATCCCTCACTTAGTCAATTTCGAGCATAGAGAAACCGAACACATAGATTTCAAGCAACAGTTTACTATCCCTCACAAGTTTTCTCAAAATGGCTTTGGCATAGCAATAGGCGACATCAACGGCGATGGCTTAGACGATTTTTATGCAGGTGGAGCATACGGCATGAGTGGCTCATTTTTTATCCAAAACAAATTAGGACAATTCCAAGAAAAAAAATTAACTCTCGATACACTGCACGAAGATTTAGGCGTATTACTTTTTGATGCGGATAATGACAAAGATTTAGACTTGTACGTAGTTAGTGGGGGAAGTGAAAGAGCAAAAGATACTGATTATTACCAAGATAGATTGTATTTGAATGATGGGCAAGGCAACTTTTCTTTGGCAGAAAATGCTTTACCAGAATTGAAAAGTAGTGGCTCTTGCGTAGTTGCTTGCGATTTTGACCAAGACGGAGATTTGGATTTATTCGTGGGCGGTAGAGTAATCCCTAACCAATACCCCCTTGCCCCTCGAAGTTATTTGCTAAGGAACGATACCGAAGGCAATAAAGTCAAATTTACGGACATTACTCCCCAAGAACTTGCTCATATAGGCATGGTAACCTCGGCACTTTGGACAGACTTTGACAATGACAATCAGACTGATTTGGTGATAGTTGGAGAGTTTATGCCCATCACCTTTTTCAGAAATAATCAAGGAAATTTAATTAAAGATTCCAGAGTCCAGATTCCTAACAAAGTTGGTTGGTGGAATAGCATAGTCGCAGGGGACTTCGACAATGATGGCGACATAGACTACATCGCTGGGAACTTAGGTCTTAACTCTAAGTTCAAAGCCTCTGATAGTGAGCCTGTTTGCGTTTATGCTAAAGATTTTGACAAAAATGGAATGATAGATGCCATGCTTTGCCACTATTACGAAGACGGTAATAACTACCTTACTCACCCAAGGGACAACTTTTTAGAGCAAATGATAGTGATGCGCAGACGCTTTCCTAACTACATAGACTATGCCACAGCCCCGTTTGAAAAAGTTTTTAGCAAGGAAGAACTGAAAGATACTTACGTAGTAAGAGCGAACTATTTTTCTACTTCTTTCATTGAAAATCAAGGGAATGGAAAATTTGATATTCGCCCTTTGCCTATAGAAACGCAGTTTGCTCCTATTTTTGGCATGACAGTAGGAGATTATAACAATGATGGCAACTTAGACGTACTCATGGTCGGCAACTCCTACGCTCCTGAGGTGAATTGGGGACGTTATGATGCCTCTTATGGTGTTTATTTACAAGGAGATGGCAAGGGAAGTTTTAAGGCTGTGCCTAACAAAGATAGTGGCTTTTTAGTAAAGGGTGATGCCAAAGGCATGGCAGAGATAGTATCAGGACAGAAGTTAGTTCATCTCATCGCTATCAACTCAGAAGGCATAAAAGCACTTGGAAATCAAATTATTAATGCTCAAAAAATTATTCCTGCTTTGCCTAATGAAAAATATGCAATGCTCACATTGAAAAATGGACAAAAGTGCAAACAAGAGTTTTATTTTGGTAATACTTATCTTTCGCAATCCTCAAGAGTGTTGAAAATTAGCAAGGAAGTAATTGATATAGAGATTTTTGATGACAAAGGGAAAAGCAGAAAGGTAGCAGTTGAATAGGCAAAAAAACAGTCCTTGCTCAAAAAGCAAGGACTGAGTCATTAATTGTTTCAAATTTACCCCCTTAATAAATATTTTTATCAATATTTTTATGACGGCGAAACCGTTTTTGTTTCTATTGATGTCACAAAATTATAAGGTTTTTGATTGATAACCAATAGCATTATTTGCTTAAAATGATTGAGTAGGAGTACTTAATTTTAAAATAAGTAAAAATACAGAACTGCCTTAATTATCACTTTTACCTGCTTCTTTGTTTACAAAGATTCTTTCATAAAAGTAGTCGTACAGTTTTGAGTAAGTTTCTGCCTCAAAGGAAAGTTTTAAGGCATTTTCGTAGGCATACATCGCTTCTCCGTAGAGTTCGTGCTCCTCTAAAAAGCGAGCTTCGAGAAGCTTGCCAAAGGCGGTGTTGTTATTTTTCCCATTCCTAATCCTGTTTAAATCTTGCATAATTTCCTTCCGCTTTTGTTCGTCTAATTTAGCAAGCATCTCACCATCAATACTTTTAGGGCTGACCAAATATTTTCCATTTTTGTCCAGAGGGACGATTTTCATTAGCAACATATTTTCTTGGGCTAATTTGCCTTGACTAAAATCTATTTCTATGGCTTCTTGAGAAACTACTTGCTCATGAATAATATCCTCAGCTATGTTGTAAAATATTACTTTGTAGGCACTTAGGTCTTTTTTAAAGGGCGAGTCCTCTACAAGTTCCCAGCGAATAAGACATTTTTCCCCTAAGATATGGGTTTTATTTTCTTTCACTACGAGCGAAGTAGTTACTATATTGTGTCCTCTAACTACCGAACCTGTTTTATTCATGTGTCGGAAGCGCGTTCTACTTGAAATCTTCATATCTTTATCATTCATGATTTTATCAGTCACCCAGTCATAGTATTTGTCTTCCAATGATGCTTCATTGGATAGTTTGATTTGATTTTCTAATTCTTGGACTTTGTAAGCACCGGGCTGGGTAAGTTCTATGACCCGTTTGAGCGATTTGTGGGAAAGATTGAGGTAAGCATTTGCGCCTACTATTTTAATTACCTGATTGGCGGCAACTTGGCTACCTACCTTGACAGGAAGATTGTTTACAGTAATGCGCCCTTTAGCACCTAATACCTTAAAAACATAATTTTGTGCTTCTGCACTGGCTACTAAGAGGGATAAAGATAAAAAAGCAAATAAAATCTTGGTTTTCATAAAAATTCTAACTTTTAGATAAATAATGTCAAACTAACTTTTTGAAAGCAAAAGTTTATACATATTAACGTAAACTATATAAATAAGATTTGTATAAGCACGCAAAACTAAAAAAAATCCAAGTATGCCTCTATTTAGCATACTTGGAAAATGAATTTAGCTAATTTTAATGAAATTAGCTTTTTACTCTTAAAACTTTATCCCGGGAAAGTAAGCCATTTCGCCTAACTCCTCCTCGATGCGAAGAAGTTGGTTATATTTTGCCATGCGGTCAGAACGAGAAGCAGAACCTGTTTTGATTTGTCCTGTATTCAAGGCTACGGCTAAGTCCGCAATCGTGCTGTCTTCTGTTTCGCCAGAGCGGTGCGACATAATGCTTTTGTAGGCATTGCGTTTTGCCAAGTTTACAGTATCAATGGTTTCTGTTAAAGAGCCTATTTGGTTTACTTTCACCAAAATCGCATTGCCTATGCCTTTGTCTATGCCTTCTTGCAAGCGTTTTACATTGGTTACAAATAGGTCATCTCCCACTAATTGTATTTTTTTTCCGACTAAATCTGTCAATTCTTTCCAACCTTTCCAATCGTCCTCTGCCATGCCATCCTCTATAGAAATGATGGGGTATTGCTTGCACCAGTTTGCCCAATAATTCGCCATTTCTACGGGAGAGAGTTTATCGCCTGTAGATTTTTTGAAATGGTAAACTCCCGCTTCCTCATCAAAAAACTCAGAAGCCGCAGGGTCTAAGGCAATGAAAACGTCTTCTCCTGCTTTGTAACCTGCTTTTTCTATGGATTGTAGTACTACCTCAATCGCTTCAACATTAGATTTGATGTTAGGAGCAAAACCTCCCTCGTCGCCTACGTTAGTGGACAAGCCTTTGGCTTTGAGTACACTTTTGAGGTTGTGGAAAATTTCTGTTCCTATTCTCAAAGACTCTCTGAAGCTCTCAGCTTTGACAGGCATTACCATAAATTCTTGGAAATCAATACCATTGTCTGCATGGCTACCTCCGTTCAAAATGTTCATCATAGGTACGGGAAGCGTATTGGCATTGACCCCTCCGATGTATTTGTACAAAGGCAACCTTGCTTCCATAGCTGCCGCTTTGGCTACAGCAAGCGAAACCCCTAAGATAGCATTAGCCCCCAATTTTCCTTTGTTATGCGTCCCGTCTAATTCTATCATGATTTTGTCAATCAAGTTCTGCTCAAAAACAGAATAGCCAATTAGCTCCTCTGCGATGATTTCATTGACATTATTGACTGCTTGGAGTACGCCTTTGCCCATGAATACTTTTTTATCGTTATCTCTGAGTTCTACGGCTTCGTGCTTGCCTGTAGAAGCACCAGAAGGTACGGCGGCTCTACCTCTATGTCCATTTTCAGTAAGTACATCTACTTCTACGGTAGGATTGCCTCGTGAATCTAAAATCTGACGGGCAACAATGTTTTGAATAAATGCCATGATTAGATAAGTTTGGTTTAAGTTTGGTTTTGATAATTTTGTTGTTTGCTTATGTTTTGTATGGTTGGTTGTTTATTGGAGAGCAAATATATAATTTTCTAATTTCTTATCATTTATTCCCTAAATAAAATTATTTTTAAGCCCAAAAATCACTTAATTCGAAAACGTGGGAATAATTGCCTTAGAAGGTTTAGAGTTTTTTGCTTATCATGGTTTTCACCCTGAGGAACGCATTATTGGGAATCGCTACGGGGTGGATATTAGCGTACAAGTGGATTTTAGAAAAGCCGCAGAAGAAGATAAAATCAAATATACGGTCAATTATGGTACGCTTTATGAAATAGTCAAAGAGGAAATGGCTGTTTCTTCTTTGTTATTGGAACACATTGCACAGAAAATTATGCGACGTGTATTTTCACAATTTCCTCAAGTAGAGCAAGTTGAAATTACTATTCGCAAGTTTAATCCGCCTATAGGTGGGGTATGCAAGGCTTCAAGAGTTACGCTCCAAGAAAGTAGAAAGTAAATTGGAAAAAATTTAATTGTTAAAAAAATGAACCGATTTGTTGCTAATTTTTATATTATTATCTGTTTGCTGTGCCTATTTTCTCTAAGTATCTCTAAGGCACAAGAACTTAGGTGCAACGTCATTATCAATGACCAGCAAGTAGCCACACAAGAGCGTCAAATCATTACGCAGATGCGAGATGCGATTTCGCAGTTCATGAATACTACTGAGTGGACTACCGACAAATACAGAGAGTTTGAAAGGATAAAATGCAATATTTTCATCACTTTAGGGGGCGACTCTGATGTAACCCAAGGGAGATATACGGCTACTGTTCAGATTCAGTCCAGCCGTCCTATTTACGGAACGGACTTAGAATCTCCTTTGCTTACCTTTTTTGACAGGAGTTTTGCTTTTGAGTATCAGCCTTCACAACCTTTGATTTTTGCTGAAAATGCCAACACTACCAATCTAACCGCCATGCTTGCTTATTATGCTTATGTCATTTTGGCTATGGATTATGACAGTTTTGCTAACTTAGGAGGTAATGTGGTCTTGCCGAGAATTTTGAATATTTTAAACAATTCTCAACAGGCTAACTATGCAGGCTGGAGTGCTGGTGATACCAGAAACAGATATTGGCTCTCTGAAAACCTCAATAATCCACAATTTAGCCCCTTCCGAGAGGGAATGTACCAGTATCACCGCTTAGCGATGGACAATTTTACTAAAGACCCTGAAGGAAGTAGAAAAAAAATAGTAGAGGTCTTGCAGAAAATCAAACAAGTCAATCAAGTACGCCCTAATGCTATTCTAATTAATGCCTTCTTTGATGCTAAGTCAGATGAGTTACTTAATATCTTTTCAGAGGGCGACCCCTCTACTATCAAACAGGCAGTGGACTTGTTAGTTTCCATAGACCCCACTAACTCGAGTAAATACAGAAGTTTGATAAAGTAAAAATTCAGGAAATTTAGTTTTCTATCCAACTTACTTTCTCGCTAATAGGGAAACGCTCTCCGTCAGGCGAAGGTGTAGCAATTTTCCCTATATAAAAGAAACCCAACAGTTTATCTTTTTCGCCTAAGCCAAAAAACTCTTTTGCTTCTTCCATATAAGTTACGCCCCCAGTGCTCCAATATGCCCCTAAGCCATAGGCAGTAGCTGTCAGGTACATATTTTGGACGGCACAGGCAACTGCCTCTACTTCCTCTATTTCAGGGATTTTTCCTTCTTTTTGCCTTTTCATAGCAATCCCTATGATGTGAGAGGCTTTCAAGGGGTCTTGTTTCATTTTCTCGTATTTCTCAGGGCTAAATTTTTCCAAAGGGGTAAATTTTTGATACATTTCTGCCTGAAAATCAGCAAATTTTTGTAGTCCTTCGCCTGTAAAGACAAAAAAACGCCAAGGTTCTGTTTTGCCGTGTGTAGGTGCCCAGTTGGCATTTTCCAAAATTTGTTCTATGATAGCCTTCTCTACCTTTTCGCCAGAGTATTGGCGGGGAAAAGTAGAACGACGATGGCGAATGAGATGATTAATTTGTTCTGTATTGTAATTAGTCTGCATGATATTGCATTAGGTTATGTTTTTTAAGTAATTATTTTTTCAGTTCTATTTTAAAACAGCTACCCTCCCCTACCCTACTCTCTACTTCTACCTTGCCTCCGTGCTGTTGGATTACACTGGCAACATAGCTAAGCCCAAGCCCATAACCTTTGATGTTGTGAATGTTGCCCGTAGGTACGCGGAAGAATTTTTCAAAAATTTTATCCTTATACTCTGAGGCAATACCTATGCCCTTATCTTTGACTGCGAGCTGTACTTTATCTCCTAAATCTGTGAGTTGAATGAATATGTTTGGATTTTCTTTGCTGTATTTCAAAGCATTATCTAAAAGGTTGTAAATCACATTGGTAAGGTGTACCTCGTCTGCCTGAATAAAGAAATTCTTTGATTCATTTTGTAGATTGACTTCAAAACTGACTTCTGCTTTGTACTTCTCAAATTGCAACTTCATAGACTTCAAAATCTGATTAACAAGTTGCGGTAAGTTAATGGTGCTAAGTTTGAGTTCTATGCCTTTGCTTTCAAAACTTGCCATCTTCATGATTTTATCCACCAGCATTGCCAATCTATTTAGCTCATTTTGAGAAATTTCTAAGTATTCCTTTGTTAGCGTAGGGTTCTGCAAGGCATTGAAGTTTTGCAAAGCCTCAATAGCTACACTTACCGTAGTAACAGGTGTTTTGAGTTCGTGAGTTACATTGCTGATAAAATCATTTTTCAAAGCAATCAATTTTTCCTGTTTCTGCAAATTGTGATAAATCAAATAAAAAGCCCCCGAAGTCAGCAAAACCAACAAGAAAGAAAAGACAAATTGGGGTAACATTTTCCATAAAATAAATATCTGTGAATCAGGGAAATAGGCTTGATATACAGGTGAGGAGGGTATAGTAAAAAATGGAGCGGAGAGTATGCCTCTCTCCAGCCCTTCATGCGTTTTTCTTGAAAAAAAGTTTTCTCTTTCCTGTTGGCGATTCAATACTTGCAGTTGGAAAGGTAAGTCTATATTTGCCTCTAACAGTGCCTTCTGATAATTAGCCATGATAGAGGTATGAGCAAGCGTATCATTACCTAAGCGAATAATAAAACTTTTAGACTGTATCTCAGGCGGTCTGTCTGTGGCTATCTTTCTCAAAATAGTGTTAAGAGAATCTTGTGGCTTGTCCGAAGTAATAAAAACTTGAATATTAGATTCTTCTGAAATAATTAAAGTATCTTTGGATTTACTTTGTTGATTGCTTTGTGAGGAAGTTGTTTTTCCTTTTTGGGCATGCACTAACTTATTTACGTGTTGAAGTAAATGGCTTTGAATGTGTATGTGTCTATCTTTGTGTTTTGTGCTATCTTTCTGAAAAAATGCAGGATTGCGAAAATGCTCAAAGGGTCTGAAAAAATTAAATTTGAAATTGCTATCACCTACTGCCTTGACATTTTTTTGGAATAACGAATCTTGCATTGCCATCATCACGGTTCGGAAAGTAAGGTCTATTTGCTTTTGCAAAGTATTTTTTTCATCTTCATAGACTTTTTTTAGCCAAAAATATTGGAATACTAAGAGCAACATAATGCTGCTAAGCATCAAAAAAATAGACAAAATATGTTTCTTTGGCTTTTTCATAGTGCAAAATTATTCATATCTTCTCACTTTATTTGCCTTGCTTAACATCTCTTAACAGCTTTTCAAGCTACATTAACCTTAGCGTCAGAGGTTTTAGAGTAAATTTGCTTGAGAATCTATAGGAGATAATTCATTACATACATAAGTTAATTCATTTACTTAAATTTTATAAAAACAATGAAAAAACTAATTTTTTTAATTTTAATTCTGACAAGTGCAGTTGCTTTTGCACAAAAAAATGAAGGCATCGTTTTGTATGAGGTCAAGGTGAACATGCACAGACGCATACCTGCTGACCGCCAAGAAATGAAAGCAATGATTCCAGAGTTTCGTACTACCAAAATGGAGTTAATTTTCAATCAGAATGAGTCCCTTTTCAAAAACGTAGAGGAAGACGAGGACGAGGAGGTTAATGCCAATGGCGGAGCGATGAGAATGAGATTTATGATGCCTCAAAACGAACTTTACTTCAACTTTGCAGAGAACAAAAAGGTAGAAATGAGGGAGTTCATGACCAAAAAGTTCCTGTTGGAAGGAGAAATCAAGCCTAATGCTTGGAAAATTAGCGATGAGGAAACCAAAGAAATCAAAGGCTACGTTTGTAAGAAAGCTACTTTCACCAATGAGGAACGCAAGATGAACATTGTGGCTTGGTTTACAGAGCAAATTCCCGTTTCGGCAGGTCCTGATAACTACAACTCGCTTATGGGCTTAGTCCTGCAAGTAGATATTAATGACGGAGAAATAGTAACTACGGCAAGCAATATTGAGTTCAAAAAATTGAAAAAGGGGGACATCAAGATTCCTACCGAAGGTAAAAAAATTACCCAAGAAGAGTTTAGGAAAATGGTAGAGGAGCAGATGAAACAAATGGGAGGAAATGGCATGAGAATTTTTAGGAATTAGAAAAAACAACGCCTTTTACTATTAAAGTAGAAGGCGTTATTTTTCTTTATCTGCTGTACTTTGTTTTGTTATCTACTATACTTTGTGGCACGCGTATAATGACGCATAAAGTACTTGATAGTGATGACTATAGCATTCCTAATAGAAAGTTGGCTATTTTCCAGTGCAAGTTCATTGATAAAATCTTGCCCTTGATTGCGCAACATACCTATTTTACTGACAGGAGTGAACTTTACTATCTTATTTTCCAAATCAAACTTTGCCTCAACGTAAGACGATGCTGTAGTTACCCAGCCGTAATTCATGTAATGGTTATCTCTGTACTCACTGTATAGAAGTTTCATAGAGATATTTTTATCGGACATATCGTCTATGGAGATACGACTTACGTACACGTGGACAGACTCATTGATGTCATCTTGGAAAACCTCTCTGGTAACATCTATGTTATAGCTGAACTCATTGTTCCTGTCTATACTGTAACCAAAGCGATGACCGTCCATTTCAAAAAAGTTTCTATATTTGCCAAAGTCCTTCCACTCATTTTCCTTATTAATGTCTATTTTCTCTTCTTCGGTTAGGTTAAGTTCCTTAACTTTTTTAGCATCTACCAAGGCGGCATTGGCGGCTCTCAACGAATCAATGACTCTTTTCTGCTCGGCTACTTCCCTTTCCTTTGCGGCTAACTGCAATTCCTTATTAGCTATTTCAGAGGCAAAAGATTGAATTCTTCTATTATATTCTTCTTCTTTGGCTTGTTGCTCGGCGTCCAATTGGTCTATTTGATTGTTTGTAGTGGAGGATATATTTTGTCTTGCTTCCTCCAATTCTTTTTGCATCTTAGCTTCTCTCTCTATGCGAGCCAAGCTATCCGCTACTTGTTTTTGCCTAAGTTGCGCAAATTCATTTTGTAAGAACCTTAGACGCTCAGCCGCTTGAGCCATGCTATCAACCACGCGTTGCTGTGCCTTTAACTGTGCCTCGTCTGCTTTTTGCCTATTAGCTTCCAAAGCCTTCTTCTCTGCGAGTAACTTTTCTTCTATAGCCTTTGCTTGCCTTTGGGTTTCTTCCAGTTCTTTTTGTTTTCTGTTGGCTTCTTTAAGAGCCTCTGCCTTTTCTTTTTCTAATTGGGCTTTGATTTCATTTTCTCTGCGTTCTATCTCTGCCAATTTTTCTTTTTCTGCCTGTTTTAGTTTTTCTATCTCCGCCTTGATTCGTTCTTGTTCTCTGGCTCTTTCTTCCTCAAATTTCTTTTTTTCTCGCTCAAATTTCTCTTTTTCCAATGCCAACTCTTCTTTCATTTTCTTCTCCAACTCTGCTTTTTCCTTATCTTTTTGGGCTTGTATTTGAGCTAACTCTTCTTGATTTGCTTTTCTTGCTTCTTCCAAAGCTTTTTTTCTTGCTTCTTCTATTTTAGCTTGCTCTTCCTTTTCTTTCTTCTCTTTCTCCAAACGTTCTGCTTCTTTTTCGGCTGGGGTCATGTATTTTTCAGGTTTGAAAAAGAAATCACCATAAAAAGTACCACTAAACTCTGGACGTTGCTTCCCTTTAGACTTTAAACTCACTTCTTTGCCTACTTCTTTGAATACATCTTCTATTCTTATTCTTGGCTTGTTCATTTGCTTTATTAATTCAGAGGTAAACAAACCATTATCTCCTTCGCCGTCAGAGGCTTTTCTACCCGCAGAAGTAGCATATAATATTACTGTCCCTTCTGAAGTAGTTACTGGTGCTAAACCTTGTGTAGTAGCCACGCTCTTGCTCAATCCTTTGGTAGCAACTGCTACTTTCTCTACAGGATTGTCGCGGCAAGCATCTAAAATGATGATATTCACATTGCCTTGTTTTTCATTCATGGCAGCTAAAATATCATTTACCTTAAAACAACCGTATTCAATAGCAGTTTCATCTGTTGCCATTTCCTCAAGATTGGCTTTGATAGGGACTAAGTAGTTGATATTTTTTACCTGCAAGCCATGTCCAGAATAGTAGAATAAGCGTACATTGTAGTCTTTAAGTTCATTTTTAAACTCCCTGAAACTCTTTTGAATAGCATTCAAATCTCCGTCTTCTAAGTAAACTACCTTAAAACCGAGATTCATGAGGTTTTCTTTCATTTTTCTGGCATCATTGACAGAATTGTGCAGTGCATTGGGGGCATCGTACTTTGCATTGCCAATGATAAAAGCCAAACGTTTTTCGTTCTCCCCTCCTGTGCTTAGGTTTTGCTGAGCAAAAGCCCAATTAGCAAGGAGCATAGGTAAAAATATGAAGACAAATTTTTTCATAGTTTAGAAGTTTTTGTAAAGTTTAAAAATGCTTAGTCTGTTTACTTTTTTTAGCCAAGGTCTATCTCTGCTTGTATTCTAAATAAATTAGCAATGGCATAGCCTAAGTATCCCCCAAATACAGTTTCTATTAAACCTAAGGAAGTTTTTACATTTTCCATTGCCTCAGGTCCCACATCGTGCCTATAGGCAAGGGTAGCAATGATAGCCAAAGTATAAAAGAAAAGCATCGCCAGAGTAGTATAGAGAAAAGAGGCTTTGACTTCTCTGTCTTCTGCTTGGTTTTTGTACCGTTGCATGACTGTATATCGGATAATCACAGAAGCATGAACAGAAAAAGCTGGTAGAATAATACTCATAATACTAATGAAATCATCAAAAGAGTAGCTCTCTGCTAAAAACAAAAGCAAAAGCCAAACAATAATTAAGAACTTTGATGTAGCAATAGAAATTGCAATGACGTTTTTTAACTTAGACTCTCTCATGTTTAGTTCAGATTTTCAAGCCATCTTTCTATCATGGCTCCATAAATATACGCGTACATTTCCATTTTATATTTTCCCTCTTTGTCATCGTCTATAGGAATAAAAGCACTTACTCGTGGTTTCCAAGGGAAACTCGCCCCTTTCTTAGCATCTATGGTAAACTCTACTTTTATATCTTCCTTATCTTTCACACAAGCTACTGTAAAAGTTATCATCTCATAAGGAGCCCAAGAGCCTTTATCTCTAAAAATTTCTCTTTGAATATCGCTTACTTCAAAGCGCAACGCTCCATCTCTAATACCCAAATAAGTAAACTTTCCGCCTTTATTAGGAGCGGTAAAATACTTCTCTGACTCCTGTCTGATTTTTTTCAGTACTGTTTGCATATAAGCCTCCTCGAGTTCTTTTGCTTTTTGCAAGTCAGCGGCTGTAGGAGGAGTAGGTTTCTTAAATTTTTTCTGATTACTTGCAGGAATGATAGGCTTACGCAAAGGCACTTTCACATCTATTTTAGAAGTAACTGCTCGTGTTCCTACATTTTTTGCTTCTATTTTATCTCCTACAAGGGAAATCCTTACATCTTTACTTTCTTCATCTTTGGATAGAATATTCACCATGAGTTGATTAGCAGGGATTTCCAAAAGTTGCGCAGTTTTATTGAAAATAGAAGTTTCCAAAGACAGGGTATTCATCTTTGCAAAGTTGGCTTTCAAATTATCATAAGCAATTGCCGCAGAATCACTATTTTGATAGTTTATCCTCAAATACACTGTAACAGTATTTTTATCTAAGAAAGTTACTAATTTTTCTGCTTTCAAAACAGCACCAATTTCGTGTTCGTCCATCCATTTTTGGAGGTAAGGGAGTTGTGCCTCAAAGAACTTGTCGTCTTCTGCAGTCAGTTTAACCACCTCGCTCTGAGCCATGGTTAAGAATGGCAAAAGGAATAAAAGTGAATGTAAAATAACTCTTTTCATTACAATAACTTGATTAAAAATTTTTGTTAATTTAGCCTTAAATACTGTAAATATCAAATTTTTGTTTCAAAAAAACAGAAATTCCTTAAAATTTCTTACAAACAGATTCTTTTATAGTCATTGCTGACTACTTTTAAGGCTAATTCCTTACAAATTCCCTATTTCAAAATTTATGCCTTAGATATAGTAGAAATTTACTTGGATAGTAAAAATTTACTCGCATTAAGTTTAAAAATTCATTTCATAGCAAAAAAACTTCCCTAAAAATAAGTAATCTAATTAGAAGTTTTATCTTTACAAGACAAATGAATCTTGTATGAGAAAAAATTTATCACTTTATTACTTTATCATCATATTTTTCGCCTTTATCACTTTTAGCTTTCAGGTAGATAAAAAGGCTCTTACAGATAAAGCAAAGCAATTACTTGCTACACTTACACAACAAGTAAAAAACAATCAGTATGCAGAAGCTACGCAAACTTCGGTGATTTTGGCAGAGATATATGAAGAATTAGGACAAGCAAGTCAGGCGGCAACTTACTTCAAAGATGCCATCGGCTATGCAGAGAAAAGTAAGCAAAAACGGCTTATTGCTTTGGCTTACGAAAAAGAGGGTGATTTTCTGCTTGCTCATATTGATTTGACCAAAAAAATTAAAAACTATCAGACAGCCAGTAAATTGTACCAAGAGAGTCGAGATACAGTAGGTATTGCTTCTACTTTGAAAAAGTTAGCCAAGTATCATTTTGAGGCAAAACTTTATGCCAAAGTACCTGCGTATAGCCAAGTATTGCTTGAGAATGCAGAAGAATATGCTTTGAATAGCTTCGAGGAACTATCTCATTACAAAGCCCTGATTATATCTTATATAAGGCTTGGCAACATACAAGAAGTAAAAAAATACCTAACCTTGTGGAAAAATATCAAAAAGGAAGGACTGACAAGTATTGCATACAATCCTGATATAGACTTTGATGAGGAGATTTTAGCTAAAGAGTTTGATGAGGCTTTGGCAAAGGCTAAACCTCAAATTCAACAGCTTGTCTATCAAGAACAAGAGTTTATCAATGCTACTTCTAAAACATTAAAAAAATCCTTAGTCAATAATGACATAAAAAAGCCGCTCAGCGAGTTGGAACAGAAAGAAATTGAATCTAAATGGCAAAAAGATATTATCGCTAAACAGCAAGAAATAGTGCAGTTAGAAGAAGAAAAAAATCAACGCCTGTATTTTGGTATTGTAGCAAGTTTGTTAGCTGTAGGAATTGCTGTTATTGCCTTAGTAAGCAGACAGATAGCTAACAGAAAATTAGCAAAAAAGAACAAACAAATAGAGGAACAGAAAAAAGTGATTGAGGAGGAGAAGAAAAAAGCAGAAACTCTCTTACTCAATATCTTACCTAAGGAAGTGGCGGAGGAACTCAAAGAAAAAGGGTACGCCGCTCCGCGTCATTATGACATGGTAACAGTATTATTTACTGATTTTAAGGGATTTAGCCAGATAGCAGAGCGTTTATCTCCGCATGAAATCGTGGATAGGCTCAACTTTTTTTTCCAAAACTTTGACGAAATAGCCTCTAAGCATAACTTAGAAAAAATCAAAACCATAGGAGATGCCTATATGTGCGCAGGCGGGATTCCTAACGAAAACAGCACTAACCCCATAGATGCCGTCAGAGCAGGCTTGGAAATCCAAGAGTTCATGCGACAATGGAACTTGGAAAGACTGCTCCAAGGCGAACCTACCTTTGAACTTCGTTTAGGTATCAATACAGGACCTTTGGTGGCTGGAGTCATTGGCAAGAATAAGTTTGCTTACGATATTTGGGGAGATACAGTGAACTTGGCAAGTCGCATGGAGTCAAGTGGGGAAATAGGTAAAGTAAATATTTCTCAAACTACTTATGAGTGGGTCAAACATCAGTTTGTATGTACTTATCGCGGAAAAGTTCCCGCTAAGCACAAAGGAGAGATAAATATGTATTTTGTCGAGGGCGAGATTACCTCCTAAAACTTATCTTGGTAAGCTATTTTTAAAAGCCTGATAGCTTGCATTATTTGATGCTTTCAGATTGCACTTGCGTTGCGTAGCCGCATTTTTTATGTTTTGTATTCTATTGGCTGGGTTGGGGTGAGTGCTTAAAAACTCAGGCGTTCTTGCCCCTTGATTACTCCTTTGTAGCTTTTCAAAAAATCCTGCTGCCCCAGAGGCTTGGTAAGGAGTATTACAAAGGTAAATCACCGAATAATCATCTGCTTCTCTTTCATGGCTTCTGCTAAAATTTAAACCTAACAGACTTGCAGCTACTCGTGCAATCATATTCCCACTATTCTCCCCTAAGACTAATTGCATCAACATTCCCAATCCATACATTTTCATCAAATTATTGGTTGCATGGCGACGGTCTGCATGGGCTATCTCGTGAGCCATGACTCCTGCAAACTGGTCTTCCGTGTCCAAGAACTTAATGATACCTGTATAGACATAAATAAAACCACCCGGAGCGCAGAAAGCATTGAGAACGCTATCATTATGTATGATTTTTACCTGCCAAGGGAATTGTTCTTTGTAGCGAACCTGCCCCGAATTGAGAATTGTATTGGTAATTCTCCGCAAATGGGCATACGCCTGCGGATATTTTTTCTCATCTAAAATCCTGTTCTTAGGGTCTTTTTCCACTTCATTGGCTACTTGTTGTCCTAATCTAATCTCATCTTCTATAGAAAATAGAAGTGCATTAAGCTCTTGCGAGTATGTTTTTTTACTACAAAAACTTACAATTACACTGACAAGCAATAAGATAAAAATTCTTTTTACCATCACTATTTTTCAGTTTTAGCAAAATTTTTACAACCTTTTACTCCTAAAGGACAAATATTAAGTAAGTAAGTTTACAAATCTATGCTTTATTCTTGAATAAAAAAAGTTAAAGGCTTCTTTGAGAGAAGCCTTTGGTTACTTCTTACTTCAAACTCATATTA
This sequence comes from Thermoflexibacter ruber, assembly GCF_900113045.1. Taxonomy (GTDB): domain Bacteria; phylum Bacteroidota; class Bacteroidia; order Cytophagales; family Thermoflexibacteraceae; genus Thermoflexibacter; species Thermoflexibacter ruber. Next base: position 42,328 of record NZ_FONY01000004.1, read on the forward strand.
TTCCTTTCTAAAAATTCTTGATACAGCACTTCTGCTTTTAGTTTTTGGCGGTCTTTCAGGGTGCGACTTGCTGTTTCGTAGGTATTCATGGCATCTACCCAAAGTTGCTGACTTTCAAAGAATTTGGCTACTTCAAAGAGTTTATCTGCCCAAGATTTTTGGGTACTGAAAGTAGTTTTCACTTCGCTTTGCAAAGAGTTTTTCTGCCCTGCCTCCAGTTTGTGTATGGAGATGCCTTCGGAGTTGTCCGCATTGATAAGTGGCTTACCTGCTTTGTCCAAAGGAATAATTTTAACGATAAAATGCTCATGTATAGCTAATTTATCTTTATTGATATTGATAATCAGTGCTTTGGCTGGTGTGCTTTGTTTAAAGAGTAACTCCTCAGTCAGGTCATAAATCTGAACTTCGTATTTATCAATCTGATTTTTGTAGCTGGCATCTTCTACCAAATCCCAGCTAAGTACCAGAGAATCTCCTAAGAGTTTGGTTTGGTCGGGCAGGGCGTAGCGAATACCGTCTGAGCCTCTTTTGGTATTCCCTCCTGACTTGCTTTGGTTGTAATTCAAATTTGTAGAAGATACTTCCACAATATTAGTTCTATACTGCGCACCTATGGCAGAGTTACTTACACCTTGTGGCAAAGGCAACGCCTGATTGACAGAAGCTACTTGCTTTTGTCGGTTAATCGTGGAATCTATGGCTACAAAAGAGGTGTAATTAGTAAGTAAGTGATACTTTAAACCGATGTTGAGTATCTGCTCTACCTGCTCCCAACTTAACTTGACTGCATTATAATCGTCTAAGGTTTTTACTTTCTGCCTTGCCCATAAGTACCTCAAGGCTTGGTTATTTTGTGTACTTGCTAAGGCAGTATTTACTACACTCTCGAAATCTCCTTTTCCTGTTTTTCCAGTAACCTTGATACTTCCTTGCAATTTGCCTTTATATTTTCCAAAAACAAGCACAGGACGCTCTGCCAATACATCAGGAATAGTAGGAGGCTCTACCTCATAAGTTTGCAATCCTTGAAATTCTACCTTTACATTGGTAAGCAAAGGAGTTTGAATATATTTTCTAAATTTTTCTGCCGCTTTTACTGCCTCTGCTTCGTTGGTGGCAATAAAAGGCTCGCCCATGCCCATGTGTGCCATTCCCTCAATCAAATAGCGGTTTACACTCGTTCCTATACCAAAAGAAAATAAATTTGCTTCGCCTAAGTTGTTGCGAATCAGGTCAAAAGCCTCTTTTTCCAAAGAAACGAAACCGTCAGTAATCACTACAAAAGTCTTAGCAATGTCTGTTTGCTTATTGTGATTAAAAGCACTCCTCAGCGCAGGAAGCAAGTCCGTACCTCCAATAGCATTTCGCAAGATAATTTTATTCAGTGCTGTCTTTATATTTTCTTGGCTTGCTGCGAGAGGCTTAGGGGAGATAAAATTATGGGTATTATCAAAAAGCATGATATTGAAATAGTCAGTAGGACGCAATCCATTCAAAAGATTAGTAATCAATGACTTGGTTACATTGATAGGGAAACCTTCCATAGAAGCAGAGGCATCTATAAGAAAAATAAATTCTCTTGGAGGAATTTGGGTTTCCTCTACTCGCTTAGGTGGTTGCAACATGAGTAAGAAGAAATTTTCATCTTTCCCTTCGTAAGTGAGTAAACCTGATTGGGTATGATTTCCTGCCAATCTATACCTGACTATGTAATCTCTATTCCCGCCTAATTTTTCAGCAGGGTCTAATTTGACGAGTTTTGAATTATCTTTTTCATTGGTAATCACTGTTTTGTGAGAGGAACAGCTCACTTCCTCTATTGGTATTCCTGCATTAATCCTCGTTTTAATATCAAAAGTATAAGAAGGGGCTTTCCCTTGTTGCTCATAAGGCTGTTCTATCCATTTCTCATTAGCTCTGGCAAAGCTGGCAATAGAAGTAGAATAACGAGGAGCAACTACGGTAGGATAGGAAAACTCATATATACCGTCCTCTGGGACGAGGAGTTCCGTATAACTCATCGTAACAATGATAGAATCATTGGGCTGGATATTAGCTACGCTCATTTGAAAAACATTAGGGCGTTCCTGCTCTAACAAAGAAGCTGTTTTTCCCTGTGCCTTTGCCTGCTCGTAGCGTTCGCGAGCTTGGTCTTTGGTAGCTACTTTAGCCACTATTAGTCTTCTGCCTACTTGCATCTGCATCGCATACACGGCGGCACGCGTAGAGGCAGGAAATACATACAAAGCCTCTAATGGCTTTTTGCCTGTATTGATATAGACCTGACGCATTTTTACATCGGCAATGACCCCTGCAATATTTACCTCAGCCGAAGTACTTTTCAAAGGCATTTGGTCTATGTCAGGATTTTCTGTAAGTACCACAAAGTAAGGAGAGAGCGTTCTTTCTTCACTACCCGTTGCCTCGCTCTTTTGAGCAAAAATATAAGTATGGAAGCCTAAAAATATAACTAATAAACAGCTACTTGCATAGGTTAAGGAAAGCTTTTTCATGTTTTTAGTATTCAGACGTTTAGTATCAGCAAATCTCAGTCAAGTTTATCAAAATATTTCATAGAGGGGTTTAGCGTTGAAACTATTTGATAACTTAAACGTTAAAAGCACTTTTGCGTTGTCTTTTTAAAAGGAAAATTATGCCAAAAATTATGAAGGTTGAGTTTGCAAACCTGCTGTCTTTAATTTTTGAGCAACAAAAACACAAGCAATACTTACCAAAATCGCCATATAACCCACATACTCATAATTTTGCAACTCCCCACTCGCTGATTTACTTACTATTAAACCTGCTATGAAAGCCGCTCCCCCCGAAGCCAGTTGTTGCAAAGAGGACGAGATACTCATGTAGCCTCCTCTTTGTTGGGGGCTTACCAAAGACGTAATCATAGCATTGGCAGGAATAAAACGACTGCTCGCAAAAACAAAAAACATAGCCGTAACTACCAAAGCCAGCGGAATAGGAATTTTGGGCATATTGGTTATCAGGAAGATAGGAATAAGAGCCAAAATACCAAACAAGGTAAAAATCTTCAGTTTTCCGTATTTATCAGAAAGTTTGCCAATGAATGGGGAAGTAAAAAAAGTCAATACTCCCCCTACAAAATAAATGTAAGTCAGTTCTTTTTCTGAAAAACCTACATTTGCTACCATATAAGGAGAAATAAAAGGAATAATAGAAAAATGCCCTACCATCAAGATTACCCCAAAGAGCAAACCCAACTGCTGATTGGAGTCTTTGGCAATGTTTTTTATTACTGCAAAAGGTTGATTTTTAGTTGATTGCTGTATGTGGCTGTCCATTTTGGGAAAAATTTTGTAAACAAATGGAATAAGCAATGCACCCAAAGAAGCAATCAGCACAAAAGGAGCGTGCCAAGAAAACTCGGCAGCGATATATAAGCTAAAAGGCACGCCTACCACCGAAGCCATAGAAAAAGCAGCACTAATGCTACCCATAGCACTCCCCCTGCGTTCATAAGGAATGATGTCCCCAATAATAGAAAACACCTGCGCTCCTATTAGCCCACCAAAAATTCCTGTAAGTACTCTTGCAATAACCAAAAAAAGATAGGTAGGTGCAAAAGCACAAGCAAAAGTTCCTAATACAAAACCTGTATAGGCAAAAAGTAAAATCTGCTTTCTATCAAACCTATCTACGAAAAATGCCGCTAAAAAGCCTGAGATTCCAGCACTAAACGTATAGGCAGAAACAATTAGACCAAACTCTTGGGGAGAAATCTGAAAAAGTCGCATCAATTGGGGACCTAAGGGCATCATAATCATAAAGTCCATGATGTGGGTAAAATTGATACAGGCTAAGAGCAACACAATGATTTGCTCCTTATTGATTTTTATCATCTTGGTTAAGAATAAATTAGCTGTAAATATAAAATGTAAAAAAGTATTTTTTGAGTAAACAAACAAACCTGTAACAGATTTTACTTCTGGTTTAGTTCATTAGAATAATACTTTAAGCAAATTTTCATGCCATTTACTTCTGTATATTTCCTAACAATAATTTAGCAAAACTTAACAAATTAATTTAGACGGATTGGGCAACTATTTGACTCAACATTTGTCTATTATTGAGGCTATAAGAAAAATCTTATCATAACTTGTAAGAATACAAAATTTTATATAGCTTGCAACTTGAATTAAAATATCAACGTATTTGTTATAAGAGTAAGAGTATTAAAATTGTATGTTAAACGTTAAAATATAAATAATATGAAAAGTCTTCGTTCTTTATTTCTACTTGCTATGCTCTTTGTATGGAGTGTAGGGGTAATCTTGGCGCAGGAGTCTGATGACTTATATTTCTTTGCAAAGGATAGAGAGTCTGAGATGGTAGCAAAGAGAGCATCTACAGCAAAGTTGAATGCAATCACCATGCGCGATGCGATGCAAGATGAATCTATGCGCTCTAAGTTTGCTAATCCTGATTACCAAGCAAATACAAATCAAAACACTACTAATCTTCCTTATTTTAGGAAAGATTACAGAAGAGATTATAGTTTCAATAGTCTTTATGCCAATAATGCGGCAATAAACAACCGATTTGGATTTTTCAACAATCCATTTATGAGTTCTTTTGGCGTAGGTATGATGTGGGGCAATCCTTCAATGATGTGGAACGACCCATGGATGATGAATAGAATGGCGTGGAACCATCCTTGGATGTGGAATGACCCTTGGATGATGAACTCCATGATGTGGAACGACCCATGGATGATGAACAGAATGGCGTGGAACAATCCTTGGATGTGGAATGACCCTTGGATGATGAACTCCATGATGTGGAACGACCCATGGATGATGAACAGAATGGCGTGGAACAGTCCTTGGATGATGAATAGCTGGAACAGATGGAACATGGGCTGGGGTATGGGTTGGAACAACTGGAATAGTATGTATTGGGGAAGAAATATGTTCTTTAGTCCATATCAAAATGTAGTAAACAGCGTTTCAAGAAGTACAGTAACTTCCAATTCTGCTACTCGTCCAACAAGTGGGGCAGATTACGCAAGCTACATTAGGTCTTCCAGTGCTTATGGTAATTACTCTAATTCAAGTGTAGGCAATAGTGCCAACTACAACGCAGTAGAGTACAAAGGAGGTACAGCGAATAGTTACTTCTATGGTACTCCTAACACTGCTAACGGTTCTAATTGGGGAATGCGTTCAGTAGATTACAATAATCGCGGTTCTTATAACAATAGCATTAGAGGTTCTTCAGGGAATAGTGGCTATGGTAGCAGTTCAAGCGGCTTCGGTTCCTATGGTGGTGGCGGTGGAAGCCGCTCCGTAGGTGGCAGAGGTGGCAGAGGAAACTAATTAAATACACGAAATACACAAAAAGCGGATTAGATTTAATAAAATCTCAATCCGCTTTTTTATTTTTATTCATTTAAACATATCATACCTATATGAAGAAAATATCATACTGGGCAAAAAACCATGTTTGGCTTAGTCGTATTAGCATTATCATACTTTGCCATTTCTTGGTGTTTTTAGGCATAGGGCTGGGAGTAGTCCTATTTGCTGAGGTAGAGAAATTAAGTTGGTTTTGGGAAGCAGGTTTAGTAGGTGCTATATCCTACTTGTTCTGGGTTTATTTACCTGAACGCAATCTAAGCTATCGCAAGCGTACCACTGTGTTAGCATTGATTTACTGCCTTTGCTTTTTTATCTGTGTTTTTGTAGGGAATCGCCTACCTGAACGCATCGCCTCTTGGGAATTACAACAAACAAGTAGCTATGATTATCAAGTAGTTGCAGCAAGCATATCCCCTGCCAAAGTGAATAAAAAAGCTACTAAGCGTGAGATTCGGCAGGAATATAGAAAGGCTGTCAAAAATACAGTCAAGCAAATTTTACAAGACTGGAAAAAACAAGGTTCAGGTGCAAAAGTCATTCTAATTATTTTATCTGTTCTTTTGGCTCTTGTAGTCTTTCTGATGTTAGCAGCACTCTCTTGTTCTATTGCTTGTGCAGGTAATGAGGTTTTAGCTGTCTTAGTTCTATTAGGGGGGACTGGACTTATCGTTTGGGGAGCTGTGGTATTGATTCGTAGTATTGTAAGAAAATATCGGACAACAGCATAAATAAATTTGGACAATTAACATTAAAACAAATTTTCTATTTCTCCCGCTCCTTCTCTGATTACCTCAAAGTTGTCATCTATACAAGAGATGACGGTGGAAGGGATATTTCCCCCGTAGCCTGAGTCTATGATAATATCTACCAAATGTCCATATTTATCATCTATAAGGGAAGGGTCGGTCATGTATTCCAATACCTCATCTTCGTCTTTCACTGAAGTAGTGAGAATGGGATTTCCTAACTCTTTCACAATCTGACGAGGAACTTCGTGGGCTGGCACGCGGATACCTACTTGTTTCTTTTTATTATTCAGTATCTTAGGGACTTCGCTACTTGATTCTAAAATAAAAGTATAAGCACCAGGTAGGGCTTTTTTCATCAGACGGAAAGTAGGTGTACTAATATGCTTGGCGTATTGGCTGATGTCGCTTAGGTCGTAGCAAATAAACGAAAGGTGCATTTTATCAGGCTTAACCCCCTTAATGCGACAAATACGCTCTATTGCCTTCTGATTATACAAATCGCACCCAATACCATAGACTGTATCTGTCGGGTAGATAATTACTCCACCTTCCTTCAAACACTCAACTACCCTACTAATTTTTCTACGGTCTGGATTGTCGGGGTGTATTTGTATAAGTTCTGCCATAGGGGCGAATAGATTTTATAAATGATTCAACAAAAGTAAAGAGTAGATTCAAATAATTTTGAACCTACTCCTTGCTTTTGAAAAAATTATTTTTGAGAAAAAAATTAGCATTAATCTGCTCTCAAATCTCCTCAGTTTACTTCATTTCTTGTCTTTGAAGTGCTTGTCTGTAAATAGCACGCAAGCGTGTATTTCTATCTCTTACTGAAGGTTTTTCGTAAGCAGTTCTTGCGCGTAATTCTCTTAACACTCCTGTCTTTTCAAATTTCTTTTTGAACCTTTTTAATGCTTTATCAATAGATTCGTTTTCCTTAATATTAATGACTATCATATCTTGCGTAAAATGAATGAATAAGATTTAAAATTTCAGTTTCAGATTTAGGACTGCAAAATTAGTAATTTATCCGATAAAAAAGAATTTTTTGCATAAAATTAATTATCAAGTAGATGATTTTATTGTTTTAGGCAAGTACATGCCTTGGTGCTAAACCTCTGGCTTGTGCCATTCATCTCTACAAGCCAGAGGTTTTTGTACTTGTCTAAATAGCTTCTACTTTTTGTTGTATTATTTGAAACCACTTTTCTACTATTTCTATTTCTCCTGAAGGAGTAGAACTATCGTGGTCTTTATTGTAAAACTCTAAGGTTATAGGAGTTTGTTTCGGGTCTTCTAAGGTAAATACTAACTCTAATTTATAAGTAACCTCATAGGTACTTTCTTTTTCTTGGAATACTTTGTGTGTATTCATCACTTGACATTCCTGTACCTCAGCAAGGGAAATATAATGAGAGATGACCTCATCTTTTGTATGTTTGTAAAAGATAATCGCATTAGCTTTTTTATCCAAGCCAATAGCGGTATTTCCCCAAGCATCATATTCATCAACTTGTCCATAATTTTGCGAGGCAATAGCCTGAAGTGCCTGAGTAAGTTGCCTTTCTTTGATTTTTCTATTCCTGCTAACAAGCACGAAAGGAAGTAAGCAGATAGCCAAAGCAATAAGCCCTGCTATCAAGGTATTTGATTCCATTTTAAATGAGTAATTTTTTGATTGTGAGAAAAATAAGTAAAATAAGGTATATAGCTTGTGCCAATACCCAGACGTAGGTTTAGACTGTTAAGCAGCCTAAGGAGAATTTAAAATGGATTACCAGAAATAGTGAAAAGGAAAGATTATATCTGTGGGACGGAAACAAATAAGGAGATTACGAGCATAGAAAGTGTACTGGACATACAAGGCATGAAGTACTTGCTCGTTTATTTTGGTAGTAGAAAAGAAAACCTTAGACTGGCTTTTAGCGAGAGAGGAAAAAGTATAACCCAAAGTACAAGAACTCTCAGGTGCTAAGGCATAGCCAGAGATATGACTTAAATGGACTGTGAGGTGGCTTTCTTTTGAAGTTTGCTTATCTACTGCTGAACTTGTATATGTATGAAAAGCAAGCACTTGTACAAACTGCACAATGAAGAAACAAACTACTGTTCCCAAAACAATCCGTAAAATATTAGCACTTTTTCTCATACGCTTTTATTAAACGATAAATTTACAAAATAAGTTGAATAAAAATAAAACTATTTTCTTCTTACCCAGAAATACTTGCAAATATCTCTTTGCTTTGCAACCAAGTCTTTTAATCTTTTCGTATCTTTGCTTATGAAATATGTATATTAAATTATCCAATTTATCATTCTCCTAAGCCATGCGAATTATCCTGATTTTCTTGCTTTTAACATCTTTCTGTGCCTTTGCCCAAGTGCGTGTTAAAAGCCCCCAAATAGCATCTGCACCCTTATTCCAATTTACAGAAAATAAAAATCAGTGGGAAAAAGAAGTGCTTTTCCGCGCTGATATTCCTGATGGTTTTTTGTTTTTGAAAAAAAATGGCTTGCATTACGGCTTTTATGATGCCCAAGCCGTATCCGAACTCAGACACCCTAAGAAAAAAGAAACCAATGAAAATACTAAGGCAAGGGTAGAAGGTAATAACGCTGACGAGAGCAAGTTCAATATCAAAGCTCATGGGGTATCAGTTAAATTTTTAAATGCTCGTTCGCAACCTATGGTAAGTGGAAAAGGGAAAATAAGTGGGATTCGCAACTACTTTATAGGCGAAGACGAAAGCAAGTGGGCAAGCAATGTGCAGTCTTTCCAAGAGGTAAACTATCTATCTATTTATCAAGGAATTAATCTTAGATTGTTTACACAAGGGCAGAGATTAAAGTATGAGTTTGTAGTGGAGGCAGGGGCAAATCCTAACCTAATACAAATGCAATACGAAGGAGCAGAGCAAATGCGTATTTCAGAAGAAGGAAATCTGGAAATCACCACTTCTATTCATGTTTTCGGTGAAAAAAAGCCTTTTACTTACCAAGTCATCAACGGAGAAAAAGTAGAAATTCCCTCTAAGTTCGTATTGAAAAATAATGTAGTCAGCTTTGAGTTGGGAAGTTATAATAAAAATTTGCCTTTAGTCATAGACCCACAATTAGTTTTTTCTACTTTCTCTGGCTCTACAGCAAACAACTGGGGCAATACAGCGACCTATGATACCTTAGGCAACCTCTACACAGCAGGAACAGTTTTTGGGACAAATTTCCCCACTACGGTAGGGGCATTCCAAAGATTTTTTGGCGGAATAATAGACGTAGGTATTTCTAAATACAACCCCACAGGTACACTCCAACTTTATACTACTTTTTTAGGAGGTTCATTTGCAGAAGTTCCTCATAGCTTGGTAGTTAATAATTTAAACCAATTAGTAGTCATGGGAACGACAAGCTCTACCAACTTCCCTACTACTGTTGGGGCTTTTGACCGTACTTATAACGGAGGCAGTGGAGCAAACAGCTTTGAGGCAATTAGCGGGATTCCTTACAATAATGGGAGTGATATTTTTGTGAGTACGCTAAGCACCAATGGAAACGCATTGCTGGCTTCCACTTATTTAGGAGGTTCAGGAAACGACGGATTAAATATTTTTGGAACAGCTTTCGTACATAACTACGGTGATGAACTCAGAGGAGAGGTCAATGTAGATGCGCTTAACAACGTGTATGTGGCTTCTACTACTCGCTCCACTAATTTTCCTCTACAAACCGCTACACAAACTAATCTCTCAGGTTTACAAGACGCTGTTTTTATTAAACTAAGTCAAGGTCTGAACAACCTACTTTGGAGTACCTATTGGGGAGGGAGTGGACTTGACGTAGGCTATTCTATCAAAATTAATAAGGTAAACGAAATTTTAGTTTGCGGAAGTACTACAAGCAACAACTTACGTACTTCTAATAATTCTTTCCGACCCACTTTCCAAGGTGGGAGTTCTGACGGATTCGTAGCTCGCTTTACTACAAATGGTACTTTCTTAACAGGTTCATATTTAGGCACATCAGAGTATGACCAAGCCTTTATCTTAGACTTAGACCAAGAGGATAATGTCTATGTCTTAGGAAATACAAGGGGGCAGTACCCTGTAAGTGCAGGCGTTTACAGCAATGCCAATAGTGGGCAGTTTATTCACAAATTAAACCCTAATCTAAGCACTTCTTTATGGTCAACGGTTATTGGTACGGGAAGGCGAACACCTGATTTGTCTTTGACAGCCTTTTTGGTGAATGAATGTGGGAATATGTATGTAGCGGGTTGGGGCGGAAACTTGCAAGCTGGCTACCCTGCAAATAGCACCACAGTTGGGCTACCTACTACTGCTGATGCCATAAGAAGAACTACCGATGGGCAAGATTTTCATTTGATGCTCATAGAAAAAGATGCAAAATCCTTGCTATATGCTACATTTTTTGGAGGAGTAGGTGGCGAAGGCGACCATATAGACGGAGGAACTTGTCGCTTTGATAAAAAAGGAGTAGTGTATCACGCCGCTTGCGTATGCCGCTCTAATCGTTTTTTTACTACTCCGGGTGCATGGTCAAGGGTAAATAATGCCGCTCCCACAGGTGGAGATACCGAAGGCTGTAATAATGCAGCTTTTAAAATAGACATAGAAATTCTCCAAGCAGGGTTGCGCCCCTTAGATGCGGCAACAAGTGTGGAAAGAAGAAGCGGTTGCGCCCCCTTGCGTATTCGCTTCCAGAACCGAAGCGTTAATGCCCAAGAAATTGAGTGGAATATCGGTAACGGTTTGCTTGTTACCCAAGTCAGCGAGCCTGTTTATACTTTTACTCAACCGGGGAGATACATCGTACAGCAAAAAGTAAGTAGCAAACTTACTTGTGCTACCCTGTTTGCTTATGATACGATTACCGTTCTGCCTGTGGTAAACGCCACCATCAACAGGGATACTATTCTTTGCCGAGGTACCTCTATCCAACTACAAGCCTCAGGAGGCACAACCTATCGTTGGACACCTGCGGCAAGTTTAAGTAATCCTAATATCGCTAATCCTATTGCCAACCCTACCCAAACTACACGCTACACTGTAACTATTTCTAATCCAGAGGGTTGTTCTAAGGATACTTCCGTACTAATTACGGTGGCTAATCCAGTGGCAAGTTTTAACTTAGCCCTTGATGACCTTTGCGATAACTCTCCTACAGTGAGGCTTACCAATACCAGCCCAGATGCTACGGAGTATATTTGGGATTTGGGAGATGGTAGGGCTTTTATAGGGCGAACTCCTCCTCCATTCAAATATACAAGAAGTGGTTTTTACCAAATCTCCTTGACAGCAAGGATAGGTACTTGTACGAATCGGGCTACTCGGGACGTAAATATAGTGGTGCAAGCAGATTTACCCCCTATTACGATTACCAGAGATACGATTATATGCAGAGGGCAAAGCGTGCAACTGAATGTAACAGGAGGAAATAGCTACATTTGGCAACCTGCCACAGGGCTGAGTAATCCGAATATAGCAAACCCAGTAGCACAGCCAAGCCAAACCACTCGTTACCAAGTAACTATCATTAACAGAGAAAACTGTCGCAGGGATACGGCTGTAACGGTAACAGTGGCTAATCCTATTGCTAGCTTTACGGTCAATACAGAGAATATTTGCGACCCCTCCCCTACTATCCGCCTTACCAACACAAGTACAGATGCTACTGCTTTCGAGTGGAATTTTGGTAATGGGCAAACTTTTGCAGGGCAGAATCCTCCACCTTTCAAATACCAAGAAAGTGGAACTTACCAAATCACTTTGACAGCAAGGAGAGCAAACTGCGTAAGTCAATTTTCACAAATGGTAAATGTTTCTGTGTTAGCAGACCTCATGCCCACCATAACAAAAGACAGCGTACTTTGTACCAACGAAAGCTTGCAGTTAGTAGCAACAGGAGGGATTGCCTATCGGTGGAGTCCAGCCACAGGACTAAGTAATCCGAATATTGCCAACCCTATAGCACGCCCAACACAGACCACTCGTTATACGGTAAGTATTACGCGCAGAGAAGGTTGCGTTCAGGAGCTTTCTACTTTAGTTCGTGTAATCAATCCTGCATCAGCAAGTTTCGCCGTCAATTATGAAGATTTTTGTTCTCCTTTTCCTACGGTTCGCTTAGTCAATACCAGCCCTGAGGAGGCAAACTTTGTGTGGAACTTAGGCAATGGGCAAACCTTTGTAGGAAAAGAGCCACCTCCTTTCAAATATACTCAAAGCGGAAACTATCGCGTAACACTTACTGTCAGCGAGGGGAGATGCTCCAGCCAATTTGTGCAGAACTTAGCAATAGAGGAATTTATTTTTCCTAACGTAATTACGCCCAACGGCGATGGAAAAAATGAAACCCTATTTTTCAATTCTCCTATTTTAGGCTTAAAAGTAGAAATTTATAACCGATGGGGAAAATTGGTCTATAAAAGCGATAACTACCAAAATGATTGGAAAGGGGAAGGCATTGCAGGGGTGTATTATTACTTAGTCAGTTCGCCCGACGGAAAAACTTGCAAAGGGTGGCTTAATGTATTTACAGGGAATTAAAAGATTGTTGCTTATTTACTCTGTAAGTTTTACCATATTTTGAGGACTTTTAGAAAGTTATCTTGGTTTGTTGGAACACAGATTATAGGGATTAAACAGATTTTGACTAAATAAACTATCCAAAAATCTGTGCCTCATCAGTATTATCTGTGTTCCATACACCAGCCATAGTAATTTAGCTAAATCAAAAATCTAAGGCTGCAAAGGTATTATATTGAAAATCACATAGTAAAAACTCTACAACCACAGTATTTTTCATTTGAACTTAGCAGATACTGCCTATTCTCTTGAGATACTACTCCCACCAGAGGAATTATTGCTTACAGAAGAAGGATTGCCAATGTAGCGAATATGACTACCGCCACTTGCTTCTGCACGAAGGGTTTTACTTACATTTACTTTAGCATTGCTACCACCTGAAGCAGAAATTTGTACCTCCTCTACTGAGAAGCCAAAGAAAGATAACTCTGCTCCTCCTGAAATATCTGCCTTCATTTTTTGAGAAGCACCTACCCCAGAAAGACGTGAAGCACCTGACAAATCTATTTCAATCTCATTTGCTCTAATGCTAAGGACTCCTTCTGAAGCACCTGATAAACGTGCATACATTTTTTGGCTATTTTCAAAACCTCCTACATCAGCAATAGTTGCCCCTGAAAAATCAACTCCCTCCAATGTTGGCATAGTGATAGTAAATTCAGTCCTATACTGGCGATTCCTATGATTATGAGGATAGTAGTCGGCTTTCAAAATCCCATTTTCTACCCTTACTCTGAGGTCATCTAAGTTGCGACTATCTCCTCTCACAAATACACCATAAGCCGCTCCTTGTTGGATAGTAACTTTAGAACCACTCCCGATATGTACTCTAGTAAAACCACTCAAATCATAGGTTTTTCTTTCTTCTTGGAAAGCACCTACATCTTCAAATCGTTGGCAGCCAGAAAATAATACTACTGATAAAAGCCCCAAAAGAGTAAACATGCGAGCAAACATAAAAAAACGAATAGTTTTCATATAAATTAATTTGTTTAAAAAAGGTTTAAGTGAATAATCTGTTTAAGTTTTCTGATTTTGTACCTAAGACAACTTGGGGAAGTTTTACCCCTATGTAGTGTACGAATTTATTTTTACTAATCCTATACCAAAATCGTAAAATTTTTAAAATCAACAGCTTACATTATGATGATTTTTACAAAATGTTCATAAATTAGATAGAGTGTGTACGGATTTGGACAAGCAAAGAGCAAAGGTAGGTGAGCAACTTTTGTAAGATTGTTTTTCAAAAATATTTCCCTAAATTTGGCTAATCACTCATCATTCAAGATATGGAAATGGAAACACAAGCAAAGTCTGCTCGCTATGCCAAAGAAGTTCGCCAAGAACTCGACAACATATTGACTTATTGGGCAAAAAATACCTTTGACGAAAAAAATAACACCTTTCATCACAGAGTAAATAAAGATAATCAAGTCATTCCCAATGCACCCAAAGGCACTGTCTTGGGCAGTCGTATCTTATGGACTTTTGCCGCTGCCTACAACTTTGACAAGCAACAATATGCCAAATACTTGCCTTTAGCGGAAGTTGCTTACCAAAACTTAATTAACTACTTTATAGACAAGGATTTACATGGAGTATATTGGACAGTAGATAATCAAGGGAATCCTTTGGACACAAGCAAGCAAATGTATGCTCACTCCTTTGCGGTGTATGCCCTCAGCGAGTACTTCAAAGCAGTGCAAAAGCAAGAAGTCTTAGATAAGGCATTAGGTATTTATCAAGTCATGGAAAAATACAGTTTTGACAAAGAAAACTTGGGCTATATAGATGCTTTTAGCCGAGATTGGCAAGCTACGGACAAGCTACATTTGAGCAGTGGTGGAGCAAAAAAGACGATGAATACGCATCTTCATATTTTAGAAGCCTACACCAATTTGTATAAAGTTTGGAAAGAGGAAGGTTTGCAAAAGCAGTTATACCACCTCATAGACAATTTTTTATCTCATATCATAGACCCAAGTTCGCATCATCTCATGCTATTTTTTGATGAAAAATGGACACCTACCTCCCAAATAGACTCTTACGGACATGATATAGAGTGTTCTTGGCTGTTGCTGGAGGCAGCAGAGGCACTTGGGGACAGATTATTGGTAGAAAAAGTAAAGCCAATCTGTACCCAAATGGCATTGGCGGCAGCTATGGGCTTAGAAAATGACGGCAGCATGAAGTATGAACTTGACCGCAAAACAGGACATCGCAACGATGACAAAAGTTGGTGGGTACAGGCAGAGGCTATGGTGGGTTTCTTCAGTGCTTGGCAAATCACCCGAGCTAAGCATTTTTTAGACAAATCCCTCGCCTCTTGGGAATTTACTAAGAAAAATTTGATTGACAAAGAAAATGGTGAATGGTTCATCTCTGCCAATAACAAAAACGGCGACAAAGTTACCCTTTGGAAATGCCCTTACCACAACAGCAGAGCTTGCATAGAAGTTTTTAACAGAATTAAATACAAACATTAAAGTTGATAGTGAGATGAAATACGTAATTTTACGGCTTTGTATTGCTTTGTAAATACTATTTGTCTGATAATGAAGCCGATGAATAAATCATATCTCATTGAGATTTTTTTAACTTTAAGAAAACGGATACAAGAACTAACGCCAGAAGATTTAACTATACTGAGTTTTCACGCTCAAAATGAAAACAACTGGTTTACTCCTGAAAACGTGCAGTTAGCTTTGCAAGGTTTGGTACACTACTTAGAAGAAACTACCTTCCGAAAGTGGGCTGAGAGCTATCCTACCCCTTCTCACCCCCGAAAAATAGGGGTAGTCATGGCAGGAAATATTCCTATGGTAGGGGTGCATGACCTAATTTGCGTGTTGGTGAGTGGGCATTTCTTACAAGCCAAACTAAGTAGCAGCGATAGCGTATTGATGAAGTTTTTGATAAACACACTCTTAGCCATAGAACCCCAACTTAGCCACAGAATAGAAATAGTAGAGCAGTTAAAAGGATTTGATGCAGTGATTGCTACGGGAAGCGATAATACAGCACGCTACTTTGAATATTATTTTGGCAAATATCCTCATGTCATTCGCAAAAATAGGACTTCCGTAGCCATTCTTCATGGAAAAGAAAGCCAAGGAGACTTAGAAAACTTAGCAAAAGATATTTTTACTTATTATGGCTTGGGTTGTAGGAATGTTACTAAGATATATATCCCTGAAAACTACGACTTTACTTTATTTTTTAAATCCATAGAAAGTTTCAAAAAAGTCTTTGAGCATCACAAGTACGTCAATAACTATGACTACAACAAGTCTATTTATTTGGTAAACAAAATCAATCACTTAGACAATGGCTTTTTGCTGTTAGTAGAAAATTCTTCTTTCTTTTCTCCTATTTCTGTACTACATTACGAAAAATACGCAAATCTCGCTAACTTAGTAGAAAATTTGGAACTCCACAAAGAAAAGATACAGTGCATAGTAGGTGATAGCAAGCTCTTGTCAGATTGTATTCACTTTGGGGAGGCACAAACTCCAATCATTACTGACTATGCCGATGGCGTGGACACTATGGAGTTTTTAAGCAAAATCTAAACGAACAGACTTAATGATAAAACCCTCTTAATCATGAAAATAAGTAAGTATTTGGTACAAGATTACGGTGTAGATTTGGGAACTGCCAATACTATCATTACACACCAAGACACCATTATCGTCAATGAACCCTCTATTATTGCGGTGGACAATCAGAACCGCAAACTGCTTGCTGTTGGGAAGGAAGCTATGGACATGCACGAGAAAACGCATGAACACATCAAAACTATCAAACCTCTTAAAGACGGGGTCATTGCCGATTACTATGCTACTGAGCAAATGATTCGCGGTTTTTTGCAAAAAGCTATTCACCAAAAGTTTTTTCTGGGAAGAAAAAGATTTTTGATTTGTATTCCTTATGCCACCACTGAGGTAGAAAAAAGAGCGGTAAGGGATTCAGCTCAGGGAGTAGGAGCATCAGAACTTTATATGATACACGAGCCTATAGCTGCCGCAGTAGGCATGGGATTAGATGTTACCCAAGCCGAAGGCAAAATGGTAGTAGATATTGGGGGTGGAACAACAGAAATTGTAATTTTATCACTTTCTGGAATCGTTTGTAGCCAATCGCTCAGAGTAGCTGGGAATACCTTTGATACAGACATTATAGATTATGTAAGAAGAAACTACAACTTACTCATAGGAGAACGTACTGCTGAAAAAATCAAAATAGAGGCTGGTGCAGTCCTTGATGATTTAGACAATCCACCTCCCCCATTGAAAATAGTAGGGCGAGATTTGATGACGGGTATTCCTAAGGCAGTGTCTATTACACACCACGACGTAGTCAATATGTTGGACAAATCTATTAGCAAAATCATAGAAGGTATTTTACATACTTTGGAGGTTTGTCCACCAGAATTAGCAGCTGATGTATATGACTATGGTATATACCTCACAGGAGGAGGGGCTTACCTGAGAGGTTTGGACAAGAGAATCAGCAGAATTACTAAACTCAAAGTAAAAATAGCCCCAGAACCTTTGCTTTCTGTAATGAAGGGCGTAGATATTTGCTTGAAAAACTTAGATAAAAATAAGCATTTATTGCTCAATTAGCATGATTGAGGTTTTGTTTCATCTCATTACTGCCCTGTTTCTATCTTAGCTTGTGTAGAAATATTGCTCACTAAACTTGCATTGGCACTTTTGAGTTTGAAACTAAAAGCTGTGCCTTTGCCTACTTCGCTACTGACTTGGATTTCAGTATTGTGCTTTTGGAGAATATGTTTAACGATTGCTAAGCCAAGTCCTGTACCGCCTTGCTGTCGGGAACGACTTTTCTCTACCCGATAAAATCGCTCAAATATGCGCTTAAGGTGTTCTTTGGCAATACCATGACCGTCATCTTTGACAAAAATAGTTACGTATCCTTCTTCTTTGATGAACTCAACTTCAACCTTTCCCCCCTCTTTGCCGTATTTGATGCCATTGTTAATTAGGTTGGTCATGACTTGCATGATTTTCGAGTAGTCTGCATTGACAATCACTCCATCTACACCTAAGTAGTTAATAATCAAAGAAATATCCTTTTTCTGTGCCTTTTCCTCCAACTGCTCAAAAACTTCTTTGGTAAGTTCCTGCATATCAAAGTTTTCAAATTGCATGACTATATCGCCTGACTCTATTTGAGAAAGCGTAAGTAAATCTTGAACGAGTAAGTTCAATCCTTCTAAACTCTTGGCGGCTTTGTTTAGAAACTTGTAGCGTACGTTTTCATCATCTACCGCTCCTTCTAAGAGGGTAAGTACAAAGCCCTGAGCAGCGAAAATAGGCGTTTTAAGTTCGTGAGAAATATCAGCAATAAACTCCCTGCGAAATACCTCCAATTTTTTCAATTCATCTATTTCTCTTTGTTTTTCTGAGGCATAGGCTACTATGGCTTGGTTTACCCTTTTGATAGGGTTAGCAGACTGGTTTTGTAGGGTGGAAACAAAAGCCTTGAAGTCTTTGCGGTTAATTTTGTCAATGCCATCGTAGAGTTTTTGTATCTCTCTGAAAATCAGAAATTCAAAGGTTAGATAAGTAAGTAAAAAAGTAGAGGCAAAAGAAAGCGTTCCTGCAATGAGTAGAGCTATGTAGCTAACGCCCTGCACTAAGGAAAGGAAAGCAGTAATAATTGCCGAGATACAAAAGGCTAACAATAAAGCAACAGCACGAGAATTAATCAACATAGATTCATTAGTTTATGGTTCATAGCCTATGGATTCCAACCAGAAACTATCAACTAAAAAAATCACTTGGGCATTTCAAACTTGTAACCTACTCCTTTGACCGTAGTAATGTAGTCTTCTCCTATTTTTTCACGTACTCGGCGGATATGCACATCTACCGTACGAGCCAATACATAAACATCTGCCCCCCAAATGTGATGCAAGAGGTCATCGCGACTAAATACTTTGTATGGGTTACTTGCCAAAAAGTATAGTAACTCAAATTCCTTTTTGGGAAGCGTAATCTGCTCCTCTCCTTTCATGAGCGTATAGCTTGTCTTGTCTATAGCAAACTCACCTATGCGAATAACATCATGCTCTTCTGGCGAGGTTTTTTGTGTTTCTCTACGGAAAAGAGCATTAATACGGCTCATCAAAGCACGAGGACGAATAGGTTTTGTCAAAAAATCATCAGCCCCTACATCGAAGGCAGCAATTTCGGAATACTCCTCTGACCTTGCTGTTAAAAAAATGATATAGGTATTCGCTATTTCAGGACGCTCTCTAAGCTGGCGACATGTTTCTACTCCGTCCATTTCGGGCATCATGATGTCCATGAGAATCAAGTCAGGGATAAAGTTTTTAGCCACTGAAAGGGCTTTCTTTCCACTTGAAGCGGTCTGAACCTCATATCCTTCTTTTTCAAGATTATATTGGAGAAGTTCTACTATATCTGGCTCATCATCTACAATGAGTACCTTGTGTTTTCGCTGTGTCATGCGAATATATTTGAACTTAATTTTAACGCAAAGTTATACTTTTTGATTTGAAAAAGAAGTTACTGAAAGGTTAATTATAGGTTAAATCAGTAAGTAGAGAAAATGGCTGAGCGTACAATTCATGGGTAATGTCTTTGCAGAGAGGGGAACAGGAATAAAAACAAAGTTGGAAAATCAAGACGTGTTATTGATATATAAGTCAGGAAAGTATGCTGATAAGCCTGCATTGATTGAAACTGTTTCCGGTGTACTTAGCTATCAAACGGATACCGACCTACTACCCCACATAGAAGCGCGTCCAATACCATACTTAATCTGGTTTAGGGCTTAGCAGTGTACAAGTTCTTAGATAAAAAAATCAGCACATCTATCTTGGGAAACGAGCAGTCCTAACAAATTGTACTTTTCTAAGATTATGGAAAATATTTACGTTAATCAGTCCATGCTTATCCGCTGAGAGCATAAATGTAAAAGAACGTCGTTACATTTATTATATAGCTTAACAGGCAAGATGCTACTGCATATTTTTCTTATTTTTGTATTTAATAAAAAATATACCAATTTAATTTACAATTTAGTAAATTCTTTTAGAGAAACCTAAACTGCACATAAAAACTGAAAGTGATGAAAACATTATGCTTATACTTCTTACTATTAGCGATGCTCACAGGCTTGCATTTTAAACCTCAAAATGCAAATCCTATCATCAAACAACCCAATATTTTATTTTGCATCGCAGATGATTGGTCAGGCGACCATGCAAGCATTTACGGAGATAAGACCGTTAGCACCCCCACTTTTGACCGCATGGCAAAAGAGGGAGTTTTGTTCAGACGTGCTTTCTGTGCCTCTCCTTCATGCAGTCCCTCGCGTGCTTCTATACTCACGGGGCAGTATCCGCACCGCTTAGAAGAAGGGGGAAACTTGTGGGGAAGTCTGTCTGTTCGCTACCCTAACTATACTCAACTGTTAGAAAAACAGGGTTATTTAGTAGGTATTTCTCGCAAAGGCTGGGGACCCGGCAACGATACCATAGGAGGTTATAAGCATAATCCTGCGGGACAGAGGTATAGCAATTTCGAAGAATTTTATGCCCAAAAATCTCCCGACCAACCCTTTTGCTATTGGTTTGGAAGCACAGACCCGCATAGACCTTATGAAAAAGGAGCAGGAGAAAAGATAGGTTTAAAAATAGAGTCGGTGCAGGTACCTGCTTGCTTCCCCGATGTTCCAGAAGTACGCCGAGATATATTAGACTATTACTTTGAAGTGCAACGCTTTGACAAAGAAGTAGGAGAAATCATACAGTTTTTAGAACAGAAAGGAGAGTTGGAAAATACCATTGTTGTTATTACTTCTGATAACGGTATGCCTTTCCCAAGAGCCAAAGCCAATTTGTACGACTTAGGAACAAAAATGCCTTTAGTTATTGCTTGGAAAGCAAGAATCAAAGGAGGGAAAGTCATCAATGAAATGGTCAATCTTATAGACCTTGCGCCTACTTTTCTGGAAGCCTCAGGATTAAAAGTACCTAAGGAAATGTCAGGAAAAAGTCTTTTATCTCTTTTAGAAGGAAAAAGGAAAGAAAATTTGGAAAAAGTACAGTTCCTCGAAAGAGAACGCCACGCCTATGTCAGACCCAATAACTTGGGCTATCCTTCCAGAGCCGTCAGGACTAATCAATTTTTGTATATCGCTAATTTCCAAGCTGGCCGCTATCCTGCGGGCAACCCAGAGTTTATATATGTAGTAGGGGAATATGGTGATTGCGACAACTCTCCTACCAAGTCTTATATGATAGAAAACAAACATAAACCCGAAGTAGCTAATCTATATACACTTGCCTTTGAGAAAAGACCAGAGGAAGAACTATATGATTTGGAGAAAGACCCTTCACAACTGAATAATGTGATAGGAAATCCAACTTATGCCAAAGAATTAGATAAATTGAGAGCAATGCTTAGAAAATGGCAAAAACAAACTCAAGACCCAAGATATATAAATCCACACGATACTCGCTGGGATAGTTTCCCTTACTATGGAGGAAGTGGAAAAATTGATTAGATGAGTTTCAATAGGTAAAACCTACTTATAGCTTTACTCCAATAATGAGTATGTCATCTATTTGTCTGTTTTCACCTTGCCACTTGAGGATGGTCTCCTCCAAGAGATATTGCTGTTCTTGTGGAGGTTTGCCGTGAATATCAAAAAGTAGTTTTTTGAACCTTTTTGACATGAACTTAGTATTGTTTTCGCCGCCAAACTGGTCTTGGTAGCCGTCAGAACTAAGATAAAAACTTGTAGGCATGCTTATATCAAAAGTATGATTATCATAGAGATAGTGTTCTTGCTTTTCTAAGTAGCCTATGGACTTCCGATTGCCTTTGACTTCTATGAATTGGGCTTCTCTGCCTTCTGCTTCTTGGATTAGATAAAGAGGCATTTTGGCTCCTGAGTACTGCAAAGTTTGTTTCTGATGGTCAATGATACATACCGCTATATCCATACCTGCTTTTACATCTGAGTTAGTCCGATTGAGTTTAGAGTAGATATTTAAGCTAAGCTGTGATAGGATAAAATCAGGAGAGTCAAAGCCCATGATATTGATGATGATGTTTAGTGCCTCCAAAGCTATGACAGAAAGAAAGGCACCTGGTACGCCATGCCCTGTGCAATCTCCTGCCACTAAATAAGTAAGATTGCCTTTTTTTGTGAACCAATAAAAATCACCGCTAACAATGTCTTTGGGTTGATAATAAATAAAACTTTGTGGGAAGATTTTTTCTAAATCCTCAGGCACAGGCATTAAACCTGCTTGAATACGTTTGGCGTAGGTAATGCTTGCATTGACATCGGTAAGTAGCTTTGCTGATTTGGTATTTTTTTCTTCTAACTGCTCTTGGGTAGATTTAAGTTCCTCTACATTTTGCTTGATTTCTTCTTGTTGGTTTTCTAACTCTCTTTTCTGCTCGTTTAGCAAAAGGTTCTTGTAGTAGAGTTGAATCTGAGATTGGCGAAAAATCACCGACCACCAGCCACATATTATTGCCATAAGCACTACCCAAAGGTAGTGAAAAAATAACACTTGAAAATCGACCTCTGTATAGTTAATAAAATAAATCCCTAAACCCTCTACACCCTGTAATTGGAAGAAAAAGAAAAGGCTATGGTGCAGTACTGTAAGAATCGTATAGGGAATCATTACTCGCCAGTCTTGGTACAAGATTAAAATAGCTATGTTTGTAAAAAACACAAAGTGCATCTCTGCCATGCCGTGCATCTGCCCGATAAACTGAAGCATAAAAATCGCAAAAATAGAACTGATTATCAGACGAGCAACGAACTTATTGGGAATAAGAAACTTAGCAATCAAATACATCAATACATTCAAACTACCCACTCCAAGGCTAAATACCCAAGTCTGGTATATAGGAGCTAAGCAAATACCAATAAGGAAAAATAAAACAACAAATAGATTGATTATCTTATCTACCTTTCTATGTACCTCGGCGAGGTAATTGTCTATTTTCAATTCATACTTTTCTTTATTAGATGCAATAGAAGTCATTTTAAAACTTTTAAGTATAAAAAATCAATATAGTGGGGCTATTGTATTTTAGGTAAGTTTATTTATAGGACTTGAGCCATAAAGTTAAGATATTTATTTTTCTTTAAAGTACTTAGCCATTAAAATTTAACATTTTTGATAAATTGCCATTCAAAAGCCAAAAGTCAAGGAAGCCCAATAGCTTTGCCAGTCTGCCTGTGCTGGATTAGGGTGTGGTATCATTTTTACAATACTCACCATCCACTCTCCTTGCTTTTCCATTTGGAAAGAAACAAAACCTTTGGCATCTGTTTTCTGCTCTATTTTGCTTACTTTTCCGTCTTTTCTATGCCAAATTTTAACTAAGCTATTGCTCAAAGGCTTATTCTGAAAGATGATTTTTACTTTCAAACTTTCGTTAGATTTTAGTTTGTATGGATTTTTTTCTGGAATAATCTCTAAGGTCAAACCCGTATTGGTTGCGAAGGTATTATCTGTTTTTTCTCCTACTTGTACTAAGGCTTTGGCACAGCGTTGGTAAGTTTCTCTACCGTTTTTCTCTGTTTCGTTTCTCTGCTTGCGCAAAGTAATGACTTCTTCTAAGCCATCTTCTTCTAAATAAGCCAAAAACTTATCTGGCTCTAATTCTATAAACTTGTTTTGGCTATTGAAAGCTAACAAATGAGTGCCTTCTTTGGTAAAGGTGAGGCTTGTACCTTCTTCTAGTGTGGTAGGAAAGAGAGAGATAATATCCTTTTTTCCTTCTGAGTTGAATAAATAAAAACTTGAGGCTGAGCCTTTCCATATTTCTCCTGTAAAATCTTCACCTACTAAAAAAGAAATTTTGGCTTTTTCACCTACTTTCAGGATAAATTTTTCCAATGCAAGCCAAAATTCGTGAGCAAAAGAAGTAAGCACAGTAGCAAGTATCAGAAGAAATACGAGAGTAATTTTTTTCATAGAATATGTAAAAATATTAGGTTTTGGAATGTAAAAAACAATTAATATCTTTTGAAAGGGACATTCATACTTCCGTTGCGAATCTCTACTTTGTCGTTGCGATTAGCCGCATTGTAGAGCGTTCCGCTAAAAGAAGCCTTGATAATGTCCCCTTTGATGTCCAATAACTTAAAAGTAATGTCTGAACCCTGACCGTCATAGGTGCGTTGTCCGCCCTGTAAGGTTGTATAAGTAATCTTTACGTCTTTGACGACGTTGGTAGGGGTTTGGATATTATCTACATCAAAAGTAGCTCTTATGTGCATAGAGCGGCGGTCTTGGGCAGAGATAGTCCGAAATATAGATAGGAATTTGACATTAGTAAGATAACCCGAGGAAGCCTCAGGAAAAACTCCTCCATCTGTTCTAAATTTTAATAAAACTCCATTCACGGTTGCCCAAATTTCGTTTAATGGTATTTGTACATCTAAGTCTTCAGTGCTATCATTTTTGCAACTATTCGTAAAGAAAAATACCACTAAGCAAGAGAGATAAATCAATTTTTTCATATTTGCACCCACTTTTGAAAATAAAATTACACCAAAATTATTAATTTTGTTTCTTTATTCATGTAATTTTTTACATTATGTCCAATAAAATCAAAATACTACTTGGGATAATTTTGGTAGAAATTATGGCGATTGCTTTTTCTATCAGCATTCAAAGTAAGCAAACTTCTCTGAATGATAATAGTTTGCAACAATTTGCAATTTTAGATTCCACAGGAGTTCATCGCTTTATTTTTGGAAAAAATACCTTAGAAAGAAATGAAGTAGGGACTTGGATTGTGAATCAAAAATATACCGCCGATGCTCCATTGATACGACAACTTTTTCAAGTATTAGCAAAAATAGAAATCAAAAAGCCAGTTTCCGATAATATGAAAAAAGAAATTGCCGAGCAGTTCAAAACCCAAGGCATAGACATACAGATTTTGAAAGAAGGCAAAACAGTACAGTCTTTTAAAATGTTGGACATAGAAAGAGAATGTATCGTACAAAAGCCTGATGGAGAGGCTTTTGTAATCTATGTACCAGGATATAATATTTCACTGAGCGAAGTTTTTAAACTTAGTGAAGGAGACTGGAGAGCCAAAACAGTAATTTCTTCCAGTTTTTTTGGTGTTAAAAAAATAGCTTTGACCTATACAGAGAAACCACAAGAAAGTTTTGTCATAGAACGAGATTCTACTTTCTTCAAAGTACAAGGAATCAGTAAATTAGACTCAAATATGGTCGGCAATTACGTAGATGCGTATAAGAATATCAGAGTTTTCAGTTTCTTAGATAAACCCGCTATGAAAGATTCTCTGCTCAAAACTCAGCCTTATTGCATCATAGAGGTTGAGGATATAGACAAAAGTAAAAATAATAGTATCAAAGTTTTTACAGATAAGAAACAACTCTTTGGCATACTTGGGAAAACAGAGGAATTGGTAGAATTGGAACCAAGATACTTTACGCGATTTTTTGTGAGGAAAAAGGATTTTGCTAAGTAGAACGAGTTTGCACTTTTACTTAAAAGTTCATTTTTACTCTCAACAAAATATTCCTGCCTATTTCATCAGAAAAGTAGCGGAAGCGGTTCATGTAATCTCTATACACCGTGTTGAGTAGGTTATTGGCTTGTAAGCCTATTTGCATTTGCTTATTTTTTCTCATTGGAACAGAGGTGCTTATATCCAAGTTGAGCAAACCATATCCTGCGGGAGGCTCGGCGTAGTCGCTATTGGCAGGAACTCTATGTTGCCTAAAAACATAGGTATAATTGATTGAAAAAAGGTTGTTGGTAAAAGTTTTTGTGTCAGCCAACTGATAAGCCCACTCATTTCCTATGCGATTGGCGGGAATCAGCACTAAAAAATCCTTTGCGTCTTGGTTGTAAGCCCAAAGAAAAGAACTTTTGCTTGTCCATTTTATTTTTTCTGTGAGCGTGAGAATCGTTTTTAAATCTATGCCTCTAAAAACAGCATTGGTTTGTGTATATTGGAAAGAAGGGAAAGCCCCACGAATAGTCAGCACCTCTGGGAATTGAGGTTTGAGATAAATAAAGTTGCGTATATAATTGTTATACAGGACTATATCAAAAGCAAAACGATTTCCTGAGTAGTTCAAAGTAGTATTTAGATTATAAGCCGTTTCAGAAGTCAGGTTCTCATCACCTTGCTCATAAGAAGCAGAACCATGATGTACGCCATTGCTAAAAAGTTCATTGATATTCGGCGGGCGCCAAGCGGTAGCAAAATTAGCTTTCCATTCTAAATTCTTGGACAGGCGATATACCGCCCCCAAAGTTCCTGAAAAGTTATTGAAAATAAGTTCCATACTGCCTACTTCTCCTGTGCGTAATCTTTCAAAAGTCTTCATCCATTTGTAGTCATAGCGTATGCCCATTTCCAACTCGTATCGAGGTTTTACCCAACGTTCTATCCAAAAAACACCTCCATTATAGCTTCTGAAATTTGGCACTAAGGGACGCCCTTGATACACGTTGGCTTGCCGCATACCACTTAGCCCAAGGCTACCCGTCAGAAAAGAAAAAAGAGGCTGATGCTCAAAAACAACATCTAAGGTTTGGGTAGTCAGTTCAAAATCCAGTTCAGGACGATTTCTTGCCAAAGAGTCGGTGCGGGGTCTGTGGGCATCGTATTCCTTGCGGTTATTAATTTGCAAGGCATAAGTAGTAGTGATTTTTCCTACCTTATCAAACTTTACAAAGTTGTTGATTTTTAGCAAATTATGATTTATGTCTTGGAAAGGTCTATCTATTTTGTAAGAAAAACCACTTTTGATAAAAGGCTCTCGGCTCTCTATGACTCTTTTCAAATCGGTTAGATTGCCAATATGCGCCCCTGAAAAAATCCCCAACTGAGTGCTAAACCTACTAAAAAACACATCAAAACCCCAATGGTACTTCTCGTACCCCAAAGCAGCGGAAAAATTGATTTCCCGTACTCCTGTATTGGCGAGATAATAGTGAGGAGTTTGAATATTTCCACTTCTTTTGAGCGTTCCTTGCACTCGCCAAGATAAGCCGTTGCTCTGTTCGTTTTTTTTCAAGTTTCCCTCTAAAATTCCTGAAAAAGTGCCTTGTAGCCCGTTGCTTGCCCCTATTGCGTTGAACTCGCCTTTGATGCCTTTCTCCGAAGGAAGCCTTTTAGGAGATAGAATAATCACCCCTGCAATGGCATCAGCTCCATAGCGTACCCCTGATGCTCCCTTCACTACGGCAATATTTTGTGCGATAAAAGGGTCTATCTCAGGAGCGTGTTCCGAACCCCACTGTTGTCCTTCTTGGCGTATGCCATTATTAAGAATCAGCACTCTATTGCTGTGCAAGCCATGAATAACAGGCTTTGAAATAGAGCTGCCCGTTTGCAAGGAATTTACCCCTGTAACTGTTTTCAAGGCTTCTCCTAAGTTTTTTCCTCTTGCTTTATTTAATTCTATTTCATTGAGTTGTGTAATATTTTGTCCTGCTTGTATGGGAAGCAGTTTTTCTGCTTGTATGGTAGTTGATTCTAAAAAAATACTGCTTTCTTCTAAGCGAATTTTTAAAAATAGGGAAGTATCTATTTGAACCTGAAGCCTTTGAGTTTCGTACCCTAAAAAACTGACTTCGAGATGATACCTACCCTTACAAAGTTTATCACAGTAAAAGTGTCCATGACCGTCCGTAAGAATTGTCTTTTTGAGTTCTTCTATCAAGATGTGGGCAGAGGGCATTCCTTCTTGATTATCAACACTATATACCTGACCACTTAGTTGGTGAAAACAGTTTTGAGCAAAAATAGGATAAGATAAAAGCACGAAAAACATCATAGCAGATAAGTGATATTTGCTATAAAGCAGGGAATTTTTGACTGAAAGAATAATTTTAGAAAAGCCTAATAATGCAATCATGTTGCAAAAATAAGAGAGAAAAATAAGAAAAGCAAAGAAATGAAAGATATGCTTTGATTTTACATCTTCCTAAAAACATAAACTAATCATTCGTGCCAAAACTAAAATTCTTATTTTACTTTGCAACAACGCAATAAAATCAAACCATTTCTCTTGTTTTTTCAGTACCTCCACTAAAACCTAAATCTTGGCGTTCTGATGATATTTCTCTCATATCGCTTAGGAGCTGGAAGCCTGTACCCAAGTCTTACTTCATGCGAAGTGGGTGCTTTGGCAGTAGAGCCGTTCATCACCAAATCAAAAGCATAACCAAGACTCAGTGAGTTGTCTTTCAATAAGTTGTTTACTCCTAATAAGAAAATCAAATCAGTAGTAGGGGCTACATCGCGAAAGCCGACTCCTAAATAGATGTTATTTCTTGCCTTAGTTTCGTAATTCCCAATGAGGGTAGTTTCATAGGAAAATGTTTCTATAAAATTGGAAGGTAAAAACTTGACAAGGGCAGAAGGCATCAAAGTAATATTTTCATTCAGCACCCAATTATAACCGCCCACTACATTCATACTTTGCTTCAAAGAGGCAAAGGTAAAGGAGGTAGCATAGTTAATATCTGCCTGAGCAAGGTGATTCATGCTTGCACCTATGTAATAATTTGGTTTGGATAGATATACGCCCAAAGCAAAGTCTGGCACAAATTGATTGATTCTACCTGTATTAGAGAGTAAGGGGTCATCTCTGTCCACTGGACGAAACTTGCTAAAATCAGTAGATTGGTTATACATTCCCGCTCTCAATCCCAAAGAGAAGCGACCATTTTTGATAGGGATATGATAGGCATAAGAAAGTTGAATTTCAGTATTAGTAACAGGACCAATTACATCATAAACCAAGTGCAAGCCAATGCCACTTTTTGCTCTTTTGATAGGGGCGTTAATGGTAAGCACCGTAGAAGCAGGTGCACCTCCGTCATCAAAAGTGGCTCTATACCCAAGCCACTGCTGCCTGAAAATCAAGCCTGTATGTATAAAATTAGTATCTAAACCCACTACAGCAGGGTTCAGGTACTGCTGATTGAACATATATTGGCTAAACTGTGCGTCTTGCTGTGCCTGTACTACAGACAAACTTGCAAAAAATACTGACGCAAGAAGTAAAATTTGAAAGAAAAATTTTTTCATAAATGAATTACTTGCTTTGCAATTTTATTTTGAGTTCTTTGATTTCTTCTATGCTTAAACCTGTAATTTGGGCAATGGCTTGTTCGTCAAATCCTGCTTTGAGCGAGTTCAAGACCACTAACTCGATACCTTCTTTGATACCTTCTTTGATACCTTCTTGCCTCCCTTCTTCTATGCCAAGTCTTCTTCCCTCTTCCAAGCCATCTTTCCTTCCTTCCATCAGTCCTACTACAAAGGTCGACTGAAACATACTTGCTTGATAGCTCAAATCTTCTAAGTACCTATTATATGCTTTTTGTTCATTTTCAGGAAGTTTCATAATGTCTAATTCTTGCTTTGCTTTCTGAAGCCCTTTTGCCCTAAAATTAGGTTTAATCTCCTCAGTTTTGAAAAAATAAATCCACTCATCAAGCGTATCTTTGGCAACTTCATCAAAATTATTGACCTTGATGAGGTAATATTCGGGGAAAATTTGATACACTTCTTTTTGCCCATATAAGGCTACCTGAGTCTGACTCAACTGCAAAACATCATTAAAGTGTATGCCTACAAAGTTAGTAGTTCCACGATACACATAATCATTTCCCTGCCCCAAATCAAAATAGACAATGCTCACAGAAATTATTTTTTTGATTTCTCCATAAGCCATGCCTTTGTACATATTTTCAGTAATTGCTTTTGATGTGCCGTACAAGATACGCTGCATATAATCGTATTCTCTGTCGTTTTGGACTTCAATAATCACTAACTCTCCCTTACTGTTCTCCACCAACAAATCTACTCGATTACTTTTATCTAACTCATTCTCTCGATTGCTTTCGCTATCCAAGATTTTCTGAATCTTGATGTCTTCCTTGAGCAACTCGCTAAGGAAACCTTCGAGAATATCGAAGTTTGCCTTATTGCGAAGCAATTTTTTCATTGCCCAATCAAAACGAATTAGCTTTGCCATATTCTTTATTACTTATGAAATCCTTACCAACTCCTCAAACTTTCTAATATTTTCATGGATTTTATACAGTTGTACCAGATGTTTCACAAGGGCTATCCCATACAACACAGGAACAATAAACTTTGCATAATTTCCTTCCTCTCTCAAATCTACTTAGCAAAACTTACATTCCCTACATTTTAAGCATTTTTAAGTTTTAGGACTTTCGCTTTTTACATGGTATAGCATGAAAAATTGATTTTGGAGTACTAAACCAAAGAAAAGTCCTAAGTTTTACACAAATAAACATAAAAAGAAGATAAAAAAGCAAAATCATACACTCATTACGATACAAATATTCTTTGCGTTGCAAGAAATAAAAGTGTTGCAGGTAGGTTGATACCTCCAATTTAATGAATGTTAAACCTTTGGCTTTTCCGTGTTTGTTTACGAATTTTACGTGATTTTGTGTTTTTTATGAAACATAGTAATTAAACTTTTTAGTATGAGAAAAAATATTACTTTGTATCTCTTTGGCTTAGTGGTGTGTATGCTATTGAGTTTTCCTGTGCTGTCCCAAGAAATCAGCGTAGAAATAGGGAAAACAGAAATAGCCTTGAATGAGGCACTACAAATCACGGCAACGGTTACCAATGGACAACTGACTGGGGCTGGGGGCTTCCCTGAAATCAAAGGCTTTACTAAAATAGGGACAAGTTCCTCATCTTATACAAATATAGTAAATGGTCGCATTACGCAGTCCCAGAGTATTATCCAAAACTACAAACCCACCAAAGAGGGAACTTTTCAGATTCCACCTTTTACCATGAGCGTAAACGGGAAATCGGTGAGCTTTGGTGGAGCAACGGTCAAAGTAAGTGCGGCAGTGCAGCAGCGCGACCCTTGGGACGCTTTTTTTGGCTTTGGAAATAGCGATGAGGGGGATAACATAGACTATGTGAATGTAAAAGAAGATGCCTTTTTTGCTATTTCTTCTAACAAGGACGAAGTATTTGTGGGAGAGGGCTTTAACTTGTCTATTGCTATGTACATTGCTGACCAAAACCAAGCTACTATGGAATGGTATGAAACAGGGCAGCAACTGACTGATATTTTGAAAAAAATCAAACCCTCTAACTGCTGGGAAGAAAATTTTAGCATAGAAGAGATTATTCCTGAGCGAGTTACCATTGGGGGAAAAGGATACAGGCAGTACAAAATTTACCAGGCTACGTACTATCCGTTGAATAACAAGCCTATCGTTTTTCCCTCAGTAGAGTTTAAAATGATTAAGTTCAAAGTAGCCAATAAGCCAAGTTTTTTTGGAAGTGCTTACCAGAAAGATTTTACTACCTTCCGCTCTAAACCCAAGACTATCAGAGTAAAAGACTTGCCCGAGCATCCTTTGAAAAATCAAGTGACTGTGGGGAATTTTAAATTAGAAGAAACGATTAGCAACCAAAATTTGGAAACAGGGCAGAGCTTTGAGTATAAGTTCAAAGTAGTAGGCGAGGGCAATATCTCAGCTATCAGAGAAGTAACCCCGCCTAAGGTCAATGATTTTGATTTTTATGCACCCAACGTAAAGCAACAAATCAATCGCGGTGGCGGAACAGTATATGGAAGCAAACTTTTTACCTATATGGCTATTCCCAAAGAGCCAGGGCAGCACGACTTGGGTAAGTATTTCCAATGGATATATTTTAATCCTACCACTCAAAAATACGACACTCTCAAATCCAGCCTTATTCTCAATGTAACAGGAGAAAGTAAAATCAATGTTTCTATCGAATCCAACGACAGAGGTGGTTTCTATGACCTCATAGACGAGCAGGAAAACACGCTAATAAGCATAAATCGCGATGAGGCTATCAAGGGTTTTACCAATATTGGGATATTTAGTCTATTGATTTTGACTGCTTTTTTTGCCTTGAAAAAGAACAAGTTAGATAAAAAGTGATACTTATTTGGCATATTGTGCTAAAATATTTCTAATTTTAGACGCTCGTTCAGAAATTAAACTTGTAGTCATTTTTGCAAACCCAATAGTTAGTTAATATGAAAGCAAAAACATTATTCGATAAAATTTGGGATAGCCATGTAGTTTATTCACAAGAGGGCTATCCTGACGTATTATACATAGATACACACTTCATTCACGAAGTAACCTCCCCACAGGCTTTTGCAGGATTGAGAAAAAGAGGACTTCCCGTTTTTCGTACCCAAAGGACGAGGGCTACTGCTGACCACAACGTCCCCACTAAAAACCAGCACTTGCCCATATCAGATGCGCTCTCCCGTCTTCAAGTAGAAACCTTAGAAAAAAACTGTAAGGAATTTGGAGTAGAATTGTACGGATTGGGGCATCCCTATCAGGGCATAGTACACGTCATAGGACCCGAATTGGGCATCACTCAGCCTAATATGACGATAGTGTGTGGAGATAGTCATACCTCTACACATGGAGCATTCGGGACAATCGCTTTTGGTATAGGCACAAGCGAGGTAGAGCAAGTACTTGCTACTCAGTGCATTTTACAGTACAAGCCCAAACGCATGAAAATTGAGATTAATGGAAAATTGGGGAAAGGAGTCGTTTCCAAAGACATCATTTTATATATCATTTCCAAAATCTCCGCAAGTGGTGGAGTAGGCTATGCCGTAGAGTATGCAGGCTCGGCGATTCGCAGTTTGTCTATGGAAGCGCGCATGACGATTTGTAACATGAGCATAGAAATGGGAGCGCGATGTGGCTTGATAGCACCTGATGAGGTTACTTTTGAGTACATCAAAGGGAGAGAGTTTGCCCCAAAAGGAGAGGCATGGGACAGGGCAGTGGCACATTGGAAAACCTTAGCAAGTGATGAGGGGGCAGAGTACGACAAGGTATTAGTATTTGATGCAGAGGATATTACTCCTATGATTACTTACGGAACAAATCCCGGCATGGGCATGAAAATTACAGACAGAATCCCAACTTCCGAAGAACTCAAAGACGTTTCTGAGGTAACTTCGTTCAAGAAATCCTTGCAGTACATGGGCTTAGACGAAGGTACTCAGATGATTGGGAAAAAAATAGACTATGTTTTCATAGGGAGTTGTACTAATTCTCGCATCGAGGACTTGCGGATGGTAGCTGATTTTATCAAAGGAAAGAAAAAAGCAGAAGGTGTAGAGGTACTAATTATACCCGGTTCTAAACAAGTAGAACTGCAAGCAAAGAAAGAAGGTTTAGACCAAATTTTCAAAGAAGCAGGTTTTGACCTGAGAGAACCCGGGTGTTCGGCTTGCTTAGGCATGAACGAGGACAAAGTTCCCGCAGGAAAGTATTGTGTTTCAACCTCTAACCGCAATTTTGAAGGCAGACAGGGACCAGGCGCGCGTACCTTTTTGGCAAGCCCTTTGACTGCGGCAATAGCAGCAGTAACAGGCTACATACAAGATGTAAGGGCGTATTTGTAAATTTTTTTGTATTTATTTCACCATTTTTATTTAACTTGGGCGTTTACTTACCCTTCATATCGCAATTAACTTATGGCGAAACATATATTCATGACCAATGACCAAGTTTTGGTGGATAGAATAAGAGCAGGAGATAGTAATGCACTCCAATATCTTTACAATAAGCATTTTCCTGTAATTAAGCGATTTATTACTCTCAATAGTGGTGATATAGAAGATGCAGAAGATATTTATCAGGAAACTATTACTGATGCTTATGAAAAAATCATGAAGCCAGATTTTAAGCTGAGTAGCAGTATGAAAACTTTTTTATACTCTATCAGTCGCAACAAATGGCTATATAAACTCAGACAGAGAGGAACAGGAGGGGTAAGTTTTGAAGACGTAGAAAACTACATAGAGGATTTAGACCTTGCTGACGACAATTTCCAAAACTTTGATAATGAATTTCTTGATTATGATGTTTTGTTAAAAGAAGCCTTAGACAAAATGGACGAAACCTGTCGGAAGCTATTACAACACTTTTATTATGATAGGTTTTCTCTTGATGTTATTGCTCAGAAATTGGGCTACAACAATGCCAATACCGCTAAAGCCAAAAAAAATAAGTGCATGAATAGGGCAAAAGAAATTGGAAAAAAATTGTTGGAAAAGTTTGAAGTGTAAACTGTAATCAATGACGTACTATGTTAATCAATGACGAAAATAAAACAGACATTATAGATGCTTATTTGGACGGAAGATTAAGCGGGGCAGATGTCCAAGAGTTGGAAAATAAACTAAAAATAGACAGCGATTTGCGTGCAGAAGTCCAAACACAAAAAGCTGTCCGCAAATACCTCATACAAAAAGGCAGAGCAGAGCTAAAAGCCAAGCTAAAAATGTTCCACAAAGAAATGCTGGCAACTCAGCAAGAAACTACTGAAGCCAAAGAAGTATTTTTGACTTTTCCAAATAAAGAAGAAGTGGCAAAAAATAAACCTGTTATTTTTTCTACCAACAGAAAAGTTAATTTTGCCATAGCGGCGGCAGTCATAGTGCTTATAATCAGTATTTTTCCTATTTTACCACCAAGCGGGCAGAAAAGCGAAACTTTGGTAGCAGAAGGAAAAACCTATCAGATAGAACTCAGAGAATTAGGACAAAAAAGTGAGGGCTTTGCAGGGCAGGAAATCTCTGTTGCTGATTCCATTACTTTGCTCATCAAAGAAAGTAATAAATATACTTTTCATTACCAATTTACTGAAACATTGACTATCTATGCCAAATACTTAGACCCCAATGTTTCTAAAATCTTAGTAGAACATGATGCGGAAAAAAATACTTATACTCTGGTCGTAGATGACAAGCGTTATCCTTTGGAAAGAGGTTTCATTGACATCAATCCTTTAAAAGAAGAGGGAAAATAGAGAAATATACTCAAAATAAAATGATTTTTCAATTCCTTTCTCTTGCTGAGAAAGGGACTTTGCTTTTTTGACGCTTTTGTGGAGTTAGCCAATGAACAATACTACATGTAACTTTAAGCCCATAGGGCTGTCATCTTTATAGAAAAGAGTAAGCCCAAGCCACCTACAACAACGCCGTAGGCGTGAAATATGCCACCGCTACGCAGTTTTATGTCGGTATATTCATTATTTTCTACAAAAATAGCACACCTACGGTGTTAGTCTAAAAGTCCATTACTTACATAAGTTTTACACGGAAAGTGTCAGAGAACAGGGACTTTGGAGTAAAGAAAATTTCAAAACCACTTTTGATTGAGTATAAATTTTGAAAAGTTTTTAGCAGTTGCTTTACTTGGAAAAGGCAACTGTTTTTTTATTACTTTTGTACCGATAGAATCAGTATTCTCTAATCCTTCTTATTAGAGCCTTCAATATTCATGAAAAAACACGTTTTAGTTACTACATTTTGGTCTTTCAAAGATGCTTTGGTGCAGACCTATACCTTGCCTTACCTGAGAATCATGCACCAACACCTGCCCAAAGGAAGCACGATTTACTTGCTGACTATTGAGCAAGAACGCTATCAGATACAAGCAGAAGAATTGGCTAAGATAGAGGCAGACTTAAAAAAATACAATATTGTTTCTTTACGTTTTAATTATTACAGCTATGGGTTTCGCTCGTTGCTCAATTGGGTGTGGATAGTTTTCCGTTTGTTTTTCTTGATATGGTCTAAAAATATACGCTATATTCATTCGTTTTGTACTACTTCAGGAATGTCAGGCTATTTGCTTTCTATACTTACAGGACGCACCTATTTAATAGATAGTTATGAGCCTCATGCAGAGGCATCGGTAGAAAATGGAGATTGGAAGCGAAGCAGCTTTCGTTTTAGATTGCTATTTTTTTTAGAAAAATTAGAATCAAAGCGAGCCAAATACATTATTTCGGCAACTGAGGGCATGAGAAAATATGCCTTAGAAAAGTACAATGCTACTTTTAAAAATTTTTACGTAAAACCGGCATGTGTAGATTTAGCATTGTTTTCTTTCAAAAATCGGAAAAATCCAAGTTTAATTAAGGAGTTTGGCTATGAAGGCAAGATAGTGTGTGTGTATGCGGGCAAGTTTGGAGGAATTTATTTGGACAAAGAAATTTTTGAGTTTTTCAAGGTTGCTGATACCTTTTGGGGAGAAAAATTTAGGCTTTTGGTACTCACCAGCCACCAACCCAAAGAAATAGAAATGCGATGCAAAGCAGTAGACATAGATTTTTCCAAAGTGCATGTCCGTTTTGTCAATCACTCCCAAATCCCTGATTACATGGGTTTAGCAGACTTTGGAGTTACCCCTGTGAAGCCTATCCCTACTAAACGCTACTGTACTCCCGTCAAAGACGGGGAATACTGGGCGTTAGGTTTGCCAATAGTGATTACCAGAGATATTTCTGACGACTCAGAAATTGTGGAAAAGTATAAAATAGGCTCAGTAATGTACGAGTTTACAGCAAGCGAATACCTGAGAAATGTTCAGGAAATAGATGTCCTTTTGCAAAATCATACCACTGAAGAACTTTACTATAAAGTTCGCCAAGTTGCCGAGCAGTACCGCAGTTTTGAGATAGCAGAAAAGATTTATAAGGAGATTTATGGAAATTAACCTGCTTATTTTATCTATGTTTCAATACTTTATCATCACTTTTGCCCCGTTATTGGCAATGGATTGATAAATTGCCTCTATAATCTTCATATCTTTTAAGCCCTCCTCGCCGTCACAGTTAGGGTGAGGGGTATTGTTCAGAATACAATCTGCCATACCTGTCATCTGCACAGTTTGGTGAGTTACCACAGGCTGATTCACTTCTCCTTTACCTGTCTTGGCTTTCAAAGGTCCATACCCAAAAGCAGGATACAGTTCATAATAGTCTTTGTTTCCTGCTACGTACAATCTATCAAAATTGTTGAAATTATAGGTAGTAGCACAGTTAGCCACTACTCCACTTGGGAATCCCATCTGCCAAGTAATTGTTTCATCAACTTCTTTAAATTTCTCAAAATCAGTCTTTAACTCCTGCGCTGCTACCCAGATAGGTTCTTCACCTGTGGCATATCTCGCTCCATTAATCGCATAAATGCCCACATCCATCATTGCTCCTCCGCCTGCATGTTCTTTTTTCAAACGCCACTGATTGGGGTCGCCAATTTTAAAGCCCATAGTTGCATTGACAAAAGAAATCTGCCCTAATTCGCCTGATGCTCGCATACGTATTAGTTCTCTCGTAAATGGCTCAAAATGTAAGCGATAGCCTATTAATAATTTGACATTGGCGGCTTTACAAGCAGCTATCATTTCTTCTGCTTCTTTGACGGTAACGGACATAGGTTTCTCACAAATCACGTGTTTGCCCGCTTTGGCGGCTTTGAGCGTATGCGGGTGGTGCAAGGCATTAGTAGAGGTTACGTAAACTGCATCAATATTGGGGTTGTTTTTTATATTGTCAAAGGTATCGTAAGAATAACAGTTTTCTTTAGAGAAATTATATTTTTTAGCCCATTCTTCCAATTTGGAGGGAGTTCCAGAAATAGCTCCTGCTACTATACAGTTGGGGGAGTCTTTCATGGCATCAGCTACCCTGCGAGCATAGCTGCCTAAGCCACAGAAAGCTACTCTCAATTTGCGGTCTGCTTGTTTCTGAGCGCAAGATTCTTCTAAAGTGCTAATCAGTGGCAACACTACAGAAGTAGCGGTTACTTTTTTTAAAAAATTACGGCGTGTTGTCATAGTTTGAGTAAGTTTTTATTGAATTTTACCTTTGTCTTATTTTTGGGTATTTTTATAGATAAAGCAAAGATATGCTTTTTTAATAATTTGTTTTGAATTTTTTTGTATCATTGTAAGCAAAGTTTTGTTAGGAAAAGTTTTATCATTGAAGCACAGAGTTTTTTATTTTAACTTATTGACAAACAAATAATTATAAACATTACAATTCCTATAACATAAGTATTATTTCAAAATTAAAGCTATTATGGTAAATAAGGACAAAAAAAATGAGAAGGGCATGTCCCGCCGTCAGTTTGTTACAGGATTAGGGGCATCTGTAGCACTGTTTAGTATTGTGCCTCGCCATGTCTTAGGCAAGGGTTACATTCCTCCAAGTGATAAACTCAATGTGGCAGGAGTAGGCGTAGGTGGCAGAGGAAGGTCTGTTTTACAAGGAATTTATAACGGAGGCACTGAAAATATTGTCGCTCTTTGCGATGTGGACGATGCAAGGGCAGAGGCAACCTACAAAGACTACCCCAATGCCAAACGTTATAAGGATTTCCGCAAAATGTTGGAGGCAGAGAAAAATAACATAGATGCCGTCATGGTAGCTACCCCAGACCATACTCACGCCGTAATCGCTATGGCAGCTATGCAATTAGGTAAGCATGTTTACGTAGAAAAGCCTTTGACGCACAATATCTATGAGGCACGTATGCTTACAGAAATGGCTCGTAAAAACAAAATTGTTACCCAAATGGGTAATCAAGGCAGTTCAGGTGAGGGGGTAAGGCAGATGACAGAGTGGATTCAGGCTGGGGTCATAGGTGATGTTACCAACGTACACGCTTGGACAAACCGACCTATCTGGCCTCAAGGTTTGCCTACCCCAACTGAAAAAGTCCCTGTCCCTAAAACTTTAGATTGGGAACTATGGTTAGGTCCTGCTAATTTTAGAGATTACAACCCAATTTATGTGCCTTTTGGCTGGAGAGGCTGGTGGGATTTTGGCACAGGTGCCTTAGGCGACATGGCTTGCCACATCATAGACCCCGTTTTTAGAGCCTTGAAATTAGGTTACCCAATTAGTGTAGAGGCTTCTGTAACAGGAGTTTGGACTAATGGATTCAAACCAGCTAATGTTACAGATAGTTGTCCTTCTTCCTCCAATATTCACTTAGAGTTCCCTGCCCGAGAGGGAATGCCTGCTGTAAAGTTGCATTGGTACGACGGGGGTATCAAACCACCAAGACCAGAGGAACTCAAAGACGATGAGCCAATGGGGGACTGGAACGGGGGAGTAATTTTTGAAGGGAAAAGGGGAAAAATCATGTGTGGTTGCTATGGCGCGAATCCTACCCTCCTGCCAACTTCAGAAATGGCTTACTTCAACGCTGAAAAACTCAAATCCTTGCCAAGAGTAGAAGGTAATGATAGAGGACACCAAACAAGCTGGGTCGCCGCTTGCAAAGGTGGTGCGCCTGCAAGCTCTAACTTTGATTACTCAGGACCTCTTACAGAAACCGTACTTATGGGCAACTTGGCTTTGCGTAGCTTGGCTTTGACTTGGGAAAAAGATGGCAAAAAAATCTCTGGAGATAAAAAACTTCTATGGGACGGTCAAAATATGAGAATTACTAACTTTGAGCCTGCTAATCAGTTTGTTAAGCGCGAATACAGGAATGGTTGGAGTTTAGGCGTATAAGTACTATTAGCCGTACAAAGACTTAGTAAAAACACATGATTAAAAGCAATTATTTTTTATAAATACTTGATTATCTTGTAATAAGA
Organism: Thermoflexibacter ruber; assembly: GCF_900113045.1. Lineage (GTDB taxonomy): Bacteria > Bacteroidota > Bacteroidia > Cytophagales > Thermoflexibacteraceae > Thermoflexibacter > Thermoflexibacter ruber. The sequence goes on from NZ_FONY01000004.1 coordinate 81,596, forward strand.
CCCTAAAGATTTTCAAAATCCTTAGGGTTTTTCTTGTGGGTTTATTTTCAATTTTTCAAGGTGCCTTAGCAATCTGTAATTGCAAAATAACTTAACTCAACCTTTTATCTACTTGTGAATCCAAAGACAGCCATCATTTTGTGGAAAATATCTGTATTTTCATAAATTCCTGAGAACTTATCTGCTTGACATCCATAAGCATACACAGGAACTATGACGCTTGTATGCCCCCCAGTGGAAAATGCACCTTCTACTTTTCCTTCTTTGATATTCCCACCTACTAAGGTAAGCCCGCCTGTTTCATGGTCAGCAGTAATGATTACCAGCGTTTCTCCGTCTTTTGCCGCAAATTCCAACACTTCTCCTATAACTTTATCAAAATCTATGGTTTCTTGGACTACGTAGCTAAGATTGTTGTCATGCCCTCCCCAGTCTATCTGTGAGCCTTCTACCATCAGGAAAAATCCCTTCTTATTTTGGCTAAGAATATTCAATGCAGTTTTCGTAGATTGCAGTAACATTTCGCCTCTACCTTCAGACATTTTAGGGTTTTGTTCTTGGGCTGTAAAACCTGCGAGTTTGCCTTGCTTTACCTTGGCGATTTCGTTCATATTATCAAGCACTTGATAGCCTTTTGCTGCAAGTTCAGGGAGTAGATTGCGTCCATTGGCACTGCGTTCAAAAAATTTTTTCCCACCCCCTATAAATACGTCAATATCTGTGTTGAGAAAATCAGCCGCAATTTCCTCTTCCATTCTTCTGCTTTTTTGGTGAGCGATAAAACAAGCAGGAGTAGCATGAGTAATCGAACTGGTGGCTACCATACCTGTTGCAAGACCATTTTCCTCTGCTATTTCCAAAATAGTTTTGAGAGATTTTCCTTCTGCATCTACACCAATAGCCCCATTATACGTCTTTTCACCGCAAGCAAAGGCAGTAGCCCCTGCGGCAGAGTCTGTGATATAGGCATTAGAGGCATAGGTTTTTATTAGTCCAATATGACTGCAATTTTCTATGTTCAGTTTTCCTCTGTTAGCAGTCATTGCCGCATATATTTGTGTCAGCCCCATGCCATCGCCGATAAGTAAAATAATATTTTTAGGCTTTCCATTTGGATTTTTGGCAAGAGGAATATTTTTTATTTGGTAGCTTTCTATAGGCTCTGCCCATTGCCTTTTTAAGGGATTCTGCTCCGCCAAAGTAGGAGTGAAAGGGGTATTAGGAAGACTTTTTGCTTTTTTTTCAGTAGGGCTACATGCTGTCAAGCAAAAAATACTTAACGAGAAAAGTATAATTGTCTTTTTCATGGATAAATATAATATTGTTTTTACAAATGTAATAAGTGTTTTAGAACCATGTGTTAAAATAGAGTGAATTTTCGTTAGGCTTCTTGAGAAAGTGAGGATTACCCTTTGAGAGGTAAAAGAAAAGGAGAAGCTCTTTTCCTCAAAGAAGATATAGACTTTATCGTTAAGGAATTGGACGGAAATTTGATGAAGGAATTAGAGTATATATTTTTGTAAACCATTGTAAGCATTATCTCCCTATATTTTATGAAATTAGCATTATCATATTTGTTTGCTCTAATCCTTTGTGTTTTCTTTTCCCTTAACACCAATGCTCAAAACAAAAAACTGAAAAACAGTGATTTACCCGAAGTTTTTTATAAAAGAATGGTGGGTACTATGGGCAAAGATGAACCTATAGAGATGAATATTAGCAAAATTGGCGGTACGGTCAAAGGCAGTTATTTTCATAAATTGACAGGACAAGTTCGCAATCTGGAAGGTGAAATTACAGAAGACGGGGACATCAGTTTGCAAGAAGTAGATAATCCTAAAAATAGATTGACCGAACCTCAGCCCGTTGATGCGATTTTAAACTTATATTTTATCAATTCCCAAGAAATTAGAGGAAGTTGGGAAAAGTTTGAGGGAGTTGATTTGGAAACAGAGATTCCTTTTGAAGCCTCAGAAATGTATCCTGTGGGGAGCGTAGAATTTGAATTAGTAAAAAAGCATGAAAAATATGGAGATTGTGGATACAGCCCTTGTGCAGAGTTTTTGCTGATTTATCCAATTATGAAAAATGATGTGCAAAAAGATAAGATAAACAAAAAAATAAATGCTACGCTGATTGCTCAATATGCCAAAGAAGAAAAACGAAAGTTTGACAATGTAGAGCAAGCGATAGAAGATTTTTTTAAAAAATACAAAGTAGAAGAAAGTAAAGCCAAAGCAGATGCCAAACCAATGTGGGGTAGCCATCACGAAATAGAAATTATATGCAACGCCTTCTATATCTTGACTTTAGAGTTCTTTTCTACGGCTTACGAAGGAAGTGGGCAACCTACTTATGAAATTACTTACCTCTCTTTTGACTTGCAAACAGGTAATCCTTTGACTCTCAAAGATGTACTCATAAGCGGCTACGAAAAAGAACTTAATCAGATTGCCAAGCAACTTTTCAAAGATAACTACGGTTTTAGCGACATCGAAGACCTTAGAAAAGAGGGATTCACTTTCAAAGATGGCAAGTTTGCTTTAAATAATAACTATGGATTTAGCAAGCGAGGCATTGTCTTCCAATATAATCCATTAGAGATAGGGGCAAATGCCATAGGGGCACCTCAGTTGCTTATCCCCTACCAACAAATCAAGCATCTTATCAAGAAAGACGGCTTGTTGGCAGTCTTTGTAAAAGAATAAAGGCTGATTTTATGCTTATAATATTGATTTTCAATTAGATATATATTTTAAGGGATATTCATGTACTTGTGCGTTTGTAAGGAAACCTGCCATTGTGGATTAGCTTTGACATACTCTACTATCAAAGGCATCATCTTGTCTTGCCTACTCCATTCAGGCTGGAGCAGGAGTTTGCAATTTTTTTTCATCGAATTTATAAAAGATTCCGCAAAGCTAAAATCACTTGGATTATAGACGATAGCTTTTAACTCATCAGCCTTGAAGTAAATGCTTTCGTGTGGCTTTTTGAACTTTTTGGGAGAGAAGCATACCCAGTCCCATTGCCCTGTGAGCGGATAGACTCCAGAAGTTTCAATATGTGTACGGAAACCAGCTCTTTTCAATTCCTCAGTCAAATAGGTCAAATCATACATCAATGGCTCTCCACCTGTGATTACTGCTATTTTGCACGGGTACTGCCTTGCCTCTTGTACGATTGCCTCTACAGAAACTACAGGGTGTGCCTTTGCGTCCCAAGATTCTTTGACATCGCACCATACACAGCCCACATCGCACCCTGCCAAACGGATAAAATAAGCGGCGTGTCCCTGCCATGCTCCCTCGCCTTGGATAGTATAAAAGGCTTCCATGAGGGGTAAGGCACTTGTTTTTGTAGGTATATTTTCTGATATTTCCATATCCAAAATCTTAAGTAAATATAAAACTAACATGTTTTGTTATTATTCAGGCAAAATATTAAAACAAATCATATCTATCTATCATTTTCAAAAAGTTTTCTCTAAAACTTTTGCTAATGACTATCTCTGCATTCCCTAATTTAATTGTGTTGCCTTGTATCTGCTTGATTTTGCCGATATTGACGATGTAAGAGCGATGCACTCGTGCAAAGAGAGAGGAAGGCAAGATTTCTGTAAATCTTTGTAGGGAAATTAGTGTCATAATTTTTTGATTTTCAGTATAAACGCAGGTATATTCTCTCATGCCTTCTATATACAAAATTGTATCAAATTCTACTTTGAGAATGTCATAGCCTGATTTGATGAAAATATAATCGACTTTTGTACCTTGTTGGTTATCATTTAATAATTGCTCATTGTTAACTGTGAGTTGTTGTTGATTTGTCCAAATCTCTAAGGCTTTGGCACTTGCCTTGAAAAATCTTTCAAAAGAAATCGGTTTAAGCAAATAGTCAATGATGTCAAGTTCGTAGCCTTGCAAGGCATATTCTGAGTAAGCAGTAGTCAAAATAGTCAAAGGTTTGTTTCTCAATAATTTAATTAACTCAATTCCTGTCAAGTCCGGCATTTGAATATCCAAGAAAAGCAAGTCAATGTTTTCTTTTTGCATCAGGCTCATGGCTTCTATGGCACTGCTACAAGCCTTGACAAATGTCAGTTCAGGAATTTTCCGAATATAAGTTTCCAGAAGTATTTGGGCAGGAGTTTCATCATCTATGACTAAGCATTTCATTTGGTAGTAGGTGAGTTTATCTGCAAAAATAGTTTAACTTTAAAAATATCTTCTCTATCTTCTATGATTAGTTCGTGGCGATTTGGATAAAGCAATTCCAATCGCTTCTTCACATTTTCTAAGCCAATTCCACTGCTTTCTTGTTGGTTGCTTTTGTAGGGTCGCTTGGTGTTTCCCATTTCAAAGTAAAGTTGTTGATTGTCTTGCACTTCCAATTTTGTTAGAATATAACCTTTAGGATTTATGTCCAAATCGCTGTGTTTAAAGCTATTTTCAAAAAAAGGCAAAAGAAGCAAAGGAGCAGTGGGGAAAGTCAATGTATTCCCTTGAATGTGGAAATCAATCGCTTGATTTTTATTGCTTTTCATTTTTTGCAAATCAATAAAATTCTTCAAAAACTGGATTTCTTTTTCCAAACTTACCGTAGCCTCATTGGAATCGTAAAGCATATAACGCAGCATTTCTGATAGTTTCATCAGCATAGGTGCGGCTCTGTCATCTTTGATATAGGTATAAGAGTAAATATTATTCAAGGTATTAAAAAGAAAATGCGGGTGAAGCTGGCTTTTCAAAAATTTGAGTTCCGTTTCTAAGGCTTCTCTCTGCCTCTCCGCCACTATACGCTGATTTTCAAACCATTCTTTCACAAAATAAAAGCTAAACCCCACCAACCAAATCATCAGATTTGTAAAAAACACCGCAGGGAAGAAAATAGGGCGACGGGGCATTCCTCTAAACATATCACGAGGAGGTGGCATCTTGAACTCTGAGACATCACGAGGAAATAGCTTGCTACCCAACTCTCTATTAAAATCGGTGAATCGTTCGGGGGTAAATAGTAGATACTTATTTTCCAAATAAGCCCGCACCCAAGAAAGGCTAAAAAGCAAGACAATGACAAGCAAAATATAAATAAAGTATTTTCTTTTTTTCAAGAACTTAGGAATGAGCTGGTAGTTGTTTAGGTAAATGATAAGCAAATGAAAAAAGCCTCCAAATGCCATGAGTATCAAAGCATGGTGGAGTTGGTAAATAATATTTAGTACAGAAGTAAAAAAAATAATATAAATAAAAACCCCCGCTCCGGTAAAATGTATTTGCTTGATTTTCATTTCCTTTCCTATTTACTATTTACTATTCCCTATACCTAACAGATTTTGTAAACCTGTCAGATGTAAATTATTTCCAAAGCTAATTTTTTTCATCTAAAAACAAAAAACCTTACACGCAAGGCACATAAGGTTTTCAAAAAACTAAAATTTTGTTTTAAAGCCATTTTACCGGCTTAACTACTAATGCTACCTCAAAATTAGAGAAGTCCAAACATTCCCACTAATCCGATTTGCCAACAGTCGTTTTCGTCTTTCTAAATGACGCTTTTTCCCTTCCAAGTTTTCTGTTTTTTGTTCTACCAAAAAGTGAAAATGCGTATCTTTGTAAAAAATGAATTTTGATGCAAAAGCTACCCATAGGCATACAAGACTTTCGCAAACTACGTACAGAAAATGCACTTTATGTAGATAAAACCGAACTTATCTTCCAAATGGTGCAAGGCGGGGGGGACTATTACTTTCTTTCTCGCCCTCGTCGCTTTGGAAAGTCGCTGTTGATAAGCACCTTAAAAGAGATTTTTTTGGGAAACAAAGACCTATTTTCAGGGCTTTGGATTGAAGAAAAAATAACTTGGGAAAAGCATCCTATTTTGCATTTTGACTTTGCAAGTGCAAGTTTTAAAGAAATAGGCTTAGAAAAAGTCTTGCACAAACGCTTAAATGAAATTGCTACGCAATACCAAATTGGATTACAAGAAAGTAATTTGATAAGCAGATTTGAGGAGTTGATTCGTAAATTGGCAGAGAAAGAGAACAAAGTGGTTATCCTCATAGACGAGTATGACCGCCCTATGACTGAATACCTAAACAATATCCCACAAGCAGAGGCAAATAGGGAAACCATCAAGGATTTTTTTTCCATCATCAAGCCCAATGATGCTTTTATTCGCTTTTTTTTCATGACAGGCGTAAGCAAGTTTAGCAAGGTGTCTATGTTTTCAGGCTTTAATAACCTCAATGATATTACATTTAATCCCTTCTATGCCAATTTAGCAGGCTATACGCAAATAGAATTAGAACATTATTTTGAGGAATACTTACAAGCCGCAGAAATAGCGCAGAATATGAACCGCGAGGAGTTATTAACCCAGATTCGCACTTGGTACAATGGGTACAATTGGGGAGGGGAAACAGGGGTGTATAATCCTTTTTCTATCTTGTGCTTTTTCAGCAATAAAGGTAAATTTGCCAACTATTGGTTTGAAACAGGTACGCCTACTTTTTTGGTCAAATTGATTAGTGAAAAGTTTTTATACGACTTTGAGGAAATCTTGGCTGATGAAAGCATATTTAGCAATTTTAGGTTAGATGACTTAGATGCGGTAAGTTTGCTCTTGCAAACAGGCTACTTGACAGTGAAACGCAGAAAGGGACAACGCCTGTACTTGGGCTACCCCAACCACGAAGTAAGGCAATCGCTTATTCAGCACCTCTTAGCGGGCTACATGAAGGAAACTACGCCTTCGGTAAGTCCTTTGGTTTGGCAGATAGCCGATGCTTTTGCAGAAAAAGGCTTGGAGAAAGTGGTCAAGTTTTTCAACATTGTTTTTGCCAATATTCCCTACCAAATTTTTGAGGAAAAATCAGAACGCTATTACCATGCCATTATCTTCTTGGTTTTCTTGCTGATAGGTTACGAAATGCAGTCAGAAGTCAGCACTTCGGAAGGGCGAGTAGATGCAGTTTTGCAAACAGAAAAGGAAATCTATGTGATAGAGTTCAAAGTAGAAGACTCGGCAGAGGTTGCCTTAGCCCAAATCAAAGAAAAAAAATACTACGAAAAATATCTTCACTTAGGCAAAACCGTACTCTTGCTTGGTTTTTCTTGCAAAAACAAAGGCATCAAAGAGTGTAAATTAGAAACCCTTGAAAGATAATTCCTACCGTTTGCAAGGAGATTTTTAGCATTGATAAATTAGTTTTCTTCACTTCCTTTTCTTTTGAGAAATTTGGACTTAGTAGTTTTTCATGTGATAACACATGAAAAAGTGCCTTGTTACTATAAATTCATGTGTTGTTACCCACAGTGGAACTGATGAATAACTACTAAAACCAAAAACTTAAATTATCAACAGAATGAAAAAGGTGATTTTCAAAGGATTAGTACTTGCTTTTTTCTGCTTTCAATCCTATATTTTTGCCCAAACTCCTGCCAAAGATTCTCCGATTATTGTGAATCGTGATTTTATGGGCATGACTTTGGAACTGATTTTAAAGGAGTTAGCGGGGCTTTACGAGTTAGAATTGGACTATGACCCCCGCCAACTGCCCAAGGGACTTACCTCCATCAAAATATACCGCAATACGCCACTCAACAAGGTTTTGGAAGACTTGCTGGCAGAAACCAATGTACAGTTTTTTTTGAATAGTAAAAAAATTACCATCAGACCCAGAGTCGTTACGGTCAGTAGAGTCGGGAAAAATAATGAAGAAAAAAAGGGAAATGGTACAGATAATATTCAGAATGAACTGATTGAAGTAGTCAATTCTTACATAGAACTTAAACCTACTCGCTTTAATATTACCATCAACGGAGTAGTAAAAGATCGCAAGAGTGGTGAAACTTTGCCCAACGTAAGTGTGCAGGTGTACGGAACTAACAAAGGCACAGTTACCAACATAGACGGAAATTTTACACTTTTTAATGTGCCTTCGGATACTACTACGCTTCTTATCAGGTACTTAGGCTACCAGACAACTGCCTACAAAATTACGCCCGAAGATGCCAAAGGGAAGCTATTAGTGGAAATAGAAGAAATGAGCATGGAATTGGGGGAGGTAGTAGTTACGGCAGAAAAAGAATCTAACATGATGAAAATGAGTGAGAATCTGAGCCAAGTGTCCATTTCCCCTGCTCAGGTTTCTACTCTTCCAAGCATTGGGGAAAAGGATATTTTCAGGGCTTTGCAAATGCTACCAGGGGTAAGCGGAAGCAATGAGGCTTCTTCGGGTTTGTATGTGCGTGGGGGAACACCAGACCAAAATTTAGTACTATTAGACGGATTTACAGTCTATTATGTCGACCACTTTTTTGGATTTTTCAGTGCTTTTAATGCCAATGCGATTAAAGACGTACAGCTTTACAAAGGTGGATTTGAGGCAAAATATGGAGGGAGAATTTCCAGCGTGGTGGACTTGACTGGCAAAAATGGGAATACGAAAAAATATGACATTGGCGTAGGGCTGAGTGCACTCAGTGCCAATGCTTTGGTAGAGATTCCTATGGGAAAACGAGCCTCTTTTTTGCTTGCGGCAAGGCGTTCTTATACCGACATTATTCAAAGTGGCTTGTATGACAAACTTTTTAGCTTGTATGGAAGCAGTAACAACAACAATCCGAATCCCAATGCGCCACCTAACCGACTTTTTCAAACACAACCTGTATTTTACTTTTATGACATCAATGCCAAACTCACTTATAACCTGAGCAATAAGGACATTCTTTCAGTCAGTCTTTACAACGGGCAGGACAATTTGGACAATGCTCGCCAACAAAATAGAGGTGGCTTTGGTGGTGGTTTTGGCGGTGGTGGAAATATCAATATTCAAAATAAAACCAAAGATTTGACCTATTGGGGAAACAATGGGGCAAGCGTAAAATGGGGCAGAACTTGGTCGCCAAAATGGTATAGCAATGCGGTGTTGGCTTATTCCAACTATTTTAGCAACCGCAACCGCACTTCCAAAGTTGAAATTACCAATGCAGATGGCACGACAAGGAATTTTAGTACAGGGCTTTATGAGGACAACAACGTGCAAGACCTCAGCTTGCGTTTGGATAATGAGTTCAAAATCAATCAGAAAAACCAATTAGAGTTTGGAACGCAACTTACCCACAATGCAATTCGCTACCTCTATACAACCAACGATACCACTACGGTTTTTGCCAATGATAATCAAGGAACACTCGCCTCTGCGTATGTGCAGAACAGGTGGAGTCCTACGGAAAAGCTAAGTGTAAAATATGGATTGAGAGGAACTTACTATGGACTAACGAAAAAAACATACATAGAGCCAAGAGTTTCTGCCAGCTACCAACTCACGGACAAAATCAGCCTGAAAGCGGCTTGGGGACAGTATTACCAATTTATCAATCGAATTGTAAGAGAAGATGTTACCGCAGGTTCTCGTGATTTTTGGCTTTTGGCGAATGACCAAGACGTACTTATTAGCTCTGCCACGCACTACATTGGCGGAATTTCTTATGAAAACGACAATTATCTGTTCAGCGTAGAAACCTATCGCAAGGACATGACAGGGCTTTCAGAGTTCACTTTGCGCTTCAATAGGGCAAGCCTCATTGGAGATAATAATACGAACAATCAAAACTTTTTCAAAGGCACAGGTTACTCACAAGGCGTAGAGTTTTTGGCGCAACGCAAAGTCGGCAACTTTACAGGTTGGGCGAGCTATACCCTTAGCGAAGTGATTTATAACTTCCCCGAAATCAGTGAAAAACCTTTCCATGCCTTGCAAGACCAAACCCACGAGTTTAAGTTAGTTGGGAGTTATAACATCGGGAAATGGACGCTGTCAGGCACTTGGGTCTATGCTACGGGCAAGCCCTATACTGCCCCAATTGGAGGCTATCAGATTACACTTTTAGACGGAAACACACAATCTTACGTAAGCGTAGGCGATAAAAACGCTTTCCGCTTGCCCAATTACCACCGTTTGGATTTGGCTTTTACCTATCATTTCAAAATAGACAAGGCAAAAGCAGATGCAGGAATTACCTTTTTCAATGTATATAATCGGGTAAATGTTCGCTACAAAGAATTTGAAGTAATTGATAATCAAGTATATGAAACTAATGTAAACTTATTGGGCTTTACACCTAATTTCTTTTTGAATTTTAAATTGAGGTAAAATCATGAAAAAATACAATCTTATAATCCTTACGACTTTACTTTCTACTGTGTTACTTTCTTGGGCTTGCACGAAAATAGAACTTAGTCCAAATAAGAATGACAAGGCAGTTTTGCAAGGCTACTTATATGCTTACCAGCCTGTTACAGAAATACAAATTACCCGTATTGTGCCAAAAGAAAGCGAAGACAGTGTTTCATTGCCTATCACAGATGCAGAGGTTTTTATCATAGCAGATGATAAAAAATACAAACTTACGCACAATGCTCAAAGGCAAGGATTTTATAGGTACGAAGGCACTGACTTGCAAATCATTCCTAATAAAAAGTATAAAATCGAGTTTGATTATTTTGGAAGAACTACCAGCGCAGAAACCATAGTGCCTTCTGCCCCTCAAAATATAAGTATTTCTCCCACAGTGGTTTATGCGTATAGAGTAAGTAGCATTACTGATTTGTTCAACAACACTTCTTCTTTGGAAGAAATCAAAATTACATGGAGCAATCCAAGTCAAGAATACTTCTATATCGTCATTGACAACTTAGAAGACAATCCTCAAAAAATTGTGGCAGATGGCGTACTGCCAGATTTTGGTAATCGCAATTTTAATTTTATTTCCCAACCCACTCGCAACAATGAATACCTCATTCGCCCTATTCAGTTAGAGCAGTTTGGTAGGTACAGGGTCAAACTTTACAAGGTCAATAAGGAATACGCCGACCTCTACAACACTCAGCAACAGGACTCTCGCAACCTCAATGAACCACTGACCAATGTGCACAATGGTTTGGGAATTTTTACCTCTTTCAATATGGATAGTGTGTTTTTTGAGGTAAGGCGAAGATGAGAAACAAATAGCATATAGCGTATGGTATTTGCATGTATTATGTGCTTTTATTTCCTCACAATCCTTTGAGGTAATACATTTTTACTTATCTTTAAGACTAATCGTGTACGATACTTTATAAAAATAAACAATCGTAATCAATTAATTAACTGCTTACGATTGTTTTTATTGTGTCGGAGTGACAGGATTTGAACCTGCGACCCCTAGCACCCCATGCTAGTACGCTACCGGGCTACGCTACACTCCGATTTTTTGCGATGCAAAGATAGTTAATAGAAAATTAAAATCCAACAAGACAAATATTTTTCTAAATCATTTTGTAAAAAGAATTGAATTACATAATTTTGCACTCCAAAAAATCAAAACAGTAAAAAGTTTTTATTTAAATCGTTTATTATAAGTTTTTTATAAATGCCTACTATACAGCAATTAGTAAGAAAAGGTCGTGAGAATAAGAGCTATAAGTCTAAATCTCCTGCTTTGGATTCTTGCCCTCAACGTAGAGGAGTTTGCACCAAAGTATATACGACCACTCCAAAGAAGCCCAACTCTGCGATGAGGAAAGTGGCTAAGGTTCGCCTTACGAATAGCAAGGAAATTCTTGCTTATATCCCCGGCGAAGGACACAATCTCCAAGAACACTCTATCGTCTTGGTGAGAGGTGGAAGGGTAAAAGACCTTCCTGGTGTGCGTTATCACATCGTTAGAGGTGCATTAGACACTGCGGGTGTGAATGGAAGAAAGCAAAGCCGCTCTTTGTACGGCGCAAAAAGACCTAAACCCGGTGCAGCAGCAGCGCCAGCCGCAAAAGGTAAAGGTGGAAAAAAATAATTTTAATTAATCTGTAAAATAATCAAAAAGTAAAAAGGAGTTACAACCTTGAAGTAAGATGAGAAAAGCAAAACCAAAGAAGCGTTATCTTTTGCCTGACCCTAAGTTTAATGACGTGTTGGTTACAAGATTTGTGAACAACTTAATGGAGAGAGGCAAAAAATCAACAGCCTATACAATCTTCTACGAAGCAGTGGAGTTAGTAGAAAATAGGTTGAGTAAAGGTGGAGAGAAAATAAGTGGTCTTGAAACTTGGAAAAAAGCCCTAAACAATGTCATGCCTTCTGTCGAGGTTCGTTCGCGCAGAGTAGGCGGCGCAAACTTTCAAGTACCGACAGAAGTTCGCCCTGACAGGAAAATATCTTTAGGCATAAAGTGGCTTATCAAGTATGCAAGAGGCAGAGGAGAAAAGACCATGACGGAAAGATTGGCAGGTGAAATCATAGCGGCATCAAAAGGTGAAGGTGCGGCTGTGAAGAAAAAAGACGATACACATAGAATGGCAGAAGCTAATAAAGCATTTTCACACTTTAAGTTTTAAAAACAGTGGCACGAGATTTAAACTATTTGAGAAATATTGGCATCATGGCTCACATCGATGCTGGTAAAACAACAACAACTGAGCGTATCCTTTACTATACAGGGATTACGCACAAAATAGGTGAGGTTCACGACGGTGCGGCTACTACCGACTGGATGGAGCAAGAGCAAGAAAGAGGTATTACTATCACTGCAGCGGCAATTACTACTAACTGGAACTATCCTACCGTACAGGGCGATGCAACCCCTGATACTAAGAGTTATCAAATCAACATTATTGATACTCCTGGTCACGTGGATTTTACCGTAGAAGTAGAGCGTTCTTTGCGTGTATTGGACGGTGCAGTAGCTTTGTTCTGTGCAGTGTCTGGGGTAGAGCCTCAGTCCGAAACAGTTTGGAGACAAGCTGACAAGTACAAAGTGCCTCGTATATGCTTTGTTAATAAAATGGACAGAGCAGGTGCCGACTTTTATAAAGCTGTAAAAGAAATTAAAGAAAAATTAGGGGCTAAACCTGTGCCTCTACAAATTCCTATTGGTGCGGAAGAAAACTTTAAGGGGGTAGTAGATTTAGTAACTAATGAAGCCATTATTTGGAACGAAGAGGACAAAGGTAAAACCTATAAAATCATTCCCGTACCTGCTGACTTGCAAGATGATGTGAACGAGTGGAGACAAAACTTGATAGAGTCTGTAGCTGAGTACGATGATGCTTTGTTAGAAAAGTTCTTTGACAATCCAGATTCTATTACAAAGGAAGAGGTAATGGCAGCAGTTCGCAAGGCGGTAATCGATATGTCTTTTTCGCCTGTACTTTGTGGTTCTGCCTTCAAAAATAAAGGTGTACAAGCGTTACTCGATGCAGTAGTAGCCTACTTGCCATCACCACTTGACCTGCCTCCAGTAGAAGGAACTAATCCTGATACCGAGCAGAAAGAAATTAGAAGACCTACTAACGATGACCCATTTGCAGCATTGGCATTCAAGATTATGACTGACCCATTTGTTGGTCGTTTGTGCTTTATGCGTGTGTACTCTGGTAAGTTAGAAAAAGGTTCTTATGTGTATAACACACGTACTCAAAACAAAGAGCGTATTTCAAGATTGGTACAAATGCACGCTAATAAGCAAAATCCGATTGATTTTGTAGAGGCAGGAGATATTTGTGCAGGGGTTGGTTTCAAAGACATCAAAACAGGAGATACCTTAGTAGATGAAAACCACAAGATAGTGTTGGAGTCTATGAGCTTCCCTGAGCCTGTAATTGGTTATGCGATAGAGCCTAAAAAGCAAGCAGACCAAGACAAGTTGGGTATGGCTTTGGCTAAATTGTTAGAGGAAGACCCTACTTTGAGAGCCTTCACAGACCAAGAAACAGGTCAGACTATCATCAGAGGTATGGGAGAACTTCACTTGGAAATTATCTTAGACCGCATGAAGCGCGAGTTCAAAGTAGAAGTAAACCAAGGACCTCCACAAGTGGCTTATAAAGAACACTTTACTGCAAAAGTTGAGCATAGAGAAGTTTACAAAAAGCAAACAGGTGGACGTGGTAAATTTGCTGATATCGTATTTGAGTTAGGACCGAGAGAAGATGACAAAGAGGGCTTAGAGTTTGTAAATGAAATTGTGGGTGGTGTTATTCCAAAAGAATTTATCCCTGCAATTCAAAAAGGCTTTGAGAATGCCATGAAAAATGGGGTATTAGCTGGCTTCCCTGTTACAGGTTTCAAAGTTCGCCTATTCCATGGTTCTTACCACGATGTGGACTCTGACTCACTATCATTTGAATTGGCGGCAACTATTGGTTTCAAAGAAGCAGGTGCAAAGGCAAAACCAAAATTATTAGAGCCAATCATGTCAGTAGAGGTAGTAACTCCAGATGAGTTTACAGGTCCTGTTACAGGTGATTTGAATAGAAGAAGAGGTATCATGAAAGGCATGGATAGTAGAGGCGGGGCGCAGGTAGTAAAAGCTGACGTGCCATTGTCTGAGCTTTTCGGTTACGTTACTGATTTGCGTACTATCTCCTCAGGTAGAGCATCAGCAAGTTTGACCTTCTCTCACTATGCAGAAGTTCCTAACAACATTGCTGAGGCAGTAGTAGCACAGGTAAAAGGAAGTAAAGGATAACAAATAAAATTTGAAAGGACATGACACAAAAAATAAGAATAAAGTTGAAGAGTTATGACCACAACTTAGTGGACAAGTCTTCTGAGAAAATTGTGAAAGCGGTAAAAGCGACAGGTGCAGTGGTAAGTGGTCCTATTCCTTTACCTACTGAAAAAGAAAAGTTCACTGTGTTGCGTTCCCCACACGTAAACAAAAAGTCAAGAGAACAGTTCCAACTTTGCACCTATAAAAGGCTTATCGACATTTACTCAACCTCTACAAAAACAGTAGATGCTTTGATGAAATTAGAACTGCCAAGTGGTGTAGATGTAGAAATTAAAGTGTGATTTTGGCTCAAAGGATATAAAGAGGCTGTTCATAAAAAGTATGAACAGCCTTTTGTTTTATACCCCAACAAAATGAGCAGGTGAATTTATTCGGATGAAATAGTTACCAATCCTTTACAAATAGGTTGCATAAACTTGTTAGGGGTGAGTAAAGTATGCAGTGCTTCTCAAAACAACCCTCCTTGCGGCATCAGTCGCCAACCATTGCCCACAGGCGTGGCTATGTTTTTTAATACACTCAGAATTGTCTGATTTTCTGGCGTTATACCATTTTTGAGTAAAGGCATGATATTCAGCACAATATCGTCAAAAGTCGGAATTTTGTTTTCTAATTCCACTCTTCGCAAGTAGGAAAGCAAGTAATAGCGAATGCGAAGGTTTAAGTCTATGTGCGTTTGGAATTTCCTATTTTTGCGGATATGAAACTTTTGCGTTTTCTCGTCATAGTCAAACATATCCATCAGTACAGGCGTAAGGTCAGTATATTTTTTTGCCAACAATTCCAAAAAGCCTAATTCTAAACCCTTGATAATCAACTCATCATTGATTTGCTCTAAGGTAGCCCCATTGTACTTGGCTATGATTCCTTCCGCAGTTTGCATGAAAATCTCTGAAATATCCATGCCCAGATTTGCTTTGAGAATGTAGCGGGGTTTGCGAACTTTTTTGAAATTGATGATAAGTTGCCCTGAAAGCACGGTAAAAGGGTTTTGACGCTTTTTGAAGCTCGTTTGTCCGTTGCTTTGCTTGACCGCACCTGCGTACTCAAAACCGCACCTCTCGGCAGTATCTATAATCAAATGCCAAAATTCGGGGTCTTTGTGGGCAAAAACAAAGGACATCCAACGGTCAAATTTCAGCACTCGGTACATCTCTTTAATGCTTTGGGCGATGAGTTCATTGTACTTGTCCTTGCTTTTTTGGTGTTCGCCGCCTTCTATCGCTTCCATTTCGTAGTCCTCCTCCGTTACAGGCAGGTCGAGCCAAGCGTTCCACATGATAGACAAGTCCAAATAGGGAATCTTCTTGCCATAAGGCGGGTCGGTATAGATGTAGTCCACGCTTTCGTTTTTAATGAAACTCAAATCTGTCGCTGTCCCTTTCACGATTTGCCCATTTTTTATCGTTTTTTCATCTATTTTTGTCCCTACGTCTTTTTTTGCTGAAAGAATTTTCTTGAATTTGGTTTCAAAAGTATTCATCAAATCTAAATCAACTGTTTCTTTTGCAACACGATAGCGATAATATCTAAAAGCAGCACTATCCCCTGCATTTTCATTTCTTGCGCCAGAATTGTGATAAGTCAAATTTGTTTTTGTAATGCTACTTGAAAAAGCCAAAAGTAGGGAGTTTTTGATATTTTCATTTTTTTCTTTCAGAATCAAGTGTTTCAGAAAAGCCAGCTGTGCCAATTGTTTTTCAGTAAAAAGTTGCTCAATGGTCTGTACGTCAGAGCCTTTGGGGAGGCGAAAGCCTTGTGGGTAGGAGATTCCTTCCAAATCCCTCAGGTCTTCGAGACCTGAGGGATTTTTAGCGGTAAAAGCAGTTTTTACCCTTTCAAAAGCAAGCATTAACTCATTGATTTTCACAGGGGCAAGCAAGGCATTGACGATAAACACCGACATAGGGTTGAGGTCTATGTGAATCGTCCTCCTATCGGACATGAGTGCCTCTATTGCCGTTACTCCACTGCCACCAAAGGGGTCAAGCACGAGGTCGCCCACATTGGAAAAATGCTCGATGTACGCCCTGACTACGTTCCAAGACTGCTTGGTAAAATAGCCATGCACGCCAAAATGTCGTTTGGAGGCTTGTTTTTGGACAGGCATTTCGTCAAGCAAAGGGCGATTGATGTAGTCGCTTTCATCTTTTACGCCCGATTTTACAGTTTTTACGGTGGCGTAGGAAAAATCTTTGCCATTTTGGAAGGCGGAGGGCGCAAGGTAGCTTTTTAGCTCGTCCCAATAGCTATCTATCTGGTTCAGAGAAAAATAAAGCAAGGGTTTTTCTTCGTCTTGGCGAAAAAGAATAAACTCCTTCCCATTGCAAAGGGCAAAAAACTTGGTTTTGACTTCGGGGTGAATGGCATAGCTATATACTTGTGCTACATTTTCGCCTTCGGTGATGTTTTCATTAGGGGCTTTGGCATCTAAGACCCACGCATAACTAAGCGATTCTGCTTCTGTTTTCAGCAAATAATCAGGCACTTGCTTAATTTGTCGCTTTTGCGAGCCTACTTTCAGAAAGGGATTTGCCAATGCTTTGCTCCTCACGATTTGCTTTCCCGCATAGCCCAAACCCTGCAAGAGTGGCAGTATCAGTTCCTCTCTTACACTATCTTCCTTGAAATCAGGGGAATACAATTGGCTAAAATCAAAATTGCTAAAAAGTGGGGTGTGCATACCGCTATGGTTTTAGAAAAATTAATTTTCAAAGATAGAAAAAAGATTGGAAGGGAAAAATACTAAGCGAAACAGCCCTATAGCAAGCGTTGCTTAACATTTGTCCCCACCTGCCCATCCGCTAATAAGTTGTTGTAAGTCTATGGGAACTTGGGGAATTTAGAAAAATCAGGCTTGCGTTTTTCCATAAAAGCATTTTTACCTTCTTTTGCCTCGTCGGAGAGATAATAAAGCAAAGTAGCATTGCCCGCTAATTCTTGAATCCCTGCTTGCCCGTCAAGTTCGGCATTGAAGGCACTCTTGAGCATACGCAAGGCGATAGGAGATTTTTCCAAGATTTTTTTACACCACTCTACTGTGGTTTCTTCCAACTTTTCCGTAGGAACAACTTTGTTTACCAAACCCATTTGAAGTGCCTCATTGGCATCATAGACATCGCACAGATACCATATTTCTCTTGCCTTTTTCTGCCCTACGATGCGTGCTAAGTAAGAAGCCCCAAACCCTCCGTCAAAGCTACCTACTTTGGGACCTGTTTGCCCAAACTTTGCATTTTCTGCGGCTATGGTCAAGTCGCAAACTACGTGCAAGACATGCCCGCCCCCTATTGCCCAGCCAGCTACCATAGCAATCACGGGTTTGGGAATAGAGCGAATCAACTTTTGTAAGTCTAATACATTGAGGCGTGGCACTCCATCATTGCCTACGTACCCTCCATGTCCTCTTACGCTTTGGTCGCCACCACTACAAAAAGCCTCTGTACCTTCTCCCGTCAGTACCACCACCCCTATTTTGTCATCATAGCGACAGTGTGTCATGGCTTCTATCATTTCTTGCACTGTCAGAGGGGTGAAAGCATTGCGTTTATGAGGTCGATTAATGGTAATTTTTCCTATTCCTTCGTAGTATTCAAAACGGATTTCGTTAAACTCTTTGATTGTTTCCCAATTGATGTTATTCATTCTGATTAGATGTTAGATGGTGGTTATTAGTTTGTTATTTTGTGTATGTATGTAAAAATTGACTTAGCCCGCTCTAAATTGGTCTGGTCAGTTGCTATCAATCCTATCTCATTATCCCGAGTATTCTTCATACATTTTCATTTTTTGAACTTGCCCCAAACCTTAACTTTTTCCCTTGTTGATTTGTTTTTATTGTCAGATTTTTAAGTTTTTCAAAGGTAAAGATTTTATACATCTACCCTATGCTCAATCAGTGCTACTCCTCTAAAAAGATTCCACAAGTCCTCCTCAGGCAATTCGGCAACAAAACGCATCTCTTCCTTCTGAACAGGATGGACAAAGCGAATGGCACGAGCGTGCAGATGTATCCTTGCATCGGGATTGGGGTGATGGTAGCCGTATTTCACATCTCCTACAATTATACTGCCCTGCGTCATGAGTTGTACTCTAATCTGATGAGGTCGCCCTGTAATAGGATTGACTTCTATGAGGTAATAGCCCTCTTTTTCTCCAATGACTCTGTAATATAGTTCTGCCTTCAACCCTCCCTCTATCTCTTTGTCATACGGGGTAACTCTATTTTTTTCTTTATCTTTGACTAACCAGTGTATCAGATGCCCCTGTGGCTTAGCTGGAGGACGTTGAGTAACAGCCCAGTAAGTTTTATATACTTCACGATACTTAAACAAATCATTCATTCGCTCTAAGGCTTTAGAAGTTTTGGCTAATACTATTACCCCACTTACAGGACGGTCAAGACGATGTACTATTCCACAAAAAACATTGCCTTCTTTCTGGTATTTCTCTTTCAAATACGCTCTTACCATTTCTACCAAAGGCATATCCCCCGACTCATCTTCTTGCACCAATACTCCGCTTTCTTTATTTACAATGATAAGATGGTTATCTTCATAAATCACTTTAAAAGGATAATCATGCTCCATAGATTTTTTTAAAAGTTACTGATATTGAATAAAAAAGATAAGCCTACAAACTAAACAGCAAAATTAACAAGTAAAATTAAAAAGTAAGGTGCAAAAATTTTAGTTCTCATATAAATTTTGTAACTATCCAAATACAAAATGCTTTTTGTTTTATTGATAAAACATTCAAAATAATACTAAATTTACCAATCATTTCCATTTTATCTATTTGAAGCATGAAAAATCCGCTAATCTATACACACAACCAACTCATTGACTTTAAAAATATTACAGTAGAAAATGTGCAAGAAGCAGTTACTACCACTACTGCACTGCTCACTGAAAAGCTATCTGAACTATACGCTATCGCTGAGGAGGCTCGTACTTTTGAGAATACGATGAGAAAGTATGATGCCCTGATGAGCCAATTAAGCATTACAAACGCCTTGTTATTTTTGCTTTCGAGTACCGTAGTTGATGACGAACTAAGAAATAAAAGCAGGCAAGCAGTAGAAGAATTGGAAAAGTTTGGCAATCAGTTAGCCTTGGACGAGAACCTTTACCAAGCTATCAAGCAATATGCTCAAACCTCAGAAGCCCAACAGCTCACAGGCTACCAAGAAAAATTTGTTAAGGAAACGGTGAGGAGTTTCGAGAAGAATGGCTTTGCCCTTCCCAAAGAAAAACGCGATGCACTTAAAGACCTCCAAGACCAACTCAGCGAACAAGTCAATTTGTTTTATAAAAATATTGCTGAATATCAGGATTTTATTATTGTTTCTGAGGAAGAGATGGCAGGTCTGCCTGAAGACTTCAAAAATCAGCACAAGCAAGAGGACGGTACTTACAAAATTGGCTTGGAGTATCCCTCTTACACACCCTTTATGCAATACGCACACTCTGAAGAAGCTCGTAAAAAGCTGTATATCAAGTACCTCAATCGTGCTTCAGATAAAAACCTTAGCGTACTTAAAAATGTGCTTCGCCTACGCAAGCAGATAGTAGCATTGCTTGGTTATCAGACCTACGCCGCTTATCGCCAAGAAGATTTGATGAGTAAAAAGCCTGAAATAGTATGGAATTTTGAAAATAAATTGAAAGAGAAAGTAAGACCCAAAGCACAAGCAGACTACCAAGAACTCTTGGAAGTAAAAAAGCAAAAAACAGGAAACTCAAAGGCTCAAATAGTGAACCCTTGGGAATCAGGCTATTATAGGACTATTCTGCTCAAAGAAAAGTACAGTGTCGACCCAGAGCAAGTCAGAACGTATTTTCCTTTGGACAACGTATTGCATGGACTTTTTCATATTTCCGAACAATTATTTGATATTCAATTTGTTGAGCAAAAAGATGTCCCTGTTTGGCACGAGGAGGTACGATATTTTGAGGTAAGAAATGCCAGCGATAAAGCATTGGTTGGCAGGCTTTACTTAGACCTTTTCCCAAGACCCAACAAGTACAATCATGCCGCTTGCTTCCCTTTGGTGCAAGGCAGAGAAACCGAGCATGGCTACCAAATTCCTGTTTTGGCTTTGGTATGCAATTTTTCCAAACCTACTCCTGAGAAGCCCTCTTTGCTCAGACACGCTGAGGTAGAAACCATGTTCCATGAGTTTGGTCATGCCTTGCACGTACTGCTTACCCAATCTCCTGTGGCGGCTTTTGCAGGCACAAATACAGCGAACGACTTTGTAGAAGTTCCTTCCCAACTCTTGGAAAATTGGGCTTGGAACTACGAATCTCTTGCACTTTTTGCCAAACACTACCAAACAGGCGAAGTTTTGCCCAAAGAGTTATTTGATAAAATGCTCTCCGCTAAAAACTTAGGCGTAGGAATATTTACCCAACAGCAGATATTTTATGGCACTTATGACATGACTCTGCACGACAAATATAACCCTGAAAGTGAGGAAAGTACTACAGACATCATCAGAAAGTTGCAAAATGAAATAACTCTTTTCCCTTACTTAGAAGGTACGCACTTCGAAGCGGCATTTGGGCATCTGATGGGCTATGCGGCAAGCTATTATGGCTATTTGTGGTCTTTGGTCTATGCAGATGATATTTTTTCTGTTTTTGAGCAAAAAGGTATTCTCAACAAGGAAGTGGGGGTGAGATACCGAAATACCATTCTTTCCAAAGGCGGTTCGGAGGACGAGATGCAACAACTGATTAATTTTTTAGGGAGAGAACCCAGCGAGGAGGCTTTTTTGAAAAGTTTGGGGGTGTAGGGAAGTAGCATCTGACTTGGAAAATCAGACCTACTCTCATTCATATTTTCACGCACCTTCTATCCATTTTTTGAATAGTGCAGCTTTTTCTCGACTTACCAGAACCTCTTGCGCAGGAGTAGGCATGAGTTCTAATTTTAATTTTCCATTAAAGTAATTGTGGATTTTACGAATAGAAGACAGATGTGCGAGAAATTGGCGATTGATGCGGAAAAAATGAGCAGGGTCAAGGCATAGCCCTAACTCCTCCAGCGTATAGTCGAGTAAAAATTGCTTATTGTCCTTTTGCACCAAGCAAAGCATTTCGTTAGAAGTAAAGAAATAGGCTATCTGTTCGGTAGGAATAGGCAAGAGTTGGTCGCCCTGAGTTACTAAAAAACGGGATTTGTACCTTTTTTCCACAGGGCGTAACGTATCCAAAAGCGATTCCATTTTTAGCGTGTAAAGGTTTTCCAAATGTTGCTGCTCTGAAAACTCACTTTTTAGGTTTTTAAACTTCTCTATTGCATTTTGCAATTCCTGTTGTTTAATAGGCTTCAACAAATAGTCTATACTCTTTACCTTAAATGCCTTTATAGCATATTCATCATAAGAGGTTGTGAAAATAATAGGACTTTTGATAGTTACCTCTTCAAAAATTTGAAAACTTAGCCCGTCAGAGAGTTGAATATCAGAAAATATCAAATCTGGAGCAGGATTTTTTGCAAACCATGCCTTTGCATCTTCTATGCTTTCTAAAATATCTAAAATTTGTATGCTTGCATCTGCTTTCTTAATTAGCTTTTCCAAGCGTTCTGATGCGGGATATTCGTCTTCTATGAGAATAGTAGTCATATTTTTCTTACTGAAGTAGTGGAATTTTTACTTTGAAAAAATCATTGTTTTTAACAATCTCTACCTGCCTATCTGATAGGAGCTGATAGCGATTGACGATATTTTGTAAACCTACTTTGGTGGATTTCTCAAAAGTTTTTTTCTCTTGGATATTGTTTTCCACTTGTAGATACCCTTCTCCATCTTCTGAAATTTTGATTTTCAATGGTTTATCTTTTGAAATAATATTGTGTTTGATAGCATTTTCTATGAGCATTTGCAAGCTGAGAGGAGCTACCTGTTGGTGGTAGGTCTGCCTCGAGACTTGTTTTTCTATCTGCAAATTTTCCCTAAAACGTACTTTATTAAGGTAAATATAAGCGTCCAAAAATTGCATTTCTTCTTCTACTGTTACAGTATTTTTATCTTTGCTGATAAGTACGTATCTATAAACATCTGACAATCTATCCAAATATTCTTGAGCAGGTTTATTTTCGTCATCTATCAAAGAAGCAAGTGTATTCAAACTGTTAAATAAAAAGTGTGGGTCAAGTTGATTTTTGAGGGTATCTAACTGCGACTGCACATTCTCTCTTGCCAATATTTCGCTTTTCTTTACGTCTGCCGCCCAAGACTCAAAAAAGAACACGCTTTCGTAAATCAAAGTAACGATAGTAGTGGGGATTAAGCCTATTTTAAACCCTTTGAAAAGTACAGGTAAGTCCTTGCCTAAAAGCAGATAACAATAACCATAATCTATGATAGAGGTAATAATAAATATATAAACGATAATGACTACTGCCTCATAAAACAGTCGTTTCTTGGTTTGACTATAATTAGGGTACAAAACCCTACTACGTATAAAAATATAACGACAGCCTTCCCATACAAAAAAAGTATTCAAAAAAGAGGTACTTAGCCAGTGCCAAGCCTCGAACCAATCAACGGTAGGAAAGAAAGCCTCTGGGTGAATATACAATGCAAGCCCAATAGTAATAAGAGGCGTTCCTATCCATCTTGCTTTTTGGTCGTTTAGTGTTACTTTTTCCATTTATCAGATGGGTTTAAAACTAAGAAGGACAAATATAAACAGATAAATGAAAAGAATGATGATAAAACTGGGGTGAAGTGTGGAAAATAAAGGGTGAAGTGAAAGCATATTTTACCTCTCCGCTTCACCCCTACATTTTTACGCTTCACCTACTTTCCGATTCTTTTTTTATGATTTTCAGGTCAATTTTGAAGCCATAAATCAAAGCCCCTTCTAAATCTCTACCTCATAAGAAGGCTCCGAAAGCAAAGCTATCTATGCAATAGGGAATGAATATAAAAGTTTAGAATGGACAATAAGCTAAAAAACTTCAAAATCTCATTAAAACTATGAAAAACTTAATTTTATCTGTTATTCTACTAATCCAATTATTGCCTGTGTTTGTATGCCCTCAAACAAGTATGGCACAGACGCAAAACATTCGAGGCAAAGTTACCGATGTAGCTTCCAAATCACCCATTATTGGAGCAAATGTTTTGGTTTTAGGTAGCAATCCGCTCATAGGTTCTTCTACTGACGAAAATGGTAGCTTCCGCTTGCTTAACGTGCCTGTTGGTCGTGTAAATTTGAAAATTGCCTTCATTGGTTACGAGGACGTTTTCATGAAAGATATTATCGTAAATGCTGGGAAAG
Source organism: Thermoflexibacter ruber (assembly GCF_900113045.1). Lineage (GTDB taxonomy): Bacteria > Bacteroidota > Bacteroidia > Cytophagales > Thermoflexibacteraceae > Thermoflexibacter > Thermoflexibacter ruber. Next base: position 105,447 of record NZ_FONY01000004.1, read on the forward strand.
AAGTAATTTTAGAAGTAGGCATGACCGAGAGTATCACCAGTCTGAACGAAGTAGTGGTTACTTTCCAAAGAAGCGAAGACGCAAAAATCACTAATAATGAAATGGCAACGGTGAGTTCGCGTCCATTTAACCCCAGCGAAACGCTTAAATATGCAGGTAGCTTGGGCGACCCCTCGCGTATGGCGGCAAACTTCGCTGGCGTGAGCGGTGCAAATGATGCAAGGAACGACATCATAGTACGTGGCAACTCTCCTGCTTCTCTACTATGGCGTTTGGAAGGCGTAAATATCCCCAATCCCAATCACTTTGGAGCTTTGGGAACTTCAGGAGGTCCTGTAAGTATGCTTAATGCCAATCTTTTAGCAAAATCCGATTTTATGACAGGTGCTTTCCCTGCCGAGTATGCTAATGCTTTGGGTTCTGTTTTTGACCTGAGATTGAGAAAAGGTAATGATGAAAAACACGAATTTCTTACCCAAGTAGGTTTTAACGGTGTAGAAGTAGGGTTGGAAGGTCCTTTTTCCAAGAAGAAAACTGCTTCTGGTCGTCAAGCCTCTTACTTGCTTAACTATCGTTATTCTCTTTTTGGACTGATGTCTGCGATTGGTTTCCAAATTGCTGGCACACCTTATTATCAGGATTTGACCTTTAAGGCAGATATTCCTGTGGGTAAGAAAGGTACTTTTTCTGCATGGGTGTTGGGTGGAAGGAGTAACATCACTTTCTTGGGCAAAGACGTAAGCACAGACGGGGACGCTTATGGTGATGAAAACAATAATACTTTCGTGAACTTTGGAGCAGGAGTTGGCGCAGTAAGCTACGAACACCGCTTTACAGACCGAACTTATGGCAAAATCACGCTTTCTGCTTCGCAAAGTTTTCAAAACTTTGATGGCGATACTGTCATTTACAAAGGTGATACCAAAGATATAGAAAGAGAAATCCGCAATGAGAGTGCAAGATTTTCTAATGATAAACTCTCTATCAATGCCGTTATCAATCATAAAATCAATGCAAAAAATAAACTCACAGGTGGTTTTATTTTAGATTTTTCACAGTTCAATTTGAAAAATACAAGACTGCTCCCCGTCCCCAATGATTTGAGAAATACTACAGGTGAAACTATGCTTGGACAGGGTTACTTACAATGGAAACATCGCTTCAATGAAAAACTTACCCTCAACTCTGGGCTGAGCTTTATGAGCTACGAACTTAACAGAAAATCAGTTGTAGAGCCGAGAATAGGGCTGAACTACGTACTGAATGAGAAAAGTACAATTAATGTTGCTTACGGTCTGCACAGCAACTTACAGCCTATTTTGCTTTCTTTCTATCAAAATCGCAATGCTGACGGCACTTATAGCCTCACTAACAAAGACTTAGGATTTACCCAAAGCCATCACTTTGTAGTAGGTTTGGAGCAGAGCTTGACTGAAAACCTACGCCTAAAAGTAGAAACTTATTACCAATCTCTCTTTAATGTCCCTGTGGAAACTCGCCCAAGTTATTACTCTGTACTTACTGAGGGAGTGGACTTTGCCCCTACTGACATTGGCAACTTGGTAAATAAAGGCACAGGTACAAATTATGGTGTGGAACTTACCTTAGAAAAATATTTTTCAAACAGCTATTATTTCTTACTTACCACCTCCATTTTTGACTCCAAGTACAAGGGTAGTGATGGTATAGAGCGCAATACACCATTCAACGGCAGATATGTAGTAAATTTTTTAGCAGGTAAGGAGTTTAAAATTGGTAGCAAAGACAATATTTTAAGCATCAATTGGAGAATTACAAGTGCAGGGGGTAGATTCCTCCGCCCTGTGGACTTAGTACAGTCTGCACAGACAGGGATTACTATTTACGATGATGACAATGCCTTTACTGCACAACAACCCGCCTACTTTCGCACTGATTTGAAGTTTTCCTATAAAATCAATCGCAAGCGACTTACGCATGAGATAGCTATTGATTTACAGAATATTACAAATCATCAGAACGTATTGCAGCAAGCATACAACCCTCGCACACAACGTGTAGGAACGGCATACCAACAAGGATTTTTACCGATTCCATTTTACAGATTGACTTTTTAACCGAAATAGTATTTGATTTATATAAAAACTCAAAGAAGCAAACTATAAAAAAGTTTGCTTCTCTTTTTTTCGTCAGTTTTACTGCTTTTTCTAACATGTCAAGTCCACGATAATTATGGAAAAAAATTGCATTTATTTCAAAAAGCTACTTCTTTCTGCGCTTACCAAAAACGTTGCCTGAGTGAGTTAGTGCTTACTTAAAACTACCCGAAGCGTTCAATGTGGCGTAACATAAATGCTGTCCACCTGCCTTGGCAGTATTAGAAGAAAGGAGTTTGGCAGAAGATACTTACTTTAAGATTGGCTTAAATCAATTTTAAATATACTCCTGTACCAATCAAATTACAAAAAGTAAAATGTAGCCGTAGATTTTACAAAACAGCAACTACCTTTTCCATGTCAAAGATAGCTTGTATTTGACTGCCACAAAGCGAATGATGATAATGATAAAGATAGTCAATAAGGTATTTAGGCGAGTATATGGACTGATTTTTTCTAAAAATAAATAAATTCCTGCTCCCACTAAGCAAGCCGTTGCATAAATTTCCTTCCTAAAAATAAGAGGAACTTGGTTGCAGAACACATCTCTCAATACTCCGCCAAAAGTAGCAGATACCATACCCATGATTACTCCTATAAGAGGCGAAACCTGAGCCACCAGTAAGGCTTTTTTCAAACCCAAAATAGTAAAAAAGCCAATCCCTATTGTATCAAACAAAAAAAATGTCTTGCGCAAAGGGAGTATATATTGCTTAAAAGCTATTGCTACCGCCACCGCCACAAAGATAGTCAGCAGGTAATTGGTATCTGCTATCCAAACCAAAGGATGGATACCTAAAAGCACATCGCGGGTAGTCCCACCCCCCAAGGCGGTAATAAAGGCGATAAAAGTTATTCCAAAAGCATCTAATTCATGCTCCTCAGCGGCCAATGCCCCACTAATAGCAAAAACAAAAGTCCCTATCAGTTCTAATGCGTAAGTCAATGTCATAAAAAACAAATATAAAAAAAAGGCGATTTTTTAAACCGCCTTTTCTGATTTTTTAATCTTGCTGCTCAGAAGTTTCTATAAGTTTGAACCCTGTACCGTGAATATTCAAGATTTGTAGTTTGTCGTCCGATTTCAGGTATTTTCGCAGTTTGGTGATATACACGTCCATACTGCGAGAATTGAAGTAGTTATCATCATGCCATATCTGCTTCAATGCCTTTGAGCGTTCTAAGACCTGATTTTTGTTCTGAGCGAGCATCTTGAGCAACTCTGCTTCCTTAGAGGTCAGTTTGATTTCATCAATAGGCGATTTAAGCATTTGAGTATCATACTCAAAGGTAAAATGCCCTATCTTAAACTTATTCCCTGGAGGCATATTCGTTTCCCCACGGCCTGAGCGGCGAAGTATTGCTTTGATTCTCAGCAGAAGTTCCTCAGTAGTAAAAGGTTTGGTGATATAGTCATCAGCTCCTATCTTCAGCCCTTTAATCTTGTCTTCATTCATTGACTTTGCTGTCAAGAAAACAATAGGGATTTCCTTATCTGTTTTGCGAACTTCCTCTGCCAAAGAAAAACCGTCCATGATAGGCAACATCACGTCAAAGATACACAACTGGTATAAATCTGTCTTAAAAGCATGCAAACCTGCTTTACCATCTCTGCAAAGGTTAGTTTTAAAACCTTTAATGTCTAAGTATTCCTTGAGAATTTGACCTAAATTTTGGTCATCTTCTACTAATAAAATTTTTGGTTCGTCCATCTCAAGTTCAAGATATAATAAATTTACTTGCTAACTTTATACAAGTATTGTACGTAGAATTTTAACAAAAATATGCGAAAAGGCATCTATTTTGTTTCATTTAACAAAGCTTAACAGGCTATTTAGCAAAAACTAACAGCCCTATGAAGATTCTTACAAAGCAATATTTTATCGCTATTGTCGCCCCAGAACCTATCCTTTCTGAGGTGCGAGCCTTCAAACAATACATGGCAGAAAACTACCAGAGTGTAGCATCGACAAAATCTCCTGCACATGTTACGTTGTATATGCCTTTTTGGTGGCAAGAAGACCAAGAAATTTTTTTAAAAAATTTGTTAAAATCTTTTTCTGCACAAGAGCAAGCGTTTGATATATTTTTCAATGGTTTTGATTGCTTTGCACCAAGGGTAATTTTCATTCGTGTAGCACATAATCCTGCCTTGCAAGTGCTTCAAAAAAAACTACTTAAAAATTTGAAAGAAACACTTGGCTTGTACCATGCCAAGTACTTCCAGCAAAAATTTCACCCTCACATGACCATAGCAAGCAGAGATTTGACTGAGGAAAAGTTTGATGAAGCGTGGCAAGAATTTAAAAACAAAGAATACAAAGCACATTTTAAAGTGGACAAAATCACTTTGCTTAAACACAATGGAAAAATTTGGGAAGTTAATGAGTATTTTCCTTTTAGCTAAGTTGATATTAATTTAGTGGTAACATTTTTTTTTCTGATTAAAAAACAAGTAATTTGAGGAAAAAAACAAAGCAAACACTTATTAATTAATTCAAGTAATTGTTTATTAATGATATACTAAGGTTTTACTACAAGTTCAAAAACTTCAATCACTCTTGCTAAAACTAAAATGTTGGAAGAAAATAAATACTTAACCCCTAAGCAAATAGTAGAAGAATTAGACAAATACATCATCGGACAAAAAGAGGCAAAGCGAAATGTAGCTATTGCACTGAGAAATCGTTGGCGAAGGCTAAGTGCGAAACCTGAGATACAAAAGGAAATCATGCCCAATAATATTCTGATGATTGGCTCTACAGGCGTAGGAAAAACAGAAATAGCACGTCGTTTAGCAAAAATAGCTGACGCTCCTTTCATCAAAGTAGAGGCTTCTAAGTTTACCGAAGTAGGGTATGTAGGGCGTGATGTAGAAAGTATGGTGCGCGACTTAGTAGAGCAGGCAGTGAATATGGTCAAAGCACAAAAGAAAGAAGAAGTAAAGGTCAAAGCCTCTGCTATCGTAGAAGATATGATTTTAGATGCCCTGATTCCTCCGCTCAAAAGTAGAGATTACGAGTCCAGCAATGCAGACTTAGAACTCAACGAAAAAACCAGAGAGCGATTTAGGGAAAAACTTAGAAATGGTGAATTAGAGGATAGAAAAATAGAAATAGAAATAGAAAATGGCACTTCTTCCTCAAATATAGGTGTGGTTGGCGGGGCAATAGATGAGATTTCTATGATGAACATTCAAGAAATGATTAATGGTATGCTTCCTAAACGCACTAAGAAACGTAAGTTACCCATTGCTGAAGCCCGAAAGATATTACTTGACGAAGAGACCTCTAAGATGATTGACATGGACGAGGTCAAGGCATTGGCAATACAAAAAGCCGAGAATGCAGGGATTATTTTCATAGATGAGATAGACAAAATTGCTTCCAGTTCCAAAGCCTCTGGTGGTCCGGACGTGAGTAGAGAAGGGGTACAAAGGGACTTGTTGCCTATAGTAGAGGGGAGTGCAGTCAATACCAAGTATGGCGTAACCAATACAGACCACATTCTCTTTGTTGCGGCAGGAGCTTTTCACGTTTCTAAACCTTCTGATTTGATACCAGAGTTGCAGGGTCGCTTCCCTATTCGTGTAGAATTAGAAAGCCTAAGTAAAGAAGATTTCTACAAAATCTTGAAAATGCCTAAAAATGCACTTACTAAGCAATATCAAGCTCTTTTTGAGGCAGAGGGAGTAGAACTTTCTTTCTCCGATGATGCCTTAGAGGAAATAGCTGATATTGCCTTTCAAATTAACGCCGAAGTAGAAAATATTGGAGCGCGCCGCTTGCATACAGTGATGAGCCACCTGCTCAACGAGTTTCTCTTTGATGTACCTGATGTCATCGTGCCAAACTCAAAACTTATTGTCAATAAGGAGTTGGTCAAAGAAAAACTTTCTACTTTGGTAAAAAATAAAGACTTGAGTCAATACATCTTGTAAATGAACGACAGTGCGATTTGGCATCCTTTTACCCCGCTCGTAGGGCATCGAGAGCCATTGTTAGTTACTTCGGCACATGGTTGTTATTTGCATACTTCTGATGGAAGGAGAATCTTAGACGCTATTTCCTCTTGGTGGGTAAACTTGCACGGGCATGCTCACCCCTACATCGCTCAGGCAATCGCATCACAAGCCAACCAGTTAGAACACGTTATCTTTGCAGGGTTTACTCACGAGCCAGCAATTAGATTGGCAAACAGGCTCTTGCAAATTCTTCCTTCTAACCAATCAAAAGTTTTTTTCTCTGACAATGGAAGTACTGCTACCGAAGTAGCAATGAAAATGGCTTTCCAATATTTCTACAACCAAAAAATCCATAAACCTAAAATCATTGCCTTTGAGGGGGCATACCATGGGGATACTTTTGGGGCAATGTCAGTAGGCGATAGAAGCCCTTTTAATGCTCCTTTCCAACCTTATCTTTTTGAGGTAGAGTTTGTTCCCCTGCCTAATGAGGAAAATGAAGAAAGCGTTTTCGCTTTATTTAAAACACTAATTAGCTCAGGAGAAATCGGGGCTTTCATTTTTGAGCCTCTCGTCCAAGGAGCAAGTGGAATGAGAATGTACTCTGCCTCCTGGTTAGACCAAGCTATTGCCTTTGCCCAAGCAAATGAAGTGATTTGCATAGCAGATGAAGTGTTTACGGGCTTTGGGAGGACGGGAAAGCTATTTGCTTCTGATTATCTCTCTTACAAACCTGACATTATTTGCTTGTCTAAGGGAATTACAGGTGGTTTCATGCCTTTGGGTGTAACAACCTGTACCGCTCAAATCCAGTCAGCCTATTATTCAGAGGATATTCTAAAAACTTTTTTTCATGGACATTCTTATACGGCAAATCCTTTGGCATGTGCGGCTGCTAATGCAAGTTTAGAGTTGCTGCTCAGCGAGCAATGCCAATCTAATATTAGGCATATAACACTTTGTCATGAGCAGTTTATCCAAGAAAACCGTCATCTTCCTTTGGTGCGAGGTATGCGCCAATTAGGCACTATCTTAGCTATTGAGATAAATCAAACTGGAGCTACTTCCTATTTTCACGAGGCTCGTAACTCTTTGTATTATTATTTTTTAGATAGAAACATTCTGCTCAGACCTTTGGGCAATGTACTTTATATAGTACCGCCCTACATCATCACAGATGGGGAGTTAGCATGGATTTACCAAGAATTAATCAAACTTTTGAAAAACTAAGTGTCTTTTGTAAGTATCTTTTAATGCAGTGTTAGTCCACTACATTCATATTTTGCATCAATTTGACTACTACTACTGCGATGATGCTACCAAGCAAAGTCAATAATAAGAATGGAAAAAGAGTTGCCATAGGAATAACTTTTAGTGTGTTTGTTTTGATGATTTGATTGATTTTTACTTTTCTTTGCCAGTTTTGGTCTGGTTTAGCTTGCCATACGCATCTGTTCCGCAGTATATTCGCTTTCATTAATGCGTTTGCGAAGGCTAATCAGTGCATATCTCATTCTCCCTAAGGCAGTATTGATACTTACTCCAGTGGTATCAGCAATTTCTTGGAAACTCATGTGCATAAAATGACGCATCATCAATACTTGCTTTTGCGATTGAGGAAGGTCGTAAATCATAGATTTAAGTTGGGAGTGCGTTTCTTTTCTAATCTTAGAAGATTCTGCTGAGTCCTCAGAGAAAGTCATCGTATTGGAAATTTTCGTTTTCTCATCTACTCTTACTTTCACAAATCTCTTTTGTTTTCTAAAATGGTCTATGGCTAAATTATGAGCGATTCGAGTAAGCCAAGGGAGGAATTTGCCTTCTTCGTTGTACTTCCCTGCTTTGATTGTATCTACGGCTTTGATGAGTGCTTCTTGCAGGAGGTCTTCGGCTTCTTCTCTGTCTTTTACAATGTTTTGAATAGAAACCAGCAAGCGAGTTTTGTAGCGTTGTACTAATGTAGCAAATGCTCCCTCGTTCCCGTTTTTGTAGAGATTAATCAGTTCAGTGTCGTTAAATTCTAACTTTCTCATTGCTTTAAAATTTTAGGTCTTGAAACATTTTTGAAATTAGGCATCATCAAGGATAGCTAAATTTCGGTTAAGTCATTAAATCAGTTCTACTTGCAAAGGGGTAAGTTAGCCAATTAGTTCTATTTTGCTTTCTTTTGACATTTAGACGAGAGTATTTCAAAAAGTCACTTAATTTTTCTCATTTTTTTAGTGTATCTTTAAAACACTCTCGTTTTTTTCACTTTTCAACATTTAGACGTAAAGTCAGAAGGAAGTCACATCTTTTTGCTAAAAATTTTTAATATGCTTTAAGGTTGATTGCTTTAACTGCTTTTGTATCACTTTTAAACTTTCTAATATTTAGACGTAGCTCTAAGAAAAAGTCACAGATTTTTTTTGATTTTTTTATTATTCTGCAAAACAGTAAAAAGCCTGTACTTATAAAAAGTACAGGCTTTAAATATGTTATAATTGTTAAAGTCTTTAAAACTCAAATCCAGAAGAACGTCCTAAATAAGTCATTGCACAACGGAAACCGATATAAGAAGTAGCAGAATCTTGATGCTCGAAAGTCCTTGTGCCTGTTTCTATCAAGAAAGCTACATCTTTCCAAGAACCACCTCTTATCAGCTTCAACGGTTGATTTCCGTCATAATAAGTAGGGTTCAAATCCCACACCAAAGGAACGCTTGCGGGATTAAAAGCATCTTCACACCACTCAGCCACGTTACCTGCCATATCGTATAAACCGTAATCATTCGCATAATAAGAGGCTACAGGAGCGGTATAGGAGAAACCGTCGTCATAGTAATTTCCTCTGCCCGGCTTGAAGTTAGCTAAGGCACAACCTTTTGCATTTCTTACATAAGGGCTACCCCAAGGGTATTTTGCCATGTCACGACCGCCTCTTGCGGCGTATTCCCACTCAGCTTCAGAAGGTAAGCGGAAGTTGGGCATGGGGAATTTACCATCATCTGTTCTTACTTGATTCATGTACTTAGTTCTCCATTCGCAGAAAAGCATTGCTGCTTTCCAAGTAACCCCTACCACAGGATAATCGTCATAGGCAGGGTGCGAATAGTAGTACTGAGCCATAGGGTCTCCCATGTGGTGAGTAAAGTCGTTAATCCACACTAAGGTATCAGGGTATAATTCGTCTGTAATACCTTGCTGGTCAACTATTTCAGGAAGGGCGGTGTTTTTATTGTATCTAATAGCAAAGATAGAGCTATCACCACCAATAGGCAAGAAATTGCTTACACCGTCAGAAGCACCGTCATTGCCTTGAATAAATTGTCTATACTCATTATTAGTAATCTCAGTGTCGTCCATGTAGAAACCACTAATAGTAATTTGCTTGTTCATAGCAATTTTAGAGGACGCTACATCTTGGTCTGCTTGTCCCATGTGAAATGTGCCGGGTGGGATAGAAACCATACCATAAGGTAGTTCTTGCTTCCAGCCTTCGCGATTCAAGACCCCAATCAGTTCTCCATCTCCTTTTTTATTCTTTCCCCCAAAAATACAGGCTTGTGAGAGTAGTGCTAATGTAAGAATCTGTAACAAAAAACTCGCTTTTCGCAGATTCCATAATTTCATTTGAATCATAGTGATGATGTTGTATGATTTCTTTTTGGATTTAAGTATTCTTATTAAATAAGTTTTGTATGCTATATCGCTTATTCGTTGATTGCAAAATTGGTCAAAGGTAAACTAAGGTTTGTAAATTTATTTGCAAAAAAATAAAGTTTTTTTCAGTTTTCCTAATTCCTTGCAATTTGTATGCTATAAAAGTTTCAATGATGTAACATTTGAATTATTTTTTCATCTTACAAAAATAAAACCAAAAATAAGGCTTAGCACCAAACTTGCAGAATTTTTTGTTTTATTGAGGTATGTTTTCATAGTTCGCTTAGCATAAAAGTATCTTTATGCCTTATGCCGGAAGCAGTTTGCTGAAGCGTACAACACTCATAGATAGGGTCATGCTCAAAAAAAAGTATCCAATCTTCTGCCAATGCTTTTTTCAAAATATCTTCTTTTTCTTGCAGGGTTTGAAGCGGTCTTATATCATAAGCCATGACATAAGGCAAAGGAATATGTCCAAGCGAAGGAAACAAGTCGGCACAGTAAAGGATTTTACGCCCTCTGTAGGAAATGAGGGGTAGCATCATTTGCTCTGTATGCCCGTTTACAAAAATAATCTCTATGTTTTCAGTAAATTTAGCTTCTTTGACCCAAGAAAGCTGGTGGTGTTCTTTCATAGGAAGTAGGTTTTCTTTCAAAAAACTTGCTTTTTCTCTGGCATTAGGATAGACAGCCCACTGCCAATGTGCTTCGTTTGTCCAATAATTGGCTTTGGGAAATGTAGTAACTAACTTTTCCCCTTCATACCGTACCCCGCCGCCACAATGGTCAAAATGCAAATGCGTCAAAAAAGCATCTGTAATATCTTGATAATCTACTCCTATGGCTTTTAAAGATTTTTCTAAGGAATCCTCGCCATGCAAGTAGTAATAGCTAAAAAATTTTTCACTTTGTTTGTTTCCTATGCCATTATCTATGAGTATGAGGCGATTTTCGTCTTGTATCAAAAGACAACGCATTGCCCAAGTACACATATTGTTTTGGTCAGCAGGATTGAGTTTGTACCACATAGATTTGGGGACTACGCCAAACATAGCCCCACCGTCTAATTTAAAATAGCCTGTATTAATGACTTTTAGCTGCATTTGATGGAGTGTAGGTTAAGTTTTCTTACCTCTTTTCTTTATTGATTAAGTTTTATTCCTTGTAGGTTTGATTTCCCAAATCAGAAACCGTCCGATTTGAAAAAATTGGAACTACATAGCTAAATTAGTAAAAATACCATATCCTTAAAAGTTTATATGAAAAAACAATTATAAATTGCGAAACGAAGTAATAAATTAAACTTTTTTTGCTTTTTTTGTTTAGAAAAATCAATCATGGTACAATTTTTATCAGATATAAAACAAGACTATATACTACATGTTAAAAAGTTGGCATAATCAGAAAAGATTTAATAATTTTATCTAATCATTAAGCATACTTACTAATAAATTATCCATATCCTATTGAGAAAAAGATACTTATATAAATTCTTTTTTCATCTCAAAGATGCGTAAATAATAAATACCATAAATTGTTCAATAAAATTATTGGAATACAGTGAAAAAGTATAGCATTATTTTATTTATCCTACTATCTATATGTGCATTTGTGCAAGAAGCTACCGCACAAGCCTGTACTACGCCACGCTGTCAAGATTCTTTGGCATTAGTGAATTTATATAATAGAACCAGAGGTGCTACTTGGATGGGCTTAGCCAATGTTCCTTGGAATCTTTCTCAACCTATGACACAGTGGGGTGGTGTAACGCTTACAGCAGGTAGAGTTACCAGCCTCAATTTATCAGGACTCCGGTTGAATGGCACTTTGTCAGATTCTATTGGCAACTTAACAGAACTCACTGTTTTAAATCTATCCAATAATTCTCTGCGAGGTGCAGTCCCCAATGGGATAACCAGACTAACCAAGTTAGTTACGCTAAATATTAGTAAAAATCAGTTTACCTCTCTTCCAGACTTGTCAGGTTTGACTTCCTTAGGCTCTCTCATCGTCAATAACAATCAATTAGGTTTTGGAAGTTTAGAGCCTAATATAGGGAAGTTTTCTACTTTTACATATCTGCCTGATGGCATGGAAAGAGATACCTTAGGAACATCGGTGCGGATAGGGAATAGCACCACTAAGGATAGCGTAATTACTATAGATGAGGGAGATGCTTTTTCTTATACAATAGTCGTAAGTGGCTCTAACAACTTATATCAATGGTTTAGAAATGGCACAGCACTGAGTTCTCCTTCGCCAGAAAGTAGGCTGGAACTTCCTGATGCTACTAAGAATACTCAAGAAGGGCGATATTTATTACAAATTACGAATACAAGAGTTCCCGGACTTACCTTTTATCGGAAACTTACCATTATTATCAACCCTTGTCGGATTGTGGGGAGTAGGATAGACCGCGACCAAAGCATTTGTGAGGGCGAACCTTTCCCTGTTTTGCAAGGAACAGTTCCCACAGGGCAGAAAGGGCGAACACTTACCTATCAGTGGCAAAGAAGCATAGACCAAAGAAATTGGACAAATATCGGCATTGGACAAAACCTTACTATTGGTTCTCTACCTGATACAGTAACTTATTTTAGAAGGATTGCTCGGGACGGCAGGTGTATTCCAGATACAAGTAACATAGTTATCATTAAATACTTTAGAAAATTAGCCAATAATGTGATTGGCTCTGACCAAGTAATATGTTTGGGAGATACAGCCAGAGAACTGAGAAGTCTAAGACAAGTAACAGGTGGCGATGGGCAGTACAATTATCAGTGGCAGTACTCTACTAACAGACGGGAGTGGACTGATGCTGACGGTTCGGAAAATTTTAAACCTTTTGACGTTTTTGTTACTACTTATTTCAGAAGAATAGTCAGCGACCAAACTTGTTTTGTCGATACAAGTAAGATTGTTACCGTCAAAGTGTTACAACCTTTTGGAGATAATATCATCGGTCGCGACCAAACAATTTGTCCTAACGGTAGGATTAATTTCCTTGGCGATACAGTAGGCATTACTCAAAAAGATACTATTAACTTCAAGTTTCAGTGGCAGGCATCTTTAGACCGAAGAGCATGGGTCAGAGCAGACACTATTAATAAAGCAGATACGATGCTGAGGTTCTATCCTGAACGAATTATTACCAGACCTACTTACTTCCGTAGAATTGTTTACAACCAGTGCCAAAGAGATACAAGTAATACAGTATTGATAGACATTTTCAGACCCATTGCTAACAATAGAATCCAAGTGAACACGCCTGTGTATTGTGATGGGGATACAACCAAGGTGGAACTCACAGGAAATGTGCCTATTGGAGGAGGAGGTCAGTACAGATATACTTGGCAGAGTTCTTTGGACAGGAGAAATTGGAACAATCGCGGTGATTCTCTGCGGCTTACTTTAGAAAGCATTACAGATACTACTTATTTCCGTAGAATAGTCAGAAGTTTATGCTATGCAGATACGAGCAATGTAGTAGTAGTAGCCAGAGCCTTTGACTTTGGGGAAAATAGAATCACCAGTCCAAGCCAGTTGAACTGTAATAATCTGGCACCAGATTCTCTAACAGCAACCCGCCCACAGGGTAAAGGTTTCTTTGAATATATTTGGCAAACTTCTCCTGACTCTATCAACTGGGCAAGGGTAGATACCTTAGGCAATGGCATAGGCTACAGACCTCCTGCTCAAATGCCTTTAGGAAAAATTTATATTCGTAGAGTCATAGACAATGGTTGTAAGCTAAGCGTAAGTAATGTCATTAGTATCACAACCGTAGAAGCTATTGATAACAACCTCATTAGAGGAAACCAATCCGTATGCGAAGGACAAGAGATTAGAGAAATAACAGGTACGATTCCTTTGGGCGGTGGAGGTGGCTATCGATATCGCTGGCAAGTATCTACAGACTCTATTAATTGGGCTTTAGCTGATACTTCGCAAAATTTTAAACCTCAGGGAATTGTCAGAACTTCTTATTACAGAAGAATAGTTACTGCAAGACAGTGTGGGATAGACACAAGCAACGTAGTAACGGTACGTTTTGTAAGTAAAGTAAGAAATAACATCATCAGAGATAACCAAGAGATTTGCTTAGGAGCCAGAGCAGATAGCTTGTCGGGGTCGTTGCCTACTGGCGGGGACAGTACTTATACCTATATTTGGCAACAAAGTCTAACCGATAGTACTTGGAAAACAGTAGCTAATACCAGAAATTATACCCCTGACTTGCTAAGAAGTACTAAATTTAGGCGCATAGTACAGTCGGCTTGTTTCTCTGACACAAGTAATGTAGTACTGATAGCGGTAAATGAGCGACCTACCAATAATAGAATACTTGGTACAGGGCTGATAGTTTGCCGAGGAGTACAGCCCGATACACTCAAAGGAACTACTCCGGTGGACAATGTTGGTGTTTTCCAATACCAATGGCAGGTTTCCAAAGACCGTAGGACTTGGGTCAATATTCCAAGAGCTGTTGGCAAAGACCTTGCTCCGCCTATTCCAGACTCGACAAGCTACTATCGCCGCATTGCAAGTAATAAATGTTTTAGTGATACCAGCTTATCCGTACCTATTCGCTTATTAGAACTGCCCAAAGTTGATGCAGGCAAAGATACCTCTGTAACTATAGGCTTTGGAGTGCGTCTATTAGCCACAGGTGCAAGTGCTTATATATGGACACCTAAGGAAGGTTTGGACAGAGATTCTACCGCCAGTCCTATAGCCAGCCCAAGGGTAACTACAAGGTATATAGTTACAGGCATAGATGCGGCAGGCTGTAGAAATGTAGATACAGTCTTGGTGAGAGTAATTAACGAAGCTGATATAGATGTGGTAGATGTGATTACGCCCAATGGAGATGGGCTGAATGACGTCTTATATGTCAAAAACATAGAGTTATATCCTGAAAATACGATTATCATTTTTAATCGCTGGGGCAAAGAAATTTACCAAAAGAAAAATTATCAAAATGATTGGGATGGGACTATTAATGGAGAACTTCTCCCAACAGGGGTGTATTTCTATGTCATTAATTTTGGACTGACCAGCCGACCGAAAAAAGGGTCATTCTCTATCATTAATTGACGACTTTATTTGTGATATACGTTTCTTGTTCCTAATGAAAAACAGATAAAATTAAAAAATAGGAACAAGAAACTTAACAATAAGAAACACATATAACCCTCAAAAGCATACATACGCATAGCCAAAGAATAAGGAACACGAAACATATTTTAAGTGAATGAAGAAGATTTTTTTTGTAGGAATACTCCTCTTGATGAGCGGGAAAGTATTTGCTCAGCAAATACCTCTTTACAGTCAATATTTTGCGAATCCCTTTATTTATAATCCTGCTTGGGCAGGTTTAGACAGATTCGGTTCTGTAAATATTACGCATCGCAATCAATGGGACGGCATTGAAGGTGCGCCAGTTACTAACCTTATCACCATTGATTTACCTTTCTATGAATCTCGCAGTGGTATTGGTATCAATGCTTACCAAGATAATATCGGGATTTTTAGGCAAAACAAAGTGATGTTTAGCTATGCTTACCACATATTTAATCTGTACGAAAACTCCTCTTACTTTTCCTTTGGCTTGTCTGGAGGGTTCAACCAGACTAGTATAGATTTTAGCAGAGCCTACATTTTGCACCCCAGCGACCCTAAAATAGTCAATAATACAGGGAACTATATGTCTATGGAGTTTGCTTTTGGCATGAACTATATTTTCAAAGACAAATTCCAAATAGGTTTTTCTATTCCCCAATTTTTAAACGGTGGGGTAAGAGCTATAGACGAAGCCGACAATAATTTGAAGTTGCAACCGCACTACTTACTCACAGCCAAATGTACATTGAAAACTTATGACGAAATGCACCGCATAGAACCAATGGTCATGGCAAGGTACGTGCAAAATACACCTTTACAGTTAGATTTTGGCGTACAATATACTTACAACAACATCATTTGGGGAAATGCCGCTTATCGTTTTGACTATGGAGCCGTGGTAGGTTTTGGCGTAAGTTTCAACAACTTGCGATTTGGCTATGCCCGAGATTTTGCCACAGGTAACTTGCAGGGAGTAGCAGGGGGAACAAACGAACTCATGCTTGGATATAAGTTTGGCTTCTTGAAAACAAAAGTATATGGTGCCCCCAAAGGACGTGCTAATACTAACCTTAAACGAAAAGTAGAACACCCCTCATTACCAGGTCCGACTTATAGGAAACCACTTTACAAACGCAATACACCAAAAGTTAAGCCTAAAAAGCGAAGGAATTAGTAAGCAGTCAAAACTGTTTATGTCTTGCCTATGATAGGCTACTAATAGGAGTGTTTTATCACGGCAGAGGGCTTTTGAACTCGCATGATGAAAAACGGTATAGATTAAGTTTGGTTTTAGAAAATGCTGTAAGTTTCATTTCAGTTTAATTTTTTGTATAAATTATGCATGCCTTGTAGGATTACTGATAACAAGCGAACCTTCATAAGGGGCTTTTGAGCTTTGGCTTTGTGTTTAGCAAAGCCAAAGCCTTTTTACACTGTTCTTGTATTATTTTTGATTAATAACGGTTTCGATAATGATAAGTTCTGAATTTGCTGAAGCCTGAATTTCTATCTGCGCTGTATCCCAAATGCCAATAGCATCTCTCGACACAAGCGTTTGATTAGCAATATGGAAAGAGCCTTCTATGCAAAAAATAAATACGCATTTATTTGTTTTATTAAAATTGTACTCAAAGTGCGTCGCTTTTTCAAAATAACCTAAGGAAATTTTGGCATTTTGATTTATCCAGCAATGCTCAAAGCCTTCTTCTGACGATACAACTGTAGTAAGTTGGTTTACTCTTTCTTGCTTTGGGAATAGGCGTTGCTGGTAGCGAGGTTTTATATTTTGCAACTTAGGCTGTATCCAGATTTGTAAGAAATTGACCTCAACCTCTCCAACATTGTATTCCTCATGGAAAAGACCTTGCCCGGCACTCATTATTTGTACTCCTCCTGCCTGTATAGTTGTATTATAACCCATGCTGTCTTTGTGATTCATTTCTCCGTGTAAGAGAATAGAAATAATTTCCATATTTTGATGAGGATGCACACCAAATCCTTTGCCTACTTGTAAAAAATCGTCATTAAAAGCCATGAGAGTACCAAAAGCAGCCAAAGTTGGGTTGTAGTAATTGCTAAAACTAAAGTTAAAGTTACTTCGTAGCCAACCACTATTCTTTGTCCCTCGTTGATTAGCAGGAAAAAATATCTTGTTCATTTCTTTACAGTCAAGGTTTTAAAAGTATAAGTAATAATTTTTTAAAAATAAACCGCAAGCGTTACATATTGATAGAGAATAAACCTTTTAGGCATGAATAAGTTTAAAAAAACTAATCCATGCCTACTCTTAGCCCAAAAGTAGTGGTAATGCCTACTCTTACGCCCCAATTTTTATAAATCCCATTCTCAAAGTTGGCGATAGCTTCTACTCGGAACAGTCGTAAGATGCCATCTAAGGCATAGCCTACTTCTGTATAGTTATTTTTAGGTGTAAGTAAATGATTGACAAATAGATTTTCTTTCCAGCCAAAGGAACGTAAGTAAATAAACTGAGTTAGCAGGAACTTGCGAAACTGAATGTAGGCGTGTCCTTCCAAATATTTGTCAGCAGTGCTAAATCGGTAGTAATCTAATAGGCGAAAACTCGAGACGGGGTCAGCAAATTGTACAAAAATTTGATTTCCGTTAAAATGCTTGAAATCAGGAAAATAAATAGTATTTTTATTTAAAAACGCTCCTCCTGCAATCATGTAGCCTATCTTACCTCTGATGCCTACATTGGTCTGATGCTGAATCCCCAAAGAGAGAAAATCATAGTCCACACCTATCATTCCTTTGCGATATTGAAACTTTAAAATAGGAGAGTTTTCATCTATTAAGTATTTCCTTCCATTTTTTATTCCGTATTGTAAAAAAGGTTTGTATTCTATATTGGCTTGGAAGGTTGCTGCCGTATGAGCGGGGAAAGCAGTTTCCGTAACTTCTACATTCTCAGGATTATTAGAAGTAAAATCTCTTTCCTTCCAATCAAAGACCCTGTAATCTGCTAAGTTCTGCAAGGGATTTCTGTTGGCGTATTCAAAGGAAGCATTCAGCACCAAGCCTTTTTTTACCTCATCGTTCCAACGCAAGCGTACATAATCCCTTTCATAAATCTTCATCCAATTTCTTTCAAAAACCAAAGTGGTTAAAGTATTCAAAATCATTGGTATAGGATATTCTGTACTCATTTGTTGGATATACCTGCCCCCATCTAACTGAATCCTTCCTTTTCGCCTAAAATTATACATCAGGTCTATTTCTCCTTTACCTGTAAACATTTCTCGGGCTATGGAGTAACGAGTTAAGCCTGAGATTTTTAAGTAGCCGGCTCGCTTTTTTTCTTTGGAAAGTATCATGCTCCTCAAATAAGTCAGTTTCAAATCGGAAGCAAAACCTTCTACGGTATTGTAGTTAATGTCTGTAATCCAAGAAGATAGAGTAAGATTAGACTGTTTCCCTGTTTTATATGTTCCTCCAAAAAGTAAATCTCCAATTTGAAATTTTTTGGCTTGTTTTACTTTTACCTCTGTGCCTGTGGAATCCTTGATTTCGGTGGTTTTTTTGATAGAATCTACTTTTACCAAACTATCTCGTTCCACATAACTTTTTTCCTCAAAATCAGTCAAGGGAATAGTGCGGTTCTCTTCCCAAAACTTCTCATCTGCCCCTCGCTTGTATGCCAAAGAATCTATGGTCGTAGAGTCATTGCGAACCAACTCGCTTGGAGGGGTTTCCCCTTTTTTTGTTTGTTTGCGTTCATTCTCAAGCTGTTGTTTCTCTGCTTCTTTGAGCAGTTTTTTCAAGTTTTTACGGGTGAGTTCTTGTCCATTTTTCAAGGCTTCCTCTAAGTCCTGCTCCCCTTTTTTGAGTTTCTCCTTGTTTTGCTTATTGACAACTGCCGCTTTTTCTTTCTCTATTTTTTCATCTATTAGCTTTACCTCAGGGATAAAATTGGGATTGACTTTGAGTTTGTAGTTGCTGACCGAAGCCACATAAAACCCCTCTGCCTCAAAGCCTAAATATTTTCCATATATCCTAATTTGGTGCGTTATTGGCATGAAAACGCCATCTTGCACTGGGGAGTAGTTTTGCTGCACACCAATCTTGATGCCCAATTTTTCAGTTTCCAACTGCAAACTGTGGATACACCACTTATTCTCTACAATGTAGATGTAGCCCTCCCAAACTCCATCTCCGCGAGAGCGAGGCGTAACCTTGATTTTGTTTACCTCAAAACCTTGGTCGCGAAAAACAGACTCAAGCGAAAATTTGTAGTAAGCAAAGGCACTTGGCGAAAGAGGAGAAACGATGTCGGCAATGCTTGGGTCGTAAAAACTTGCCTCTACATAGTCCATGGGCGAGGCACTTTTGGGTTCTATATCGCTACTTCTCAGAGAGATTACTTTTTTTACATACTTATTGGGCTGCTCAAAGTGCAAATCAGTAATATTTTCGGTCAAGTAGGTTTTCCCCTCTACTATACCTTCTTCTTTCAGTTTTTTTTCCAGCAAAAAAGGAATATTCAAAATCCTTCCTGTTCCTTTCATGTAAATCCTTGCATCATAGGCATCTACCTGCAATTTATGCACCTTGCTCATCGCTATCGCCTTCCGCATAATGGTATAGGCAGGGTCTTCTGCTCCTGCTTTTACCTCTACCTCTCTTAGCAAGTAAGTTTGTAGTTCCATTCGTATATCCAAATTGATAAATTCCTTACCTATGACTACCTCTTTTTCAACGGTTTGATAGGAAAGATATTGGAAAACAATTTGGTACTTACCTTCTGCTAATTTGAGTTCGTAATAAGCATCGTTGTTGCTGGCTGTACCGACTTGTGTATTTTTTACATAAATGGAAGCCAAAGGCAGTGGTTCTCCCTTGTCGTTACGTACATAGCCGCGAATCCCACCTGTTTGGGCAAAAGATTGGAAACCAAGATGTAAGAATGAAAAAAGTAAAGAAAAGGAAAGGATACAGTTAATTTTGTTCAGCATTGGAGTTTAAGTTTTTTTGACGAATTGTTTTGATATAATAAAACGCAAAAACAGAGTTTTTGTTAGCAAGATATGTCTATTCGCTTGCAGGTAAAGATAATTTTTTATTCGGAAACTTAGTAATTTCAAGTACTTTGCTCTATCTTTAACATAAGCATCTTGCAAACGCTGTGTTTTATAAATATTGCTTCTTTTTCACACTAACCTATTTGATTGAAACTATGAAACAACTTACCTTACTTACTTATTTTCTACTGATAAGTCTTTGTTTGTCAGCACAATCTTTTTCTATAGACCAAGTGCTTAGTTCCCCTTTTACCACAGAACTCAAAGCCTCTCCCAAAGGGAATAAAATTGCTTTGGTTATGAACAGGCAAGGGGAAAGAAATATTTGGCTGAGTGAAAACTCAGGAAGTAATTTTAAGCAAATTACGAGCTACCAAGGAGATAATGGGCAGGAAATCAGTAGCTTGGCTTTTACACCAGAAAGCAATGCTTTGATTTTTGTGCGTGGAGGCGCACCAAATGCTTCGGGCGAAATTCCTAATCCTGCCGAGTTACAAGAAAGTGTGGAAAGGGCAATTTGGAAAATAGATACTGATGGGAAAAACTTAAAAAAATTGGCTGTAGGCTTCTACCCCAAACTCTCGCCCAAAGGCGATATTTTGGCGTACCTCACGGGAGGGCAGGTTTGGACGATGCGTTTGGACAGCCTCAAAGCCAGCAAACTTTTCCAAACCAGAGGCTCGCAAAGTGCGATTCGTTGGTCGCCCGATGGAAGCAAATTAGCTTTTGTCAGTAGCAGAAATGACCATAGCTTTGTAGGCATATATGATTTTAATACAAAGTCTATCAGCTTTTTAAGTCCAAGTACAGATTTGGATGGGCACCCTGTCTGGTCGCCTGACGGCAAGCAAATTGCCTTTATCAGGGTTCGCTCCAATAGAGATGCCTTGATTTTTGGACCTAAACGAGAAGGTTTGCCTTGGTCTATTTGGGTAGCAGAAGTTGCGACAGGAAAAGCCAAAAAAGTATGGGAGGCTAAAAAAGGACGTGGTAGCAATTTTTTTTCCAATGCTCTTAACTCCTCCTCTCCTGAAAATCCCTTGTTTTGGACAAGCGACAATTATTTGATTTTCCCTTATGAGGGTGACGGGTGGCAACACCTGTACGCCGTTCCCGCCAATGGAGGCGAAGCGAAACTACTTACCGCAGGCGAAGGAGAAGTAGAGTTTGTTACTCTCGCTAAAGACGGAAAATCAGTTATTTACAATAGCAATATTGGCGATATAGATAGAAGGCACTTGTGGCAAGTTGCGGCAACCTCTGCCCCCAAACAACTCACCTCAGGTAATGGCATAGAATGGGGAATGGCGCAAGCCGAAGACGGTACGATTTTCTGTATTCGCTCCGATGCCAAGATGCCCGCAAGACCTGCGGTACTAAAAAATGGGAAATTGGAAGACTTAGCTACAGAACTCATGCCCAAAGATTTCCCTGCAAATCAATTAGTTGAACCGCAAGCAGTGATGATTACGGCTACTGACGGCATGATGATTCCCTGCCAACTTTTTTTACCTAAGAACCACAAAGCAGGAGAAAAGCACCCTGGAGCTATCTTTTTCCATGGGGGTTCGCGCAGGCAGATGCTTTTGGGCTTTAATTACGGCGATTATTACCACAAGGCTTATGCACTCAATCAGTATTTGGCAAGTCAAGGCTATGTAGTGCTATCGGTCAATTACCGCAGTGGGATAGGCTATGGCATGGAGTTCCGAGAAGCCCTTAACTATGGAGCTACAGGAGCAAGCGAGTACGCAGACGTAGTAGGAGCGGGTTTGTATTTGAAAAGTAGAGATGATGTAAATGGTTCAAAAATAGGGCTTTGGGGTGGTTCTTATGGAGGCTATTTGACAGCTTTGGGCTTGGCGAGGGCTTCTGATTTGTTTGCTTGCGGGGTGGATATTCACGGCGTTCACGATTGGAATGTGGTCGTGAGGAATTTTATCCCAAGCTATGATGCTGGTAAGCGTACCGATTGGGCAAAAAGAGCCTTTGAATCTTCGCCTATGCACTTTTTAGACGGTTGGAAATCGCCTGTATTGCTGATTCATGGAGATGACGACCGCAATGTACCTTTTAGCGAAACGGTAACTTTGGCAGAACAGCTAAGTCATAGGAATATCTACTTTGAATATTTGATATTCCCTGATGAGGTACACAGTTTTTTACTGCATAAAAATTGGTTAGAAGCCTACAAAGCAACGGCAGACTTTTTTGATAGGTTTTTGAAAAACAAGTAGGCAAATATAGAATCTCCCTTTAAGAAAATAGTTTTCAAAGGGAGATTTTACTTTCTCACAAACACATACGGGTCATATTCTATAAAATCATTGACTTTGACGATAGCAGACTTAACTTTCCCACTTTCCACCTCGAAAGGCATCACATGAATCCCGTAAGTAGAAATATTGAAAGTACATAAAAAGTTATTTCCACCTTGGGCTTCTAATTTAGCTACCAAATCTGGGTGGTTAGAAAAGTAAGCATTCAGTTGGTCTTTTTCTAACTTTATTTCCATAGTGCCATAGACCTCGTTTTCATATTTCCCTGCATAGGCAGCGAGGGGTAGAGTAGGCTTGTTTTTTTGTGCTACTTTGGCTCTTTCTATTTGGATTCTTTTGGTTTCTTGTTCTTGTTCTTGCTTATCTCCTGCATAGAAAATGCGATTGTAGTTTTTATAAGGCTGTTTCAAAAAAGCATCAACTATCTGATAACGAAGAGCTAAGTAAGCCGTGTTTTGGTCGGTATTAGTTAAAACCACTACACCTAATTTTTCTTCTGGAAGGAAGCAAGTAGAGGTAACAAAGCCATCTGCCCCTCCTGTATGGTCAAACATTTTTCTCCCTGCATAGTCTTGGATTACCCAACCTAATCCGTACATAGAGAACTGTCTTGGGTATAGCCAACTTTTGTTGGTAGAGATAATCGTATTCCCTGCCCAAGTTTTCAAAATAGCTTGTTTTGCTACTACTTGTTTACCTTGAAACTTGCCAGTATCTAACTGCATGATTAGCCAGTTGGCTACATCTTTGACTGAGGAAACCATGCTTCCCGCAGGGGCAAGAGCATCTATCATAGGGAAGGAAATTTTAGTGATTTTTCCATCAATGAGCGAATGAGGCACGGCTGCGTTCTCCATTCTGGGCATCTCCGCAGAGAGCATGAGCGTTCTATTCATCTGCAAGGGCTTCACAAGGCTATCTCTAACAAAGTCCTCCCACTTTTTGCCTGTAACGGCAGGAATTACCTCTCCCGCAACCACAAAGCCTGCATTGCAATAACCATAACGAGTCCTGAAATCATGTATAGGTTTATTTTTACCAAAGCGTTCTATCACCTGTTTTCTACTCAAATTGCTTCGCCAATAGGTAAAATCTCCTTGAAAAGTTTTTAAGCCTACTCTATGGCAAAGCATATCCCGAATGGTTACCTCTTGGGTAATAAAGTTGTTAAATAGCTTAAAATCAGGAAAATACTTAATGACTTTATCATCTATGGAAAGTTGCTTGCTATACTCCAACATACACAAGGCAGTTGCCGTAAATGCCTTAGAATTAGAAGCTATCATAAATAAGGTGTTCTCGTCCACCTTGTCGGTTTTACCTATTTCTCTTACTCCATATCCCTTGCTAAAAATGACCTTACCGTCTTTGACCACTGCCACCGCCATAGCAGGAATTTGCCAAAGTTGCATGGCTTCATTAACATATTTATCTATGCTATCTTTTACAAAATCAGCAGTTTGCGCAAAAGAGAAAGAGAAGCAAGAAAAAGAAAAGAGAAAAAGTAGGCTAAATTTTTTCATATTACCAGCGTGTTAAAGATTAAAAAAGTACCCAAAGAGGGACTCGAACCCCCATGCCACTGAAGGCACTACCACCTGAAGATAGCGTGTCTACCAATTCCACCATTTGGGCAAGAAATCAAAATTTGTCTTGCTGGATTCTATCTGAAAGCATACAAAATTAGAAAAGTATTGAGTAATTTGCAAAGTTAATTTTAGTTTTTAAACATGAAAAAAAATTAGATAGGGCTTCTAAACTACTCATTATTTCATATTTTAACACCGCCGCTAAATTGGATTATGAGAAGATTAAATAGCATTGTTTACAAAAATTATATTTTGGATAGATTAAAAAAATACTTTTTTAAACCACAATACCGCAAGTATTGGACAGGAGTCATTGCTCTTATCATCTTATTCTTTATTCTACACTTCTCTTTCCCTATCAATACATACATTCCTTATTCTCAAATCATTATTTCCCAAGAAGGCAAGGTACTAAACGCATTTCTTTCCAAAGATGATAAGTGGCGCATGAAAACTGAAATACATGAAATTACCCCAGAGTTAGAAAAAGCATTTATTGAAAAGGAAGACCGCTACTTTTATTATCACTTAGGGATAAATCCTTTGGCAATTATGAGAGCAGGATTTTATAATGTCATCAAAGGGAAAAAAACATCAGGGGCTTCTACGATTACTATGCAGGTGGCTCGCCTCTTAGAACCTAAGGAACGCACTTATTGGAACAAAATAGTAGAGATGTTTAGAGCCTTGCAGTTGGAAGTTATGTTTTCTAAGAAAGAAATTTTGGCTTTATACCTCAATCTTGTTCCTTATGGAGGCAATGTAGAAGGCATTAAATCTGCTTCTTTGCTCTAT
This sequence comes from Thermoflexibacter ruber, assembly GCF_900113045.1. Lineage (GTDB taxonomy): Bacteria > Bacteroidota > Bacteroidia > Cytophagales > Thermoflexibacteraceae > Thermoflexibacter > Thermoflexibacter ruber. The sequence continues at coordinate 130,016 of NZ_FONY01000004.1, forward strand.
TTTAATCGCTTACCTAACAAGCTAAGTTTGGCTCAGATTACTGCTTTGGCAATTATCCCTAATCGTCCTACCTCTTTGGCTTTAGGTAAACACAACGAAATCATTGAAAAAGAACGCAATAAGTGGCTCAATCGCTTCAAAGAAGATAAAATTTTTGATTTGCAACAAATAGAAGATGCCATCAACGAACCCTTAGAAGCCAAACGCTTAGATGCCCCAGCCCTCGCTCCTCACTTTGCTAACTACCTTCATAGACAAATGCTTACTATAGACATCGTAAAGACAACTATCCAAGCAGATATTCAAAGCAAGGTAGAGGATATTACCTATAATTTTACCAGAAAACTTAAAGGTTTTAATATTCACAATGCGGCGGTAATAGTCGTAGAAAATAAAACTCGTAATATTCTTGCTTATTTAGGCTCTCCTGACTTTAAAGATAGCGAAAACGCTGGACAAGTAGATAATGCCAGAGCTTTTCGCTCACCAGGAAGTGCCTTGAAACCACTCATCTATGGAATCGCTTTTGATGAGGGCATCATTACGCCTAAGTCTGTCATATACGATGTCCCTGTAGATTTTTCTGGCTACGCTCCAGAAAATTATAATCGTACTTTTAACGGAACAGTCAGCGTAGAAACTGCCTTATCTCACTCGCTTAATGTGCCAGCCGTCAAGATTTTAGACCAAGTTGGGGTAAAAAATGTGATAGACCTACTAAAAAAAGCGCAGTTTCAAGAAATTCGCAAAAAAGATAAAAACTTGGGGCTTTCACTTGCCTTAGGAGGCTGCGGAGTGAGTTTACTTGAAATGGCGGGATTGTACTGTGCCTTTGCTAATCAAGGAATTTTTGAACCTTTGAATATGATAGCCAAAGATTCTACCGATTTGTATAGAAGTAAAGATATTTCATTAGTGAAAATGCGAGGCGAACAGCTTATCTCTCCTTCGGCAACTTACATGCTGACAGAAATCTTGACCAAAGTTACACGTCCAGAGATGCCAAGTGATTACGAACACAACCCTCATATTCCTAAAATTGCTTGGAAAACAGGGACTTCCTATGGCAGGAGGGACGCATGGAGCATAGGCTACAATGCCAAATATACCATAGCAGTTTGGCTCGGGAATGCCAATGGGGTAGGTTCTCCTGAGTTAGTGGGTGCGGCAGTAGCTACTCCCTTGCTTTTCAAGTTGTTTAATATTATAGATTACAACTCATCTTTGGATTGGTTTTTTATTCCAGAGGAGTTAAAAACTCGCTTGGTTTGTACGGTTACAGGGGACTTACCTTCGGACTTTTGTGAAAGCACGACTTCGGATTTTTTTATCCCCACTATTTCTCATACAAGACGTTGTGAACATTTACGATATGTATTTGTTTCTCCTGATGAGAAAATCAGCTACTGCTCGGAGTGCCTCCCTTCTAACGGCATCAAACGCAAACTGTTTCCTAATCTCTCTCCAGAAATGCTGGCTTTTTATGAGAGCAATCAGATTGTTTTTGACAAAATCCCTCCTCATAATCCTCAGTGTACCAAACTTTTAGAAGGAAAACCGCCTAAGATAGTTTCACCTGTGGAGGGCAGGGAATACCTTACGATTGATGATGAACCTCTCGAGCTGTTGCTTCACGCCAACGTAGATAATGATGTGAAGAAAGTATTTTGGTATGTGAATGGGAAATTTTACCAAGCCGCTAAGCCAACAGAAAGGGTATTTTTCAAGCCTAATCGCGGCGAAGTAGGCATTTCTTGCAGTGATGACAAAGGCAGAAATACAAACATAAAGATTTTGATAAAATAAGAAAATCTCAAGACCACTTTTTGATTTAGTATAATACATACATAAGTAAAAAATAAAGAGTAAAATCATAGCTAAGCAACTACAATTACACAGAATTTCATTATTTTTGAAATAATAACCATTATTTCTTACTATATTTTTTATCTAAAATGTTTATAGCCAAACCTTTGCCTTCGGATTATGCAGCATTTTATGCGGGCTATATTAGCCAAGTACCAGAGGGAGATATTATCTCTACTTTGAAAACCAACCAACAAGCTACAAAAGCCTTGCTTGGGAGTTTAGCAGAAGAAAAAGCTAATTTTGCATACGCCCCTGAAAAATGGACTATCAAAGAGGTCATAGGACACATCATCGATACTGAGCGAATTTTTGCTTATCGCTTCCTGAGAATGTATAGGGGAGATGCTACACCTTTGCCTTCTTTTGAACAAGATGATTACGTAAAAAACGCCAATACTCATAAGCGTACCTTAGCATCTCTATCCCAAGAATTATATATAGTCAGAGAAAGTAACTTACTTATGTTAAGTGATTTAGATGAAAGTAAATTAGATTTTCAAGGTACAATGTCGGACAAGAAAGCAACTCCAAGAGCCTTACTATACATCTTAGCAGGGCATGAAGCTCATCACATCAAGATTCTAAAAGAACGATACCTTTAAAACTCAAAAATTTTCATTATAAACCCAATATCTATGTTTACAGGACTTTTACACACACACAAATTAGTAGTTATCTTATTCATTTTGCTCTACTTGATAAAGACTACTCTCTTACTGATAGGAAAAAAAGAAACTTTAGCTAATTTTTCCAAGAAAGCACGTATTCCTGAAATGATAATCAGCACCTTATTCTTGCTCACAGGGGCAGTAATGCTGTTTCAACTTCCAGAAATTAACCAATTTATGATTTTCAAAATAGTGGCTGTTTTTGCTTCTATTCCTTTGGCAGTGATTGGTTTTAAAAGGTATAACAAAGCATTAGCTATCCTTTCTTTTGTTTTACTGATAGGCTCTTATGGATTGGCAGAGATGAGCCGACGCTATGTTAAAAAAGTAGAAGTGGCTGATACCTCTGTGGCAAATGCCGCCGCGCCTAATTACGATGTAGTAGCACATGGAAAAGCCCTGTATGCGGCAAATTGTGTGGCTTGTCATGGCGAAGACGGTCAGGCAGGCATTGCAGGAGCGAAAAACTTGACTATTTCTCAGTTGGACGAGGTAGGCATCATCAATATTATTTCTAACGGCAAAAATGCCATGCCTCCTTACAAAAAAGTATTCAATGAGCAAGAAATCAGTGCTTTAGCTAAATACGTTCAAAGTATCAAATCAAATTAACGATGAGAAAACTGTTTCCTATCATCTTACTAACTTTTCTTAGCTTACTTATGTCTTGTGAACCTGCTCAAAAGCCAGCCAATACCTTGAAAGTACGCTTGCTGGTGTTGAATCCAGGACATTTTCACGCCGCCTTGGTGCAAAAAACCATGTACCCTGAAATAGACTCTTTGGTGTATATCTATGGGCAAAAAGGCGGCGACCTCGACATGCACCTAAAAAGAATAGAAGGCTACAATACACGCCAAGAAAATCCAACCCATTGGAAACAAGAAGTTTATACTCAAAGTGATTTCTTGGAAAAAATGCTTACTGAGAAAAAAGGCAATGTAGTGGTATTGGCAGGCAACAATCAAAAAAAGACAGATTACATTTTGGCTTCTTTGGAAAATGGCTTGCATGTATTTGCAGATAAGCCTATGGCAATAAATGAGGAAGGTTTTAAAAAACTAAAAAAAGCCTTTGAAGTAGCTGAGAAAAATAAGGTCTTGCTCTATGACATTATGACTGAGCGGTATGAAATCACTTCCATTTTACAAAAAGAACTTTCCATGCTACCCGAGATTTTTGGAACGTTAGAGAAAGGAAGCCCTGAAAATCCTGCAGTAATCAAGGAAAGTGTGCATCACTTTTACAAATACGTGTCTGGCAATGTACTAACCCGACCCGCTTGGTTTTTAGATGTATCGCAACAAGGAGAGGGAATCGTAGATGTAACTACTCACTTGGTCGACTTGGTGCAGTGGGCGTGTTTTCCCGAGCAGCCCATTGACTATACCACTGATATTCAGATTTATACTGCCAAGCGTTGGACTACCGATATGGGCATTAGTGATTTCAAAACCATTACTAAGTTAGATACTTTCCCTACTTATCTATCCAAGTACGTTGAGAAAGACACTTTGTTAAAAGTCTTTTGTAATGGAGAAATCAACTATGCCCTCAAAGGAGTGCATGCCAAAGTCAAAGTAATTTGGAACTACAAAGCCCCAGAAGGAACAGGAGATACTCACTATTCAATCATGAGAGGTTCGAAAGCTAATTTGGTTATCAGACAAGGTGCAGAAGAAAACTATATTCCTACACTTTACATAGAGCCTCATGCTCCCAATAGCATGGAAGAGAGCGTAGTAATAGAGAAAATTCAAGAGTTAGCTAAAAAATATCAAGGCATAGCAGTAGAAAAATCTGCCCAAGGGTGGAAAGTACAAATCCCTGATGCTTTGAGAGAAAGCCATGAAGCACATTTTGCTCGAGTAACAGAAAAGTTCCTTTCTTTTCTAAAAGAAGGAAAACTTCCATCTTGGGAAGTTCCTAATATGTTAGCTAAATATTATACTACTACTCAAGCACTGAAATTAGCCAAAGAAAAGTAAAATCTTTGCTTATTTTCTTTTAGCTTTCATTTTTTGCAGTTGGGCAGGGTTAATTTGGTTCATTTTTTTCATCAATTGACGCATCTGCTCAAACTGCTTCAAAAGGTTGTTTACTTGCTGAACCGTAGTCCCACTTCCCTTAGCGATTCTTTGCTTTCGGCTACTATTGATAATTTCTGGCTTGGCTCTTTCTTGTTTGGTCATGGAGAAAATCATCGCTTCAATGGGCTTAAAAGAATCGTCGTCTATGTCTATCTCTTTCAAGGCTTTACCCATGCCTGGTATCATAGAAACCAAATCTTTCAAATTCCCCATGCGTTTAATTTGCTGGATTTGAGAAAGAAAGTCATTAAAGTCTAATTGGTTTTTGCGAATCTTTGCTTCTATGCGTTTGGCTTCTTCTTCATCAAAAGCGCGTTGCGCTCTTTCTACTAAGGAAAGCACGTCCCCCATGCCTAAGATACGCTGCGCCATACGGTCAGGGTAAAAATGGTCTATTGCTTCCATTTTTTCCCCTGTGCTGATGAATTTGATAGGTTTGTTTACCGTTTTTCGAATAGACAGAGCCGCACCACCTCTGGCATCACCGTCCAACTTAGTAAGTACCACTCCATCATAATCTATTCTTTCATTAAAAGCAAGAGCAGTATTAACAGCGTCTTGTCCTGTCATCGCATCTACTACAAAAAGGGTTTCCGTAGGGTTAAGAGCCTTTTTGAGTGCGGCAATTTCCTTCATCAATACTTCATCTATCGCCAAGCGTCCAGCAGTATCCACAATCACAATCTTTTTATTATTAGCTTTAGCGTACTGAATGGCATTTTGAGCAATTTGGACAGCATCTTTACTTTCCATTTCTGTATAGACCTCTACCCCTATTTGCCCACCTAACACCTTTAGCTGCTCCATCGCTGCGGGTCTATATACGTCGCAAGCGGCTAATAACACTTGCCTGCCTTGACTTTTTAAAAAGTTAGCTAATTTGCCAGAAAAAGTAGTTTTCCCTGCACCGTTCAAACCTGCAATCATCACTACGGCAGGGTCTCCTTTGATATTGATGTCTTGTTTCTGCCCACCCATCAACTCAGTCAGCTTATCATAGACAATCTTAATAAACATTTCTCTTGGAGAAACTGCTATCAATATCTTGCTCCCAATTGCTTGCTCTTTAATCTCATCGGTAATTTCTTTGGCAACTTTAAAGTTTACGTCGGCATCAAGCAGGGCGCGTCTGATTTCTTTTATCGTAGCGGCTACATTAATTTCGGTAATAGAGCCTTGCCCTTTGAGCATTTTTAATGCCTTATCTAACTTTTGGCTTAAATTTTCAAACATAAATAGTAATCTGGAATTTAGAACCTGAAAATCTGGAATCAAAACTCAACCATATTCCAGAGGTGAATATTTTTTAAAAATCCTGCAAATATGCAAATAGATAAGGCGATTTACAAAAGTAAGGAGTGATTTTTTTAGCTTTGTTTCATATTAGGAATTTCTAAGAAGAAAGTCGTGCCTTTATCCTCTTCGCTTTCCAAGCGAATAGTTGCATCGAGACGCTCTATGGCTAATTTGACTATATAAAGTCCTAATCCTGAACCATTAGAATAATCATTGGCTCTGTAAAACATATCAAAAATCTTTTCTTGGTATTGCTTGGGGATTCCGATGCCATTATCAGCAAATTGGATAGAGGCTTGGGCAGCATTTCCCTCAACGGAGATAGTAATGATATGTTCTGTTACATTAGATTTGGCGTATTTGATAGCGTTCTCAAGCAGGTTGCGAAAAACGGTCTTCAGCAAGCCTATATCAGAGAAAAATGGAGTAGAAATATGGATATGAGTGCGAATTTTGATTTTTTCGCTAATGCCTTGAGGGAAAAATTCTTTTACGCACTCATTGATAAGCTTTTCAAAATTGATTTCTTCTATTTGAGGTTCAAAATCCTTCGTAGCAGCATATTGTAACACTGAGCGAATAAAAATATCTAATTTGTTAATACTTTGCTCAATAAGCCTCAGGTAGTGCTTGATAGTTGCTATATCGTTTTCATTTTCAAGATTTTTGAGTAGATAAAACAACCCCATGATAGAGGAAATAGGGGCGCGTACCTCATGAGAAATACGATAGACGTACTCGTCCAATTCTTTATTGCGTTGTTTCAAATCTTCATTGGCTTTGATGAGTTCTTCATTGGTACGTTGTAAATTAATGACCAAATCGCGATTTTGACGCTTGAGCATGTAGTTGTTGATGGCACTTTTAATGGTCATGGTTAGGTCGTCTATGTCCCAAGGCTTCGTCAGGTAGCGGTAGATTCCTACTTTATTGATAGCTCTGATAATATCTGTTGTATCACTAAATGCGGTAAGGATAATACGTACAACATCAGGGAAGTCATTAACAATTTCTTCTAAAAATTCTACTCCTGTCTTGTCAGGCATACGTTGGTCTGAGATAATGACGTGAATATCATTACCATAGAGTATTTCTTTGGCAATACTTGTATTAGACGCAATAAAAACATTAAATTCCCTTCGGAAAGAAGCCCTAAAGATTCTTAAATTGTCCTCCTCATCATCAACGTAGAGTATATTGAATTTTTCGTTTTCCATGAACTGTTGTAAACGACTAAGTATTCTGCTGGCAAATAAGAGAGTAAACAAAAAATCTTTGAATCAAGTCAAAAAAAATTGTTTAACCAACTTTGATTTCTATTGTAAAATGTATATAGCTCGGTAAATATCGTGAATCATTGGCAAAGATATATGAAAATCTTTTAATCATTTGACAAATGATGAACCAAATTAGTATCTTCTTTTAAATAATTGGGGTAAATCGTGTAATATTTTTTAGCTATTTCCTGTAGCATTAGGGTTCTCAAATCTTGTATATTTTCCTTTTTTGTTGCAGAAATAAAAATGGCTTTGGGTTGCTTCCCTAAGTACATCTGCTTTAAATCTTGTAAGGAAGGCGTACCATTCATAGAAAAGTCAATCTCCTCATGGTCTTGTTTTTTGTACTGGTCTATTTTGTTAAAAACCAAAATCACAGTTTTATCTGATGCACCTATCTCTGCTAAAGTTTTATTTACTACTTCTATCTGTTCCTCAAATGCTGGGTGCGAAATATCTACTACATGCAATAGAATATCTGCCTCAACCACTTCTGCCAAAGTGGATTTAAAAGCCTCAATAAGAGTAGTAGGGAGTTTACGAATAAAACCAACAGTATCAGCAAGTAAAAAAGGGATTCCCTCGAGAGTTACTTTGCGGACTGTGGCATCTACGGTAGCAAAAAGCTTGTTTTCAGCAAAAACTTCAGATTTGGAAAGTAGATTCATCAAAGTAGATTTGCCTACATTGGTATAGCCTACCAAAGCTACACGCACCATTTTGTCGCGTGATTTTCTTTGTGTAAGATTTTGTTTCTCAATCTCTTTGAGTTTATTTTTCAAGAAAGCAATCCTGTCCCTAACGATACGGCGGTCAGTTTCTATCTCTTTTTCGCCTGGGCCTCCGCGAGTACCACGCCCCCCTTGCTGACGAGAAAGGTGCGTCCACATACGCGTCAATCTTGGAAGTACATATTCGTATTGGGCTAATTCTACTTGGGTGCGAGCCTGAGCGGTACGGGCGCGTTGCATGAAAATCTGAATAATAAGCAAACTGCGGTCAAGAATAGAGCAAGTCAATAGCTTTTCTAAGTTGCGAATCTGTGAGCTACTCAAATCATCGTCAAAAATCACCATATCTGGCTTGTATTCTTTCACATACGCTACTATCTCTTCCATTTTTCCCTTCCCAACAAAATATTTTCCATCAGGTTTTTCTAATTTTTGCTTAAATTTATAAATAGTTCTCACCCCCGCAGTTTCTGCCAAAAACTCCAATTCATCAAGGTACTCTACAGCCTGTTCCTCTGTTTGCTTTTGAGTAATGACAGCTACTAAAACTGCTGTTTTTTGGATTTCTTTTGTTTCTATTAAATTGATTTTCATGCAAATACATAAAAAATAAAAAACAATACAATTTGAAAGTAAGTATTTCAAATTATATTGTCTGCAAAGATAAGAAAAAAAATTGGATTTACTTTTTGTCCGTAGGAATAGGTGTACCTCCTAATTTAGTAATTACTTTGTTTGTAATGTTATGTTCTTCTTTGGCAAAAAGCAAGATAGGAGCGCCACCTGCTACATCTGTACTAAAAATAAAGTCAAAGTTTTCTGCTTTGGCAATATCATCTATGGCTTTTTGAATTTTGTCAAATACAGGTGCAAGTAAGTCTTGTTGCTTTTTTTGAGAGTCTGCTTGTGCTTTTTGCTGAAATTCTTGTAAGTTTTGCTGTAAAGACTGCAATTCTTTTTCTTTGGCTTCTCTTATCACAGGCGTAAAAGTTCCTTTTTGTACTCCCTCAGCGTATTCTTTATATTTTTTCTCAAACTCTGCTTGTTTTGTTTCTAACTCTTTGGAAAGTTGTGCGTTGTACGCTTTTAGTTCGGCTTCTATGGTTTTTGCTTCGGGCAACTGCGATAAGATAACATCTGCATTTGTATAACCAACTTTTAATTGGGCAAAAGCCTGTCCACTCATCAGTACTACAGCAAACGCTACAAAGGTGAATAATTTTTTCATTGGAAATGCTTAATTTTTAAATGTTTACTAAACTTCTTTGATTGTTACAACTTTAAGACAATGAGGAATCAAACGCTTGCTATTTTACTTTTATTGTATTGCTTGTCCTCAAAGATTTTTTTCGGCAAAGTTGCATATTTAACATCAAATCTGCAATTAACGAACCATTAATTTTATGCAAAGGAGATAGACATTGTAAAAATTGTTAATTGCCCTTGGGCTTCAAACCAAGTTCCTCCATGACTATATCGGAGTAATCGTGGGTAGGGTCTGCATAGACGATGCTCAAATCGCTTGCTCTATCAAAAAGAAAACTCAACTTGCGCTTGCGGGCTACTCTCGCCATAGCTTCCGCTAATTTGTCTTGGATAGGTTTCATGAGTTCTACTCTTTTTTGGAAAAGTAAACCCTCAACTCCAAAGGTTTTCGTTTGGAAATCTCTAATTTCTCTTTCTTTAGCTTCCAGTTCGCTCATTCTTTGCCTTCTCATGTCATCGGTAAGCAGCAGTTTTTCAGTTTCAAAGTCCAGACGCATCTTGCTGAGGGCTTTCTGCTTGTCTTCTAATTCGCTTTGCCACTGTTGGGTCATTTTGTCCAACTCCCCTTGAGCAGTAGCGTACTCGGGCATTTTCTCCACAATTTTTTGTGTGTCCACATACCCAAAACGTTGAGCAAAGGAGTTGATAGAAATAAGTATTAGTATGTAAGATAAAATCAGTTTTCTCATATACTTATTATATTGCTAATTACCTAATAGGTTGTCCGATAATGAAGTGAAACTGTCCACCGCCTACATTTTGTTGCGCCCCGGCGATGCTATCAAATCCATACGCCCAGTCAATCCCTAACATACCAAAGGCAGGCATGAATATTCTTGCCCCTACCCCTGTGGAGCGTTTCAAGTTAAAAGGATTAAAGTCTGAGAAGCGCGCCCAGTTGTTCCCCCCCTCGGCAAAAGCAAGCACAAAGATAGTGGCTGACTGAGCCAAAGACAGTGGATAGCGAAGTTCTACTACGTATTTGTTATAGATAATACCTCCTTGTCCTCCTTGATTAGGGGTTCTGTATATCAACCCTCCGTTCTCGTTGGATTGCAGAGGAATCACCGATTGGTCTTGGTAGCCCCTCAAGGCAATGATTTCTGTACCTAAGAGGAAGTTGTTGAAAGTCATACCGCTACCTCCTAAAACAAACCTTTCAAATGGAGTAATACCTACATTAGGATTATAAGAACCTATAAAGCCCATGTGCGCCCTTGCACTCAATACAAGATTTCCCACAATTTGTTGATACCAAGAGTTGTCAAACATCCATTTGTGGTATTCTACCCACTTTACCCCTTCTGTTCTGTCAAATAAGTTTCTTCCTAAAAGAGAATAATAAGGGGGGGTTAGTGCTACACTTAAAGAAACTGTGGAGCCTGTGCGAGGGTACTGCACATTGTCAATACTATTTCGCGAAATGGTCGTATTAAAGGTAATACTGTTGTACCTTCCGTCTGCCAAGCCGAAGCCTTGATAATTGTTTAGGTTATAATGCTGAAAACCAAGAGAATTACTCATAGTAAACCAGTCGTCAGGGAAGGTCAAACGGCGAATCAAACTTGCTGTAACGCCACTGATTTGCAAAGAACCCGTAGTCCTTTGCGTGGTGAAGTCTATAAAACGGCTTACAGAGTGGTTCAAGCTAAAAGAAAAGCCATTGGGTTTTTTCCCACCTAACCAAGGCTCGGTAAAGGTCAGAGAGTAGTTTTGGAAACGGCGACCGTTTGCCTGTACCCTCAAAGCCAATCTCTGCCCGTCGCCTTGGGGTATGCCTTTCCAATCTTTGAACTTGGAAAATTTCTTCATGGAAAAGTTATTCAATACCAAGCCTACCGTACCCACAAAGCCAAAAAAGCCACCCCAGCCACCAGAAAGTTCTATTTGGTCGCTTGGTCTTTCTTCTAAGCCCCAAGTAATGTCCACTGTACCCTCTGCCACGTTGGGATTCATGTTAGGGGCTATTTTTTCAGGGTCAAAATAGTTGAGTGCGGCAATTTCTCTTTGAGTACGAATGACATCAGAGCGGCTAAACTTAGCACCAGGAATAGTACGGAGTTCTCTATGGACTACGTGGTCGCTGGTGCGTGTATTGCCTCTGAGGTTTACCTTATTAATATTGGCTTGTTCTCCTTCATAAATACGCATTTCTATATCTATGGAGTCTTCATCTACTTGGACTTCAACAGGTTCTACATTGAAAAACAAATAGCCATCGTCCATGTAGAGCGAGGTAATATCCGTAGAAGTGGGGCTGTAATTGAGGCGTTTGCTCATCTCCTCTGGGTTGTAAACATCTCCCTTATTAATCCCAAGTACTTGTGTAAGAATGCTATCAGGATAAACTGTATTTCCTACCCAGTCTATGTTGCGGTAGTAAAACTTTTTACCTTCGTGTACTTTCAAACGTATATTAACTAACTTTTCGTTTTCGTCCCAAATAGAATCATCTTCTATCATGGCGTTCCTGTAGCCGTTCTTATTGTAGAAAGAAATAAGTTTTTCTTTATCTTTTTCAAATTCTTTCTGCACAAACTTAGAAGGTGCGAAAATCCTTCCAAATCTCTTTTCTTTGGTCTTTTTTAGCTTGCGTTTGAGGACTTTTTCAGGGAAAGCTCCTGCTATTCCCTCGAATTCTATCTTATTGATTTTTACTTTACTTCCTTTGTCTATATTGATGAGTAAATAGGCAGTGTTGGAACGAGAAAGTAGTGTATCTTTTCTTTGAATAGTTCTTACTTTGGTATTCTTAAAGCCTTTTTCTGCGTAGTAATTAATAATGATGTTCTCAGCTCTTTTAATCATTGCATCAGTAACTATTTTACCTTTGACCAATTTGATTTTGTCAGCAAGGGTTTCATGTTGTCCTTTTGGCACACCCTCAAAGATAGTGCGTGAAAGTCTTGGTCTTTCTTTGACGGTTACTTCCAAAAATACCTTATCCCCTTCCACTTTAGCGATTTCCAATTTGGCATCGCCAATGATACCACTTTTCCAGAGTTTGCGCACTACATTGCTCGTCTCCTCGCTTGGGATTCTGATTTTATCTCCTTCTTTCAAACCTGTCATAGAGAGCAAGGCATTTCTGTCCAAGAACTCAGAACCGATAATGCTAATACCGCCAATGGTGTATTCTTTAGGACTTGCATAATCTACTTCTACTTTTTTAGGACGATTCAGACCAATTCCCATGCGTTGAGCATGAACCAATAAGGAAGAATGAATGAATAATAAAATAAGAGGAATAGTGTAAGATAAAATTTTTTTAAACTTCATTGGTAGTTACCTTTTGTAATTGTTCACTTGTTTTTCCAAATCTGCGTTCTCGTCTTTGATAATCTAAAATAGCTTCAAATAAATGTTTTTTTCTGAAATCAGGCCAGAAAACGTCTTCCATGATATACAGTTCTGCGTAAGCTAACTGCCAAAGCATGAAATTACTAATCCTGTGGTCGCCTCCTGTACGAATCATCAAGTCCACATCAGGAGCATAGTTAGTAGATAAATATTTAGCAAAAAGTTGCTCATCAATATCTTCAGTATGGATTTTGCCTTGTTTTACCTGTTCGGCTATTTTTTTAGTTGCCTCCACAATGTCCCATTTCCCACTGTAACTAAGGGCTATGATGAGATTCAGCCCTGTATTGTTCTTAGTTGTTTCTATGGCTTGGGCGAGTTGGTTTTGTGTAGAACTTGGCAAGCCCGAAATATCCCCAATGCTAAATAGTTTGACATTATTTTTCATCAATGTAGGCAACTCATCGCGAATGGCATTGACCAAAAGTTCCATTAAAGCCTCTACTTCTGAAACTGGACGACTCCAATTTTCAGTGGAAAAAGCATACAGAGTCAAATATTTGACCCCCAATTCCCCTGAACCTTCGGAGATTTCTCTCACCGCTTGAATAGCGTTTCTATGCCCAAATACCCTATTCATTCCCCTCTTTTTAGCCCACCTGCCATTGCCGTCCATGATGACAGCAATGTGCTGAGGGACATGCGACTTATCTATCAGTTCTTCCATTGGCTTTCCCATACCTTATTTTAAATCATCACGAAAAACGCCGCAATTTAGCAAAATATTCAGCAAAGGACAGGAAAATTTAGCCTAAAAACATCATTTTAAACTGTTAAAAGTGCATTTATTCACAAATAAAAAACGTTTGCTACTCATCAAAGTACTGTTTATGAATAATTTATCAAATCAAATTAGCTACTTCTTGTCCTGTGTAGTGTTTTGAATTTAACGAAATTTAACCTAAGATAATACTCCATACAGCCTACATCAGTACGCACTGATGCTTTATTGGGTTGCAGATAATACACATTGGGGTGTTTTTTAGCTTAAAATCGCATATTTATCGTATTTTGCAAGACTTTTTCACTTACTTCAATATGCCAAGTAAAGAAGTTTTTTCATACATTATTCATTCCCTCCAAGCGGTTTATGAGGAAAGAGAAGCGCAAAACATCGCTTTTTTGCTTATCGCTTTTTTGTATCAAATGAAGAAGCGAGATATTCTTTTGAATAGGGAAATTAGTGATAGCCAATATAATGCAAAGAATCTTGATGCTTTTATTTATCGCTTACAGCAGCATGAGCCTATCCAGTATGTACTGGGAGAAGCTCATTTTTACGGACTCGACCTGCTGGTAACTCCTGAGGTGCTTATCCCAAGACCAGAAACTGAGGAATTGGTACATCTGATTATTCAAGAAAATAGACACATCTCGAGTCTAAATGTCTTGGACATAGGAACTGGAAGTGGCTGTATCCCGATTACCCTGAGTAAATATTTGAAAAATGCCCAGATTCATGCCATAGACATTAGCCAAGAGGCATTGGCAATCGCTCAGAAAAACGCCCAAGCCAATGAAGCCCATATCATATTTCATCAGTTTGATATTTTATCTTCTGACTTAGAGGCTCTACCCTTATTTGACATTATTGTAAGTAATCCACCCTATATTAGGGAGATAGAAAAAAAATATATGCAAGCCAATGTACTTCGCTACGAACCTATACAGGCTTTGTTTGTACCTGATAATCAGCCATTATTGTTCTATGAACGTATTGCAATGCTTGCCTCAAAAAGACTGAAGAAAGGTGGGAGGCTCTACTTTGAAATTAATGAAAACTTTGGTAAACAAGTTACCGACCAACTTTTGTCTTTGCACTTCAAAGAAGTAAAAACCTTCAAGGATTTGCAAGGGAAAGACAGAATTGTCAGGGGGAATCTCTCTTTCTGAAGAATAAAATCACTAAATTTGCCAGAAAATAGCCACTTAATCAAGATGATGCTTAATAAAATCTTTTTCTTCTATTTGTTTTGTATTTGTTTGCCGTGCTTATCAATATCCTCTTTTACAAGAGAATATCACCCTATTCACCTTTCTATTACTGATGTGGAACACAATCCCAAAGACCAATCATTAGAGATAGTCCATAAGGTATTTATAGATGATTTGGAGAAAATTTTGGAAAGTACTTATCGTACTCGCTTGCACCTTGCTACTGACAAAGAACACGCTGATACAGACAAGTTCATTGTAGATTATCTAAAAAAACATTTTACCTTAGAAATAGATGGAAAGAGCTATGTGCCTGATTTTCACGGAAAATTTGTAAATGCAAAAGAAGATATTTTTGCAGTTTGGATATTAGCCAAAGTAGAGGGAATTGCCCAAATCAAAACTATCAAACATAGCAATACTATCCTGATGGACTTATATGACGACCAAGAAAACTTTACACACTTCAAATATCTGGGCAAACGCAAAAGTACCAGATTTAAGTATCAAGAAAAAATAGATGAAATTAGCTTTTAAATAAGGTTAGCGCAGAGGTTAATGCCTCTCAGTCCCCGTAGATAACGAAGTAGTGTTGGTTTTATCCTCCTTTACACTAAACCATATTAGAGAAGAAATGGCTAAGGTAATAGCACAGATAACAAAGATAATGCTCTTGTCAGAAGCATTTTCAATAATTTTCCCGAAGAAAAGACTTACAGCTAATTGAGGTAGTACCACAGAGAGATTAAAAATGCCCATGAACAAGCCCATTTTATTTTTATCAATCTTTTCACTCATAATCGCAAAGGGAAGACTAACTGTTGCTGCCCAACCTATGCCTACCACAGCCATAAAAAGGTAAAATAATGAAGGTGATGCTCCAAAGAAAACAATAGCTAAGTAACCTAAAGCCATAACAACAAGGGCTAAACTGTGTGTGTTTACCCGACCTATTTTGCGCGAAAGCGGCTCTAAAACGACAGAGGGAAGCAGAAAACCTACAGTATTTAAAACAGCAAAAGAAATACCTATCATTTGCCCTAATGCTGCATCAGATAAGGGAGCATCAAAAGGATTCATCTTTTGTTTGAAATATGCAAAAACAAATACAAACATGGTTTGTACCCCTAACCAAGTAAAAGCATGGGCAAGATAAATCTGAAAAAGCGTTTTTATTTGTGTTCTGTTAGCTTTGTTTCTATGCTCATCTGCTTGTATATTATTATCTTCTAATGCGATTGGTTCTTTGATAAAAAAGGGAGGGATAAAAGAAAAAACAAATACCAAAAATACGCTTAAATAGATAAGTAAGTAGTTCCCCCAGGCTACACTAATCAGATACGCCAAAACGCCAAACATGCCTGAGATAGTTTGCATCCAAGTATAGCCTTTGGTGCGTTGTTCTCCTGCGGGAGTTACATCGGCGATGATAGCACGTGTAGGATTAAAACTAATGTTGATAGACAAATCTAATATCAAAGCAATAACAATCGCAATCCACAGTATGTCTATAAAATTTAGTATATTGCTCAACTTGCCTATATTAGGTAAGGCTAAAAGCATAAGCGAAGCCAATATTCCCCCTATCAAAATAAAAGGTCGCCTTCTACCTCCCCAAAGCCAAACCTTGTCACTGACTACTCCCACAACCAACTGCCCTATGATACCTGCTAAAGGTCCTGAAGCCCATACGTACCCTACACTTTCTATGTCTAAGTTGTACTGAGTAGTCATGAGCCAACTTAAAGAAGCTATCTGCACGGACAAAGCAAAACCCATGGCAGTAGCGGGTAGGCTCAGCAATACATAAAAGGAATTGGTTAGTTTTTTTTGAATCTCAAGCATAACAAAGCTAATTACATTCTATTTGAGCAAAGGTATAAACTTTGTTCATACAAACAAGCAAGAAAGCTAAAATTCACTTGATAGATAAGTAGTTATGATAAAAAAATAAATTTTGGTTAAAATATTTTTATTTTAATGAACCTATTTGTAACTTGTAATCGTTATAGAGACAGGTTCTAAATATATAAGATATACTTGGCATTAGGAAGTCCTTAGTTTTGTTACAGATGCTTGGCTATTGTTCTTGCTAATGTTCCCTTTACCCCACACTTCATTTTACTAACTCACTTGCTTTTGTTTACCTACATTTCTAATTTTAAATGAGTAAAATTGCTACTCTTTGCCAAAAAGCCATAGCATACACATTTTTTATTATGCTATTGTTATTTTCTTTGTCAGTACAATCACAGTCTAAGGTTTTTGTTTCCCAAGACAAAAACTTGAATGGTAATCAAAAAATAGATTACTACTATGCCTATGGAGCTTCTGAAGACGAGCTTGCTTCTATTATGGAAGACCGCTTGTATGAAAGAGGAATTACATCACCTAAACCGTCAAGTCATGTAAGCACTTCGCAAAAAGGGTACGGAATAATCATTCAAAGTGCCTATACCAGCGAGTCAGGAAAAGTTTTGATTGCTCATGGAGTAGCCTTAGGCTGCAAAAATTCTGAAGATGCCAAGCGAAAAGCCTTAGAGGATTTGCAAAAAAGTAATCCCGAGTGGAAACCTATGGCTAAGTTTGAAGTAGTGGCTAAATTTGAAGATAAGTAATTCTTCACCGCCGCTGCATTGATAAACAATTAGGTTTACATATTATTGATATTTAGACTTCTCAATAAATTTTTGGGAAGTCTTTTTTATTTTCTAATCTACATAAAGCGTAATTTTAAGAGAAAATTGCCTTACTTCGCATCGTGGAAATGAATACAGCCCAATATAAAATTGATACTATATGAAAATACTTACTTTACTTTTTACTTTATTGACTTGCCAAGTGTATGCTCAGGAAGTAATCGAGAAAGTGCAAAACTACCGCAAAGCCAACGAGCATAAGTTATTAAAAGAATATTTGCAACTACTCTCCATTCCCAACATTGCCTCTGACAGCGCACATATCTTGAAAAATGCTGATTTCATTATGGGACTAATGCGAGAGAAAGGCATTGAAAAAGTACAATTATTAGATGCTGGGAAAACAGAAACTTTTGCGCCTCCTGCTATCTACGGCGAGGTCAATGTGCCTAATGCTAAACGCACTATTATTTTTTATGCTCACTATGACGGACAGCCTGTCAATCCCTTGCAGTGGTCGCAAGGATTATCTCCCTTCTCTCCTGTTTTTACCGACCAATCTCTTGAAAAAGAGGGCAAAATTATTCCCATTCCAACAGAGAATGAAGCTATCAATCCTGAATGGCGTATTTATGCCCGCTCTACTTCTGACGATAAAGGAGGGGTGTTTAGCATTTTGAATGCTTATTATGCTCTTGTAAAAAGTGGAATCAAGCCTACTTCAAACATCAAGTTTTTCTTTGAAGGAGAGGAAGAGGCTGGCTCCGCTCACTTAGGAAAAATCTTAGAAAAATACAAAAACCTACTTAAATCTGACTTATGGATTATCTTAGATGGTCCCGTCCACCAATCAGGTCGCAAGCAAGTCGTTTTTGGCGTAAGAGGAGATGTTAATATGAGTATCAAAGTTTTTGCTTCTAAAAGACCCTTGCACAGTGGGCATTATGGCAACTGGGCACCCAACCCTGCTATGCAGCTGGTTCATCTGCTTGCTTCTATGAAAGATGAAACAGGCAAGGTGCTAATAGACGGATTTTATGACGATGTTACACCGCTCTCAGCAACAGAAAAGCAAGCACTCGCCCAAGTGCCTTCGGTAGATGAGCAGATGCGCTCAGAATTGGGCTTTGCTAAGCCTGAGGGAGGGGGAATATCGCTGGTAGAGGCAATTAGCCTGCCTTCGCTAAATATCAACGGAATACAAAGTGCTAATGTGGGACCTATGGCGGCTAATGTGATTCCTACTACTGCAACCGTGGTTTTAGATTTACGTTTGGTGAAAGGCAATGATTATGTAAGACAAGTGGAAAAAGTAGTCAATCATATTCGCAAGCAAGGATTTTTTGTAACAGAAGAAGACCCTACTGAGGAGGAGCGTATGAAATACCCACTCATCGCCAAAGTAAGCACCAAAGGAGGCTACAATGCCCAAAGAACGCCTATGGACTTGCCTATTGCTCAGCAAGTAGTCAAAGCCGTGCAGTCGACTTCCAAAGAACCCATAGTCCTTTTGCCGAGTTCAGGTGGAAGCCTGCCTTTGTATCTCTTTGAAAAACATTTGAATACTCCTACGATTACCGTAGGAATCCCTAACCATGACAACAACCAACACGCAGAAAACGAAAATATCAGAATACAAAACTTGTGGAATGGCATAGAAACCGTTGCCGCCCTCATGACCATGAAGTAATCTAAAACTAACAATAAAAATATGTTTGATAATCAATTAATTGAAAAATTTAAAACCCTTGAAACCCCTTTTTATTACTATGATTTGGCTTTGCTTCATCGCACTTTGGCAAAGGTCAAAGAATTGGCAGAGAAATACCGTTTTCATGTTCACTATGCTTTGAAAGCCAATAGCAACGACAAGATTTTAAAAATTATTAGTAGTTATGGATTAGGGGCAGACTGCGTCAGCGGGAACGAAGTGCTAAAAGCCTTAGCTACAGGCTTTCAAGCAGACCACGTTGTATTTGCTGGGGTGGGCAAATCTGACAAAGAAATTCTCACTGCTTTAGAAAAAGATATTTTTTGTTTCAACTGCGAATCCTTGCAAGAAATTCAAGTAATCAATGAGTTAGCTGAGAAATCAAATAAAATTGCTTCTATTGCTATTCGCATCAACCCCAATGTAGAGGCAAATACGCACCAATACATTACTACGGGTAAGGAGGAGAATAAGTTTGGGGTGAATATGGCAGAACTGAACGAAATTTTGGAAGTGCTTAAAAACAGTACTTTCATCAAATTAGTAGGGATTCACTTTCACATCGGTTCGCAAATTCAAGATTTAGAGAACTTTAAAAACTTGTGTTTCAGGGTAAACGAAATTCAAGAATGGTTTACTGCACAAAACATCAGACTGACAGAAATCAATGTAGGTGGAGGTTTAGGTATCAACTACCATCAACCCGACCTCGAGAATATCGCAGACTTTGATAGTTATTTTAGTATTTTTAATCAATACCTCAAAGTAAAGCCTTCCCAACGCATACACTTTGAGCTTGGTCGTTCTATTGTTGCCCAATGCGGCTCATTGATTAGCAAGGTGTTATATGTAAAAAAAGGAACAAACAAGCAGTTTGCTATCCTTGATGCAGGCATGAACGTACTAATTCGCCCCGCGCTTTATCAAGCCTATCATAAAATAGAAAATATTACTTCAACATCTTCTGAAAGAGCAACTTATGATGTAGTAGGTCCCATTTGCGAGTCAGCAGACTTCTTTGGCAAAGAGGTAAGTTTGCCCATTACTCAGAGAGGCGATTTGATAGCTATTCGCTCCGCAGGGGCTTACGGCGAAGTGATGATGTCCGATTACAACTTGAAAGAGCAAGCAAAGAGTGTGTTATTGGCTATGTAAAGATATCGCTACTCTCGGGTTCTTGCGACCAATCGGCTTAGATTACTACAAAAATATTACTCCTCTGGGGGCAGTTTATACATACCCAACATCAAGGGTATGCTACATTTAAAAGTGATTGCTTGACTAACTCCGAAGGAGTGAAATCTGACTTATAACGCATAGTTGAAGTTTTCTTTTGCAAAGTTTATCCTTATTATTGGTAACATATTCGTAAAAATGTAAATCTTGCCAGGTAATTATCTATAAATAGTAAAAAATCTATTACCTGAGTAATTAATTTCAAAACATTACTCAAAATAAGATTTATAGAGTAAGATAGATTTCATAACAACTATGAGTATTCTTTATAACAACGCAAAATGTATAACTTTTGCACTATCTTTGCGTACTATATAAGTAAGTAAAATAGTTTAGGATATATGTTTTTTCATATTTATAGGCTTGTGAAGTTTTTTGTGAGTCTACCTTTTATTTTTATCAATTTTTTATGTCTTGCTCAAATCAATATAAGTGGTATTATTAACACTTATGCTCCTGTTACAGCTATCAGTTTTAATACAGGCACCGGGGTTACTAACTGTACGAATGTCAGACTTACTATTGGTGCAACCAGAGGAAGTGCCACTCCCTTTGCTGTAGGTGACAGAGTACTGATTATACAAATGCAGGGAAGCCGTCCCAATTTATCGAATAGTGCAAGTTTTGGACAAGTGCCTGCTACTCCGAGTGTTGATGCTTTGCTAAGTAGTGCAGGCAACTTTGAGTTTAGTACTATTTCTGCTGTTTCTGGAAGTAATATTACACTAAGTACCCCTCTTTCAAATGTTTATGACGTTTTTGGTAGTGTCCAGTTAGTCAGAGTACCTGTTTATACTTCCCTTACTAACGTAACCGTTGGTGGTCTAACGGCAAGCAATTGGGACGGAAGTTCAGGAGGTATCATTGCACTGATTTGTACTAATACTTTGAATTTAATAGGAAATATCAATGCTGATGCTGTAGGTTTTGCAGGAGGTGCCCCCGTTGGAGGTGGTACAACCACTTGTAGAACCAATTTTTTCTTTAACTCTGCTACAGCCCAAGGTGCAGAAAAAGGTGATGGGGTAGCGGTGGAAAACCCCAACTTTGCTCGTGGGAAAGGTGCATGGGCAAATGGAGGTGGAGGCGGGAATGGAGATAATAGTGTAGCAAGTGGCGGTGGAGGCGGTGGAAATGGTGGTGCAGGGGGAAATGGTGGACAGGGAAGTGGCTGTAATAACCCGGGCGTAGGAGGCTACGCGCTTGCTCCTTCCAATACAAGAATTTATATGGGAGGTGGAGGCGGTGGCGGATTTGGCACTAACGGAGGCACAGGAGGTGGAGGTGGCGGTATCGTCATTATTCAAACACAAAATTTAGTAGGTTTAGGGAATATTTTTGCAAGAGGTGCCAATGGTACGAATGGGGCAAGCAATGGTGCGGGTGCAGGTGGCGGTGCGGGTGGCTCTGTTTATTTGACTGTCAATAGTGGGACAAATACAGGTGCAAAGATTATCAATGTATCTGGCGGAAATGGCGGAAACGGCAACGGTACTGGTGGTGGTGGCGGCGGTGGTGGCGGCGGAGTCATTCGTACTAATGCTATTGGAGGTGATGCAATTACTCGAATTACTACTGCTGGAGCATTAGGTAATAGAGGTGGAAGTGGCTCCTCTGCTAATGGAGTGGCTGGTTCTGCTGGAGTAAATCAAACCACTTTATCTATTAATACTAATCCTACTTGTACAGCAACTATTACTGACATTGCGGCTTTATGCTCGCCTATAGCCACGGTAGGTGATGAGGCTTATCCTGCGGGTAGCTTTGGAGGAGTAACGGGTGTAGATGAAGTAGTTGCTACAAGTGGAGGGTTTAGCAATAATTGGAATGGAACAAGGTTCAAAACCAATGTAGCACCTTGGAATACCTTTGCTCCGGGCTATACATTTAGGACCCCCGCAGGAACAGTAATGACTACCCCTGCTGACGGCGAGTTTGCTATTGCTACTAATTGCGTTAACTCATACAGCAGTGATTTGTGGATTAATATGCCTGACAGGAGCGGTAACGGTTTTATGATGTTGGTGAATTGTTCATATCAGCCAAGTGTTATTTTTAACCAAAACATTTCGGGCTTGTGCGAAGGAGTAAAATACCAGTTCAGCGTTTGGTTACGTAACTTAGACCCAGGAAATAGAAGAAGTGTTACTAATCCCACAGGAAGTGCAGATTACGGACCTATTATTACAGGGTTGCCTGCAAACATCGCTGATGTTCAGAAAGTTTTTTCCCCCAACTATACAGGACAAGGAGGGTCGGGTAGCAGAGTATGTCCAGAAATAGAGTTTTTGATTAATGGAGCAGTAGTAGCTATTACAGGTCCCGTACCCAATAACTCTAACGGAGTAAATGGGGCTGGCGGGGCAAATACACAATGGACACAATATGGAGTAACTTTCAAGCCTATTACAAGCGGGACAATCAATCTTCAGCTACGTAATAAAGCACCGGGAGGTGGCGGGAATGATATTGCTGTAGATGATATTTCTTTTAGACCTTGCGGACCTGTAGTAGGGTTAGTGAGTAACGCTCCAAGCTGTGTACCACCTACGATTACGGCTAATGTAAGTATGGATTATGACACTCCCCAATTCCAATGGCAGAGTAGCGTTGATGGAGGTATTACATGGACTAATGTAGGTACGAATAGTAGCTCTTATATTATTCCTACCCCCAGTGACCAAAGTACTATTTTCAGAGTCATTGTGGCAAATTCCTTGTCCAGTTTAGCTTTACCTTCCTGTAGGGTGGTTACGCCAAGTATTGGTAACTTTTGTAACTTACTGCTTCCTGTGGAGCTGCTTTATTTTGATGCCCAAAAACAGGAAAATAAGGTCAAAGTTACTTGGGCTACTGCTATGGCAAAAGAAAATGATATTTTTGTAGTTGAGAGAGCTATAGATGGGGTAAATTTTATACCTATTGGGCAGGTAAAAGGGAAAGGCGACTCTAAGGCAAAGCAAGAATATAGTTTTTTGGATACCTCTCCTCTAAAAGGGATAAACTATTATCGTTTGAAACAAATAGATAAAAATGGGCAATTCACTTACTCTAAAATTGTAGCAGTGAATATGGATTGCTTAGATTGTATTGAAATGAATATCTATCCAAACCCAAGTAGCTCAGGGATTTTCAAACTTACTCATAATAGTTATGCCTTAGAAAAAGTAAATATTTGGGTTACAAACGCATTGGGTATGATTGTTTATGAAGGAAGCATGAATGAAAATAGTTACTTGCTAAACCTTTCTACTCAATCTAAGGGAGTTTATTTGCTTTCTTTACAATTCCCGCAAGAAACAAAAACCTACAAACTTATTATTGAATAATTGCTGTTCTTGGGTGTCCAACCCTTTGTTTGTGTGCCTGAAAAATTGCAATGGTCTATTGCATGTTAGAGTGTTTACTTATTCATAATCAATGAGTTAAACAGAATACTTTTTAAAATAATAATTTTAGAACACCGATTTTGTAGATTAGATAGATTTTCGCTGATGAATTACTTAAAAGTAATTGAACAATAAAACTAACATTAAAGTTAGTTTACAAAAAATCCATCTGCAACTCTTGCATAGTAAAAAGTTTAAAACCCCAAAGGTGCTAAAAACCTTCAGGGTTTGGATAGAAGCTAATAACAAAGCTAATCAATTTCTAATCATTCTCATCATTCCACCTCTTCTGCCTGCGGCTGGGTTCATGGCTTTGTTGAGCGCATAAGTAAAGCTCACCATAAAGTAGCGTCCTAAAGAGCGTATTACTGTTTGCTCTAAGTAGTTTATCTGTGCTTGTTGGCTTGCTCCTACGTTTTGGTTCAGTACGTTATTCACTGCAAACTTCAACTCACCTGCATTGGCTTTGAGGAAAGTTTTGGCTACGGAAAGATTTAAAATGGGAATTTCTTGTTTGAAGTCCGTAGTTTGGCTTTTGTAAATCAAATAATCAAAGTCTGTATTCAAGCTAAATCCTTGGGGGAAAGTAAAGTTTCCATCGGCAGTATAAGTCTGATTGACAAATACTTGATTTTGTCTTTCGTTAAATTCATATTTGGTTTCTTGCTTGCTGATGTCCGCACTCAGCCCTAAGTTTACCCATTCTTTCCAAGAAAAATCGTAACGCACTCTCCCTGAAATAGTTTGTTGGTTAAATTTATTTTCTACTTCGTTCAATACGTTGATACCCTGCATCAACGTATTATTAGAACTGATATTGAAGCGGCTATTCAGTTTTTTGATAGGGAAACCAAAAGAAACATTGCTTGTTAGCATCAGATTATCTTTGACGTTCACAGGCGTAGTTGTTCTTACAAACTGCCTATCTATGTTTTGGGCAGTAGTAATGAAGTTAGTCGTATAGACTGCATTGACAAAGGCAAAGAAATTGATAAACTTAATAGGGTCAAAGGTAAAGAAGTTCATACGTACATTGTGCTGATAAGCGGGGCGTAAGTTAGGATTCCCTACATAGATATTGAGTGGGTCGCGGTTATCCACCACAGGTTGTAGCTGAGTAATGCTTGGCTCTTGGATATTGGTTTCGTAGTCCAAGTTAAAGCGTTTGGCATTGCTAAAATTATAATTAAAGTGCGCATTGGGCAATAGGTTAGTAAATGTTCTATTGATTTCTGTATTTCTCAATAAAAGTTTGCCATTGATTTGGGAGTTTTGCAAACTCAAACCCGTAGAAAAGTTGTATTTCTTTTCATTCATGCGGTAGTTTACGCCTAATCTATTGTAAATAAAGTTATTATCAAATTTATTTGTCAGATTTTCATTGAGGATTTGCTCGTTATCCCTCAAATCATAGACTTCCTGATTGACCTTATTGATGTTATTGCGGAAATTGTAGTTTACTTCTAAGTATTTTCTTTTGGCGATAGGTTCGGTATAAGAAACCGTAGTCCCCAAAGTATAGGTATCATTTTCAGTATTACTTTTCTGATTGATATTTTGGATTTGCCCTAAGTTTCCATTGGGGAGGTAGTATTTATTCACCGCTTTCAAATCGCCTTTGCTATCCTGCTCATTGGCATTGAAGGTAAAGTTGGCGGAGAGTGTTCTCCCTTTTTTAGCAAAACGGTGGCGATAAAGCAAGTCGTTATTGAATCTCAGCGTATTTCCTGTTCTAAAATTGGTACGTTCTCCTTCGTTTTGCAACGAGTTTCTATCGTCTAAGGTTTTATTATAACTGTCTGTAAATGCTTCTGTTTGGTTATAAGTAAAAGCAGAAGTTAGCTTGAAAGAGTTGGCAGAGTCGAGTTTATGCTCTGCAATAAGATTGAGTCTGTGGTTGTTATTGGTATTGTTTTGCAGGGTATTTTGAGTAGCCGTAAAAGTACCCGTTGGCAAAAAGTTTTTCCTATCTACATCTTGTTCTGTTCTCTGACTCAGCCAATTGTAAAAATAGTTTCCTGTAATTTCAGTTTTAGGATTGAAGGTTTTATTAAAATTTACCCCAGCCGCCCAATTGGTCATAAATCCGTAGTTTCTCCCTCCAAAGTTCAAAGGAACACCTCCATTGTCTGAGTTAAACTCGAGGCGGACTGTCCCTCCGCTCATCATATTGCGAGAGTTGCCAGAGAAATTCATGTAATCGTCTATGGAGAATCCTTGCTGGTTTACATTGTTGCCCATGCCTAAAACAGAAAACTGACTTGTTTTAGAAAAGCGGTTGTAACTCAGTCGGTTTTCGTATCTTGCAGGTTTTGCCTCAGTATCTTTTCCCAATCCAAGCATGGCGTTTCCAAAGCCTCCATTTTTGTACTTTTCCTTTAATTCCAAGTTGATAGTTTTTTCTCTTTGCCCATCGTCTATGCCTGTAAAAGCAGTTTGGTCAGATTTTCTGTCATAGACTTGCACCTTCTCGATGGACTCGGCAGGGAGATTGCGCGTAGCAATTTTTGGGTCTCTGCCAAAAAAATCCTTTCCATTGACCGTAACCCGCTGCACTGTTTCTCCTTGTGCTTTGATAGTTCCATCTCTTTGCACTTCTACTCCCGGAAGTTTTTTTAGCAAGTCTTCTACCACTGCGTTTTGCTTAGTTTTAAAAGATTCCGCATTGAACTCCAAAGTATCTTTCTTAAAAGTAACGGGGGATTTTTCTGCTTGTACGGTTACACCAGCCAATTCTTTGATGAAAACCTCCATTTGAATTTTTCCAAGATTCAACTCACTCTGTTCGCTACCAACTGTAATCAGTTTATTAAAATTTTTATATCCTATGTAAGTAATTTTGAGCAAGTAAGTGTCAGGATTGACGTTTTTCATTTCAAACTCACCGTTTTCATTGGTGCGAGCAAAAGTCGTCAGCGTAGAATCTTTTGCTTGTAAGAGCATGACCGTAGCCACTTCCAAAGGTTTAGAAGTAGAGTCCACTACTGTACCTTTGACTGTTACTTTTTGAGCCACAGCAATTTGTGAAAGAAATAATAAGGAAATAAGTGCTTGTAAAAAGAATAACTTTTTCATTGAAGTCGTTTTTTGAGATGAAACAAAAAGTTTAAGTATGTTACTTTATCATGATTTGACACTCAAAATTATGCTTAAAAAGGATTAAAGTAGGTTAATACCTCTTGCAAAGATGTTAAGAAATGTAAAATAGGTATAGGCATGCCTCCTTCTAAGAGGGGAAATAGGTACTTTCGCAAGAACTCTATTGCATAGTCTTAGGGTCGTAACTCCTAAGACGTTCCTCCCTCCCGCAGGCAAAATTATTGGTGAATCTATAACCCTGTCAGAGCCACTCTACAAGGCTCTCACGAGTGTAATCCCACGCGTAGATTTTATCTTTTCTGCATCGTTTAGCGAAGTGTCTCTACATAGCACAAGGGATAGTTTTACTTTCTTTTCCAGAGTGAACCACTTTGCAAACTTACACGAATATTAGCCTTATTCGTCTAAGTAAGAAGTCTATTGGGAGAGTTTTTTAAATCTGATTAAAACGTTTACTAACTTTGTAGCGTAAAATCTCTTAGGAAACTCAGCAAGGTATGTTGAGATAAGGACTTAAAAAAGAACACAGTAAAACTAAAATGATTAATTTCCCTAAGAGTTTAAAAAACGTAAAACGTTATTATGCAGTAGTTCATTCGTTAAGCGAAGCAAGTAAAAACATAAGTTTGAAAAATTCGCAAAGTAGTATTCAAGGGCATCAAAATAAGCATAAAGATAATAGTAAGTTTTCATAAGATTTGTAGGATTAACTTAATTTGACGTTTGAAAAAAGGTATCTTCTTTGGGGATACCTTTTTTGTTTTACTTGTTTATCGTCTGGATTTGAACCACTTATTGATGTCAATACTTGCTTCTAAGCGATTTTCTAACTCGTCAGGGAGGGCAGGGAAAAAATCTATGCCTGTGATTCGCTCTATCTCATCTATACTTACTACAAAACTTTGTAAGGGCTGATTAGAGCCTTCATTTTTCATCAGAAAAGCAATCGCTTTGATTTCAGGCTCTTGTAAGTCCAAAATGATTTTATAAAACCGCTCAGGCACACTGATTTTATTTTTTTTCCCAATTTTTGGCAAGTCATTTTTAAGCACTGCTCCAGTAACAATATGGAGTTGTTTTTCTTTTTTTGCCCAGAATCTTACTCTTTGCTCTAAATCGCTCCAGATACCTCGATTAAATTGGGGGGCTTGTGGGCTTATATTACTCATAAAAAAGGTTTCGTCTAAAGCATTTTGTGCAAACTTAAAATCTGCCGCAGGGGCTAAATGCCCTCTATCATATCCTGAACCTGTATAGTCAGCGGGAAGGGCAGAGCCTGTGCTTACTTTCTCATCGGGTTTGAACTGGTTGCCTTCTCTGCTGGTATTTTTCTCAAGATAGCTATCAAGCAGTACATAGGCTACCCAGGCGGGTTGCTCATGTTTTTCATCATAGCAAACAGTATAATAGGTCTGTATAATAATTTGGCAAGTAGCAAGAGAAACAGGAAAAATTACATCATCTTGTTTTTTTATATTTTGTCCTTTGTTGATATTATCAATTTTTTCTCCAATGATTTCTTGATACAGGTTCAAAAATTCTGTTAAAAAGTCTTTTTGATAAGTAAAATATAAAAATGCACCTATCAATAGCACTACTATCCATTTTTTAATTTGTATGCCAAAAAATGAACCTTTAGTTTTTCTTCTTCTCGCCATTCGTTTTTAAGGGGGTATTACTCATTTTTTAACTTAAATTCGACAATAAAGTTCGCACCGTTGTCTATTTCGCTCTCACACCACACTTTCCCGTTCATAGCTTCTACATATTTTTTGACAATAGATAAGCCTAAGCCAATGGATTTTTCGCCTTGAGTGGGTCTGGCACTTAGCTGTTGGAATTTCCCAAACATCTTTTTCTTATCCTCCTCGCTGATACCTTGTCCTTGGTCTTGCACCTCAATTCTGGCAATATTTTCGTGCTTATAAACTCGCAAAAATACTTTTTTATTTGAGGGAGAGTACTTTATTGCATTGGAAACTAAGTTTTCAAATATCTGAGTAAGATAGTTTTTATCTAAGTTAGGAACGATAACCTGTGGATGGAGGTCTTTGATGATTTCTATGTTTTTAGCTTTTGCGTTGTCCTCAAAGTTTTTTGCTACACTTTCCATAATCACGGAAATATTGAGGTCTTCCCTTTGCAGGTTCACTTTTTGTGCGTCTATAGCATTGACATCTAAGGTTTTGTTTATCATCAATGTCATGCGCTCTATTGCTCCTTTGATAAGCCTGATGTATTCCTCTTTTTCTTCTGGGCTTACTTCATTCTCACTCATTTGCAGGACATTGACTAAGCCTTTGATTTGGCTAAGAGGGTTACGGAGGTCGTGAGCGACTATACCTATCAGATGATTTTTTTCTTCATTGAGGTAGGAAAGTTCATGATTTTTCTGCTCCAATTCCATGTTTTGCAGAGCAATGTTTTCTTTTTGAGAGCTGATTTCTTCTTGTTGGTACAGGATTTCCAAATTCTTCTTTTCTAAAAGCCGGTTTATCTTATTTTTACTTTTTATCCCTCTATACAAAATAAAGGCAATCAAACAGATAAGCAAAAAACTCACTAATAAAAAAATATTCAAATAGCGTTGCTGCGCAAGGTTCTCTTCCCTCATCTGTTCGTTTTTCTTTAAAAGTTCTATTTCTTTGTCTTTACTTTCTGCATCGTGAATAGACTGCATTCCTGCTATTTGACGCGACATACTCTCATTCAGCACCGAATCCTTGTAGGCATGATACAATTTGTAATAGTCAAAAGCTAAGTTAGAGTTGCCTACTCTCTCTGCCGTCAGGTAAAGCTGTCTATAGGCTTCAGCTATATCAGCCTTAGAACCAAGCTGTTGCGAAAGTGTTAAAGCATCTTTAAACCAATCAAAGGATTTTTCAAATCTATTTTTTTCTCTAAAAACAATGCCTGTTAGAAGAAGGCTGGCAGCGGCATCGTATCGGTTATCTATGCTAATGAGGTACTTGTAAGCACTGCTCAAAAATGGTAAAGCCTCCAGATATTTGCCTTGGTCTATGTAAATTTGACCTTTGGTCATCAGGGCAAGTCCTTTATCATTGATATTCTCAAATTTTTGAGCAAGAAAAAAGGCTTTGTCCACGTAAAAAAGCGCACTATCCAATTTTTTTTCTTTTCTATAAAACTCACCCAAATGTAGATAGAGTTGGGTCAGTTCCTTATTAGCATTGAGTTTCTCAGAAAGGGTTATGGCTTTCAATCTGTATCCTAATACTTTTTTTCTGTAAGTAGTATCATGCTCGCTTAGATGAAAGTTAAACAAAGCTACTTTGTCTAAAAGCCCAATGGTTAATGTATCATATTTTTTCGCCTCAGCTATCCTTAGCCCTTCTAAGGCGTATTCTAATCCTTTGGAGTAATCACCCAAAATATGGTAAATTGACGCTAAGTTTTGATAGGCAATCGCTAACTGATAGGGATCATCTATTTTTTTGGCAAGTTCGGTAGCTTGCTTAGCGTATTTGAATGCTTGTTGGGGAAAATTTTTTATCAAAACCATGCTTAATCTATTGGCTATTAATAACTTAGCCCTGTCATTGTTAGTACGGTGCAAAGCACTAATCAGGCTATCAGCTACTACGGTCTGTGCTTGAGCATGAGAGGCAGAGATAAAGAAAAATAATATGAAAATGATATGTTTGGAATGGATAAGCAAAGGTGTATATTTTAAATGATGCTAAAATAGCAATCACTTATTTGATGAGGAAATAAAAAAGAAAAAAAGTAAAAAAGACTTGATATTGTAAAATCAAAATCTTGATTTTATACTATTAAAGAGGCTCTAAACGGAAAATATTTCTATATCGGTTTTTCCAAAGCAAACTCGAAACGCATCACTACCCCATTGCGTTGGACGCTGATAACGATTTTTCTACCTGCCTTGCTCTGGAAAAGGGCTATGATTTCATTGAGGGAGTATTGGAAAGCAAGTTTATTGTTCAGATAAAGCAGTTGGTCGCCTTTCTTTAGTCCGGCTCTCTCGGCAGGCGAGTCTTCCTCGATGTCCGAAATTACATATAGGGGCAGTCCCGGCACAGGGGTAGAGATTTCTATGCCACTCATATTATAGACAAAAGGTTTTTTGAAGTATGCGTTAGGGCGTACAATCATGCGCTGATTGAGATAATCAAAAGTGAGGTGAAAGCGTTTGAGAATCTCTGCTCCTACGTTCCCATTGCGGCGCTCTGCTACATCGACCACGTGCCGCAAAGAAGCAGAATCAGGAAAAGAAGTAAGGATATTGTCCAATTCAAACCCCCCTAAATGAAAGGATTTGATTCTACCAATTTTGCCGCGAATATCCCCGTTTAGCCCACGCCCTAAATAAGCATCTCTGATTTTGGAGGGTAATCTTATGTTTGCATTAGAAAATATATCCAAAGAAAGTGCATGACTTGCTCCTGTATCTACAATCAGTTTTACATCCACCCAATTATTATCATCTGACATTATTTTTGCTTTGACATAGGGTTTGCCTTCTTCTACTGAGATAGGGATTACATTATCCTTTTTTTTGATTTTGAATCGGCTATGATGTCTAAGCAGTAGTTCTTTGCGCTCATAGTTGATGTCCACTACAAAATTTTTAAACATGTCATATCCTAAAATCCCGTGAATCCTCATACCCAGCTTGGAGGAGAAAAAGAATACATCTTGCAACAAAATGAGTATGTCTTGATTGATGCCATAGATGCCGGGAAGGTCTATACGATTTCCAAAAGAGTGGATAGCTTCTACGTCTTCTCCCTCACCCAGTCCTTTGATTTTAATTTTTCTGGCATATTTTAATTGCAATGAGTCGCCTGTCCGCAAGCCAATCAGCAGGGCAGTCCTCACCCCCGTATCCAATATAAAATTCATAGTATCTGACTTATTTAGTCGCAAAGGAATGATAATCAGATTATTGACCATTTTGAAGGGAATGGTAGAAAACTTGCGACCATTAGAAAAATACAGAGAATTATCATAGGGATTGATAGGAGTTTCTATAGTCTTACATGCAGAAAAAAAGACAATGATGCACAAAAAAGGCATAAACCTTTTCCATAGGAAAAAGCATGTCAAAGCTACATTCATAAATTTATCTTACGTCGTTATTCATTAGGTTAAGTACTTTTCAAAAACACAAAATAGTAGATAGCAATAGCCAGTCCTACTAAAATTACACCCGCAATGAAGCCCCAAATCCACATTTGAGTACTTTTGGCTCTATATTTTGCCTCTAAAGCATTCATTTTTTTCTCATAGTCCTTTTTGAGCTTCTCAGCGTGCTGAGCGATTAACTGCTCCATAGGCATACTAGCTAACTGCTTTTCCAACTCATTCATATAAGCAGTTTTCTCCTCAATTTGTTGTCTTTTTTGTTCAATTTGGACTTCTAATTTTTCAATAATGTTTTGGCTCTCGTTAGCCACCTGCTTCAATTGGTTGAGAAATTCCTTAGTGGCTTGGTCATCTACTGAAAATGCAGGCGCATAAGTGGCTGTTCCCATAGTTGGCATAGAGGGAGAAGCACTCATCGCTGCTTGTTTGCGTGCTGAAAGACTTTTGATGAAAAGAAAAGTTAGCAAAATGATAAATAATAAGCCCACAATCACATAACCCGCTAACATTCTATTTTCTTGTAAAATACGCAATATCTCCTCGAGGCTCATAATGAATAAAATTTGTAAAAGTTAGATGTAAAGAAAAATTTGAATACTTGCTAAAGCAAACTGTTCTCTATGAGAATGTTTGTTTAATTTAACTTTAAAATTAGCAAAAAATTAAATGTAAATTCATAAATGCCAAAGAAAAATCGGAAAGATAATAAGTAGGATGGTAAATTTATTGAAAACATCTCAACAGAGGGTGGTGCTTCTTTGCCTTTGTTGGTATTGAACGCGGTGGTATGCGACACCAACAAGCATTTTTCATTGGTAAACAGCAAGTTATAAAGTAAAAAGGGGCAAGCTTTATTATTTGAGCAGTGAATTTCATAAAACTCAACTGCACCTCTTGGAGAGTATAGGGAGGCATGATTTTCCATAACAGATGGATATGATTCCACATCATAACAAAGCCTACCTACTGACTACCTGATTGGTCAATACCTGCAACTCTTTGTAAAATATGGACATGATAAAGGGCATACAAGTAATTAATTTGCTCGGTATTCTTCACTTGCAACTTATTATTCTTCTATCCCAAAGCAGCTAACTTGGCAAGTACATCTCAAAGCAGGTCTTGTAAACTTGTTATGTCATCAGGTAATTTCATAGCGTTAAACTAAAACTTTTTTCCTAATTTTGCGAGTAATTAAATAGTTACAAAAATTTTGCTGCTAAAAAACAGATTAACAAAAACTTACAAACTAAAACCCATCAAAGATATGGTAAAAGAGCAGAAGAAGCAAACACTGATTACAGACCCTACTATTTTGGATAGATACGAGTTAATCGTTGGCTTGGAAGTTCATGCCCAGCTACTTACCAAAAGTAAAATATTTTCTACTGATGCTACTATTTTTGGGCAAGCGCCAAATACCAATATCAGTGTAGTAACTTTGGCTCATCCTGGTACCTTGCCAAAACTCAATAAAAAAGCCGTAGAACTCGCAATCAAAATGGGTTTGGCTTGTGGTTGTGAAATCTCTCGCTACAATATTTTTGATAGAAAAAACTATTTTTATCCTGACTTGCCCAAAGGCTATCAAATCACCCAAGATAAAACGCCTATCTGTAAAGGAGGATTCATAGAAGTGAAAACAAAGGAAGGCTCAGTTTCACGGATTCGCTTAAATCGCATTCATTTAGAGGAAGATGCAGGAAAATCTATTCACTTGGAAGGGGGTAATGAATCGCTCATAGACCTCAATCGCGCAGGGACTGCTCTGATAGAGATAGTTTCTGAACCTGACATTCGCCTATCAGAAGAAGCCTATGTTTACATGACTGAGATTCGCCGCTTGGTGCGTTACTTGGAGATTTGCGATGGCAATATGGAGGAGGGTTCTATGCGTTGCGATGCCAATGTGTCAGTACGCTTGAAAGGAGAAAAGAAATTAGGCAAAAAAGTAGAAGTCAAAAACATGAACTCAGTTCGCAATGTGCAAAGAGCGATAGATTATGAGTTTGTGCGACAGGTTACTTTGATAGAAAATGGGGAAAACATCGTTTCAGAAACGAGAACTTTTGATGCAGACACAGGAAAAACTTACAGCATGAGAGAAAAAGAAGAAATGAATGACTACCGCTATTTCCCTGAGCCAGACCTTGCCCCTTTTGTAGTTACAGAAGAATATTTAGCAAGTATCAAAGCCCAAATGCCACCACTCCCTGCCGAACTTTTTGAGAAGTTTACCAAAGTGTACGGCTTGCCAGAATACGATGCAGGTGTCCTTACTGACGAAAAAAATATAGCTCTTTATTTTGAGGCAATTTGCTCAAAAACAAAGAATTATAAAGCTGCCTCTAATTGGCTTATGGGTTCGGTCAAATACCACCTCAATAAATTAGAGATTGATATAGCAGATTTTCCTTTGAAGCCAGAGAGAATCGTAGAACTCATTGATTTAGTAGATGCGAACAGGATTAGCTTTTCTATTGCCTCGAGTAGGTTATTCAATATCATGGTCGAGAATCCAGAAAAAACTGCCTTAGCATTGGCAGAGAAACACAATCTTTTGCAGGAAAGCGATGACAATGCGATTTTGCCTATCATCGAAGAGGTTTTGGCAAAATATCCTGACAAAGTACTTGCCTATCAGAAAGGGAGTAAAAATCTTTTGGGAATGTTTATGGGAGAGGTCATGCAATTAGGCAAGGGGAAAATAGACCCTAAAAAAGCCAATGAGTTGATTAGAAGTGCCTTAGAAAAAAAGTAGGATATTAGCTCAAACAAGATTGCTTGCATCTTGTAATCAAAAGTAATATTTCTCAATTTTAAGCAAAAATTAAGCGATATATTTTGGAAGCAAGTTATTTTGAACCTTGTTTATCAATAACTTGTATTTCTGCTTTCTTTTATAGAAAGCAGATAAACTATGTAATAAATTAGAATCATATAATATTTGATTAACATCTTTTTAGCAAAATTTTGTTATGAAAACTAAAAAAAGTATAATTTTTAGCCTTCTGCTCAATCGTTAAATTGCTATGGATTAGCTTCTTTGATTACTTCCACATCTCCTTTTCTAAGTTTTCTCATAAAAAGCTACTTGAATTTGTTTTTTCCCAACTTCACAATACGATAAAAATTCGGTTACGCCTAATACATCTTAGCTACCTACCTTTGAATCTTGGAATAAAACAAAATTTCCTTAGAAAAACAAAAATCAAAACTTTATGAAAAACAATTTTTACAGATTTTTTCTATTCTTAGGAGTAGCAATAGGTTTGCTATTTTCTATGAATATGCAAGCACAGGATAAAATGCTTCGCGGCAAGGTTACTATCGCCTCTACAGGTGAGGAGTTTCCTGGTGTGAGTGTTTTTATTAAAGGCACTACCGTAGGTACAGTTACAGGGACAGACGGCACGTATAGTTTGAAACTACCTACTAATGCAAATATCGTTGTTTTTTCCTTTGTAGGTTACAAAAGTGTAGAAGTAGCTATTGGCGGGCAAAGCACCATAGACGCCCAATTAGTAGAAGACGTACAAAGTCTTAATGAGGTGGTGGTTACAGCCTTAGGGGTAGAGAAAGAAAAGAAAGCCTTAGGCTATGCTACGCAAACGATTCAAAGCAATGATTTGATTCAGGCACGCGAAACCAACTTGGTAAACTCCTTGGCTGGAAAAATAGCTGGGGTTACAGTAGTGGGCAATCCCACAGGAATAGGTGGCTCAGCAAGGGTGATTATCAGGGGAGAACGCTCTTTGAATATCAACAACAACCAACCCTTGTTTGTAGTGGACGGTGTTCCAATCAGTAACAATAACTACGGTTCGTCTGGCAGGAGCAACCAAGAGGCAGACTATGGCAACGGGGCAGGTTTCATCAATCCTGACGACATAGAGTCCATGACTGTACTCAAAGGCGGTGCTGCCTCCGCTTTGTATGGCTCTCGTGCTAATAATGGTGTAATTGTCATTAAAACGAAGTCTGGCAGAGGAACCAAAGGCATCGGGGCAACAGTAAACTCTACACTTACTTTTGAAAACGTATTGCGGCTGCCTGAATATCAAAATGTTTACGGTCAAGGTTTAGGGGGCGTATTTGAGTTTAGGGATGGCAATGGTGGCGGTCTGGCTGACGGGGTAGATGAAAGTTGGGGACCTGCCTACAACGGACAACTTATTAGACAATTTGATTCGCCAACTTCTAATGGTCGTCGTGGTGGTGATGTAGGAAACTTGAATACAAGAATAGGACCCGTAAACTTAGCAGCGCAGTTAGCTGCGAGAGGAGAAATCCAACCAACACCTTGGGTAGCCAGACCTGACAACGTGAAAAACTTTTTCCAAACAGGACTAACTTTTACCCAAAATGTAGCTTTAGCAGGAAGTAATGAAAACGGAGATTTTCGTGTTTCTTATACTTACTTAGACCAAAAAGGAATTGTGCCTAATACAGATTTGAATAGAAATACTTTTGCCTTTGCAGGCGGTTACAACCTAAGCAAGCGATTGAAGGCACGTGCTGTAATCAATTACATAAAAAATACAAGTGGCAACAGACCTAATTTGAGCTATGGTACGGAAAATATCATGTATCTGTTCAACTGTTGGTTAGGCAGACAAGTAGATGTGCAAGCCATGAGAGATTACTGGCAGTTTGGTCGCGAAGGGCTAAATCAGTTTGGTTTTAACTACAACTATCACGACAACCCCTATTTCAACGTTTTTGAAAATACCAACGGACAAAGTTTGGACAGGGTATATGGCAATCTTTCCTTGACTTACCAGTTTACAGATTGGCTAAACTTGATGGTGCGTAGTGGCACAGACTTCAGCAATGAGTTCCGCGACCGCCGCCGTGCTTACAGCACACAAAGATTTCCATTGGGAAGTTATAGAGAAGAAAAAATATTTTACGAAGAGCGTAACACCGATTTCTTGCTAAGTGCCAATAAAAATCTGAGCGAAACTATCTCACTTACAGCAAGCGTAGGAGGGAATACACTCACGCAAGTATTTAATACTTCTGATGTTTCTGCCCCTGAATTGGCGGTACCGGGCGTGTATAGCTTAGGTAACTCTCGCGTAGCTATCCAAGCCTCCGCTTTCCGCTCTAAAAAACGCATCAATAGTTTGTATGCTTCCGCTCAGTTAGGGTATAAAAATTTCTTGTACTTAGACCTCTCAGCCCGTAACGACTGGTCAAGTACTTTACCCAAAGGAGAGTGGAGTTATTTCTATCCTGCGGCGAATCTAAGTGCAGTTATCAGTGATATGGTAGAACTACCTAAGTTGATTTCTTTTGCCAAAGCACGCGTAGGTATTGCTCAGGTAGGTAACGATACACAACCCTATCAGTTACAAGCAGTTTATAATGCAGAAACTCCTGTAAAAGGGCTTCCTGCTTACGGAGAATCCTCTGTTATTCCTAATTTGAACTTAAAACCTGAGCTAAGTACCTCGTTTGAAGCGGGGATAGATGTACGATTATTAGAAGGTCGCATTGGCATAGACTTTACCTATTACAACACTCGCAGCAGAAACCAAATCATTGGTATTCCTTTGTCTAATACTACGGGGTATTCTTCTCGCATCATCAACGCAGGTCTGATAGAAAATAGAGGGATAGAATTGATGCTTAATGTAGTACCTATCCAATTAGACAATAGCATAAGATGGTCAATAGATTTTAACTTTTCTCGCAATCGCAGCGAAGTAAAAGAATTAGCCGAGGGAATCCAAAATTTTGTGATGGCAAGCCGTTACCTAAGCGTAGAAGCAAGAGTAGGCGGTAGAATGGGCGATATGTACGGTATTGGATTTGCCCGCGTGCAAAATACTGACCCTAACGGCAAATACTACGACCCTACAGGGCAGTTCGTAGGGCAGGTAGTTTATAACACAGCAGGTAAACCTATCCCAACTGACCAAGTCATTAACTTAGGCAACTACAACCCTGACTGGATGTTGGGTATTACCAATACGTTGAGTTACAAAGGAATTAATTTTAGTTTCTTGTTTGACATTCGCCAAGGTGGAAAAGTGTATTCACACACACAAACTGTTGGTCGCGAAGGTGGTATGATTATCGAGACCTTAGAAGGTCGTGCCAATGGATACGATTTGAGCCTACCGGGAAACGGGGTAATTGGACAAGGAGTAGTGCAAAATGCTGATGGCTCTTTCAGACCTAACGACTTCAAACTCTCTGCCCGCGAATGGCATACCTCTATAACGCTTGGAAGAAGACTATTGGAGGGTATGGTTTACGATGCCTCTTTTGTGAAGCTAAGAGAAGTCAAATTGGGCTATACTTTGCCTAACAAGTTTATGGGAAGGCTACCTTTCAGAGATGTAAATATCTCTTTTGTAGGTCGTAACCTGTTCCTCTGGACAAATGTGCCGCACATAGACCCAGAAACTGCCTCTACCGCAGGCGGAACGATTATACCCGGAATAGAATCAGTGGCTCTACCTTCTACGCGTAGCTATGGTTTCAATCTTGGCTTCAAATTCTAAAAAACTCATACATCAGATTAATTCACCTTTTATAAAAATATACTTATGAAAGTAATCATAAAAAAATTGACAGTTTTGGTATTTGTACTTACTGCTTTTAGTGCTTGTACCAACCGTTTTGAGGAAATCAATACTAATCCCAATGCACCTATTTCCGTAACTTCCAGTTTATTGCTTCCTCAAATTATCAGAGATATGGTAAATGCTACCTTGGGCGAGGCATGGGGAATTGGAAACATTGTTATTCAACACACAGCAAAAAACCAGTTCGTAAACGAAGACCGCTACCTCTGGGGCGAGCTAAACTCTATTTGGAACAACGTGTATAGCAATATGCGCGATTTAAAAATCGTTCTTGACCAAAGCGAAGCGAGCAATCAGAGAAATTATAAAGGCATTGCCCTCATCTTAAAATCTTGGATGTTTTCTTTGGCAACTGATTGCTACGGTGATATTCCCTACAGCGAGGCTATCAGAGGGAAAAGTGATGGCATTAACTTTCCCAAATACGACACCCAAGAAAGTATTTATGCAGGGATTTTGGCAGATTTGGCAGAGGCAAACAGCATTTTAGGAACTACAGGAGAAATAGTAGCTGGCGACCCTATTTTCAATGGAGATGTTACCAAATGGAAAAAATTAGCTAACTCCTTGCGTTTACGCTACCTTATGCGTATTTCTAACAAAAGAAATGTAGCGGCAGACATGGCATCAATAGTAAATAATCCTAATGCCAATCCAATCATGACAGGCAACAGCGACAATGCCAATTACACCTACTTGTCAAATGCCCCTGACCAATTTCCCTTGTTTACTACGCGTATCGGTTCTTTCAATGAATTTCGTGCAAGTAAGACTTTGATGGACGTACTAACAGGTTTTAATGACCCTCGTAGAAACATCTTTTTCCGCCCCACACCTGCGACCGAACTTACCCCTGATACCTCTGACGACCAGTATGTTGGTATTCCTAACGGTTTAGGGGACGTAGAGGCTTTGCAGTTCAACGGAGGTCCTCAAAACCAATCTCGTATAGGTGCTTTGTTCTATGAAGCAGCCAATAGCTCGTTAGGGCTTTCTATTGCCAAAGGAGTCATCATGAACTATTCGGAGTTGCAGTTTATTTTAGCGGAAGCGGCAAAGAAAGGTTTGATAGCAGGAGGCGATGCTCAAGCCAAAACCTACTACGAAAATGGTATTAATGCTTCTTTTGCTTACTACGGTTTATCTACGCCCGCAGGGTATTTAGCTCAAACAGGTGTTGCTTATAATCCAGCTAATGCCTTAGTACAAATTGGGACGCAAAAATGGATTTCCTTCTTCTTCCAAGGACTGGAAGCTTGGTTTGACTGGCGTAGAACCAATATTCCTGCCCTCAGACCTGCGGCAACTAATCAAACCAATGGCATTATTCCTACTCGTTTTATCTATCCTTTGAGCGAGCAGTCCTTAAATACACAAAACAGAGTGGAAGCCGTTACCCGCCAAGGAGCAGATGCTATCACTACCAAAGTTTGGTGGAATAAGTAAAAACCTTATCTTTTCTTTCTACTTACAAGATGTTAGACTTCTCAAAATTTTTTTGGGAAGTCTTTTTTCTTTTTTGAGAAAAAACTAATACATTTTTGTTAGTAAGTTACACTTTGAATTGTATGAAAAATTGACTTACTTTGAAAACTTAAACTATAAAATTTTTAAATATGACAGCCACAGATTTAGCCTTAGACATTTCAGTTCGCAGAGTTGCTCAATCTCGCTTACCTGAAATAGACTTCAATCATCTTCCATTTGGTAGAATCATGACTGACCACATCTTTGTTGCTGATTATAACGGCAAAGAGTGGACAGATTTGCGTATAGAGCCTTTTGCAAAAATGAGTATTAGCCCAGCTAATCTTACTCTTCACTATGGACAAACTATTTTTGAAGGTCTAAAAGCCTATAAAACAGGCAACCATGAGATTTTAGTATTTCGTCCAGACCAAAACGCAAAACGCATGAACAAATCTGCGGTCAGAATGTATATGCCTGAGATTCCAGAAGAAATATTTTTGGCAGGATTAAAGGAGCTATTAGAGATAGACCGCAATTGGATACCTACTACTCAGGGCAGTTCGCTATATATCAGACCTTTGATGTTTGCTACTGATGAGTATGTAGGTTTGCAACCTTCTCAAACTTATCGCTTTATTATTATGTGTTCGCCTGTAGGGGCTTACTACAATAAACCCGTCAAGGTGAAGGTAGAAACCCATTTTACCAGAGCAGTAGAAGGAGGAATAGGATATGCCAAAACCGCAGGAAACTATGCCGCCTCTATGCTGCCTACCCAATTAGCCATAGAAGAAGGCTACGACCAACTTATTTGGACAGACGGAAAGGAGCATAAGTACGTAGAAGAAGCTGGCTCTATGAATCTCATGTTTGTTATTAATGGAAAACTTATCACAGCAAGTACAGGGGACAGCATTTTAGACGGTATTACTCGTAAAAGCGTTATCCAAGTAGCTAAAGATATGGGCATAGAAGTAGAAGAACGCAAACTGGCAATCAGTGAACTCATAGAGGCTATCCAAAAAGGTACTTTACAGGAAGCCTTTGGAGCAGGCACAGCCGCAACTATTGCTCAAATCATTCAAATAGGTTATGAAGGAATCCGCTACGAGCTTCCTCCAGTTGAAACACGCAAGATTTCTAACGCTATTTACAAAGAATTAGAAGACCTCAAATACGGCAGAATCCCAGACCAAAGAGGCTGGATGATGAAAATATAAATCATAAAATAGCTTACTTTCTCGGTCAATTGAGAGATTTTACTTGTATCAGGTAAAATCTCTTAGCTAACTACAGTAATTCTTCTACTATTTTTTCCCATTCCTCTGCCAAAGAATAGCTCGGCATGTTTCTTTTAGCTCGCCTGTACCAATACTGTGCATTCCACTCATCGCCTTCTTTGCGATGTAAGTAAGCATGAACAAGACAATACTGCTGACTTTCTTGGCTTTGTGCTATCTCGTGTGCCTTGTGCCAATCTCCTTTGGCATCGTACCAAAGTGCTTTGAGCAATTCTGAAATGTCAGAAGGAACTTGTTTTTGGCTTAAACTTTCTTTAAATTGGTTAAAGGTCATAATACTTCTAAATTAGCTATTTGCTTTATGAATTGGTAAAGTTTGTCCTTGTTA
Source organism: Thermoflexibacter ruber (assembly GCF_900113045.1). Lineage (GTDB taxonomy): Bacteria > Bacteroidota > Bacteroidia > Cytophagales > Thermoflexibacteraceae > Thermoflexibacter > Thermoflexibacter ruber. Next base: position 171,407 of record NZ_FONY01000004.1, read on the forward strand.
TGATTCGTAAAAATATAAATCTTGTAGGTAATTGGTTATAATACCTTTACGCAGTTAAAGTATTTTACTATCTCCAGCAACTTCTCAAAGGTTCAAATTCGTCTAACATCGTAAAAAATTTCAGGGCAAATGCTTTTCCTGAACGCTCTTGAGCTATTTTTTTCCCTTTACTAATAAGTTCATTTTTGAGGTTCTCATCATTTGCCAAAGTAATCACTGCTTGGGCGATTTCTTGCGGAGAACTTGGATTGACTAAGATAGCTCCTTCGCCTAACTGTTCCTCTGCTCCTGCTACCTTGCTGGCTATCACCGCACAACCCAAAGCAAAGGCTTCTAAAGGAGGCAGATTCTCAGGACCGAAATAAGTTACATAAGTTAAAGCAAAAGCATTTTGGTATAAGGCAATGAGGTGCTGGGTAGAAACAAAGCCTAAGCAGTGTACTTGATGCGCTAAGCCCAAACTTTTGGCTTTTTGCATCACAAATGACTGATTTCCTTTATCAGAGCCTACCAGCACTAAGTCAAATTCTTGTTGAAAATCTCGCTTGAGCAAATGTAGTGCGTTCAATAAGCCGATGTGATTCTTATGCGCCCAGAACTGAGCAGGGTAAAACAGATATGGACGCTGAGGTATAAAACCCTGTGGCAGAGGCGGCTTTGGGTCTGTATGTTCTAAGGCAAAAGCAGGGGTAGGGTGTGGAATGAGAAATATGCGTTCTTTGGGAATGTGGTAAAACTGATGAATTTCCTCTCTTCCTGCTTCATTGCCAATAATCACTCGGCTGGCTTGAGGGAGATTAGCACTATAAAATTTTTCTCGCTTTGCCCACTCTCCTTTGGCAGAAACCTCTGGGAAGTACGGCTGTAAGCGATGTTGCAAGTCCCAAACCATGCTGAAGTAGGGAATATCTAAAAAGAAATTCTCCCAAGGTGAAAGGTAGAAAATAGCATCTATTTCTTCTCGTAGGATTCTTTTTTGAAGGGGATTGAGCAGGTCTTTTTTTCTACTTCCTCTTAGTTTAGCTATCTGCTCTGAAAGTTTATAGTTAATTTTTTCAGAGATACTTATATCGATGTTTTTGATTTCAAAGCCCATTCTACGAAGTTGGGGCATGTCAAACCAAGAAAAAAGGACAAATTCGTGATGTGTAAGGTCTTTGTATTGGCTGATAGAGCTAATGATTTCTTTTTCAATGGTATATCCACCTCCCTCCTCTGGGCGTAGGCTTCCTGAAAACAGTCCTATTTTCATTGACTTTATATAAGTTTACTTGATTATTTTAACAGCATCAAAGGCATTTAATCCTTCTCTGACTACCATTTTGCGAATATTGGGGTCATACTCTTGTTTGAGTGCTTTTTTACGAAGGATAGCGATAATCTGCTCATCTGGAAGTTTTAAAATTACTAAGTTACATTCTTCTCCTAAACCTATTGTATAGCCTACACAACCTGTTCTTAAAAATGTTCCTACATCGCCTCCTGCTACAGCTTTGATTTCTTCCTCTGGCAAGCCGTTCAGAAAAACACCAATGCCTCCTTTGCAATCTATGTTAGGATTTTTTTCACTATAAAAAATATTGTTTTTCAGGGTTTTAATTCTATCCAATACATCAGGGTTATTAAGTGCGTTAATAACTTCATCGTATTTGAAGTGCAAAAAATCTGTAACTATTGCATCAAAATCTGCGGCGGCTTCCCTACCCAAGGGTTTAGTGACATCTTCTAACTTATAGTAAATTTTTACCCATTCTTTCCTGATTTCATAAGCTAAGTTTTTTACAGGCTTTAGATTCTTTCGCATAATCTCTACAGAATCCTCAGAGGCTTTGAGTTCTGCCTCAAACTGCGCCAAAGAGTCTTGCATGAAAGATAAATTATCCGCCATTTTAAGCGAATCTTCTTGGCTCTGCTCCAAAAATTCTTGCTCTCTCTTAATAAACTTTTCTTGTGCTTTGAGTTGCTTAGATTTTAGCTTTTCTTCAAGTTTCTTTTTTTCCTGTTCTTTTTTCAGTTGTTCTTGCTCTTGTTTCTCTTTGGCTTTCTGCTCGGCTGTTTTTTTGGATTTATTTTTACTGTTTGTTTCTTCTTCTTCCTCTTCTGACTCCCCCCAGCCGTCATCTTCTTCCTCTTCCTCTTTATTGACATTTCCTGTATCAGACGCAGAAGTATCCGCCTCCTCTTCCGAAGATTTAAGGAGTTCATCTAAGGCTTTTAACCTTTTTTCTCTTTCTGCATTAAATTCTTTTTGAGAGGCTTCCATATCCTTAATTTCTTTCAACAACTTTACCCTATATGCCTCTTTTTCTTTGTTTTCTGCCACTTTTCTTTGGATAGGGTCTTCCATGAATCGCACTAATAACCAAGCTGTATCCCTGAGATTGCGTAATTTTTTTTCTCTTTGGCGAAGAAAGTCTAAGGAAGCATTCTCAGGATAGCTTTTCAACTGCTCGAAAACAGCCATTAGCTCTTCATATTGCATTCCAACATAAATGCGTGGAGCAGTAGAATCATTAGGTACGTCCTCTATTTCTCTCTCCTTAGGGGCTAAAGTTCCTTTGGGTTGTGCAGAAACAGCCGCTAAACCAAGCAGAAAAGTAAAAACTATGCTAATGTATATATATTTGAAAGAGAAATATTGAATCATATCTTGTTGATTTTACTTTTTTCCCTCAAAATACTTACCAAAAATTTAACAACTATCTGGCTTGTTGCTGTGCTACCTCCATTACTTTATTCCAAACTCTAAATACGTTTTTGTAACAAATCTTAGCGATGTCTTCCTCTGAATATCCTCTTTTGAGCAAAACGTAAATCAAATTGGGATAGCCTGTTACATCTTTTAGTCCTGTGGGTAAGGTATCCCCTACGCCGTCAAAATCTGAACCCAGACCTACATGGTCTATACCTGCTATTTTGACTACATGGTCTATGTGGTCGGCGACTTTCTCTACCGTGCTAAAAAGTGCAGGATTGTCTTTGGCAAACTGCTCTATAATGGGCTTAGCTGCGGAGTCTTGTGGAGATAAGCCCTTTTCTTTTAGCAAGTTAGCGAGTTTTGCATCTAATGCTTTGTTTTGCTTATTGATTTCTGCATCTAAAAAATCTGAACCAAAGTTGATTTGTATCACTCCTCCATTTTTGGCTAAAACTTTTATCATGTCATCGGACATATTGCGAATAAAATCAGGAGTAAAAGCTCTGCACGAAGAATGAGAAGCAATGCAAGGAGCTTTGCTGAGCCGCATAACTTGATAAAAAGTACTATCTGATACATGAGAAATGTCTATCATCATGCCTACATTGTTCATCTCAGCAACTACTTCTCTTCCAAAAGGACTCAATCCATTCCAAGTGCGAGTAGTATCATAAGAGGAATCACAAATTTGATTGTCTAAGGCGTGAGTAAGGGTAATATAACGAATACCTCTGTCATAAAAATACTTGACATTAGCGAGGTCATTTTCAATGGGTGCGCCATTTTCCATGCCCATAGGTAAGGAAATAAGACCTTTGTTAAAATTAGCTTCTACTTCCGCAGGCGTACCTGCCAAAGCAAATTTATCAGGATTGGCCTCAGCGATTGCCCTGACCATATTAATTAAGGTATCTGCATAGCTTTTTGCGCCTCCTGTTTTTTGGTAATAAGAAGGTATATAGATGGACATGAAAGGAGCATCTAAACCTCCTATTTTTGCTCTTTCGTAATCAAAATCTCCCTCTTTGGAACTTATAGGAATGCCTAAAAATTGCTTTTCAAAGCGAAATCCTTTGGTAATGAGGCGATAAGGCAAATCCACATGCCCATCGGTCAAGATAAACTTATGAGCCAGCTCATCAGCCCGCTTTCTTAGTTCTTCATCAGTCTTTGGTTTTTCTTTGGGCGAGCAAGCCAAAAGTAAAAAACACAACCATAGGAAAGTCAAATATGCCCAATAGTTTGTAGGTTTACGGGTAATTTTTTGCATGAGAAAAAAGTTTGCGTTAAAAAATTAGCCCTCCAAATTAAAAATAATATCTCCCTTATACAAACTCTTTTTCTACTTTTAGCTTATATTTTTCTGAGAGCATTTCTATAATACGCTCTACGCCATCAGACAGAGGAAAAACTACGGGAATACCCAACTCAGCTTCGTACTCTTCTTTGTACCGCAATGCTTGTGCTTTGGAAAGTCCATCGCCGTTCAGGGTAATTGCTAAGGTTTCTACTCCAAACATTTTTATTAAAGCTACTTCGCTTTGCAAAGAAGGAATCATAACGGGCATCTCTTCGGTGTCGTGGTAGTACTCTCTGGAAGGTTTGTGCTGCAAAATAACTCCGTTGGCTTGTCCAGAGATTAGAAACTCTCCTCCGCAAGGTCCGATAGGATTACGCAGCGCAGACTGCCCTTCCATAAAGATAATTTGAGGGTTAGTTTCGCGATAGCAAGTTACTATAGCGTGTTCTAATTCTCCAGTAATGAAGTCATTGACCGTTGCATCTAAGATAAAACCATATTTGTTGCCAAGTAGCCAGCCTGTTTGTCCTGTATAAATCATTTCTGCATGTAAGCCCATGTATTTTGCTGTTTCAGTAAGCAAGGAACAGGTAGTTCGTTTCCCAATGGCACTATCTGTGCCTAAAACGGCTATCTTGGGAGTTTTGACTTGGCGGATTTTTCCTGTCCAATAGTGCAGGGCTGATTTAGGTTTGGGCTTTCTAATGTCTATTAGCGAAACATCACAAGATTTAGCCAAACTTACTAATTCTGGTATATCATTTAAAAATTGATGCAAGCCGTTTACGATAGACATACCTGATTGGATAGCGGCTTTGATAATTGGTAAAATATCAAGTGGAATTCTTCCTCCTGCAAAGGCAATTCCAATGATAAAATAATCTATCTTTTCATCTATCATATTCAAGGCGGTGCCTATGCTATCATAAATAGGAATGCTTGGCACTTCTCCCCCCAGCAGATCTCCTAACTCCATTCCTGCAAACTTATGGTCAATGATAGCTAAAATATTGTATCGTTCAGTCCCTCTAATAAGCCCATGAGCAGTTTTAGCAAACTCTGTATTAAGCAAGCCATGTGTAAGGACTATTGCTGTGCCGTCCATAATCTATTTATGTTAAGTCTGAATATTATATGTATATGAAAGCACATAGGCTTATTTTAACTTTATTTAAAAAATCTATGTACTCATTGCAAACTCATTTACAAAGATAATATTTTTTTTCTTTTTTTTAAAAAAAATAAGCTGTTATATGAATTTGTTATCCTATGACCTTTGCCGCTAATTCTTTGATGTCCATGTTATCATAAGTTCCTGAACTCATCATGAGTAAGTTGGTGTCTTTCCAAGATTGTCCAAGCAAAAAATTTTTGAGTTTTTCTGCATCAGTAAAGACATGAATTGCATGATTGTTGAATGCTTGTTTGATTTCCTGCTCAGAAATTGGGGAAAGTCTTTTATGTGCCACAGTTTTGGGATTGTAATATACAATGCCCAAGTCCGCTTTGTCTAAGGTATTTTGGTATTCAGGGATAAATTCTTTATTGAGGCTACTATACGTATGCAATTCTGCACAAGCGATTAGCTTCCTATGAGGGAACTGTTCTTTGACGGCTTTGGTCGTAGCTTCTATCTTGGAAGGAGCATGAGCGAAATCTCTAAAAAATGCAGTATGCTCATTCTTTCCTACCAACTCCAAGCGTTTTGCTGCTCCTTTAAAACTTTGAATGGCTTGGTAAAATTTTTCCTCATCAATACCTATTCTACTACATACAGTTTTGGAGGCATTGACATTCTGCATGTTGTGCGCCCCGAAAAAAGGAACGGCAATTTTGGTGTGGTCTATGATTAAATAAGTAATGCCATTTTTAACTTCGTAAGGGTGAGTATTGTAAGCAATCTTATTTACATCATCTCTCATATTGTTCGAGGTACAGGCTACTGTGGCTAAGTCGTCCTCTTCGCAGTAAATAATTGTTCCTGCTTTGGGTGTACTTGCGGCGAAGAGTTCAAACTGGTGTACGTAATCCTCGAAGTTAGGAAAAATGTTGTAGTGGTCCCAAGCAATGCCACTCACTAAGCCAATATGGTGCTGATAACGCATGAATTTAGGAGTAGGGTCTATCGGGGAGGAGAAATATTCATCTCCCTCTATGACGATGAGAGGGGCTTCTTCAGTAAGTCTGACTGTTCCGTCTAAACCTTCCAAAGTTGCTCCTACTGCGTAGTCAAACTTTTTCTGATGAAAGTTCAATACATGTATTATCATAGCAGTAATGGTGGTTTTCCCATGACTGCCTGCAATTACTATTCTTTCTTTATTTTTACTCTGTTCGTAGATGTACTCTGGGAAAGAATATACTTGCAGTCCAAGTTCCTGTGCCTTGAGCAGTTCAGGATTATCTTTTCTTGCGTGCATTCCTAAAATCACCGCATCTAAAGCTGCATGGATTTTTTCTGGAAACCAACCTTCCTCCGCAGGTAGCAAGCCAAAACTTTTGAGTCTGCTTGCAGAAGGCTCATAAATTTCGTCATCTGAACCTGTAACTTGGTATCCTTTTTGGGCAAGAGTAATTGCCAGATTGTGCATGATGCTACCACCTATTGCGATAAAATGAACTTTCATTAGGTAAAGACTTAATATAATGCTTTGAGATACAATTTTTTCATCAATCCAACTTGCAAAATTATTTTGTTTTTGCAAAAATGAGCATATCTTAGGCTTTCTTTATGTAAATATTTCTTAAACTATCAGGTTTTTGAAAATCTTACTTAGCATATCTGTCCTCTAATGCTCCATCTCTTCTTGCATTTCTATCATATCTATCTCTTCCTCTACTTTCCCAAATTCGCCTTCCCATTTGGCTACGACTACCGTTGCTAAGCAGTTTCCAATCACATTGACCGAAGTTCTCCCCATATCCATCAGGGCATCTATGCCTAAAATCACCATGATAGGCTCGGCAGGCAGATTAAAGGAAGCTACTGTACCAGAGAGAATCACCAAAGAAGCACGCGCTACCCCCGCTACTCCTTTGCTTGTCAGCATGAGCGTCAGGCACATCACTATCTGGGTTTCCAGAGGTAAGTCTATGCCCGCCGCCTGAGCCACAAAAATAGAAGCTAAAGAAAGATACAAAGTTGTGCCGTCAAGGTTAAAACTGTAGCCTGTTGGCATAACAAAAGCCACAATTTTTTGAGGTACACCTATGGATTGCATCGCTTTCATTGCTTTAGGCAGTGCTGCCTCCGAACTTGCCGTAGCAAAAGCAAGTGAAACAGGCTCGGCAATTGCTTGTAAAAACTGTTTCAAAGGAACTTTGACAGCCAAAGCAATGGGCAGCAACACCAAAAATACAAATACCAACAAAGCACCATAAAGCGTAAGGAGTAACATAATGAGGTTTTTAAAAATATCTAAGCCCATCGTTCCGATAGTATAGGCGATAGCTCCTCCTACTGCAAATGGGGCAAAATACATGATGATGTTGGTAAACTTGAACATGACCTCCGATAGGGTTTCCAAAAAGCCTATCATGACTTTGCGATGATGAGGAGCAACCATAGTCAAGCCAATAGCAAATAAAATACTGAAAACCACTATTTGTAAGACCTCGCCGTTAGCAATAGCTTTGGCAATGTTTTCAGGGAAAATGTGTAAAACTATCTGTTTCCAATCTTGGTGAGCGACTTCTGCCAACTTTTCTCCTGTTTTTTGAGCGGCGGAGAGGTCTATGCCTTCGCCTGCTTTGGTAAAATTGATGGCGATTAGTCCTACGACCAAGGCTATCGTAGTTACTACTTCAAAATATACGAGGGCTTTAACCCCCATTCTACCCACTTGCTTCATGTCGGAGTGTCCCGCAATCCCTACTACCAATGTGCCTATTAAAAGTGGGGCAATAATGGTTTTGATAAGTTTTAAGAAAATATCACTGAGGATTTTAAGTTCCTTGGCAAAGGTAGGGAAGTCATAGCCAATCTCAGCACCTATAGCCATACTTACTAATATCCAAGTGGTTAGGTCTTTCTTTTTGTATCCATAGAAACACAGGGCAAGCACCACTACCCAGCGCAAAGACATCATTGCAATTTCCATATTTGTAAAATTTCTTTCGTTGTAAATCTAAATAATTGAGAGTAGATAGACAAAAAGCCTATTAATCACAAAGATTAGAAAACAAAGATAAAAATTTTACGCTTTAAGCACATTTTTTAGGAAATTTGATTCAAAAAATCTACTAATTTAGCTACAGCCTTTGCTCTATGGCTAATTGCATTTTTCTCGGCTAAGGTCATTTCCGCAAAAGTGCGGTCATAACCCTCTGGGATAAAAATAGGGTCATAGCCAAAGCCGTTGGCCCCTTTTCTTTCACGAATTAGCCTTCCTCTAATAATTCCATGAAAATAATAGACTTGCCCTTCTAAAATCAAGGCAATACAAGTATGAAATTGCGCACTTGTATCAGTATAATTTTTTAGATTTTCTAAAAGCAAGTCTATATTGTTTTTATCACTTTTTTGCAAACCTGCATACCTTGCTGAGTGTACGCCCGGTGCGCCTCCTAAGGCATCTACTTCTAAGCCTGAGTCATCAGCAAAACAACTCATACCAAACTTGTTCCAGATGTATTGTGCTTTTAAAAGAGCATTGCCCTCGAAAGTATCTGCCGTCTCGGGAATTTCCTCTGCTATGTCTAAGTCTGATAAACTAATGAGTGCATATCTATCCGCAAGTTTGGCTTGTATTTCTTTGATTTTGTTTTTATTATGCGTTGCAAAAACCAGATTTTTCATGCTAAAAAGTGTATCCTATGCCTATTTGAATTGCTTGATTTTTCCATTTTTCCGAACTGCTGACCTCATTGAGATTGCTTAGCCCTATAAGGTAGCGTCCTGTTAGATTTACTTTGCCCAACTGTACCCATACTCCACCGACTAAGGCAAAATCCCCAGATTTAAATGCTTCTCTCCCGTTCTGGAAAAGGTTTTGATTTTGATTGAGCAAAATACTATACTGAGGTCCTACTTGGAAAGACAGTTTGTTGATACCAAAATTAGCTAAAATAGGAATACTCAAATAGTTCAGCCGCACATTTTGAATGTCTGTATTCGCTCCTGAGTAAATCTGACTGAATCGCTGTACTGTCCTGCCCGTAGATTGATTGAAAATGAGTTCGGGCTGTATGCCCCAGTACTCCCCTATGTTGAATTTGAGAAAACCGCCCAAATGATAGTTGAACTTAAATTCCTCATCGTAACCTACGCCTTGTATTTTGTTTAGGTTTGCTCCTAACTTGACTCCTGCTTGTATGAAAGGGGCATCTTCGTAACGCTGGGCAAAGGCAAAAAAGGGAACGAGTATAAAAATGATAGCTAAATTATTTATTTTCTTCATTTTTCTTATCGATGTTTAGTTTAGCAATAGAGTAACAAATCCTTACAAGATATTTTTTTAAACTCTTGCTGGACTTTGAATAACTGATATGAACGGAAGCAAATGAACTAATGTTACCTTCCTAACACTTCTTATCAAATCTTACCAAAAATTAGGATAAAATTTTTCTTATTGTTTCCCTTGCTGATGGGGCGGGTGCTGTGCCTCAAACTTATCATACGCCATGACAATCTTCTTGACTAACTGGTGGCGAATCACATCTTTGCTTTCCATGCGTACAAAGCCTATGCCCTCAGTATCTCTCAGAATATCAGCAGCATGGATTAATCCTGATTTTTGATTTCTTGGCAAGTCTATCTGCGACTCGTCCCCTGTAATGACCATTTTTGAATGTTCTCCCAAGCGAGTCAGTACCATTTTCATTTGCATTTGGGTAGTATTTTGGGCTTCGTCTAAGAGTACAAAGGCGTTAGAGAGCGTCCTTCCCCTCATATAGGCAAGTGGAGCAATCTCTATGACATTTTTTTCCTGATAAAACTTCAGTTTTTCTGAGGGAATCATATCCTCTAAGGCATCGTAAATAGGTCGCAAGTAAGGGTCTATCTTTTCTTTTAAATCCCCCGGCAAAAAGCCTAAGTTTTCCCCAGCTTCCACTGCGGGGCGGGTGATTATCAGCTTTTTGACCATTTTATTTTTCAAAGCCCTGACCGCCATCGCTACGGCAATGTAGGTTTTTCCTGTACCTGCGGGACCTAAGGCAAATACCAAATCGTTGTTGTAAATCGCTTGTACGAGTTTGAGTTGATTATGTCCACGGGGTTTGATAGCCGTACCTTTCGCTCCATAGAGAATGATGTCGTCTGCCAAATCGTGTAAGGGAATCTGGTCGGGGCGAGCATGGAGGTACACCTGCACGTTGTCTAAGGTAACTTTGCTATATTTATTATAATGCTCTAATAATGAGTTGATAATCTCATTAATCCTTACGATTTCTGTATCGTTGCCTTTGATGCGGATTTCACTTCCTCGTGCAATAATTTTGCTATTAGGGAAAGCCTGTGCTATTTCCTTGATGTTGGCGTTTTCTACGCCCAAAAAATCTACTAAGGAGATTTCTTCTAATTGTATAACTTTTTCTACCAAGTTTTTCTCTTACTTATGGTTTATTGAACTTCGTTATAAATAGCCCTGATTCGTTTATTGTAGGTTTCTAAAAGTTTCCAATGCACAATCGGAATATCTTTCATCACAGTAGCAGTAATAGCAAATAAGCAAGTGTCTTTGGGCAAAATGGCTTTGACATTTTTCAAATCAAACTTGCGATGATGCCCTAATATAGTCCTGTCCCCTCCAAAAAAATCTGCCTTTTCCAGCCTTCCTATCTCATTGTCTATGTGCTTAATAGCGACTTCACCGTCAGCAATGATATGCAACATATCCTCATCTGCATTTCCATTAGCCGAAAAAGGATTGTTGAGGTATTTTTCACTTTGGAACAGAGGAATCTGATAGTTATGAGAAAGCTGAATTTTCTGCATTTTTTTTGCTACCTGTGCCAAATTTGGAAAAGAAACCACATCGCCAAAGAGCCAAGTACTTTGCAAAAATAAGATATTTTCCTCCATTCGTTTCAGTTCGCTGTAAAGATTATTTCGCGATACAAACTCCCTGTAAGAACTGCTTGGAATCTGCAAAACGTGTATGTTGCAAGATGCCCAATAAGTTTCAGGCGAATGTAAGCCTAAATAGCCCGCATAAAACCCAATAAATGAACCTGCGGGAAGCGTATCGTGCTTACCTGTTTTAGCATGTAGGAACTCCACTGAGCCTGTAATAAGCAAATACACATACTTAGATTCCTGTCCTTTCTTGAGCAAGAGCGAACCTGCATTATAACTTACAATAGGATGATTGAGCAAATAGTTCAATTCATGCTCAGAAGCATTAGGAAAATAATTTTTCAGATGGTTATGCGCAAAAGTAATCAAATAATCATGGTTAGTAGGAATCAACACATCTACCATTCCAAAAGCAGAAGACGAGCCTATTTCCCTTTGCGAGAGAGTTAAGGGTTTGGAGGTGTGTGCCAAGACGATTTTATGCGATTTGTCTTCTCTGAAATCCTCTGCGTTGCCGTGAATCATTCCCCCACCTACGTCTATCTTTTTCAAGTGAGCGGGATACATATACTTGGCTTTGATTTGCTCAAACTGCTCCTCTGTAATACCGTTTTCCTTAGGATTGTTGGTAATCATTTTTCGTAAAACCTCATCGGAGGTTACATCGGCTAAGTGTGCATATACCTTGTAGCCATCAATCCAATTTGCCCTGAAAAAGAAAATATTTGTTTCTACGGGGTGAGGCGAATAAACTGGCTTTACCTCCAAGCCATCTACATCAGTCCACTCGTCAAAAGGCAAATCGTGAATATCAAAAAAACTGCTAAAACTTTCCTCTTGCATGGACATCAAAGCACATAGCTTTTTTGTTACGGCTGTGCGCACCAAGGGCGTAGCGTAATATTTGAACCTTCTATCTGTTCTGATGAGCGTAGTCAACCCTGCAAAGTGGTCGTCATGGGCATGGGTATGAAAAATCCCTTCAATTTCGTTTACACTGATACCCAAATAGTTAAGGCTTGCTAAGATATTAGGTCCTGCATCTATAATATAAATCCTTCCTTGAAAAATAATGACGCTTGCCATGCAAGGACGGTGCAAATCCCAACCATCTCCCTCGCCTGAGTGAATGATGGCAAAGTATTCTCTATCAATGAAGTGATAACCAAGTTGATACGGAGGGTCGTAGAGTTCTCCCGCACCCAAATTCAAATCTACCTGTACTTTTTCATCTTGATAGCTTATTTGGTATTTATTAAAACTAATGCGTCTGATAAAAACACCATTGCGAATTTCTATATTCGTATTTTTTACAATTCGGCTGTCTATCAACTCATTAGAAGGGGTAATTTTCCCAAAAGCAAATTTTAGCTTTATTTTCATCATTTCTTGAGCCTCAGCCCAAGTTGCCCCAGCTTCTATCATTTCATCAATACTTACCAATCCGTAGTTCCCCCTATAAATATATTCCATTTGTGCTTTTACCTGCTCTTCTGTGCCTATGAGCATGGGCTTCATGCCCGTATTGTTAGGGTGATTGGGAATAATCATGCCTTGGAGGTAAAGCATTTGCAAGACAGGAAACTCTGTGAGATTGGAAAAACTGCTGTTTTGCATCAGTACATCAGAAAGTAGAATTACATTGGGTCCTGTTTCGTAAACTACTCCCTCTTTTTCAACTTCTTCTATTAACCCTCTCTTTTTTAGATGCTTTACTGTATCCGCAGGACAGCCACACAAGATATAGAGTTCTGCCTCTTTTATCTCTACCCAGTAAACACCATTAATAACTTTAATTTTTTTGATTTTAGACATATTTAATCCAACAAGTTCTACTAAAAAGTAAAATGCTCATACAAACAAATGAATAAAAATGCACAATGCCAAATACAATGAGTTCAATATCTAAGAGGGTTATTAGATGCCTTTATGCTAAAGTTTATAAAAAGTCTGGAATTCAATATAATAAATAAGTGTAGCAAATTATTACTTTATTCTTAAAATAAGAAAATTTAATGCCAAAAAATACAAAAGCCCTTTAGAAAAAGTTTCCAAAAGGCTTTGATAGCAAAGTTTGCAAATAAATAGTGCATTACTTTACTGGTTTGTCTTTATCGTCATAAGCAAAGCCATCTGCCAAAAATTTATATTTATCAAAAATGAGGCGGACAGGTTTTTTCAAATATCTAGAACTATTGAAAAAGGCGTTGCCAAAGATTCCTGAGGCATAACCCTGCCAAATAGCTTTCTCCTGTTTGCCGTCAAAAAATACAATCAGCAAAGTCCCTTCACGTAAATTGTACTTGATAGGGTCATACTTTTGGTCTTTTTCGTCAAGGTACTCTTCATTTTTCACAAAAACCTCGATTTCGGGCTGGCTATATCCTGTAAAGCGGAGATTGTCATAAAATATTTTATAAGAAACAAGGAGATGAGGATTTTTTTCTACCATCTTATAGCCCAACAATTCCATGCGAAATTTTATTTCCTCCTCGATGACTTGGTTTTGAAGGCTTGTATCGGCATTAGTATCTTTCAAAAAGGCATAAGTCTTGTATTTTTTAAACTTGCCTTGGTAGCTATAATCACTTTCCACGCTGTATTTTCGCGAACTCATACATGCTGTACCCACAAGAGCAAATACACTTATAATACTTAATAGTTTGAAAATCAGGCAATAGTTTTGTTTCATCATAGTTATTTAGCGTTAATAGAGAGATGATTGATTGATAAATAAGATAGAGTGTAGCGTTGTTTTCGCAGTAGTATCAAAGTTAAGATAAATTTTTCGTAAAATCAAACTCTTTGTTGAAAGTATTTTGTTTTGTAAAATTTTGATTTTCAAAATATTTTTCTATTTATATTTTTTATTTACCTAAAATTTTTCACACATACCTTTTGTTGTGTAATTTCGTTGTTGCAAAAACATTAAATCAAGCCTATAACAATATTAAATCTTAAACAAAGCACATTTTTACTTGTTTTTAGAGGTATTCAAATTAAAAAATATCATGCAATCTTCTGCTCTTTCTGAGAAAAAAATATTCAAAGACCTTTCTTTTGAAGATACGCAAGTTGCTTTTTCCTATCGTTCAGATACCGATTTGTGGAAAAGCTACCTTCTGTTTGCTTCTATCAATCGCAATTGGCTGGTAAGTAGTGGCACCAAACTCATTAGGTTTGCTCTCAAATCAGGCATTCCTATTGACCCTTTGCTCAAATCTACTTTGTTTAAGCATTTTTGTGGAGGAGAAAATATAGAGGACTGTGAAAAAACTATCCAAATGCTTGCCCAGTATCATGTAGGGACGATTTTGGATTATTCGGTAGAAGGCGAAAAAACGGAACAGGCTTTCGATGAAACCGAACAAGAAACCATCGCTACCATTCACAAAGCGGCGAGCAATCCTGCTGCCATTCCATTTACTGTGTTCAAAACCACGGGCTTAGCCCCGTTTGAGTTATTGGAAAAAGTATCTGCTTTTATCAACAACCCCAATCTTTCTCTAAGCGAAAGCGAAGAAGCTATGTTACAGAAACTTATAAAAAGGGTAGATAATATCTGTAAGACAGCACATCAGCACGGGGTAAAAGTATTCATAGATGCAGAGGAAACTTGGATTCAAGATGCAATAGACTCTCTTGCTTATCAGATGATGGAAAAATATAATCTTCAAAGCGTGATTGTGTATAACACTTATCAACTCTATACCTTAGCAGGTTTGGGCAAGCTAAAAATTGCCAAAGAAAAAGGCTTAGACAAGGGATTCAAAGTCGGGGCAAAGATAGTCAGAGGGGCTTATATGGAAAAAGAGCGCGCTCGTGCCAAAGCATTAGGATATGCTGACCCTATCCAACCCAACAAGTCCGCTACCGACAAAGCATTTAACGAAGCCTTGCTTTTCTGTGTAGAAAACAAAGCTATGATTGATTTTTGCGCAGGTACGCACAACGAGCAGAGTTGCCTCTACTTAGCCAAACTCATGGAACAACACCAAATAGCTAAAAAGGATGCAGGGGTTTGGTTTGCCCAACTTTACGGCATGAGCGACCATATTTCTTTCAACTTAGCTAAAGCAGGCTACAATGTAGCCAAATACGTACCTTACGGACCTTTGAAGTCTGTCATGCCTTATCTTTTCCGTAGAGCCGCAGAAAACACCTCCGTAGCTGGGCAAAGCAGTCGTGAGTTTACCCTGATAAGCAAGGAGATAGCAAGACGAAAACGAGCCAAAGGAAAATTGTAAGAGAGTATCTTAAACAAGGAAATTATTAGCCAATCTCATGGATTCATTGATTCAAAGACATACGGCTCTTTCTGCAAATATCGTTGCGTTTTGTAGGTATCTGAGAAATCACGATTTTAATTTGGGGGTAGCAGAGGAAAAAGATGCCCTGCAAGCTCTTGCTTGTTTGCCTTTGGAGAATCAGGAAATCATGAAATTGGTCTTGCAATCTACTTTGGTCAAAAATTTACATCAACTCACCCAATTTGAGAAACTTTACCAAAACTATTGGAAAGAGTTAGAAAAAGCCGTAGATTCCAAAATCACAGGAGGTAAACCTGAGGAAGCACCACCTAAACCTACTCGTAACCAACAACCTTCTTTGTTGGCTTTAAAAAATTGGCTTTATGGGAACAAAAATGAAGAAATTACAGAAATAGCGACCTACAGCCCTACGGAAGTACTCAGCAAAAAAGATTTTGCCTTATTTACCCCCCAAGAAATGCAAGAGGTAAGTAAAATTATCCAGCTTTTAGCTAAAAATCTGTCCTCTCACCTAAGTAGAAGGAAACAAAGGTCAAAAAAACATCAAACCTTAGATTTGAGGCGAACTCTTTATCTGAATAAAAATTATCAAGGCGAAGTGTTAAAATTGGCTTACCAAGAGCCAAAACCCAAAAAGTTCAAGTTATTGCTCATTTGCGATGTAAGTAAGTCTATGGATTTGTATAGTCGCTTCCTGATTCAATTCATGTATGCTTTCCAAACGGCTTATCAACGCATAGAAACCTTTGTATTTAGTACCTCCTTGCAACACATCACCGAAGAACTTAAGCGAAAAAATATTAATCAAACCCTGCAAGAATTATCAGAAAAAATACCTCAATGGTCTGGAGGTACGCAAATAGGACAATCACTCTACAATCTTTGTCAGACACACCGAAGATTGTTAGATAAAAAAACTTCTATAATTATCGTGAGCGATGGCTGGGATACTGGCAAGATGGAACTCCTCGAGGAGAGTATGGCAAGCATACAAAAAAAGTCAAAAAATGTCATTTGGCTCAATCCCTTAGCAGGCAATCCTGATTACAAGCCAGCTACCCAAGCCATGATTGCCGCTATGCCTTATATAGACATTTTCGCTCCTATCCACAACTTAGAAAGCCTAAGAAGTCTTTTGCAAAGGTTGTAGAAAGTTGGCAACGCCGCTTAGGACTATCAAACGAAGAAGGGGAAGCAGTGAAAGGGAAGCAGTATATCGTTATTGATGACGACATAACGTTCAATTGGTTTTATTACTTAGTTTAGGTAAATAAAAGAGCATTTTAAACCGCCTAAATTTTACTTTTTCTTCTTTTTATCATCAAAACCTGCTTTTACGGAAAAAACATGAGAAAAAGTAGTAGGATTATCTGCTGAGCGAATGGCATTAGTCAAGGCATAGTCGATAGTAAAGTTTTTAATGACAAAGCCTAATCCAAAGCTCGGTTGCGTTTGGATATACTGTACCCTGTTGAAATCGTCTAAGCGTTGGAAGTTGCCTATGCCTCCCCTCAAAAATACCGTTTTTTTATAGTTGAGTTCCATACCCGCTTGAAAATCTCCTGAAAGTAAATCAGTTTGTAACCAACTATTCCTTTTTCCATCAAAAGTAAAAGTAAAGCCTGCCGTAAGCAAAGCTCCTAAGTTTTCGCTGAAGTCGACCTCTCTACCCACTTCTACAATCATCCGAGGAAGGGTAAGTTCTATGGAGTTAGTAGGGATTTCATTGTTGGTTTGAGAAAAAATATCTATGACTGCTTCTGAGTTATAGTTCCACACATTGAAAGTGCTGGTTACATCTCTAATCACCAAACCAGTTTGCCATTTCTTGTATTCATACTGTGCCGCTACATCAAAGCCAAACCCCCAAGCATTAGCAAAAACTCCTGCGGTACGATGCAAGATTTTAGCGTTTCCTCCCAAAGTCAGCCCTTTGGCGATGGAGTAGTGGGCATACGAAAAGATAAAAGCATAAGAAGCCTCTGCAAAGGAGCCTACATTCTCATAGTTGATTCTTCCTGTATTGTCCAACAAAAAACGCGTATCTGGGATATTGTCAATGCCCATGCGAATAATTGAAAAGCCAAGGTGCGAGTCGTCGTTGATTGGGGTTGCAAAACCTGCATAATCATAACTGGCAATACCCCCGAAGTACTCGGCGTGCATCAGTGCAGCCTGATACTTGTCTTTGATTCTAAGCAAACCCGCAGGATTCCAATAGCCTGCGGTTACATCATTGGCAATGGCAACATGGGTGTTTGCCATGGCTAAGGCACGCGCCCCCACTCCTATTGCCAAATACTCATTGCTGTACTTAGGGGTTAGAGAGTTTCTACTTGATTGTGCAAAAGTTTTTGCTAAGCAAAAAGCTGATAAGCAGAGATATATGAGAATAAGTTTGGGTAAAAATTTCATGCAATTAAATTGGCGGTTATAGTTTTCCAACTGATTTGGTGTATTATCAAATTACTTACCATTTTTCATTCGTCATCACATAGAAAAAATTAAATTTAAAAAAGAACTTATAAGAAAATTACTATCTTTCGTGAAAAATTACAATCAAACATTTCTTCATCACTCATCAAAAAACTTTTTAAACACCATGAAAAAAAGAAAAGCTACCTCTATTTGGAACGGTTCAGGCAAAGACGGTCAGGGAAAATTGACGACTCAAAGTGGCATACTTAGTGATACCCCTTATTCTTTTAGTATGCGATTTGGGGAAGGGGCTGGTACAAATCCAGAGGAACTCATCGCAGCGGCTCATTCGGGTTGTTTCAATATGGCTCTTTCCTTTATGCTTGATGCAGAAGGATTTACCGCTGAGGAACTCCATACTACGGCTACTGTAACTGTGGAAAATGACGGTAGCGGCTGGTCAGTAACGCTTATCCACTTAGACCTCAAAGCCAAAATTGCTAATATTTCAGAGGACAAATTCCAAGAAATAGCTAATAGAGCCAAAGCAGGCTGTCCTATTTCTCGCGTTCTTAATACAGTCATCATGTTAGATGCAAGTTTAGCATAAAAATACGGTTTGCGTGGGCTGTTGATAATTCTGATAGTTTGGGCGTTGGGGTAGTAATTAATTTGAAATAAAATTGTATCTTTGTAGAAAAACAAGCCCAAACTATGCTCAAAGAAGAAATCATCAAAAAATTTATACAAGTATTTGCTTCTATCCCATAAGAGCAGCAAGATGCCTTAGCGATAGAATTGGCAAAAATGATTCCTGCTGACGAAAATGCCGATGTAGATTGGAAAATAGGCAGTGGCTACGATAAGGAAACTAAGTTAGTAAGGATTAGTTTTAGTGCCAAAGTAAATCCAGTGCGAAATCAAAAAGACATTAGCTTGTCTAATGCCCTCACTCTGTTCATAGACTGTACCCCTAAAGAGCAACTTACCTCTATTTATCAAACACTCACTCTGATACAAAACGGATTGGAAAAACCATATACGCTTGCTTTGGGAAAGATTCCTGTATTGCCTTTGAGTAATACTATGAGTATTCTTACATTTAGAATCCACAGCTCTCCCAATGCAACTTTAAGCAAGCAAATAGAAGAAGAACAAGCAGTTTTTAATTAAAACAAGGTCAATTAGCTAATGGAATATAAGCAAAGTGCAAGCAAGTTACATACGTACATAAGCACCACATTTTCACCAAATCAATATTTGGTGAAAACGATGAAATAGATTGACTCTGTCCCAACTGCCACACTGAATACCACCTTAAATTAGGAACTCAAAATCTCAAAAACCCTGACATGGTATTTCACTTGCTCTTTTACAGTAAATGGAAATACGGTTTGCTTGGGCTGTTGATAATTCTGGTAGTTTGGGCGTTGGGATAGTGTAAGTATTTGCTAACGTATGTTTTACAAAACTTATTCCATTACTGCTCTCTAATTTTTTTTGCAATTTGCGCTAACTCCTCTTGAGAAAATTTTAACTTTTCCTTATTAAAATTAATATCATTCATTGTATTCATAGGAATTAGATGCACGTGAGTATGAGGAACTTCCAATCCTACAACCGCTATTCCTATACGTAAGCAGGGAATCGCTTTTTGGAGTTTTAGCCCTACTTTTTTACAAAAAAGCATCAATCCACTTAGCGTTTGGTCGTCATGGTCAAAAATATAATCTATCTCCTTTTTGGTAATTACTAAGGTATGTCCCTCAGCCAAGGGGTTAATGTCCAAAAATGCCATAAAGTTTTCATCTTCATCAACTAAATGACATGGAATTTCTCTATTGACAATACGTGTAAAAATGCTCGGCATGATTCAAATAGGTTTTGAAATTTATGGCTATAGTTATATAAATATTAGCGAAGCCTCGTAAATTTACAAAAGACATAACATTTTACAAGGTTTATCATTGATTTCTACTAAAATTATCCAAACTATTACTCCTATTGCATTTGATAAACCTTTTACCTAACTCTGGATTAGTTCAGCCTAAGGATAGGTACATTTTCCAAAAATTTGAAAGAAAGCAAAATTCACTTACCTTTGTAAATACGGTAATTACTAATGAAGTCAAGACATATTAAAATTTCTATTCTTCTTAATCTCGATTTTTAGCAAAAATGTTTAAAACATCTGAAATCACCTCATACGAAATCCCAAGTGATAACGTGCTGAATAACAGGTTATTCTTTGCTTACTTGGAGGCGGCAAAATGTGTCAAAGGCAATTTGCTTGAAGTAGGTTGTGGCACTGGTAAGGGCATAGAAGTTTTTGCTCCTTTGTGTGAAAACTATACCGCCATAGACAAAAATACTGCCCTACTTACTCATTTGAGCAGCAAATATCCTCAATACAAGTTCATCGATGCCTTCATTCCTCCTTTCAAAGACATACAAAGCGATAGTATGGACAGTCTGGTAACTTTGCAAGTCATAGAACACATACAAGACGACCATTATTTTCTTAGAGAAATCATTAGGGTTTTAAAAACGGGAGAGAAAGCGGTCATTGCTACACCGAATAAGAAAATGTCTTTGACACGCAATCCTTGGCACGTAAGGGAATATACCGCAGATGAGATGTTTACCTTATTGGGAAAATATTTTACAAAAGTGGAGCTAAAAGGGGTAAAAGGAAGTGATAAGGTCATGGAATACCACGAGCAGAATCGCCGCTCAGTACAGAAAATTACCCGTTATGATATTTTTAACCTTCAGTATCGTCTCCCACGTCAGCTTTTACAGATTCCTTATGACATTCTTAATCGCTTGAATCGCAATAAGTTGATGCAAGAAGATAATACTTTGGTAAGCAGCATTGGTTTGCAAGATTTTTCACTTAGCGATAAACCAGAGGAGTGCTTAGATTTATTTGCGGTTGTAGAAAAGTAAAACAAACTTTCTTGCAAGAAGTGTGTTTATTTAATTGAGTAAATTTGCTTTTTCTTTAAATACATCATTAGCAATGAACTACTTAATCAATTTTGGTATTATTCTCCTTACTTTCTGTGCTACAGAAGGGGTAGCATGGGCTTTACACAAATATATCATGCACGGCTTTTTGTGGAATTTGCATGAGTCGCACCATGTCAAAGATGAAAGACATTTCTTTGAGAGGAATGACTTATTTTTGTTATTCTTTGCTATCCCAAGTGCTTTGTGCATTTATACAGGCATCGCAGATGGTTTAGACTTTAAGTTGTATATTGGTATAGGCATTTTGGTCTATGGTGTTGTCTATTTTTTAGTTCATGATGTTTTTATTCATCAACGCTACCCTCCTTTACTTCGCAAAAGCAATAACAAATATTTTAGGGCTTTACGCAGGGCACACCATGCCCATCACAAGCACATCACCAAAAGTGGTGGAGAAGCATTTGGCTTGCTTTGGGTAAGTAAAAAGTACCTTGAAAAAGAATAGGGACAGGGGCATAAGCTTATCTAACCCTTAGCCTTCTACCTATTTTTAATTTTGTATTGGCACTAATACGATTAAAGCGGCAAAGATTTCTGATAGAAATACCGTAATATTGAGAAAGAGTTGAGAGAGTATCTCCTTTTTCCACAATATGATAAATTACTTGTCGTCTATTAGTTAGATGCTTAAAGTGGTCAGGAGAAAGTCTAAAAAGGTTTGTTTTGATGCGGTTCAACTCAAAGTCGTAGATTTCCGCAGGATTAAAAGTATGTCCTTGATAGCGAACTTCATAGTGAAGGTGCGGTCCTGTACTTCTGCCTGTGTTCCCTCCCTTTCCTATTTCTTGCCCAGCTTTTACTTCTTGCCCTACCTCTACTAAGGATTTGCTTAGGTGTGCATAAAGTGTTTCCAAACCGTTGTAATGCCTCAGGACTACATACCGTCCATAACCACCTTTGGCATAATTACTTATTCTCACTATCCCATCAAAAGTAGCATAAACTGGGTCGCCTATATTCAAGTCTAAATCTATACCTGGGTGCCAACGATACCTGCGAAAGCCAAAGTTTGAGTTCACTTTAATACTTGCTAACGGCAAAGCCCAGTTTTGATTTTGAGCAGAGTCATAAAGTTGGATATCCAAAGTATCTTTAAAAGTGTCTATATCGTATTGGTAAGGATTGATAGATTTGGTATCCCAAATGGCATAATAGTTTGTGAGTGTAACCCAGACACAATCAATAGCTAACTCCTCTGTTACCATGACTATCTTCTTTGTTTCTACATCATAAAAATTAGAATTATCTTCTCGCATCATAGAAACAGGCTCACTCAAATCCAAAGGAGTTTCATATACTTTTCTGATAAGATTTCTGATATAGGTCGTATCTTTAATTACTGTTTTAGCGAGGTCTTTAAAAGTTTCTTCTATTTGGCGCATTTGTGCCTTATCGGTGGTATTATTTTCAATAAGCGAGGCGCCCCCTGTTTTTTCGTTTTCTTGGCTATTTTTCAAAGAAGTATTCATTTCTTCTCTGCCTGAGGGATTGAGAAAAAGAGAATCTCGTAAGCTATCTTCTTCTTTGCTTGTTAGGACATTACCTTTCAACGAGTCGGCTTCAGAAGGTGTCCAGATTTTATTGATGATTTTTAGTTCTATGAAATCTCCTACTCGCTGTTTAAAACTTCTCTTTTTTTGCTGTGCCAAAGTGTTTGTTGAGGAAAAAAATACAAACAAAAAAGACATGGCAATTAAAAGTCGTAAATTTGTTTTCATAAATATCCTAATTATAAGATTTTAGCTTGACTGATTACTTTAACAATTCCATACGCGAACATCTATCAACCCCAAGCAAACAGTCAATTATTGATTGGATTTCTTAGTAAAAATATACAGCCTTTGTTGGACTACGTAAAGCAAAGCAATAAAATTTTAAACTCCAAATTTATTGCTTGGAAATTCGTTAGTGTATGCCTTTTGCCGCTAAGAAGCGTTCTGCATCTAAAGCTGCCATACACCCCGTACCTGCGGCTGTAACTGCTTGGCGGTAAACATGGTCTTGGGCATCTCCTGCGGCAAAAACACCTTCAATATTAGTTTTAGTAGAGCCGGCAATCGTTTTGATATAGCCTGTTTCGTCCATGTCTAAAAATCCCTTGAAAATAGCTGTATTGGGTTGATGCCCTATGGCGACAAAAAAGCCTTTGATAGGAATAGTAGTAACCTCTTGGGTTTTGTTGTTGCGCACTCTTACTGCCTCAACTTGGTGTTCTCCTAAGATTTCTTCGGTTTCTGTATTCCACCAGATTTGAATATTAGGAGTATTTTTTACTCTTTCTTGCATAAACTTAGAAGCACGCATCTCATCTCTACGTACTAATAGGTGTACTTTGGTACATAACTTTGAAAGATAAGTTGCCTCCTCGGCTGCTGTATCGCCCGCACCTACTACGGCAACTTCTGTGCCTCTATAAAAATAACCATCGCAAACAGCACAAGCAGATACTCCATGACTGTTGAGTCGCTGTTCGGAAGGTAAGCCAAGCCATTTGGCTGAGGCTCCTGTAGCTATGATAATACTATATGCTTGTATATCAATACTTTCATCTACTGTTACTTTTAGGGGATAGACACTAAAATCCACTGAAGTTACCATGCCATAGCGAATATCTGTGCCAAAACGTTCTGCTTGGGCTTGGAAGTCCAGCATCATTTGAGGACCGTTAATCCCTTGTGGATATCCGGGATAGTTTTCAACGTCAGAGGTAATAGTTAGCTGGCCGCCGGGTTGTCCTCCTTGATAAAGGATGGGCTTCAGACCTGCTCTTGCAGCATAGATTGCTGCCGTGTAACCAGCGGGACCTGAGCCTATAATCAAACATTTTACTGTTTCTATTTCCATAAAAGTTTTTCAAAAAACGAGTTTTAGTTTTTTATGCTGTTGTTTTGAAGTGCAAAGTTAATAGAATGTTTTTAATTTTTGTCTTTACTTTCTGTTTTTAGACTAAAGGTAAAAGTGCTTCCTTTGCCTATTTCGCTTTTTACCCAGATTTCCCCTCCATTCTCCTCAATAAATTCCTTGCAAAGCAATAGCCCAAGTCCTATCCCTTCCCCTTTACTAATAGCTTCTTCTGAGGTGCTTAGTACTTCTTTGGTATTGAAAATTCTTTCTTGGTCTGCCGCACTCATGCCTATACCTGTATCTGTGATACTTACCTCAACCAGGTCTTCTTTATTGAGCTTGGCATTGAAGGTAATACTTCCTCCTTTGGGTGTGAACTTAATAGCATTGCTAAGTAGATTTCTGACCACTAAATTAATCATATTCAGGTCTGCATAGGCGGGGGTCAGGTTTTGGGGAACATTATTTATCAAAACTATCCCTTTTTTATTGGCATTACCAGAGAGCAAATTGATATTTTCATCTATCAATTCATGTAGGTTGATGATTTGGCTTTCTTTTTTAATACCTTGCATTTGCGACCTTGCCCAATAGAGCAGGTTATCAAGCAGTCCTAAGGTTGCACCCAAATCTTCGTTCAGTTTCTCTGAAATCAGTTTAGTTTCTTGGGAGTTTAGGTTCTCTGCATCGAGCAAGGCTACTACATTCCTCAAAGAATGAAGAGGGCTTCGTAAGTCTTGGGAAATGACCGCAAATAGTTTATCTTTTAGCTTATTTACTTGATTAAGTTCTTCTTTCTGCTTAGCAAGCATCTTGTAGGCGTTTTGTTTTTGTAGAAAACTTGTAAGCAAAAGCACGGAGGCTATCATCAAAATAACTGCCACTATAAAGGTAACGCTTTGCCATGCTTTTTGTGATTTGAGTTCGCTTTCTGCTAAGGCATAGTTCTTTTTCAATAGTTCATACTCCTCGAGCTGTTTTTCTTTTTCTATCTCTATAATCTCTTTGAGTAGTTTCTCTACCATGAACTGCTCCTTCAAATCGGTATATTGTTTGAAGTAATACAACGCTCTTTGATAGTCTTTGCTATTAAAAAAAATGTTAGAAAGTTCCTTATATATATCCACTAACTGAATACGCGGTGCATAGATTTCATAAATACTCACGGCTTGCAGGTAGGCATCTAAGGCTTGGGGGGGGTGATTATTGTAGGCGTGTACTTTAGCAATGTTTCTTAAAATGCTTGCTTTGAGAGGTAAATTATTTACTTTATCGCTAATTGCTAAGGCTTGTGTGTAATAGGAATTAGCCTGTACGACTTCGTTCAAGTGAAATTTTACATCTCCGTAGCTATTGTATAACAAAGCAAGGCAAAATAAATCCTTATTATTTTCTGCTATGATTATCCCTTCTTCCAAGTGGCTAATAGCTTTTGACCTACGAGCCAATTTATCGTATGCTTTTGCGACGTTATTCAGAGAATAAGCGATTTTGTGCGTATCATCCTCTTCTCTTGCAAGTACAAGTGCTTCTAAAAAGTATTTCAATGATTTCAAATACTCGTTAGCATCTATGTATATATTGCCGAAGTCAGTAGCAAGGAAATACCTACATTTTTTAAGTTCTTTGATGAGTGCTTTGTTAGCATTGGTTTCACTTTTTCCTGCTTTTTCCTGCTCTACTTTGTTGGATAGTTCATAGATAGGTAAAAGAGTTTCTGCCGAAACCCTTGTTTCCCCTTTTTCTCTATAAATTTTTTGCATCGCCCTATTGGCTTTGATTTCTATGACTATGTTACCAATATTTTTAGCAATAGCGGCGGCCCTTTCTAAGTAAGGAAGAGATTTGGGCTCTATTACTTTCTCTCTATAATCTAATCCCTTATACCAATAGTACAAACCAATGACCAATAGTGCCTCTGCTTGACCTTCCAGATAGTTTAACTCCTCGGATATTTTTAAAGACTTCTCAGCATAGAGCAGGTAATCCTCTGGGACGACAGAGAGTTCTGTTGGGATATATCTGCTCTCAAATATCGCTAATAGTCCCCTGTTCAGACGATTTATGTTGTTGCTTGTCTTTAAATTTTGATAAATAACTTTCAGGCTATCATTGTTGGCGTAAGCAACAGATACAAAAAATAAGTAAATCAAAAAACTCAAGTAAAACTTACTCATAAATACTATGAAAACTTGACATCAAGCTGTTTATAAAGTAATTGACTACAAAGCCGTGTTAAAATTAAGGAACAGGGTCGTATCCGCTTCCTCCCCAAGGGTGGCATCGCCTAATGCGTCTCAGCCCTAAAGATATTCCTTTGAAAGCCCCATATTTATGGATTGCTTCTATCATGTATTGAGAACAAGTGGGAGTAAAACGGCAAGTAGGAGGTTTGAGTGGACTAATGATTATCTGATAACCTTTTACTATGCCTATTAAAACTTTTGATAACATCGCTTTGCAGTACTTAAACTATGCCAATTTAAAGATTATTTTTAATTATTCTTATACAAATCTTACAAAGATTAGTTTTTGTTGTTAATTTTTTATTTGACTACAAATGGTTGTGGTGAAAAACACAAAATAAAAATCAGCAAGGTAATCCAGCCCAAGATTTTCCTTCCCATACTCAAAGGTTTTTCTACTTCCGCAGGAGGGTGGTAAATTCCTAAAAAATTTCCTAATAAAAAGCCAAAAGCCAACCAGCCCGAGTAGCCTGAAATATCAGGAAATAGATAACTAAACAACAACTGTCCTACAAATACACTCATTGTAATAAGCAAAACAGTAAGTTTGTTGGGAAAAGTTCTGTAAAAAACAAAATACAAAAAGCCTATATAAGGAAGTACATACCAAATATTTTCTGCATAGATGTCAGCAAATTGGAAAGTGCCTATGCCTGCATAAAAAATGAAGATAACGAACAAACTAAGAGAGATAACTCTATGCCTTTGATTACCTACCAGTCCGTACAAGATATGCCCTCCGTCCAGCTGTCCAATAGGAATCAGATTTAATGCAGTGAAAAATAAGGCTAAATAGCCTGCAAAAAGGAAGGGGTAATGAGCCATTTCGTTGGCATGAGGAATGAGTTTAGGGTCTTCTACTACATAGGCTTTAAAAAACTCAAAAATCAAATTTGTTCCTAAACTAATATTCCCTCCCTCGGGTATATTTTTATACGCATAATCTGCATAAGCCTCCCCCCACTGCTTGTACTCTGGGTGAATCTGGTAGAGATAGTCTAAGGGTGGCAGATGCGTAAATCCATACCAAATTAATCCAATAGCCACTACAAAACCCGCCAAAGGTCCAGCAATTCCTACATCAAAAATTTCTTTGGTGGACTTCAATTTTTCTCTGATTTGGATGAAAGCCCCCATAGTCCCAATGGAGGAAGCCCCTATAAATCCAAACCATGCAGGAATATAAAAAGGTAGCGATACCTTTACTTTGTGATATTTTGCGGTGAAATAATGACCAAACTCATGGGCAGTGAGTATGCCTAAGAAGGGCAAAGAAAAATACATGCCTTCCCAAAAGTGTTGCCACCCCAACAACTCTTTACCGTAGAAGAAAGAACGCCCTGTCATCCACTCTGCTCCTGCCAAAGTAGTACAAATCAACGTAATAATAAACAAAAATAAGTATAAGCCATACCTATTCTTAGGTTTTGGAGGCTTTGACTTAGGAAATAAATAAGGTGAATACTGATAATCAGGAAATTCGGGTTCAGACATTGCTTTTTATTTTTTATTTACTCATCAAAATTAAGCAAAAAACAGCATAATTTATAATATCTTGGTAGTTAGCATTGACACCTTCGGAAATCAGCGTTCTGCCTTCATTGTCTTCTATTTGCTTTATTCTCAATAACTTCATCAAGATAATATCTGTCATGCTACTTATCCTCATACTTCTCCAAGCCTCGTTATAATCATGATTCTTATTGATTTGCAAAGCAAGCGTATTTTCTACCATCTCATCATATAAGGCTAATGCTTCTTCCAAAGGGATTTCTAAGCGTTCCTCTTGGCTTAGTTTAGCTTGGATAAGTGCGATAATGCAATAATTAATAATTCCTATAAACTCCACACTTACATCATCTTCTATTTTTTGTGTACCTTTTTCTTGAATAGAACGTATGCGTCTTGCTTTGATAAAAATTTGGTCAGTGAGCGAGGGAAGTCTCAAAACTCGCCAAGATGTTCCATAATCCTTTGTTTTTTGTTCAAAAATTTTCCTACACTTGCTAACTATTTCTCTATACTGTGTAATTGTATCCATATATTTTTTCCTAAAATAGCATTTTAACTGCACAAAAATAAATTTAAAATCTACCTTTGCAAGTGTTTTTCAAAACAATCTCGGAATGAAATTTCCGAATAAGAAAACTAATTACTAATATTGTGATTTTAAATCTTTATCACTACTTAACTTTTATCCCCTCATGGAATTTATTATTCTTTTTTGGCTTTTCAAAAAAATTATTTTAATTAGAGTTTAAAACAATATCACTACCATAAATGTTTGACGCACTGTTTACTACGCAAGGACTGATAAGCCTACTTACGCTTACAGCTTTGGAAATTGTCTTAGGGATTGACAATATTATTTTCATTTCTATCATCGCTGACAAGCTGCCCGAGAGTTCTCGCAAATCTGCTCGCTTAGTGGGGTTATGTTGCGCCCTCATAGTGCGTATTTTTTTGCTTTTTACCATTACTTGGATTATTGGGCTAAAAGAAGATTTATTTGTAATCAAAATAGAAGCCTTAGAAATATATACAGGCATTAGCGTAAGAGATTTGATTCTCTTTTTTGGAGGGCTGTTCCTTATGGGAAAAAGCACTTCAGAAATCCATGCAAAAATGGAAGAAGTCGAGAATGAAGGGCTTATAGAGAAGAAAAAGGCGAGTTTTTTTGTGGTAATTATCCAAATTGTATTAGTAGATATTGTTTTTTCTTTTGATTCTATTCTCACTGCCATTGGCTTAGTACCCCCTGAGCAGGTAGGCATTATGATTTCGGCAGTAGTAGTTTCTATGGGCGTAATGATGCTTGCGGTAGGCAAAATTAGTGATTTTGTAAACCAACACCCTACTATCAAGATGCTTGCTTTGTCGTTTCTGATTATGATAGGTATGCTATTGGTAGGCGAATCGGTTGATTTCCACATTCCTAAGGGATACATTTATTTTGCTATGGCGTTTGCTTTCTCTATGGAAATGCTCAATATCCGCCTTCGTAAAAAAGCCGCCGCTAACATGGCTAAACGTACTGTTGCGACTAAGATTACTACAGAAGACCTGAAAGCGAATAACATAGAACAAGCAAAGGAAGAGTTTACACAAGAGCAGTTATAAGGAACTATCCTCTGGGTACAACCATGATTACCTGTTCTTTTTCTACGATAACAGCACCTTCGTTTGCTCCTTTGGGTTTACGGACAAATTTTTTTGGGGTATAGATAACAGGGCAGAGAGAGTCATTTTTTCGCTTAGAATACCAAGCAGCAAGTTCTGCGGCTCTTTCTATGACGGTAGTAGGAAAGATTTTTCCTGATTTGTATTTTATTACTACGTGAGAACCGCTCACATCTCTGGCATGTAGCCACATGTCTTCTTTGAAAGCATACTTTTGGGTAAGTAAGTCATTATTTTTGGCATTTTTTCCTACTAAAATCTCAAAACCTTCGCAATCGAATCGGCGGAAAGGAATGTCCTCTTTTTCTTCCTCTACTTGGCTAAGTTGATTGACTTTAAAATATTTTCTTAACTCTTTTAAATTAGTAATACTTTGAATTTCAATAATATATGCTTTTAATTTTTCTAATTCTCTTTTCTTCTTACTGATGTTTTCTTGCAAAGTTTGGATTTCTATTTTCTGATTTTTGGCTTTTTTGTAATATAATTCTGCATTTTTTTGAGGCGAAAGATGCTCTTTGAGTTTGATAGTGATGTCTTGATTGTGGTAAAAGTCAAATAAAGTAATTTTTTGTACTTTTTCAGGAATCACTTGCAAGTTAGCCATCAAAATATGTCCTATTTCCTCATAGCGATTTTCCAACTCCAGTACTGCTAATTTCTCTTCCGCTTTTTGAATATAAAAAGACGCTTTTTCCTTTTGCTTTTCCAACTTTCTCAACACTTCGGTTTTTTCTTTAAGAAGTTGTAATTTGCTGATATAGAGATAATAAAAATAATTAACAGCTTCCAAAGGGTTTTCAAAGACTCGGAATAGTTCAAAATCAGTCGTGCTTTGAGAAGGAGGGAATAGCGCAAAATGGATTTTGTTGCTTTTTTGGAAAATATAGTACTGTGGATTTTCTATAAGAGTTAAGAGGTTTTGAATAGCAGTGTATTGATTTTCAGGGGTTTGATTTTCTAAAAGAGTGGTTTTTATCGCTTCTTTCATCTCTTTGTCAAAGGTAGGGAAAGTTTGGGTGAAGCCATTTTTTAAGAAACCTTCCAAACTTTGGTCAATAGGGCGGTCTAAGATAGAGAGGTTTATCTCCCAGTCTTTTTCTAAGTTGTTATTAAATAATTCAATAGCTTGATTTTTTTGGAATAAAACAACATTGGAACGCTGCCCGTGCATTTTGAAAAGCAAGGTAAGTCCTTGATTGAAAGAAAGACCAAAGCATCTTTCATTCAAAAATTGTCTTATGTTTATTACCTCTGCCCCTATCAATAGCTCAAACAAATCTACGCTATTTTGCCTTGCTCTACTAAAATCCGTAGGGAAACTCAGACACGTAAACTCAGGGCTAAGGCTGGCTCTGATATAAAAAAAATGCTGCGTTTTTTGCTCATAAAACCTCAAAATCAGTTCGTCTTTTGCTTGGCTAAAAGCCTCAATCAACTGAAAACCAAGTAAATGATTTTGTAAAGCCAGACTTACTTTTTTGAGGAAATAATAATTATTTTGCACTTTTGTTTGTTGTATTTTAGTAACTAATTAGGGCAAGCAGATGAGTTATGCTTGGCTTGTATATACAAAGATACAAGATTATTTTTTGAAAAGTAGCAGATAGGCAGCGAGCATTCGCTCTGCCCAAATTCGCATGGAGCAGGAGATTGAATCTCTTGCTTAATTTTTCAAATACCTACACATTTGCCCACTTTACCTCATTTTTCTATTTGTATTAAACGCCTCCCTATTGATACACGTCATAACGACAAAAATAGAATTATTAATTTTAAATTTTGTAAGTACTATGGACAGAAAAGAGTTTTTAAAAAGAGGATTTACTACTCTTGGCGCTTTGTCAGTTGCTTCTTTTTTTACCTACTGCAAGAGCGAAACTATTGACCCAGTTTCCACTGAGATCCTGAGCAGTACAGGCTCTACCAATGGTAGTTCGGCGAGCAACTGTAGCCTGACTAACTCTGAAACCGAGGGACCTTATCCTATTAAAAATCCAAGCAGTTTGGTTATCAATGATATTACAGGCGATAGGAAAGGAATACCTATGGTAGTGAATATTTCTATCAGAAATAAAAATACGGGCTGTGGGGCAATAGAAAACGCCTTTGTGGACATTTGGCACTGCGATGCCGATGGGAATTACTCAGAATATGGCTCTTATACTTCTGTGCATTGGCTAAGAGGTCGCCAAACTACAGACAAAGATGGATTAGCAAGTTTCAAAACTATCTTCCCTGGTTGGTACAGTGGAAGAGCGGTACATATACACGTACACGTTTACAATTCAAGTGGCAAATCACTTTTAGTTACACAGATAGCTTTCCCTGCCGCTATCTGCGATACGGTATATACTACTGCCACCGATTTTTATAAAAAAGGGAAAGCAGATACCACCAACGAAAGAGATAATGTTTTTGGCGATGGTTATTCCAATGAGTTAGGGACTATTTCTGGTAGCATCAAAGAAGGTTTTACTCTTACGCATACCATAGTAGTAAATGCTTAGAAAAACGAGTTAGCGTATCTCTGTTAGCAGTTGAATCAAGACGCTAAACAGGGAACTAAAAAATAACAAAGCAAATGATAAAGATGCAACAAACAAAAGGATTGATTTACTTGGCAGAGAAAAGAAGTGGTTTGCAAACAACTACCTTAAAAAGTTTGCAAACCCTGCCTGCAAGTAATACAGAGATAAATAGGAGTGCTGACTTGCATGGCATTCATCGTTTTTCAGATAACCTATTGTTAGGTGGGCAATCTTATTTTCCTGCTGTCAAGCAAGCAGCTTGCCTCGTATTGCTTCCTTTGACAGGGGCTATGGAAGTGTATCATCAAGGGAAAAGTGAACTCATTGGGATAGGGGAAATAGCTTTTTTGAAAATAGAGAACGAGGGAAAAATCCAAATAGAAAATCCTTACCTTGATGAAGCCATTAATTTTTTGGAAATATGGATTTCAATACCGCCAAGATATAGTTGGCAAAGTTTTTTAAATATCTTTGATATTGAAAAACAAGCCAATCAATTAATTGCTCTTCCTAATAGTACTTTGCCTTTCCAGCTATGGATTGGGAAGTTTGATGGGCGAAAGGAAGAAATACTTTCGCTCAAAAAAGAGCAAAAACTCTTTGCTTTTGTTATTCACGGGGCATTTGAGTTCCAAAACCGCCTTTTAGAAGGAAGAGATGCAGTTTGTCTTTGGGATTGTGAAGGAGTAGAGTTTGAGGCTTTGGCAAATGAGAGCATTTTGTTGCTAATTGCTTGTTAGCCACTTTTGTACTTCTTCTTCATAGCTAACACCTATGGGAATTTCATAGTTCTCTATGCAAATTACCTTATTATTGAATTTTTGTACCTTTTGAATAGGCACAATGAAAGAGCGATGTACCCTAACAAATTCGGAAGGAGGTAGCTTTTCCAATAGTTTTTTTAAAGTCATACGTGCTACCAAAGGTTTCTGATGGGCAAGGTAAATTTTTAGGTAATCATCTAAACCTTCTATAAATAAAATTTCGTCAATATTTATCTTATGTAGCTTGTAGTCAGCGCGAATGAGCAAAAATCTTTTTTCTAAATGATGACTTTTTGTGTATTCGTAATATGCTTTGGCTTTTTGGAGTGCCTGCTCAAAGCGGTCAAAAGTAAAGGGTTTGAGTAGGTAATCAAGTGCATTGAGGTTAAAACCTTCGACTGCATACTCGCTGTAAGCCGTAGTGAAAATGACCATTGTTTCTTGCAAAGAGGTCTTTGCCAAATCAAGTCCACTGATAGCGGGCATATTAATATCTAAAAATACTAAGTCGACGGGATATTTTTCTAAGAAAATAATGCCTTCTTTGGGTTTATGAAAAGTTTTTTCCAAAAAAATAAAGTCAATTTTTGCACAAAAATTTTCAATTACTTTGAGCGCAAGTGGCTCATCATCAATGGCAATTGCATTTATCATAGGTCAATTTCTAAGTTTACCTCAAATGTTTTTTTGTCATTAGCTATATTTAGTGCGTATCGATTAGGGTAAAGTAACTCTAAGCGATGGATAGTATTTTCCAAGCCAATGCCATTTTTTTGTGATTCAGGAAGATTGTTTTGCACAATGATATTTTTTACTTTCATTTTAAATGACTTACCTTCTATGCTGACTTCTACACTAATTTCGGACAATTCTTCTGCATTTACTCCATATTTAAAGGCATTTTCTACGAAAGTAATCAGAAGCAAGGGAGCTATTTTTTTGTTGGTAAAGTTGCCTTGAAAACTTGTTTTTACTTTTACTTCCTGCCCAAATCTAAGTTGTTGCAAATCAATGTAATCTCTGATATAAGTAATTTCTTTTTCCAATGAAATGCTTTCTTTGTTTGCTTCTGCCATGATATAGCGCATGATGCCCGATAGCTTGACAATTGCCTCTGCGGTAAAGTCTGACTTTTCCATTGCCAAAGCATAGATGTCGTTCAAAGCATTAAACAAAAAATGAGGATTGATTTGCAAGCGTAAATAAGAAATTTCTGCATTTAGTTTTTCTGCTCTGGCTTTTTCCCATTGGTTTCTGAT
Organism: Thermoflexibacter ruber; assembly: GCF_900113045.1. Classification (GTDB taxonomy): domain Bacteria; phylum Bacteroidota; class Bacteroidia; order Cytophagales; family Thermoflexibacteraceae; genus Thermoflexibacter; species Thermoflexibacter ruber. The sequence continues at coordinate 204,969 of NZ_FONY01000004.1, forward strand.
TTTCAGAGCCAAAACACCAAAAATAACCAACAAGTATAAATATACGTCATGCCCAATTTTCCCTAAAATGCCTCCTCCCATGCGCTTAGGTGGAGGAGGAAAATGAGAGGCATGAGCGGGTGGTGAGCCATAAAATCTCAGCCAAAGCTCTGGAATAGCATATACGAAGGCAAAACCTACAAAAATAAAGATAACATAAGTAGTATATTTTTTAGGAAAAAAGAAATGGGGAATAAGGTAATAAAAATGTATGTAAAAAATAACCAACATGACTGCCCTTGCTATCCACTTAGATAAGGCAAAAGGATTAAAAATATTTTGCCAATTAGGTTCGGGACCAGGAGAGAAAAAAATAGGAAGTATCATAAAAGTAATGATACCAATAAGATGTATGGCAATATTTTGATGCTTTTGTTTCATGGGCAAGTAATATCTCAGTGCTAAGATACAAAAGACGAATATGAAATCTGGTCTAAAAATGATTAGGGCGGTTGCATAAATTATGCTTAAGTTGACGAGTACAAAGATACAAGATTATTTTTTGAAAAGTAGCAGACCTAAGACCTTATACAAATGTTCGCATATTTTATCGGATACTATATATTTAAAAAGGATTAAGAGAACATGATTTCCACTTCAAAACCATCACCTAAAAAAATTTCAAATAAAAAATAACTGCTTTCAAACGATTTTTTAACAGGGTTGTCAATATAATTTCATTGATTTTGCACCCTGTTTTAGCTTTGTATTCATCAATTAAATTATCCCTAAAATTATGAATACAAAGACTTTATCTGTTATATTGAAGAATGATGTTTTGCAGGCTTTGCTGCTTATTTTTTATCGCCTTCTAATGCGGATTACCCGCCTTGACGCAGAATATCTGAACGTTGGGCAGTATTAGATATCATCATTATTGTTGTGCCTGTCATCTTTGTACTTCTTGCTATCCGACAAAATTTGCCTGCACCTGTAGGAAATCGTTTATTGATTGCAACGGGTGTGAGGTTTATTGCGTATCTCATTCACGCCCCATATATGGATATGTATGTGTATCACAATTTCATCAGTCCTGATTGGTTTGATGCAGTTGTTACTCTTGAAAAACATAATATAGAGGCACAGAATATTCCGACAGCACAAATTCAGCTAAAAATAGAGCAAATGAAAGAAAATATAAATTTTACCTGTTGGGTTTAGTACTGAATTTGATAGCTGTTTCGTTTCTGTATAAAATTTTTTCTGAACTTTTCAGTCCGCTTAATTTTCTGGATTGTTTAGTCAGTATGGTGTTTGTGAATGTTTTTGCTATGGCTTTTTATTTTCTTAAGAATGGACTTACCCAACAGGTTCATTTCCGCAACCTATAAATCTGAACTTGAAAAACTACTTTCTAAATTCTAATTCAAACTTACTCTCAATGAAAAACCGAAAACGCATTATGACCGCTATAATAGCAAGTACATTTACACTGACAATACTTGGCGCTTGGTTGTTTTTTAATTCAAACCAGTGTGGCACTGAAAAAGCATTAGACCCGAATAACATTGAGCCTCAATTGATTGCCTATACCAAAACTACGTATCAGGTTGGGCGAAACTGGGTGGTATTGGGTGATAAAAAGGAAACACAACTTTCAGCGTTTGTATATTTTCCTGTAATAGCTGAAAGTGAAGAACTTTCTGACGTACTTCCGAACAAAGAATGGCAACAGCAACATATTCAAACGATAAGGAAAAAAATTGGCGATACGCTTGCCGTAAAAATGGCAACTGCCCGAATGAAATTAGCCAAAAACGGCAAAATCCTTCCTCAGAAGTTTCCTTTGCTTCTGTTTGGTCCTGGTTTGGGCTGGTTGCCAACAGATTACGCTTCGTTTTTGGCTTCTATGGCAAGCAGGGGCTTTGTGGTTGTTGCTTTTACAGGATTACCCATTTCCAAAGCTATTTACTACCCTGACAGCACTTCTCAAACAGTTGAAAATGTAAAGGTAAATTACCAAAAAATGAGCGACTATTTTGATTTTGCCATCAAACACCTCACCCGTTCAAATCCCGAAAGCGAAAATCATTACTCATCTATGATGGATACGGATAAAATATATGTTGCAGGGCATTCTGTTTCGGGAGCAGCGGCATTGATGGTAGCCCAAAAAAACGATAAAGTCAAGGGCGTTATCAATTTGGACGGAGATGTAACAAAAGATTTTGAGCAAATACAGCCCTTGCAACCCATTTTGTATGTTACTACTCAGCCACAGGGAGCAGACAGCCCCAAAGCAGAAACATGGAGTGAGGACAGAAGCGAAAAAAGGCGGGATAACGCATTTATCCAAAATGCAGGTCGCAGTCAGAAAAGTGTCAGAATTAAAATTCCGCAAATGTATCATTTGGACTTTTTAGATGTTGCACAATTCAAAAAAAATATCTGCAAAGAATGCAACCGTAAAAGTTTTGGAAGCATCATATACCAAAAATCAAACGAACTCATACAAAACGCTATTTTTGACTTTGTTCAAAATCAGGACAACTGGAAAAATCTTTCAGAAAAATATAACGTTTTAATTCAAGTGAAATGAAAGCATACCTAACAGGCATATTGCTGATTTTAACTACGCTGACAGGTTTTGCCCAAAAATTCTGGCTGACCACTTATGAATTTCCCGGCAGAGAAAAAACCGGAATTACCCTCACTCCAAACGGCTGCATGTTGGTAAGCCTTACCAATGGCGTTATCAAAAGTTGTGATGAAGGCAACCGTTTTTCCACAGTGCTAAATTCATCGGCAGTTTATAGCATATATTCCAATAATTTGGGAGAAGTTTTTGTAGGTGGTACAGGGAAGATTTTCCGCTCATTTGATAATGGGCAAACTTGGGACTCGGTGAGTGTAGGCACTACTTACCCAATCAATAAAATTATTCAAAACTCGCAGGGACATCTCTTTGCCATTACAGGGATACTCACCAATGATGATGGCTTCATAGGTGATGGCGTATTTTTTTCAAACAACAAAGGTCTGACATGGTCGCAACGCAACAACGGCTTGGGCATATATACCTGCATAGAGCAAATTGCTATTGATAAAAACGACAGAATTTATGTTGCAACGGCTGACGAATATGTAACGGGCAATGGAGGTTTGTTTATTTCTGAAAATAGTGGAAATCTTTGGGAACACATCAACATCAGCGTAGATGGCAGGGGAGCTATCAACGACCAGATTAAAGTTGCCAATGCGTGGAATATATCCGTATCACCCCAAGACAGCGTGTATTTCAGTTTTTTTGGCACGGCAGTCAATACAAGTGTGCGGTTAAATACGGTAAAGCACATCAGCGAAGTACGAAATAATACGCACTGGAAAGTTTATGCTGTCAATAATTCACCTACTTGGTGGCAGGATAAGTTACTCAATCCTGTACACTTTGCACGCAATGGCGACAAGTATAGCTCGGTTTCAGGTTCAATCGGTTTTGGGGGTACTTTTTTCTGTAAAAATAACCAAACCACTTGGCAAAAAATAAATTTCGGACTGGGAATTGACATAAACGGCTTTCAGAATATCCAACATTTTGCCGAAACTCCCAGCGGAAAAATTTTTATGGTACAAACCCTTGATGAAAGGGTATATTACACCGACACAAGCGTAGTTACTTCTTTGCCTAACGATAACCATGAACTTCAACAAATCAATATATTTCCCAATCCTGTGCATAGCGGAGATAATGTGTTTTTTTCCAATTTTTCAGAAAATCAAAAAGTACGCATAAAATGCTATGACGCATCAGGCAAGCAAGTTTTTGAAACAACAGATTTTCTGAATAGTAAGATTACTGCACCTCAACAACAAGGCATTTATTTCCTGAATTTTGAAATGGGAAAGTATAAGTCAGTAAAAAAATTGATAGTTTACTGAGAAAGTTTATTCCTAAATACAAAATGCGATTAAAAAACAAAATAGCCCTAATAACAGGTTCGGCACGCGGAATAGGAAAGGCAACTGCCGAACTCTTTCATAAAGAAGGAGCAATCGTAATTGTTTCTGACATCAGGGACGAGGAAGGAAATGCCTTTGTATCTGACTTAAAAATCAATGCCGAATATTTGCATTTAGACGTTGGAAATGAAGAAAACTGGCAAAATGCAACGGAGTACATTACCCAAAAATACGGACGACTTGACATTTTGGTAAATAATGCAGGCATTACAGGTTTTTTAGAAACCACAGGAGCTTGGGACGCTGAAAATGCAGACCTCAAATCGTGGGAAGAAGTGCATAGGGTAAATGCAACGGGCGTTATGCTTGGGTGCAAATACGCTATCAGACTGATGAAAGAAAAAGGCGGAAGCATTGTCAATATTTCTTCCCGAAGTGGCGTGGTGGGCATTCCCGGAGCGGTGGCTTATGCTTCAAGCAAGGCAGCGGTCAGAAACCATACGAAAAGCGTTGCCCTGTATTGTGCTGAAAAAGGCTATAAAATCAGGTGCAACAGCGTTCACCCCGCAGCCATTATGACCCCAATGTGGGACGCAATGCTCGGAGAAGGTGAGCAAAGACAACAAATTATTGAAGAAGTAGAAGCAGGCATACCATTAGGACATTTTGGCGAACCTATTGACGTGGCTTACGGCATTTTGTATTTGGCAAGTGACGAAAGCAAATATGTAACAGGCATTGAACTAACCATTGACGGTGGAATTTTGGCAGGAAGTGAAGCGAAGCCGAGAAAATAGAAAAATGTCCAAATCGTTAGCGGTCAGGCTAAAACTATAATTGCAATTTTTAGAATATGTTAGAATACTTCTATAATAGATTTACCAAAAAATATTTTTATGAAATTTAAACTTGTTTTGAGTTTTTTAATTTTTTTCTTGGCTTCAACAATTAACGCCCAAGAAATTAGCCTTTTCAAAGGCGATAGTTTAGACAGTTATATCGGCAAAGCCCTTGATGAATGGAAAATTCCGGGTGCCGCAGTATATGTTGTGAAAGACGGCAAAGTAATATTGCAAAAAGGATACGGAGTGCGTAATTGGGATACCCGCTCCAAAGTGGATGAGCAAACTATTTTCCCCATTGCTTCTATTTCAAAAACCTTCACAGGAACACTTTTTGCCACCTTAGAAGCAGAAGGGAAGGTCTCGTTGAATGATTTAGTAAAAAAGTGGCTACCCGACTTTTCAATGAAAGATAAACTTTATGAACAGCAAATTACACTTACAGACATTCTTTCTCATCGCTCAGGTTGGAAAACGTTTCAGGGTGATTTTATCAATACTGAGTCTGCCTTGAATTATCCCACTATGATTCAGAAGTTTGCACAAATGCCCCCTGCTTACCCTATTCGGACAAGATTTGGTTATTCAAATTTTGGATTCATTATCGCTGGAGAATGTGTAAAAAGCATTACAAAACAAAACTTCAACACCTATCTAAAAAATCGTTTTTTAATACCTCTTGGAATGAACCGAACTTTCGTTTCTGAAATTGAAATCCAAAACGAAAAAAATATAGCATTTGGGCATACCCTCATCAATGACAGTATTGCTGTGCTACCACCTGATAAAGTTGAACCGTATAGCCACGGAGGAATTTTTGCAAGTGTCACTGATTTAGGAATTTGGGTAAATACACTGCTTAATAAAGGTAATTGGGAAGGTAAAAACGTAATTCCTGAAAATGCTATCAACAAAATGTGGTTAAGTAATACTATTATAGGCAAGTCAAGAGCCGCTGACCGAGAAATGTATTTCAAAACCTACGGTTTGGGTTGGGAAATTTTGCAATATCAAAATAGAGAAGTTATACAACATAATGGTGCATATTCAGGAGCATTAACCTCACTTACACTCGTGCCAAGCCTTCAATTAGGCATTGTAATTTTGACTAATCAAGACAATCACAACTTACAAGAAACACTAAAATGGCAAGTTATTGATGCTTATTTACGGAAAAACGCCCCAAATTATACGCTCACAGCCATAGAAAGGCAAAAACAACGCAAAATAGAAAATCTTAACTCCAATAAGGAACAGAAAGAAGAAATTGAAAAATTTGCAGTTGATTTAGATGCAATTATAGGAACTTATCTTTGTGATTACTATGGAAAAGCGACTATCAAAAATGAAAATGGCAACTATATTCTTAACTTAGAACACCATCCTCAGTTAATAGGAGTACTGACACCATACAAGAAAGACCAACTTACTTGTCAATACAATCATCCTATGTTTGGGAAAGTACAGTTTCCATTCAAAGTTGAAAACAACAGGGTAAAAGGATTTATCTTATTTGTAGATAGTTTTGTAGAAGCAGACGGATACGAATTTAGAAAAACTAAATAGAGGAAAAGCCCGACCCGCTAACACGGGTTTTGGTGAGGTATTCAATGCATCTGCTTATTTTAATGAACTGAACATAGAGGTTAGTGGTTTGATAATCACTTTCACTTGGCATTGGAATATCAGAATACCAATGTAGGCAAAAAAGTAACTCACTTCACTGTAAAATTTTGTACTACGGAAACTGTCATCACAAATGATAAATGACCTCAAAGATAAATGGTATCTATAAAAAGAGAGCTAAAGCGGCTTAGGATATATAATATTTCAAAGACGTAAATTAGTTTAAAAAATTCCAGAGAGCATATTTTTCATTCCAAATTTATTTCATTATTTTCGTAGAAAAATAAATTCTGTCATGGAAACTACCACAACAGTTGATTTTGTCATAGAACCGCCAAACGTAGAACATCTTATAACCGAAGACGATACATCTGTGGACAATATTTTTTCAGAAAAACAACAACGTCTTTTAGTGGATACGCTTCATAGCGAGAAGCCTTTTGGCGACCGACCTTTTGTTGCCTCTGCCAATGTGGGGATTTACTATGCCATCAATAAACCTGCTGTTGTGCCTGATGTTTTTGTCAGCCTCGATGTAAACTATCCCCCTGATATTTGGGAAAAAGCCCATAGGGTTTATATGCTCTGGCAATTAGGAAAACCTCCTGATGTAGTAATAGAGATAGTATCTAACACCGTAGGGCATGAGGGAGGCAGAAAGTTTGACATTTATGCCCGAATGGGGGTGCCTTATTATGTAGTATTGGATCCTTTACAACACATAAATAAAGAAAAGTTGAATATTTATGAGCTTCATGTAGGAGAGTTTTACCGCAAAGACACTCATTTTTTAGAAAAAGTAGGCATTGGTCTAACCCTTTGGGAAGGACAGTTTGAGGAGCGTGTAGAGGAATGGTTGAGATGGACCGATGCAGAGGGAAATTTGCTGATGACAGGCTTTGAAAGAGCAGAACAAGAAAAACAGAGAGCAGAACAAGAAAAGCTACGTGCTGATAAATTAGCAGAAAAGTTACGTTCTTTGGGTATTAATCCTGAGGACATATAAAATTTTTTATCCCTTATTATATATCTAAGAAGTAGTATGAAAAAGCTGATTTTCCTATTACGCGACCATTTTGGTTTTTCTCAAATAGAAACAAGGGGCTTTATAATGCTGATTACCTTTATGTTAGCTTTATTACTTACCCCACTTTTACTCAAGTCCTTTTTCTCTCAATCAAAATATACGCAAGAAGATTATCAAAAAGACCTTGCTACGCTCAACGAAGCAATCAAAGAGTTTGAGTTGGCAAACCATCAACAAGACACAGCTACACATAAGGAAGAGCATAATTCAAGTAATTTTTTAGCAGAAATAGAAAGCAAACCTGAAATACAACCTTTTGCGTTTAATCCCAATGAACTCAATACAGTTCAATGGAAATCCTTAGGGCTAAAGCCTTACTTAGCAGAACGTATTATCAAATATCGGAGTAAAGGCGGAAGTTTTAAAGTAAAAAGTGATTTGATGAAAATTTATGGCTTTCCTAAGGAACTTTACCAAAGATTATATAGCTACATACAACTTCCTGAAAATCAAGAAAAAATAATGATAGAAAAAGAATACAAACAGGAAATAAGTGAGATAAATATCTCTTCTGAAAAGATAGAAAATAAGCCTAATTTCAAAGAAAAATCCGTTATCCAACCCTTTGATATTAATACCGCGGATACAGCACAGTTAAAGCAAATCAAAGGCATTGGGGCAGTACTTTCTGAACGAATCGTCAAATTTAGGGATAATTTAGGCGGTTTTTACTCTATAGAACAAGTCAAAGAGGTTTATGGACTCAAAGAAGAAGTATATCAAGAATTAGCAAAATATGCAAAAACAAGCAAAGGCTTTGAACTAAAACATATTAATATCAATACAGCTGATGTAAATACCTTAAAATCTCACCCCTACATTGGCTATAAAAATGCTCAAATCATAGTAAATTATCGACAACAGCATGGTAAATTTGCCAATGCAGAAGATTTACTCAAAACCAAAAGCATAGACGAAATACAACTGAATAAACTCAAAATGTATTTAACTTTTTAAAATCCTGATTTTAAACAACTAAAAATCAACAAAATAATGCAATATAGAAGATTCGGAAGAACTGACTGGAAAGTAAGCGAAATTGGCTATGGTATGTGGGGCTTGGCAGGTTGGACAGGTTCGGAACACTCAGAAGTAGAGCGTGCCTTAGACCGCGCAGTTGAGCTTGGCTGTAATTTCTTTGATACCGCTTGGGGCTATGGGAAGGGACTAAGCGAGCAGATTTTAGGGCAACTGATGAAACGACACGCCAGCAAACACTTGTACCATGCTACCAAAATTCCCCCTAAAAATTTCAAATGGCCTTCTAAAGCATGGTTTACTATTGAGGAGTGCTTTCCCGCTGAGCATATCATTAGTTATACAGAAAAAAGTTTGAAAAATCTTGGAGTCGAATGCATAGAACTTCAGCAGTTCCACGTGTGGGAAGATGCTTGGGCAGACAAAGACGAGTGGAAAAATGCAGTGGAAAAGCTAAAAAAAGAAGGTAAGGTTAAGCATTTTGGCATTAGCGTAAATCGCTGGGAGCCTGAAAATGTGTTGGAAACATTAAAAACAGGACTAATAGATGCCGTCCAAGTTATTTACAATATTTTTGACCAGAATCCAGAGGACAAACTTTTTCCACTTTGCCGTCAGTTAGACATTGGCATTATTGCACGCGTGCCTTTTGATGAGGGGACTTTGACGGGAACTTTGACCAAAGATACGGTTTTCCCTGCTGATGATTGGCGTTCTACTTATTTTGTCCCTGAAAACCTAAACGCAAGTGTGGAACGCGCTGATGCCCTCAGACCTTTAATCCCGCAAGGAATGACTATGGCAGAAATGGCTTTGCGTTTTATTTTGTGCAATGATGATGTGCATACTATTATACCCGGTATGCGTAAAATCCGCAATGTAGAAGCCAACATTGCCACAAGTGATGGAAAAAAATTAGAAAAATCCTTGCAAGAGGCTCTGAAGAGTCATCGCTGGGAAAGAACTCCCACGGAATGGTCTCAGTAGTTATGAGAAGGTATATCCATCAGCAAACTAAAATGTCTTTCCTTTGCAATTCATATATTTTGTTAATTTTGCTTGCCAAATCTTCATTGGGTTTCATAAACTAATATTTAAAAAGATGAAAATTACTTTAATTGGCTATGGCAAAATGGGCAAAACCATTGAGCAGATAGCCACGCAACGAGGGCATCAAATCTCGCATATCATAGATGTAAACAATGCCCAAGATTTGCAAACTATCACAAAAGGAGATACAGATGTAGTCATTGAGTTTACTCAACCCGAATCTGCCTTTGAAAATGTAAAATATTGTGTTGAAAATCAAATTCCTATCGTTTGCGGCACTACGGGTTGGTTAGAGAAAAGACCTACCATAGAGCAAATTTGCCAAGAGAAAAAAAGTGCTTTTTTTTATGCTTCTAACTACAGTATTGGAGTAAATATATTTTTCAGAATCAATCAGATACTTGCTAAGATGATGAATCCTTATGCCCAATATGAAGTAAGCATCGAGGAGATACATCATACAGAGAAAAAAGACGCTCCAAGCGGTACGGCGATTACTTTGGCAGAGGGTATCATTGAGAACTTGGAAAGAAAAAAAGGGTGGAAATTAGCTGAGAATACTGTCGACCAAATCACTATTACTGCCCTCCGAGAACCTAATGTAGCAGGCACACATACAGTTTTTTACGAATCGGAGATAGATACTATCGAGATTAAGCATATCGCTCACTCGCGTCAAGGATTTGCCTTAGGGGCAGTACTGGCGGCAGAGTGGCTCAAAGACAAACAAGGTGTATTTGGCATGAATGACTTGTTAGGCTTTTAAAACGATGTTATCTATACTAATTATTGGGCTTTCTTCTAAGTCTATCATAGCATTGATAATTTTGGCGTGTTGAAATCTCGGCAAGTCTTCAAGCCTAATTCGTTGCTCTTGAATGGCTTGTTTTTGGAGCAGTTGACTTCTCTTTGTACCTCTGAGCAAAGGGGTATCTGGAGTAAGCCAATTTTTCCCATCAAAAAAAACGATATTGGCATAGGAAGTATCTGTAATGCAGTGATTTTTTACTATCAAAATATCATTATAAGGAAACAAACCAGATTTAAGTTGCTCTAAATGAATACGGTCTGCAAATTTATGAGCATACTCTATTTCATTTGCTTCTATGATTTTTAAGGCTTGTATAGGTTTAATCAAATAAGGTTGAAACTCTATTTTCTCAATTTGCTTACTGTATAAAACCCTGCATTTGTAAACCTCAGAGGTAAGCACAGCTGGAATTTCGACTTCTTTTGCTAAATCTATTTCGTCCTTGCATTTAAGTAGTTCAAAGCGAGAACGATTCAGCCTTTCATTGTGAAAATCAATATTTTGTAGGAGTTTGTTTGTTACTTTAATGGTTTCTAATAATAGGCACATATACTTTATCTATCATTTCTTGGTACTCGGCTTGTGCTTGGCTTTTGTAAGTAATGCCTCCTCCACTTTTAAATATAAAACTTTTTTCTCTTTGCTCTATAAAGCGAATCATTACTCCACTGTCTAAGTTTTTTCCATCAAAAATACCAAAAATTCCTGTGTAGTAACCTCTTTCGTAGTCCTCGACTTCTAAAATAATTTCTACCGTTTTCTTCTTAGGCGCGCCGCAAATAGAACCCGCAGGAAGCAAGGTAAATATGAGACTACCAATGTTTTTACCATAGTCATTAGATAGAGTTCCCACAATTTTAGAACTTACTTGCAAGAGCGTTTTTTGATGTGTTTTTACCTTTTCCACATATCTAAATTTTTCTACGTGTACTTTTTCTGCCACCATGCTCAAGTCGTTGCGAATGAGGTCGACTATGGTAGCGTGTTCGGCTTTTTCCTTCTCATCGGCTAATATCAATGCTTCTGCAGTAGGCAAGTCAGCATCTATTGTTCCTTTCATTGGGAAAGAAAACACTTGATTATCACTAATCTGAACAAAAATTTCAGGAGAAAAAACTACAAAGCTATCCTTTACCCAAAGTTTGTACTTGGCTTGGCTTTGCAAAAAAATTTCTTTTAAGGTTAAGTTTATTTCTATGGGTGTAGGACAGGTCAAATTGAGTAAGTACGTATCGCCTCCTTTGATGTGTTTCATTACCTTTTCAAATTTAGGCAAATAGGTTTCAAAAGGAATAGGATTTTTTCTGAACAAAATATGAGCTGGCTTTTGCACTTTTTTTAGGTATTCAGGAATATTATTTTTATCATTGACCATGTATAAAATATGCTCAGGATTCACTTGACTGAGTGCCTGAACGATGCAATTTTTCATTTCAAAATCAATGACAAACAAAAAAGGTATGCCATCGCTACCATACCTGTTCATTTGCTCTATAGCAGAAAGTCTGTCCATCTGAAGATTACAGTTTACTTTTTGCGGCAAGTAAAGTATTCTTAATCAAAGAAGTAACTGTCATTAGTCCTACTCCACCAGGTACCGGGGAAATATAGCTGCATTTAGGAGCTACCTCATCAAATTTTACATCTCCTTTGATAGCATAGCCTGATTTCTTGCTGATGTCCGGCACTCTGGTCGTCCCTACGTCTATGACTACTGCCCCTTCTTTGACCATATCTGCTGTAACAAACTCTGGCTTTCCCATTGCTACTATCAGAATATCAGCACTTTGACAAACTTCTTTCAAATTTTTCGTCTTGCTATGCGTAAGCGTTACCGTGCAATTACCTGGGTAAGTGTTTCTTGCCATAAGAATACTCATAGGCAAGCCGACAATGTGGCTTCTTCCTATGACTACGCAGTGCTTCCCACTTGTTTCAATATTGTACTTTTCTATGATTTGTAAAATACCAAAAGGAGTAGCAGGAATAAAAGAAGGCATATTTAGCACCATTTTTCCAATATTATCTGGGTGGAAGCCGTCCACATCTTTCTCAGGAAGAATTGCTCTAATGACTTTCTGCTCGTCTATATGCTTGGGTAAGGGCAGTTGGACGATAAAGCCATCTAAATCAGGATTTTGGTTCAATTTATCTACTTCTTGGAGCAAAATCTTTTCACTTACCTCTGCTTCTAAGCGGATTAAGGAAGATTTCATGCCTACTTTTTCGCAAGTACGCATTTTGCTATTTACATAGGTTTCGCTTGCCCCATCATTGCCTACTAAGATTGCCGCTAAGTGAGGAATTTTATTATATTTGTTTTTTAACTCGCTGACTTCCAGAGCTATTTCTTCTAAAATAACTGAAGAAACCCACTTGCCATCTAATAATTTCATTTACTAATTTTCTAAGTTTTCTACACTGCCTACAAAGGTAGTATTTAAACTTGGTCTATGCAAAAAAGAAAGCTATTAGGCTATAAGTGTTTTTTTTATATTTCCGTATTTGTTAAAAAAATCTTTAGAGGGCATTAAGCGAATATCTCTGACACATTCTAAGCGGTCATAAAAAACCTCTACAAAAGAATTATTGAGTAAATATAGATTCACTTTTCTTCCTTTAGAACATCTTTTACAAAGATAAGTACCTGACTTACAAAGCAAAATCGCTTTGTGAGATTTGGAGAGTTGGGAAAATTCTTTGTTTGACATGAGTTTTAATTAATAAGGTTAAAAAATAGGCTCAGTAACAAAAAAATAACCAATGTCGGTCTTTTACTGGCTTTTTGTAAACACTAAACACAGATTCTTAGTGTTAATTTGTAGGAAGTTCTATATTATAATTAACAAGAAAATCAAGAAAAAAATTTGAATGAATACAAAAATTTTATCAGAGAAATCGATACAGAAATTTGGCTAATTTTTATGAAAGATGAGCAAAGTCATTTTACTACTCATACAAAATCTGTTACCTTTGTAAAAAATTTTAAAAACTAAAAGAAATGCTTTCAGATAAACCAAGTATTACGGATATTTTCTTAGAAGTGAGAGAAGGAGTGTTTACCATTGATATAGAAGCACTTGATAAGTCCTCATTAAATAAAAAACTCTCCAAAAAAAGCCCCAAAGACTGCTGCCACAGTTATAGAAAAGGAAAAAGGTGTAAAGACTGTCCATTAAGATTTTATTAATTTTTGCTATCTTCGTGTTACTTTTCTTTGTCTTTTTCGTATGAAATGAAGATAGTCATAACTTTTACAGATGTCATATATACTTACTCCCGCTAACTTGCATTTATCAACAAAAGTATTTTTCACTTTACCGCTTCTATATGTTCAGAAAGCTATGGGTAAGGCTTATTAATATTGGCTCACAACCCAATCAATCTTTTGCTGAAAAGAAAAAACTTCGCCTGATGAATGCTACTTCGGTGGCAGGCGTGTTGGTTTGTGGCTCATATTTGATTTTAGATGCTGTCATCAATGCTCGCCTCGCTCCTTGGATTTATTTTGTAGGTTTTATCAATTCTCTCTTAGTTTTCTATTTCAATGCCAAGTACTTATACACTTTGGCAATGTATTTATTTTTCATAGGCAACATTTCTATTGTAACGATGTTGTCTATTATTTTTGGAGAAGGGTTAGCCGCAGAGCATTTAATGTTCTTAGCAAGTATCAACGCCGTATTTTTCTTTGATAGAAATAGATACATCTTGCCTATTTTTATATTTGCTGTTGCATGTTTTGTTCTTATCAAATTTCTACAATCAGGCAATCCCATATATCAGTCCAAATATGTAGGCTACGTTTACTATCCTAATATTTTGTTGGCTTTTGTTACTATCTATTTGGTGGCTAATCTGTTTAAACAAGAGCATATCAATTATGAAAACGAAATAGAAAAGCAAAGGGAAGAATTGGAAAAAACCAACAAACAAATTACGGATAGCCTTCGCTATGCTAAGCGTATCCAGTTAGCACTGCTTCCTGAGGAGAGAAAAATAGATGACCTGTTTGAGAATTTTATTTTTTACAAGCCCAAAGACATCGTGAGTGGAGATTTTTATTATTTTGCTGAGGCAGAGAGCTTTTTTATTATCGCAGTGGTAGATTGCACGGGGCATGGAGTACCCGGCGCATTTATGACGATGATTGGGAATGCCTTGCTCAATCAAATTATCAAAGAAAATCTCATTACTGAACCTGCCCTTGTTTTAAAGGAATTGGATAAACGACTCTCTGCCACCTTACAACGCCAGCCTGATACACAAAAGATAAACGATGGCATGGATATTCTACTTTGTAGAATAGATATTGATAATCAAGAAATTACTTTTTCTGGTGCTAAAAGAAATTTGTTTGTATTTCAAAATAGTACATTGAGAGAAATCAAAGGCAATCGCTTTCCCATAGGAAGTTTTCAATACAAAGAAAAAGAATTCCACCAAGAAAGTTTCTACTATCAAAAAGATGATGTGATGTACTTGTTTACTGATGGCTATACTGACCAATTTGGAGGGCAAGAAAATAAAAAATTGGGAAGTAAGTATTTCAAAGACTTGCTTTTACAATTTCATCTCCTACCCATGCAAGAGCAGAAAAATCTTTTTGTAAGCACTTTTGAAAACTGGAAACAAGACCACCCTCAAACTGATGATGTTTTAGTAGTAGGATTGAGATTTTAGATGCTATTCTCTGGCTCTTTATGAAATGGCTAAATGGTTAGTGAGGGCAATCTGACAGTTAAACCACTACGGTCGCGCCACTTCTTATCCTCCTTACCCGCCGCATGCTCATAATCTAAGCCCTTCATGCCGAGTCTGAAAGATAAGGTAGAAATAAGAGTTTGCCATTCCCCCTATCTCACTTCCTTCCTCAATGCTTCTATCTGCTCAAGGGTTAAACCTGTGTACCTTGCAATTTTTTGATTAGGTTCACCATCTAAAATCATATTCTTAACGTGAATTATTTTACATTTTCTTGAATAAATACAATTTGTTTGTCCTCTAATTTTTGTGGATATGCTTTTATGTTTGGTGTTTTTTCCAAAAATGTATAAGCAATTAAGCCTGCCAGCAAATTAATAAGAAAATTTTTAGGGCTTCTGTGCCTTGAATGTTCTATATTTAGTTGATTTTTAAGTACATCGAAAGCAGTTTCTATCAATCCTCTATGCCTTAAATAATAG
>NZ_FONY01000072.1 GCF_900113045.1 Thermoflexibacter ruber
TTAGGGAAAAAACTCACAGATTCCTTGTCAGAGAAATATACTATTTCCTTAGAGAAAAACATCTTGCCGTGATTGTTCACATAGCGGATTCTAAACTTGTTTACCCCAGAGTGCAAAGCCACTTCTTCTGCATAAGGATTGCTGGAGGTATGTCCTTGAGCGTTCACCACCTTCACGGTAGCCCAAGAATCATGCTTGAAAGCCTCAATGAAATAAACTCCATGCTTTTGCTCTCCCTTGCCAATCCAAGACAACTGACTTTTAGCAATCTCCAAAGCAGAGAAATGAAATTCCTGATTTCTACGCAAGACATTAGGATTCATCAGTTTAGGTTCGCAAACTTCGGTATGAATGATTTTGATAGTAACATTGGTTTCTGTAAGCAAGTGAGATAAATCCACATCTAAGGCACTGGACTTAGGAGCGGTGAACCTTACGCCGTTCACATAAAACTCAGAGATACAAAAATCTTGGTCGTCATTGTGAGGATTGTAGAGATAGAGATTTTTGCCGTTATAAGTCCCCTTGATAACAAATTCTGCGGCATTAGCCAGATTTACGATAGTCAAGCCACAGATGAAAGCGATGATAAGTTTTACAATATTTTTCATAGTATTAAAGCATTTAAGATTCAAAAAGTTTAGAAGTAAAGAAAGTTTAAAAGGAGTACGAGTTGTTAGCGTTATTCTGTTTTGTGTAAATTGATGTTACAAAGATAGCACATAAAATAGGAGAAAGTCAAGTATTTTGCAAAATAATTTACAAAAACTTTTAAAAATTACATACATAATAAAAAGTGTATTAAGGGGTATAAATAAAGTACAAGGGGTATCTTGTCAAAGTACAATTTCGGAAAAAAGTAGGACAAAAGCGAGAAAAAGATAGGATAAAAGGTCAATAAATAGGATTAAAGAGCATGTAGAAATACTTATGTGAGGGGTATGATTTGCATTAGCTTTAGGTATAGGAATGAAGATAAGTAGGAATAAGCATAAAAATAGTAAAAAAATAGATAATATATTACATAGCAAGAAAACTAAGAGCATGAAAATATTTTAATAATCCAATTAACTTCTTGGAAAAGTACAATAGGGAAAGTGATGAAAAATGAAAATCAACAAAAGTGATAGAGAATATATGACAAAGAGAGGTAAAAAGTTTGGAGAATTGGGTAGAAAGAGTATTGAGTTTGCCGTGCTTTTCTATAGGAATTGTTTTATATGGTTAAAACTGTTGAAAAAATGAGTTTTGGTATTGAAATTGTTTTGCTTGTATAAAAATTTTTCTTAAAATTTTCATTAAAGAAATTTTTTAACACAGTAAATATGACTTATATTTCGCAAAAATGAAAAACAACGCACACTAAAACTATTTTTATTCATCAACCTCGTTAATATCATTGCCTTATGCCCAGAAGTGTGTCTTTTAGCTTATTAGTATTGCTTTTACACTTAGTAGTCAGCCCAAGCAACGGTTTAAACGTATTAGAAATTAGAGAATTAAAAGAGAAAAAAAATAGTCCTTTGCGGGCAAATTACCTCGATTATATTTGGAAACAACAGCAATGGATTGATAGCCTTGCAAATGGTATGACCTTAGACGAAAAAATAGGTCAGCTATTTGTAGCTTCTATACATGCCAATCAGAACGAAGCAGAGGTAGAGCAGCTGATACAAAAATATTATTTAGGAGGAATGTTGCTTGCCAAAAATAGTCCTTCTAAACAAGTCCAAGTGATAAATACCTATCAGAAGAAAAGCCGTATTCCTTTGCTCATTGGTGTAAATAGCCAAATGGGGCTTGCAGAGGCTGTAGATAGTGTACTTGCATTTCCTAAACTCCTCACCACTAAAGCAATTCATAATGAAGAACTTATTATACAAACAGGTTTCGAGGTTGCTCGTCAATGCCGTAGGTTAGGGGTTCACTTTAACTTAGGCTTACACGATACCCAACTTGACAATTCCTTTAATAATTGGTACGCCAAGGGAATGTTTGAAAAAGGGGTACTTCATGTCTTACAAAACTATGAAAGTATGGAGGCAGATAATCTTATAGGCATTTCTTTCTTAAATCATGTCATTAAGCAAGGAGTTGCTCAAAAGTATGAAAAAGCAGATATACTTAAACTCTTTGAAAACCATGATGTTATTATTACAAAAAATGTAGTAGAAGGCATTGAGCAAATAAAGAAAGCTGTGGCAGAAGGCAAGATTTCTGAAAGACAAATTGAAAATAAACTGCACAATGCCTTGAAAGCTAAATTTGCCACAGGGCTTTTTGCTAACAAATTTATGAAGTTGGAAAACTTAGTCAAAGAGTTGAATACTGCTGAAACTAAGGCAATTAATGAAAAACTTTACGAGCAGGCAATTACTTTGGTAAAGAATGAAAGCAAAATCATTCCCTTTATGGACTTGGAAAAACTTTCTTTTGCTTCTATTTCTATTGGAGCAGGGGAAGATAATGATTTTCAACGTTTTCTATCAAAGTATGCTCCTTTTGAAAACTATGCAATTACAGATAAAAATGCTTTTGACAATCCGCAACTCTACAACTTACTTTGTGAAAAAGTGCAAAATAAAAAGGTGGTCATTGTCGGTATTCATAATATTGTGAGTGCAAGTGCTAAAAAATTTATTCAGAACCTGCAAGCCAATGAACAGATTGAAGTAGTAGTGGCTGTCTTTGGAGAGCCTTTCTTACTCCAAGACTATGAAGAAGTAGATAACCTAATTTGTGCTTATGAGAACAACTCACTTACACAAATGCTGCTGCCTCAGCTGCTTTTTGGAGCAGTAAGCACGCAAGCAAAACTTCCTATTGATGTTTCTGAGAAGTTGCCCAAAGGAACGGGGCATTTTGTTCCCTCACTCAAAAGATTGCGTTATACCTCCGTCCCTGAGAGCGTTGGGGTAAATAGTGGCTTGCTCTCTCGCATAGATACGATTGCAAAAATGATGATAGATATGAAGGCGGCACCGGGTTGCCAAGTATTAGTAGCTCGCAAAGGGACAGTTTTATTTAGCAAAAATTATGGTTATTTCACTTATGAAAATAAGCAAGCTGTTAATGATAATACGATTTATGACCTTGCTTCTTTGACTAAGATAGTGGCTACTATGCAAGCAATCATGTACTTACATGAAAAAGGGAAAATCAGTATCCAAGACAAAGCGGAAAAACACCTTCCTGAACTAAAAGATACAAATAAAGGGGATTTGGTGCTAAGGGACATTCTGATTCATCAAGCAGGTTTGGTGCAGCAGGAGCCTTTTTGGTGGAAGACTATGCTAAAAAAAGAGTATAAACAAAATTATTTGAGAACCGTCAAATCTGATTCTTTTAACGTACAGATAAGTGATAATCTCTTTGCACTAAGTTCTATTCAAGATTCTATTTGGCAATGGACAAAAAATTTGGCTCTGCGTAAACAAAAAACGGCTAATGGGTATGGCTATTTGTATAGCGATATTGGCTTTTATATTTTAAAACAGATTGCAGAGAAACACTTACAACAGCCAATCAATCAATTTGTTGAAAATCAATTCTATAAACCTTTGGGATTGAGTACTATGACCTACCTACCCTTGCAAAAGTTTCCAAAAGAACGAATTGCCCCTACGGAGGAGGACAATCATTTCCGTAAAGGCATTGTGCAGGGGCATGTCCACGACCCTGATGCGGCACTGGCGGGCGGAGTAGCTGGTCATGCAGGAGTATTTAGCAATGCCAATGACCTTGCTATTTTGGCACAGATGCACCTGCAAAATGGTTTTTATGGAGGGAAAAAATACTACGAAGAGAATACCATTCCTTTTTTCACTGAAAAACGACAATTTGAAGCCAATCGCAGAGGCTTAGGTTGGGACAAGCCAATCAGAGGTTTTGGAGGTCCCTCATCGGGCTATTGTTCTCCGCTGACTTATGGGCATACGGGCTTTACGGGCACTTGTGTTTGGATAGACCCTAAATATGATTTAGTATTTATTTTCTTGACAAATAAAAGCTATCCTCATGCTCACAACCGCAAACTCAACAACGAGAACATTCGCAACAAAATGCACAACACTATTTACCAAGCTATGGAGGTACAAGATAGCTATGTAGTCTTGGAAAAGCAGGGCAGAGTAGATTAGAAAGAAAAAAGCAGATGAAGAATATTTCCTCATCTGCGTATAGTGTTCAGTAAGATGCTTGCATTTTAATACTCATCTTCGTTGAAGAAGAAGTCATCTTTGGTCGGATAGTCAGGCCAAATTTCCTCTATGCTTTCATAGGGCTGTCCGTCGTCTTCCAACTCTTGTAGATTTTCTACTACTTCCAAAGGCGCACCTGAGCGAATAGAATAGTCTATCAACTCCTCCTTTGTTGCAGGCCATGGAGCATCTTCCAAATAAGAAGCTAATTCAAGTGTCCAGTACATATTTTCCCTCCTTTTTTATTTGATTGCAAGTTTTGGTAATTACGTTTTCTACTCATAGCAAACTTATTTTTCGTAGAAAAGTTGTCTTTCATACTCATAAAAATGGTTTTGCTTTGATTACGGTAAAAAGGTTGCAAAAGTAGAAAACGAAAGAAAAAAAAGCAATTTTTCTGCTAATAATTAGCCAACAACTGGTCTTGGAGTTTTTTCAAGATGCGTTGTTTTGTTTTAAGTTTATTTATCTGATTTAGTCGTTCTATGTCAAAATTCTGGTTTTGCTGTGAATTAGGATTCCGCTTGTTCTTTTCATTCATCAGGCTCAGTTCTGTTTCATCTTTTTTGATAGATTCTTTAATGAGTCTAATTTTTATTTTAAGTTGCTCAAAAAATGTTTTTTCGTCAAAAGACTCGTATTTATAGCGAGCCTGTTTGTTTAAAAAGTATGTTTCAAACAATTCATTACAAGCTATCTTAAATCTGGTGTTAAATTCCTTATCGTTAGGGTGTTTGGTTTTACCCAATCTCTGCCATTCCTTTTGTAGGCTTTTTACTTCTTCTATGGGTGGCTCGTCCATTTCGAGCATTTTTTCTACCCTATCGCATATATCGCGTTTGCGGTCAGCAGGGTTTCTGAATGATTGTTGCTTGTGTTTGCTGAAGAATTTACCTATCTCAGCTTTGTAGGCATTCGTTAAGTTGATAATGTCTTTTTTAGGAACTCGCCCTACCAATTTCCAATCATTTTGAAGTTTTTTGACTACTTGGAGCGCGTTCTCAGGTGGATTTTGATTGATATTTTTAAGTTTTTCTAAAAGATAGTTATATCTTTCTATGCGTTTCTGTATGGCATTACGTCTTTCCTCTATAGCGCGATTACGCTGTTGGAAAAATCCTTCTACGATAGCATCAAACTTCTCATTCAATACTTCTTCTTTTTCTTTTGGCGCGCTACCTGTTTTTATCCACTTGAGTTTTAGCTCTTTGTACTTTTTAGTAACTGCTACCCAATTTCGATTGTTTTTGAATTCTTCTGCTTCTCTAAGAAGGGATTGTTTGATTTCAAGATTTTTAGCGCGATTTTTTTCTATGTATGAGTGAATGTCTGCCTCGAGTGCGTCTAAGGTTTGGAACAGAGAAGGAAAGTCTCCCAAGCCATCAAAGCTGGCTAAATATTCTCGCAAGTGAATGAGTTTCATCAGGAAAGAACCCTTGTTATTGGTGCTATTGACAGCTTTAGCAAGTTGTTCTACCTTTTCTTTTGCTAAGTCGAAGCGTTTAGTAAAGTATTGGATGCTTGCTTGCTCACTTTCTTTGACTACGCCTATTTCTCTGGTAGGAAAGTTAAGATATCCATTGAGATAAACCTTCCCGTCTTTTGCGTATCCGTAAGGTGAAATCGAGTTACTCATTTGTGTCAGTCGTTGTTGTGGTTGTTTGTTATAATGTTTTTAAGTAGTTTTCTATTCATAGCATCTGGTCATAAAAGAAAATCAACCTAAGTTAAAAATATTTTTAAAAAGTAATATTACAAATAATTTTTTAATTAATCAAATCTACATAATTGTTTATTATCAGCAAGCAAGTAGTTTTAGTTCCTTGTTTTGAGTTTAATTTTGTAAAACAGCACAAAACAGTAGCAAAAAACAAGGAACTTTTAACAAGGGACTTTCAAGTTTATTGAGTTACCTTAAAACCTACTTTCAAATTTTCCCATAAAAGAGTTACTATGCCGTCTTTACTTATTGTAAAAGTCATTTTTTCCGTAAAGCTATCTGATTTTCCTGCTTTGGCAGTTACTCTTAGAGCATCGTCAGCCTCCTTGTAACCAAACGCACCCCATTGGTCTGCGGTTTTATTGAAAATAATTGTCCATTCCCCGTTTTGAGTAGGGATAGTAAACAGTGCATATTTGCCGGCTGCCAATTTTTTCCCCTCTACAGTTGCGTCTTTGGTAAACTCTATGGTTGTTGCCTTGTCCGCTCCTGTACGCCAAACTTTGTCATAAGGCACTAATTTGCCCCAAATCTCTCTTCCTTTGACTGAGGGCTGGCTATAGTCTATGGTAACTTTACCACTTCCTACTTCCTCTGAAACAGAGGTTCTTGGACTTTTTTGTGCATAAGCAAAGTCAGTTAAAAATAAACCAACAAAAAACAGACTAAATACTAATTTTAAAAAGGTTGTTTTCATTAGATTTGAAAAATTTAGTGTAAAAATAAAACTGTTAAACACAAATAAGTAGATTTAGTTGATTGTTTTTAATTGATATTTAACAAACAAACCTGCTAAATTTTTACCTTATTTCAAAAAAAAGAAGTAATCTTTTAAATTAATTCTTTAAACTACCATCAGCAATGGGTAAAAGCATGGGAATTAACAAGCTGACAATTAGCTAATTCTAATATAGATAAACCCCAAACTTCTCCTCATCAGCAAGCTCTACGTGTATATGCTGTCTAATGGTAGTAGAAAGCTCATAACCAGAGTAATTTGCAGAAAGTGGAAATAACTGATGCCCACCTCTGTCTATAAGAACGGCTGTTTGTAGTTTTTTGATTTCAGTCTTTAAAAAAGGTCGTAAGGCATAGGCAAAAGTTCTCCCTGTATTGAGTACGTCATCTATCAAAATAATGGTTTTCCCTTTGACAAAATCTATCTCGCAGTCCAGTTTTACTTCGCTTTGCG
Organism: Thermoflexibacter ruber; assembly: GCF_900113045.1. GTDB lineage: Bacteria > Bacteroidota > Bacteroidia > Cytophagales > Thermoflexibacteraceae > Thermoflexibacter > Thermoflexibacter ruber. Next base: position 7,112 of record NZ_FONY01000072.1, read on the forward strand.
TGGGGGCAAACTTGTCCAGTGTAATGGTAACGAGATGGGCAGGGATAGGAGAAACTTGCTGAAATTCAATATATAAGAGATTTGCAAGCAGATAGCCCCTGTCGTAAACGCCAGCAAAAACTATTTCCTCATCTTCTAAGTTTCTTTCATAAATTTCATAAGCCATCCTGCGAATTTTTTGTATCGTTTGCTGACGATTCAGGATTTGATTTTGAATATTCAAAGGTAAGTCTGGTAGCATATTTTTACTTTGTGATTTAAGGCAAAATTAGGAAAGTCTTTATATTTTTACCAATATATCCGAAAATTAAAGACTTTTCACCTATGGCAGATAATGTTTCTTCCTATACACCTATCCATCAGTGGGCAGAGGACGACAGACCGAGAGAAAAACTACTGCTCAAAGGCAAGGCAGCACTTTCCGATGCAGAGCATTTAGCGATTTTGCTGGGTTCGGGAACAGTATCTGTCAGTGCGGTAGATTTGGCAAAGCAGATTTTGGCTTCGGTCAATCACAATTTGCATGAACTTGCCAAACTTTCTGTCAAAGACTTGATGAAATTCAGGGGAATTGGAGAGGCAAAAGCCATTACCATAGTCAGTGCGTTAGAACTTGGACGAAGACGCAAAGAAAGCGAGCCTCAGAAAAGAGAAAAAGTACTGTCCGCTACTGATGCTTATGAGGTAATGCGTCCTTACCTTTTAGATGCTCACAGAGAGGAGTTTTGGGTGATGCTACTCAATCGGAACAACGAGGTTATCAAAGTTGAGAAAATCAGCGAAGGAGGCGTAGCAGGTACAATAGCTGACCCTAAACTGATTTTCAAAGCGGCATTAGACCGCTTAGCCAGTGCGCTGATTCTGATTCACAACCACCCCTCAGGCAATCTCAAGCCCAGCTCTCAAGACCTCCAACTTACTCAAAAACTCAAAGAAGCAGGAAAGTTTTTGGAAATACCTGTCTTAGACCATATTATTTTTACCGACCATAGTTTTTTTAGCTTTATTAATGAGGGCATATTTTGATTTGTAACAGTTTGCTATCCATGTTTATAAAGATACAATCCATATCTAATACTAAGTATATTTGGGTGTTACTGATAGTGCAATCTTGCAAGATGTAGTTCGTCGTACCGATACCTAAAATTTTCTATGTTAAATTTTATGAATCCTATTGATAAAATATTCATCTAATTCATATAATACCCACTATAAGATACAGAGTTTTTTGAAAAAGTTACCGTACTTTGTATCAAGTAAAACGACAAATACTTGCAAGTGTAGGGTTTTATGATAAATGATTTGAAAAACTAAAAAAATCTAAAAAAATGAAAACTTTAAAAGAAAAATTCGCACAGTTTGAAATGACTAAGGAGCAAATGAAACAGGTGAAGGGGGGAGCAAATTGGATATGTAGAAATGAGGATACAGGTCAAGATGAATTATATTTCAACTATGACAGTCCTCAAGAAATAGCTCTTGATACAGGTTTTAGAAATGGAACTTGCGAGCAATTGTAAATTTTTTGCAAATACTGTTTAGCATGGTTCTGAGAAAGCATAATCTATCTAATTACCATTGCTAAACAGTTTATTCTATTTATTTTGGGTATTGATTTTAAATCTTTTATTTAATACTATGTGAAAATATGATAAAATTCTTTATATTTTATATCTATTCCTCTTTGTTAGCTGTATTTATTTACGCTCAAACACCCTATTATATGTTCTATCCAACCGAGGTAAAACAAAAATTATTTGAAGAAAAAAATCAATTAGGAACTCCTGCCCATAATTTCAAAGTAATTACTATTCAAGGTGATACTATTGAACTGAAAAATTTGAAAGGTAAAATAGTGGTCATTAATTTCTTTTTTGCTGAATGCCCTCCTTGTATTGCAGAAATACCTGATTTGAATAGAATAGTCAATAAATATCAAACCCAAGAAATTATTTTTTTAGCAATTTCAAGCAGTAATGATAAGGAGAGATTAAAATACTTGCAAGCACTTTTATTAGAAAAAAAGGGCTTTGAATGGCAATATACTTTATGTCCCGCTTATGATTATGAAACCTTAGGGCATTCTTTTAAGTCTTCTAATAGAAAAATAGCAAACGAATTATATATGACTAATACCTATCCAACTCACATCATTATTGATAAAGATGGTTTATTTCAATATTGCACACAAGGTTCTGGTACAGATAAACTTGCAATAATGGAAAAAACGATAGACTTATTAATCAGTAAATGAATTATTTACAATAATAAAATATACTTGCACCCAAAACAATCAGTTCCATCTTAACCCTTTACACCTATGCTCCTCACCCAAGAAGAAAATGCGGTCTTTTCTCTGTATGCCTTGGTAAAGGCAATCAAGGGAAAAGTTACAAAGAAAACCTTAAAAGAAACCTTGCTCCATCAGCCTGAGTATCCGAGCCTTTTTGCCTTGAGCAATGCTTTGGAAACTCTGAAGATAGAAAATGTGGCTTTGAGTATGCCTGTAGAGCAGTTAGCAGAAGTGCCTACGCCTTTCTTAGTCTTTTTGAAAATAGATGGGGGTAGCTATGGTTTAGTACAGAAAGTAAGCCATGATTCTATAGAATGGTTACATGATAAGAAAGGTTTACAGAGGGAAAGCCTCATAGACTTTGCCAAAACTTACAAAGGGACTATCTTGGTTGCGGAAGCAAATGAGCAGTCTGGGAAAGCAACTACGCAGAAAATAGGAAAAAAGAAAATACGCTTACTATGGTTACTAATCCCTTCTGTCCACCTTGTGCCAAAACTCATGCAGAGATAGAGAAGCTGATAGCAAGCAATGAGAACCTAAACTGCCAAGTGGTATTTACTGCTACCAATGAGGAAACGGACATCAGGGGAGAAGTGGCAAAACACATTCTTAGTTTTACAGAATATTACTATCATACAAAAAACATATTGGTAGTAATATTCTCTTTCAAAATACTTAAATCTCTTATTTTATGAAAACAATCAATATTTTAACCGATTGTGCTAGTTTGGAATTTTCAGTAAAAAAGGTTATCTCTAAGGTGCAACCATAAAAAGAGATAACCTATGCACCAAATCGCAATTGATTCAGTATTCAAAGATAATATAAAAGAGTTAAATTTATCAGATTTTCTGACCCTTACTTTTTTCATTATAGATGAAATTTACAAAGAAGTCGGTCAGTTAGTTGAACGTTCGGGACCTAAACCAACTTTTTCGGATAGTGAAGTGATTTGTCTAAATCTTGTCGGTCAAATGGTTTGCGATTCTGAGAAGGCTTGGTATAAAATAGTCAAGAA
>NZ_FONY01000057.1 GCF_900113045.1 Thermoflexibacter ruber
GATAGCCTTTAATAATACTTTGATAGTAATATTTGAAACATTTCATGCCTGATATATGATAATAAATCACAATTGCCATGATTTCTGAACAAGACATTTTTTCTTGTGGTACAACTTGTCCTTGACTTAATTGATACTGTTCAAATTTTTTAGCAAAGTCATCACAAGTAATGTAAATTTCTATTAGTTTTGTTGTGTTCAATATTAAGTACATAGTATTCTTTGATTAGTGTAATTTTCAAATATACTATATTTATTAATATTGAACATTTTTTATCATAAAAAATTGACTTTTAAGCAATTACCTCAATAACTCACGTTATTATGTTTTTCAAATAAACATATAGAAACGTCCATGCCGTCTTTGTTTCTTTCTTCTTTTTGCCTAAGCAGGGAGATAATATCTTCGTGCAGGTAAGAAAGAATTTGGGCAGGGTTGTGAACTCCTTTTTCTTTAATAATTTTATGTAACAAAGTATTTCCTATCATAGACATAAATGCACCAGCTACTCCGTGTCCCGTGCAATCTGCCAAAACTACAATAGCTTTTTGGGTACTTACCTGGTAAAACCAGTAAAAATCCCCAGAAACTACATCTTTGGGCAGATAGATAGAAAAATAATCTGTAAAAAAGTTTAGAACTTCACTTGGCTTGGGCAGAATAGTATCTTGGAGGCTTTTGGCATACTCGATACTTTTATTCAAGCGTTTGGTAGTATCTATGAGCTGCTTCTGTTGAGTATCTAAGGTTTCATATTGCTTTTGTAGTTCTGTTCTTTGCATTTCTATCAAAGCATTTTTCATTACAAGGGATTCGTTGATAGCGGCTAATTCTTCTTGCTGTTGGTTCAACTCTTCGTTTTGAGAAGTAATCTCTGCATTAGCTTTTTTCAATTCTTTCTCACTTTGCTTAATGAGCAAGGACTGATAAGTAATAGAAATCACGGAACAGATAGAAGTTGTGAACATTATCTCCTCTACTTTCCACTTTCTAAAGCTAAACTGATGTTCAAAGCAAATTACTCCGCCCAACTTACCACCTATGTAAAAAGGAATATCCAGCATAGAGCAGATTTGCAATGGCGTAAGATATACCTCCGCAAATTCAAAAGTATATTCGTTAGTCAGGGCATTATCAGCATTGATAATTACCTCATCTTCTAAGGCTTTGAAATAGCTTGGAAAATCTTTTTGGTACAAGACCGTACCTTTACTGTGCGTCTGATAAAGTTTCTCATACAAATCCAAACATGCGATGTAGCCTTCTTCCTCATTGTAACTCCAAACACTTACCCTCGTTACATCTATTACTTTGGAAAGGGTTTCTGTGATGAGCATGAGTGACTGTTCCCAATTTCCCTCTTGTATGCAAGGATTTTTGATGATTTCTGTAAGATAGTGAGTATGATTCTTTATCTGAGCAAGGAGCATATCAAATTTGGTTTGATAATGAGTGGCTTTTATTTTGTGGTAAAATACTGCTTTCCCTGCTTTATCGTCTTCTTCTAAGGTATGGAGATAGGTGAGTAAATTTTGATATATTTCCTGACTTATAAAACTATATTCTTTGTCCTCACTTCCAAAAATATTTACGAATGCACCTAATTGGTCGAGTTCTTTTATTATCTCTGCTTCATCATATTCTAAAAACTTGCTTAAATCACCTATCGAGAATGTATAGCCAATAGATGACGCACAGGCTAAAATAGCGAACTGCCAATGACTTAGTTTGCTAAATAATTGACTTGGCATAATTTACATATTTTGTAATACATATCTTGAAAAAGAAAGTGGTATGAGTAGGCTAACTAAATTTTGCTGAAAGACAAAATGATTTGGGTATAAATCTAATAGTATATTTTCTTATTTGCAAGAGGGAAATACTACTTTAAATTCACTACCTTGATTGGCGATACTCTCGACAGTGATAGTCCCTTGAAGTTTCTCTACAATAAGGTTGACAATGTAAAGCCCCATGCCTGACCCACTCGTAAACTCTGAACCTCTGAAAAACATATCAAAAATACGGTGCTTGATGTTTTCCCCAATGCCCATGCCGTTGTCAGCAACTTTGATAAGTAGGTGCTTATCTTTTATTTCTAAAACTATTTTTACAAAATCCTCTTTTTTAGACTGCTGCATACGATGGCGGATACCGTTATCTACTAAATTGCAGATTAGTTGAGCAAGCAGTTCCTCATCAGAAAGAAATGTGCCTCCATAGTTTTTGGTTTCTATCAAAACTTTGACGTACTCTGCATTTGGATTAGGTATTTCTTTGAGTTTTTCCAAAGACTTCGCCCATAACTTATGCAAGTCTATAGGAGTAACGTCTAAGACTTTCTTTTTAATATCTTGAATGCCTGTGATTTTGCTAAGTGTTCTCAAGGTTTGATTGGTATGCTTGATAAGCAAAGGCAGATAAGTAGAAACATTCTCTGTATTGAGTTCCATGAGGTTCATCAACCCCAAAAGGGTTGTCAAGGGGCCTCTAATGTCGTGAGCGGCGCGGTAAATAAAATAGTCTAACTCATCATACGCCTTTTGCACGGCGGCGGTTCGCATGGCTACGCGCAGCTCTAATTCGGCATTGATTTTTTTAAGTTCTTCTGTACGAATTTCTAAGAGTTCCTCTAAGCGTTTCTTTTCCTGCTCTAAAAAAAGACTGTTTTTTACAAACCTTGCATTAACTGCCTGCATTAACTCTTTCTTAGTGAAGGGCTTAAAAAGGTAGTCATCAGCTCCCATGCCCATGGCATAGCGTACATCTTCTTGGCTGGTGCGTGCAGAGAGGAAAACAAAGGGAACAGTAGCGGTTCTTTCTTCTGCTCTGAGGCGAGAGAGTACCTCATAGCCGTTCATGTCAGGCATTTCTACATCACAAATCACTAAGTCAAAGGGTTCCGTCTTGGCTTTTGCCAGACCTTCTACGCCATTAGCAGCAATACTGACCAAAAAATGCTCACTTGTAAGGACGTGAAACAAAAGTTTCCTTACTAAATCGTCATCTTCTATTACGAGAATTTTTTGGTTTTTCATTGAAAGTCTGCGTGAAGAAATCAAAAAAATTAATCTACAATAATACAAGAAATTTTGTTTGCAATTAGTGATTCGCCAAAATTTCTGCAAAGTGCATCACTTTGATATTCTTCTTCTGTCGCCTAATAATTCCTTCCAAGTGCATGAGGCAAGACATATCGCCTCCTGTGATAACTTCTGCATGGTGCTTCTCGTGGTCATGCACTCTGTCTATGCCCATTCTGGCGGAAACAGCCTCTTCCGATACGCAAAAAGTGCCACCAAAGCCACAACACTCATCTTTTCTGTCCAAATCTACCAACTCCAAGCCTTTTACATGAGAAAGCAATAGCTTAAGTTTAGAGAAATCTTCGCCTACAATTTCAGAAGATTGGGCTTGCCTAAGTCCCCTTTGTCCATGACAACTAAGGTGCAAACCTACTTTATGAGGGAAAACTGCCCCAAAATCTGTGATTTTCATTACATCTACCAAAAAGTCGCAAAGTTCAAAAGTTTTTTCTCTAATATGTGTAATTTCTGCACTATGCCCTAAATGCTCGTAACGTTCTCTTACATGAAGCACGCAACTTCCCGAAGGAGCGACGATATACTCATAATCTTTGAAATGCTGAACAAAAAGCCGCATCACAGGCTCAGAATCTGCTTCAAAACCAGAGTTTGCCATAGGTTGCCCACAACAGGTCTGCCTCAAAGGGAACTCTACTTCCAAACCGATTTTCTCTAAGATTTGCAAGGTCGCTATGCCCACTTGGGGGTAGAATTGGTCGACATAGCAAGGAATAAACAAGCCTACTTTCATGTTTATAATTGGATAGTGCCTTCAAATACTTTTTCTGCTTTGCCTTTGAGGTAGATATTGGTAAAGTGCAATCCGTTTTTGTGGTAAGCCACTGCCAGCTCTCCTCCCATGACCTTGATTTTGACCTCGAACCCCACGCCTAATCCTAAGCTACTGATTCCGTTCATTGTTGGGTTGGCTAAACTCTCTGCAATAGCACAAGCGGTTACTCCTGTTCCGCAGGAGAGCGTTTCGTCTTCTACGCCTCTTTCATACGTCCTGACAAAGAGATGCTTGTCCCCGACTCGTTGAACAAAATTGACATTAGTTCCCTTTTCTCTAAATCTGTCATTATAGCGGATAGCCTTGCCCTGACCAAAAACATCAAAATTTGCTAAATTTTCTACGTAGCTTACGTAGTGAGGCGAGCCTGTGTCCAAAAAATAAAAGTCCTTCTCTTGCTCTACGGTATCTACGTCTTTCATTTTCAAGGAAACGATACCATTCGTGATGCTTGCTTCGTGCAGCCCATCAACGGCATTAAATACAGTTTGGTCTTTAAAAATGCCTAAGCTATGAGCAAAAGCCACAATACAACGCCCTCCATTGCCGCACATAGACCCCTCTTTGCCGTCAGCATTAAAGTAAACCATTTTAAAGTCTGCTTTTTCATCATTCCGAAGGAGTATCAGCCCGTCAGCCCCGATGCCAAATCTGCGATGGCAAAGACGTGCAACTAATTCATTATTATTGGTATCAAATTGTTCTTTGCGGTCATCTATCATCACAAAGTCATTTCCTGTACCTTGGTATTTTTCAAAAAAAATTTTTGTTAGAGGTGTCATTTTATTTTTGAATTACTTTTTTTGCTTAGGTCAAGATACTAAAAAGAACAATCTTAGCAAAAAAGAACTAATTAAATATATCTCGTGAGTTAAGATTTAAGTAATTGATATTCAATAAAAAAATATTCGTTAACTATAGTACTGATTTTCTAAACCGTAATGGAATTGTCGGTTTAGTTTCTGACAGTTCTACTGTAGCTTAGAAGGTCAGACCTACGAAGAAGCGATTAATTGCTGAAAACTAATCAATCTTGATTACATAGGACTTTATTTCATTAACGCTGTAATCTCTTTTAAGTTCTCTATTGCCTTTCAGACAACTTCCTGAAAATCGCTTGTCTTTTATCCTTCTGCTTATTTTCTTACCAACAAATATAGTTTTTTTTAACGACGGCAAATTTTTCTTATATAATTTAATTTCTTCTCGCTATTCTTTGTCATAATTTTTCTCTTACTGTTTTTTGTTTTAGATTTGCAGAACTTTATTGACAGGAAAAAGCTATCTGCTTGATATTAAAGCAGATATTTATTATTAATCTATACTTTGCAAATTTTTATGGCGACAACAGCAGATATTTCTATTGGCTCATTCATCAAGCACAATGGAGAACTTTGTGTGATTTTGGAATACGAACACCGTACTCCCGGTAACTTGAGGGCTTTTTACCAAGCAAAAATGCGCAATATCAGAACAGGGAAATTGGCAGAATATCGCTTCCGTGCTGGCGAATCTGTGGAAGTAGTAAGAGTAGAACAAAAAGAACTACAATACCTGTATGCTGAAAGCGACAGTTTGGTGTGCATGGACAATGAAACCTACGAGCAGGTGTATGTGCCTAAAATCTTTTTTGGAGATAGCCTCCAGTTTATCAAAGAAGGGGTTACAGTTATTATTGGTTTTGATGGAGATAATCCTATATTCGGACAAGCCCCGCCTACCGCTATTCTACAAATTACTTATACCGAGCCAGGTGTAAAAGGAGATACTGCCACCCGTGCTATGAAGCCCGCTACTTTGGAAACAGGAGCAAAAATTAATGTCCCTCTTTTCTGCAATGAAGGAGAACTTATCAAGGTAGATACACGCACAGGGGAGTACATGGAAAGAGTAAAACAATAATTTTAAATTAGGAGTTATAAGCTATGGATTGTGAAATTTCATAGCTTATAAATTCATTTGTATTGTTATGGCACTCAAAATCAATACTCAAGCGCCTAATTTTACCTTGCCTTCTACCTCTGGCAGTAGCTTTACGCTTCGTAAAGACATGGCAGATAAACCTTGTGTGTTGTATTTTTACCCCAAAGATTTTACCTTAGGCTGTACAGCAGAAGCGTGTGAGTTTAGAAATGAGTTTGAGGAGTTTGCTAACGTAGATGTGCCTGTTTTGGGCATAAGTAAAGACGACATAGCTACTCATCTCCTATTCAAAGAAAAATATTGCTTACCTTTTGACCTCTTGGCTGATACTGCGGGGATTGTAATCAAAATGTACGATGCAGTCATTCCTATTATTGGTTATACCAGACGTACTACCTACCTTTTAGATGCTTCTCATAGAATTATTGCAGTATATGATAATGTACTTTATCCTCAGGGACATATCTCTGCCATGATTCAAGCAATTAGAAAAAATCTCACTCCATAAAGGCAATGTTAGCAAGTATTGAGGAATATATACGACAGAATCCTATAGAAATTATTGGCTCTTTGCTTACTATATTAGCGATTTGGCTCAATACTAAACAAAATGCATGGGGGTGGATAGTGGGAATTTTAAGCATCGTTTGTTATATTTACGTTTTTGCAAGTGTTTGGTTATTAGGAGATTTCCTATTGAATATTTATTTTTTTGTTACAAGCCTCTACGGGTGGTATCAGTGGAGATATGGAAGCCAAGAACACCAAGAACTTGCTGTAAGCCTCACAAAATCCAGTGAATTACTTATTTTAATTAGCCTTGCTATTGTAGGGGCTGTCCTCTTGGGTATGCTTTTTAGTACTTACCCCCAAGCGGCTGTACCTTATTGGGACGCAGTCATTACCTCTTTTAGCTTGGTAGCTCAGTGGCTTTTGGCTCGCAAAAAATTGGAAAATTGGTTGGTATGGATTTTTGTAGATGTGCAAGCAAGTATGATATACTTTTACAAAGACCTGATAGTAACAGGCTTTCTCTATATTATACTTACGATATTAGCCGTCAAAGGATATATGAATTGGAAAACCTCAATGTCTTAAAACTGACTTAGAAAGTCATAGCTACACGGTAGGCGATATTAGCTGACTTGGAAAGTTAGAACTACTTTAGAAAAACCTTCTATCAAATCCAATAAAATCTGCCAATGAATAGCATAGCTACAAAAATAAAACTCCCAAAAACTCGGGAGTTCTATTCCACTTTAAACTAAACTAACAAACAAATTTCTTTTTTCATAAACAAAGTTAGCGATTAATTTGTTTAAGTTTCATATAATTTAGCTTAAATTTTTTTTCACAAAGCGATAGGAGTATTTGCCTCCTTATTATGCTTCATACAAAAGTCTATAATATTCGTCTGCCATTCTACCAGAGTCAAAGTAAGGTGTTACCTCGCTCATGCTACGTTTCATCATCTCCAACCATTTATCATGGTGGTCATAGTACAAGGGAATTATCTCATTTTCAAGAATATCATACATATTTTGGCAATCAATCCTATCCTGCTCGTCAAGAGGGAGGCTTGTGTCCACAGGGGGAATAATGAAAGCATTTTCTCCATGTCTTGCAAACTCAGCTACCCAGCCATCCAAGATGGAAAAATTGATAGAGCCGTTCATGGCAGCGGTCATTCCACTCGTACCAGAGGCTTCCTGCGGTCTTCTTGGGGTATTCAACCAAACATCTGAGCCACATTTTAAAAGACGCGAGAGGGTAAGTTCATATCCTGTTAAGACGGCACAGTTTGGCATTTTTTGGGTATATCGTACTAAGTGATTAAAGGTGCTTATCCCGTGCTGGTCGAGGGGATAAGGTTTCCCTGCCCATATAATCTGTACGGGCTTATCTTTGCGAGAGATAAGAGCCATGAATCTTTCATAGTCCGCAATGAGCAAATCTGGTCTTTTGTAGCCTGCAAATCTTCTTGCCCAAACAATAGTAAGTACGTCTGGGTCAAAAAGTTCGCCTGTCTGGTCGCCTACAGTTTCAAAAAGACGTTTTTTCAAATGCCTTTTTCTTTTGAGTAAAGCCTCGTCGTCATGCACCGCTAAGGCTTTGACCAAATCAGTATCTGCCCAGTATCGCTTGTTTTGTGCATTAGTAATAGAAATGATAGGGCAAATTCCTTCGTTGCCTTCCCACATTTTTCTTGAAACTTCTCCATGTATTTTGGATACCCCGTTAGCAATTTTTGCCATTCGCAAAGCGGTAAGCGTATAGTCCAGTTCATCTCCCTCTACTTGGGTTATTTTGCGTATTTCAGGGAGGGGAGTAAAGTTGAAAAAGCTCATTTTTTCCAATAGCCACATTTCATGCACCGCATTTCCTGCTCTTTCCGGGGTATGGGTAGTAAAGACAAAACGTTTTTTAACTTCTTCTAAATCACGATACTTAGAATACAAGTAAAAAGCTACAGGCAAGGCATGCCCTTCGTTGATGTGGTAAATATCTGCTCCTCCAAGTGCCTCGACTACTTTTGCACCGCCTATGCCTAAAACGATGCTTTGAGCAATACGCGCTGCCAAATCCCCATCATAGAGCTTGTGCGTGATCGTTTGTGCTAAATAATCATTTTCAGGAATGTCAGTAGTGAGCAAATAAATAGGTACTGTATTAAAAATCTCAGGACGTAGATACATGGCTTTGACATAAATCTGATGCCTGTCCACATATACAGGGACAACAATACCTGTGTCCTCTAAGAAGTTATAGTTACGAGCCTGCCACTGCACGGTCATCTGGCGAAACTCATCGCTGGTTTGGTTAAAGTAGCCATATTTCCAGTGAATCCCAATACCTATAAGGTTTTGCTTGAGTTCATAGGCACTTCTCATGTGTGAGCCAGCTAAGTAGCCCAGACCTCCTGCATACAGCTTAAGAGGCTGATGAATAGCATATTCCATGCAAAAATAAGCGACCCGCTTGCTATATTTGGGATTGGGCGTATAGGGGTGTTGCCAAGTATTAAATTTTTTATCTGACATAATTTTACGAATCTAAGGTTTTGTGGTTTATTATAGAAAGGAAAGTTATGTTTTTTAAAAGTAAAAAACAATAAGTTGTACCTTTAAAATTAATCTGTATTTTTGTTTGATAAGAAAAAATTGCATACAAAATAAATATTTTTGGTATTTGATATGGCAGAAAATATGAAACCCATTCGTGTAGGGCTTGCTTGTTATGGAATGTCTGGAAGCATATTTCATGCACCTTTGCTTTCAGTAGATAAGCGATTTGTTATTAGTAAAATAGTAGAAAGGAATACTGAAAAATCTCGGCAAAAATATCCTTATGTGAGTGTAGTAAAAAGTTTTGATGAAATATTAAAAGATGAAAGTATTGATTTAGTAGTAGTTAATACGCCAAATCAGTTTCACTTTGAGCAAGGCAAGGCGGTGCTAATGGCAGGAAAACATTTGATATTGGAAAAGCCTGTAACTAATTTTTCTTGGGAAGCCCAAGACTTGATTGAATTAGCTAATGCAAAAAATTTAATTTTCAGTGTTTTTCATAATCGCCGATATGACGGGGACTTTAAAACAATAAAATCAATTGTACAAAATAAGTTGTTGGGAGATTTAGTCGTTTATGAGGCACATTATGACCGATTTCGCAATTACATCGCTGCAAATACTTGGAAAGAAGAAGAGGGGGTAGGTTCTGGGATTGTGTACAACTTGGGTTCGCACTTGATAGACCAAGCCCTACATTTGTTTGGTATGCCTCAGAGTATTACCGCTAAAATTGGCAAACAGCGTAGAGGAAGTCAAGTAGATGATTTTTATGAGATTTACTTGGATTATCAAGCAAGAGCCAACGGTTTGCAAGTACTGCTCAAATCAAGCTATCTGGTAAGAGAAGCTACACCTAAATACTTGCTACATGGCAGTTTTGGCTCTTTTGTTAAATACGGCATAGACCCACAAGAGGAAGCCCTGAATAATGGTATTCTACCAAACACACCCCACTGGGGCAGAGAAGATAAGCAGTTTTGGGGTAAACTTAATACAGAAATTGCAGGGCTGCATTATGAAGGGCATATAGAAACCTTAGCAGGTTCTTACCCTGATTTTTACACTAACATTTATGAGGCAATAAGGGAAGGAAAACCTCTGGCAATAAAGGCAGAAGATGCTTATAATACTATCAAAATCATTGAGTTGGCTTATCAAAGTAACCAAGAAGATAAAACAATTTATTTATAGCTTATTCGCTTGGTCGTTCCATGTAAATATGTGGTATATTATCTTCTACATAAATATCGCTTACTTGACGAAACCCTAAACTTTCATAAAACCTGCGTAAATAAAACTGTGCCCCAATTTTCAGGGTTTGTTTGCCAAATAGCCTTTCACTCTCCTCAATAGCTACTTGCATGAGTTTCTTGCCAATTCCAAACTTACGCATAGGTTGTGCTACAATTACCCTGCCGATGCTTGCTTGCTCGTAAATTGTATTTTTGTCAAATAAACGCGCATAAGCGACCAACTCCTCGTTTAGCCACCCCATACAGTGATAGGCTTGCTGGTCTTTGCCGTCCATATCTTGAAAAACACAGTTCTGCTCCACTACAAATATGGCTGTACGTAGCTGTAAAATCGTGTATAACTCCTCTACACTAAGTTCTTTAAAAGGTTTTGTTGTCCACGTAATATTCAATTTATTATTTTCCATTGGCTAATTTTAAAATCTATGATAATGATTACTTCTAACAAATAGATATTAAGCACTCAAAAGTATAAGATAATTTTACCAAATTACATTAAAAAATAAAGTAAAGTCAATCAAAATAAAAGGTAAATTTTTCAGTAACCATATAAATTCTTAACTTGGTATCATTATGCTTTTTTCTGCTCCAAGTGAAATAAATGCCTTGCTAAAAATTTCTAATTTTATCTAATCAAAATTCTTTATGAAGCACATATTATTAGTTTCTGTTTTTTCTGCTTTTATTTTTTTGCAATGCGGCTCGCAAAAACCTGCTACTTCCAATCAAGTAGAAACTTCTGCACCCAAGACTGCTACCAATGAAATCATTGTAGGCGCGGCGCGTTTTGAGGCTTACTTGCCTTTGCTCAAAGACAAAACTGTAGCTATGGTAGTAAACCAAACCTCTGAGGTAGAGGGCAAGCACATCGTAGATTGGCTTTTGGAAAAAAAGGTAAACGTAAAAAAAATTTTTGCTCCCGAGCATGGCTTTAGAGGTACGGCAGATGCAGGCGAGAAAATTCTTAGTGGAGTAGATGAAAAAACAGGGCTTCCTCTGATTTCTCTGTATGGCAAAGACCGCAAACCAAGTGAGGAGCATCTCAAAGAAATTGATGTAGTAATCTTTGATATTCAAGATGTAGGGGCAAGATTTTATACCTACATCAGCACTATGCACTACGTCATGGAAGCCTGTGCCGAGCAGGGCAAAAAAATGATAGTATTAGACCGCCCTAATCCTAATGGTGATTACGTAGATGGCTTTGTATTGGACATGAAGCACCAATCTTTTGTAGGCATGCACCCTATTCCCGTAGTACATGGCTTAACAGTGGGCGAGCTTGCCCAAATGATAAATGGCGAAGGCTGGCTTGCCAATAAAGTAAAATGTGCCTTGGAAGTAATCAAATGCGAGAACTATACACACAAAAGCAAGTATTCTTTACCTATCAAACCCTCGCCTAATCTTCCTAACGATAGAGCCGTTTACTTATATCCCTCTTTGTGCTTTTTTGAAGGCACTATCGTTAGTTTAGGCAGAGGCACAGACAGCCCTTTCCAAGTAGTTGGTTATCCTGACTACCCAGATAAAACTTTTTCTTTTACTCCTAAAAGTACAGAGGGAGCGAAAAATCCTCCTTTGAAAGACCAAGTTTGCTATGGAGTAGATTTACGACAAACACAAGACTGGAAATACCGCTTTTCCTTGCATGAACTCATCAAGTTTTACAAGTCTGCCCCCGATAAGTCCAAGTTCTTCAATGACTTCATCAATCGTTTAGCGGGGACTGACCGCTTAAAAAAAATGATAGAAGCAGGGAAAACAGAAGAAGAAATCAGGGCAAGCTGGCAAGAGGAGTTGGTAGCTTATAAACAAAAAAGAAAGAAATATCTGCTTTACGAGGATTTTGAATAAAGGTTGGGAAAATAATTGCTTCTTATAGATACTATTTTTTGAAAATCAGTGAATTTACTTATCTTTGGAAAAACATAGAAAATCATCATCAATCATTTATTCTTAGCAACTATCATGGGTGTTTTTAATATCAAGCAAACAAAAACTTACGATGTCTGTATTATAGGTTCAGGAGCAGGCGGAGGCATGGCGGCGTATATGCTTACCAAAGCTGGTGCAAGTGTGGTCATGCTTGAGGCAGGAGGCGACTTTGACTCTGCCAAAGGCGATATGTTCAAGTGGAACTACGATTCGCCACGCAGAGGTGCAGGGACTTTCCGCCCTTTTGGAGATTTCGATGCTTGCGAAGGAGGCTGGAAAATAGAAGGGGAGCCATATAGTACAGTAGGCGGAACGGAATTTATGTGGTTCAGAGCAAGAATGTTAGGCGGAAGAACAAATCACTGGGGACGTATTTCTTTACGCTTTGGACCTAACGACTTTAAGAGAAAAAGCATTGACGGAATTGGTGATGATTGGCCTATTACTTATGATGATATTAAACCCTATTACGATAAAGTCGACCAACTCATTGGTGTTTTTGGACAAAAAGAAGGAATGTATAACGAGCCTGACGGCATTTTTCTTCCCCCTCCAAAGCCAAGAGCGCATGAGTTACTCATCAAAAAAGGCGCAGAAAAAGCAGGAGTAAAAGTTTCTTCCTCAAGGCTTTCTATCCTTACCCAACCCTTGAACGGTCGCCCTGCCTGCCACTACTGTTCTCAGTGCAATCGCGGTTGCTCTACCTACTCTAATTTTTCTTCCCCTTCCGTACTTATCAAACCTGCTTTAGAAACAGGAAAATTAGATATGATACTAAATGCGATGGCAAGAGAAGTTTTGACTGATAAAGAGGGTTTAGCGACAGGTGTTTCCTATGTAAATACGCAAGATGGTAGCGAACACCAAGTGAGTGCCAAAATAGTTATTCTTGCTGCAAGTGCCTGCGAATCTGCTCGCCTACTTTTAAATTCTAAATCCTCTGCACACCCCAACGGATTGGCAAATTCTTCTAATGTGGTAGGAAAATACCTTATGGACACAGTAGGAGCGAGTAGAGGAGCTATTATCCCTGCACTTTTTGACCGAATGCGTTATAACGAAGACGGCGTAGGTGGAGGACATATTTATTCGCCTTGGTGGCTGGACAACAAGAAGTTAGATTTTCCAAGAGGCTATCATATAGAGTATGGCGGAGGTATGGGAATGCCGGGCTATGGTTTTATGTGGAATATTCACCAATTAAATAATAAATTGGGGGGGAATAGACCCAAAGGCGGTGGCGGTTATGGCTTGCAACTCAAAGAAGATTACAGAAGATTGTACGGAGCAACTTTTGGTATGGCTGGCAGAGGGGAAGGCATCGCTTTTAAGGAAAACTACTGCGAAATAGACCCTAATACAGTAGATAAATATGGCATACCTACCTTGCGCTTCCATTATAAATGGTCTGATTTTGAGATAAAACAAGCCAAGCACATGCACGAAACTTTTGAAGAAATTATCCATAATATGGGAGCAATCCCATTAGGAGAAAAACCGGGGAAAGATAAAAATTATGGTATAAGCAAACCGGGGGAGATTATCCACGAGGTCGGCACAGCTCGCATGGGTAGTGACCCTAAGATGTCTGCCCTTAACAAGTTCTGTCAAGCACATGATGCCAAAAATGTTTTTGTAGTTGATGGAGCTTCTTTTGTTTCCCAAGCAGATAAGAATCCGACTTGGACAATTTTAGCCTTAGCGATGCGCACTTCAGAGTACATTGTAGAACTAAAGAAACAAAATGCCTTATAGCACATAATATTTTCTTTTGTCTTAGTAAATATAGATAAAATCTTACTTTGTATGTATTATTTGATTTTTGATGTAGAAACGACTGGCTTAGAAGTAGGCTATCATGAGATTATTCAATTAGGTGCTTGCCTTTATGATGCAAAATGGAATCAAATCAGTACTTTTCTAACCAATATTTACCCCGAACACAAAGACCGTTTCTCGATACCAGCCTCAAAAGTTCACGAACTATCTATCTATGATTTAGATGAAGCACCTCAGTTGCATGAGGCTTTGGGAAGTTTTGAAGGTTGGGTATTAAAAAATATCAATGGGGGGAAGCAAAATGGACGTAGTACTCTAAGAAATGTAATGCTTTGTGGACAAAGCGTAACTACAGATATTAATTTTCTAAAAACAGCCTATAATCAACAACATATCTCTTGGGAGTTTTCTTATCGTGTACTTGATTTGTTTGTACTGTCCAACTACTTTTTTAGTATTCTAAGATTCAATAACATCAGCACTCCCAAATCCTTGAGTTTAGGGGCAGTGGCAGAATATTTTGGCTTTGAACGAGAAACAGAAGTGCATAATGCTTTGGAAGATGCTATTCTAACAGCTAAATGCCTGAAAATCATTATGCTTAATGCTAAAAAGTTTCAAATCAGTGAAGAAGAATTAGATTTTGAAGAATAAAAAAGTGTACTAAAAATCAATTTTAGGCTTCATATTTGCGATTTGATTTTAGATTTTTGCGTAAATAATTATTTTTATTACACACGTTAAATTTTTTAATGAAATGCCTAAAAATAAACTTTTTAGAAATTACATAAGTATTTTACTTTCCTGTTGCCTGCTGATAACCTCTTGTATGTCTGGCAAAAAACAGTTTTACATTCAAAATCCTAAGTTTTCATCTGAGAAAGTAGTAGAAGTAGAAAATCGCCCCCCAACCTATCGCATACAAGTAGATGATGTATTACTTATCAATATTAAAGACATGAAAGGCGAACCTTTGGGGGAGTTCACTTTCTCTCCAAGTGAAAATAGAGTAATCATGCTCAATGCCAATAATGCAGAAGCCAATTTGTACATAAATGGTTATACTGTAGATATAGCGGGCTTTATCAATGTCCCAACATTAGGAAGGATAGAAGTAAGAGGCTTGACCGTAGAAGAAATAGAAGATAAGCTAAAAAAGCTATTAGAGGATTACATCAAGAACCCTATTGTATCAGTCAAATTAGGAGGGTATAAAATTTCTGTCTTAGGAGAAGTAAGAAATCCGGGAAGATATTATCTTTTTAATAATAGAATTAGTATATTTGATGCACTTGCTATGTCAGGGGATTTGAAGGAATATGCTGATAGGAAAAATATTAAGCTCATTAGAGAAACAGAAAAAGGCACAGCAACTATTTTAGTAGATTTGACCAAAGGCGATTTGCTTGAATCTCCCTATTACTATTTGAAGCCTAACGATATTCTGATAGTTTCACCAAGTAAAACTCAACTGAGGAGAGCTAATTTTCCTGTTATTACGACAGCATTTGCGGCTATTTCTTCTTTGATAGTGATTTTAAGATTTTTTGATGTACGTCCTTAATTTGACATAGATAGTTATCAGTAATTTCAAATTATAAAAAAATGGAATTATGAGTCAGTATTTTAAGAATGAAAGCTTAGACTTAGGATTTTTGTTTAAGCGTATTCTCGCTCACTGGTATTATTTTGTCATTTCAATACCTATAGTGATAAGTTTGGCTTTTATTTACGCTAAAGGTTTGGACAGAGTTTATGCTTTTGTAGCAAGTGTGATTATCAATACCAAACGCTCCGGTCCTGTCAATCCCGATGAACTGCTCGACGTCATAGAAGGGGGGGGCGATAGGAATATTAATACTTCCAATGAAATAGGTATTCTAAGCTCTGTAACCGTCATAGAGCAAGCCATGAGAAAATTGGACATAGGTATAAGCTATTACATGGTAAAAAAATTTAAAACTACTGAGTTATACAAAAATGCCCCCTTCAAGGTGCTACTTGATTCCTCAGCCCAACAATTATTAGGCGTAAAATATAACATTACTATTCTTTCAGACAAAGACTTTAAGATTTCTTTTGAATCAGAGCAGGCAAAAGGATATATCCCAGATAAACAGGAAGTTACTGACTATGTATGGAGAGGAAAATTCTCAAAGAAACATAAATTTGGCGAACCGTTGAGAAAGGATTTTATCAACATGACTATCGTCAGGAATGAAAAATACAACGTAGATAGCGAGGCTCAGTACTACTTTACAATCAACAATTTGTACGAAATGGCTAAAGCCTACAAAGGAAAGCTAAAAATCAAACCCTTAGAGAAAGGCTCTCAAATCCTGCAATTAGAAACTCAAGGTACTACTGCTCGCAAAGAAATAGATATGCTCAATAGTTTAATGGATATATTTATTGAGCTAAACTTATATGAGAAGAATATCAAGGGAAGAAAAACTTTGGAGTTTACCAAAGAACAGCTCAAACAAGCTACCGAAGACCTGCTAATCTCCCAACGCCAATTAGAAGGGTACAAAACTAACAAGCAACTTATATCCATAGAAGACCAAACCAAACTTGCAGTAGGTTCTTTAGAAAGAGCCAGAAATGATATTTCTGCATTGGAAATAAAGTTAAACTACTATAAAAACATACAGTCCATCATCAACAATGATGAACTGCTTGCTAATGCCAAAATTCCCGCTACTACTAATATCACCGACCCTACGCTTTCTAATCTATTAAATCAGTTTACATCTTTACATCAACAGAAAGTAAGATTGGAAATATCCTCTGGAGAGAAAAGAACTATCCTCCAAGAAGTGAAAACCAATATGGAAGTGGTCAGAGAACTTATGAAAGATTACGTAAGCAGTGCTATTAGTTCTTTTGATATAGAAATGAGAAGTGCAAGGCAGCGACTTGGAGAATATAGACAAAATACCGACCAACTGCCTCAAAACCAAACTGTAATTACGGACTTAGAAGCTAAGTTTGCCTTTAATAAAGCAAGATATGAGTTCCTTCTGAAGAAAAAAGAAGAAGCAGAAATCAGCTTAGCTATTAGTACCCCAGACATTAGAGTAGTAGATAGAGCAAGGCAAGTAAGTAATGCCCCCATTTCTCCTAATACAAAATTTATCTATCTTATGTCATTATTAGTGGCTCTTGGCTTACCTATTGGCTTGATAGTCATTAAAGATATGATTAATGACAGAGTGAGAAACAAAGAGGAACTCCTTGAGCATACAAAAATACCTTTGGCAGGTATTATAGGCAGTGGAGGTAAAAGTGTAAAAATTGTCTTATTGGAACAGCCAAGAACGCTTACTGCTGAAACTATACGTACTACCAGAACAAATTTGGATTACTTAGATGAGAATACCCAAAAAGTAATAGGCTTTACTTCTGCTTTAGATTTTGAGGGAAAAACTTTTTGTGCTGTAAATATAGCAACTGCTTTTGCCTTAGCGGGGAAGCGAACTTTACTTATCTGTGCAGACCTACGAAAAGCAAGTATTAGGAATTATTTTGATATTCAAGAAGAGGGACTTTCTGACTTTCTACTATCTTATCAACCTACTTCTGTAAGAAACTACACCATTGAGTCTGTGATTCAACATACAGAAATAGAAGGATTAGATATTATGCCTGCGGGCAAGATAGTAAGCAATCCCTCCGAACTGCTAAGTTCAGACCTAATGGAAGACCTAATGAGCGAGTTAAAAAATAGGTATCATAAAATCATTATTGATACTCCGCCTATTGGATTCGTTGCTGATTACTTCACATTAAGTAAATTCATGGACTTAACGCTGTATATCGTCAGGGCAAATAGAACAAAATATAATTCTTTGGAACAAATCAATAAATTAGTAGAAGAGGAAAAACTTAAAAACGTTAAAGTAATCCTTAACGATTTTAAGTTTTCTTCAAGCTATGAGGCTTCTTATCATAAAGGAGGCTATGCTTAACAACTCCCAACAGCATCATTGATTATTTAATATCCTTTGGATTCAGTAACTACTACATTTTCAGCACTTAGTCCAAAGCGTTTTTTGGCTTCTTCTATAATAGCCACCGTAGCAGTTGCTCCAATACGCGTAACTCCTAATTCTCTGACTTTCAACAAATCGTCAAGCGTTCTCACTCCTCCTGCCGCCTTGACTTGTATAGAAGGAGCAGAGAATTTTCTCATAAGTATCAAATCCTCTACTGTTGCTCCTTGATAAGAATATTTGCCATCACTTCCCTTGACAAAGCCATACCCCGTAGAGGTCTTTACAAACTCTACTCCTACCTCGCTACAAATCTCGCAAAGTTTGATTTTGAATTTGTCTTCTGGCAAATAATCATTTTCAAAAATAACTTTTAGGATAGCCCCATGCTTGATGCAAGCCTCATGAATTTGATAAATTTCGTCTTTTACATAAACCCAGTCCTCGCCCAGCACCTTCCCAATGTTCACCACCATATCTATTTCCGTAGCACCCTCTTGGCAGGCTTGTATTGTTTCTGCTACCTTGATATCTACGGTACTGCTTCCGTGAGGAAAGCCAACTACTGTACAAACAAGTACATCAGAACCTGCTAACCACCGAGCAGCCTCTTTGACGGCATAAGGTTTGATACATACAGAAGCAACCTCATATTTCTTAGCCACAGCACACCCTTCTTCTAATTCTCTATCGGTCATAGTTGGGTGCAAAAGTGAGTGGTCTATCATCTTTGCTAATGCTCTGATTTCATTCTCCATAGTATATTTTTATAGTCTTAGAATGTATTACTAATAGCGTACTTACTTGTATTACAATACAATAGACTGTAAATATAAAAGTCTTTGATATTAGTAGTGTAACGCCTTTGGATATAAAGCATAGGACTTTTGAAAGTCAATTTGAGTAACTCACTGTATAGCCTGTTACTTAATATTGCTTTGATAGCTTGCTCTACCCCTGTAACTTCTATCTGAAATTTATTTTGTAAGGTTTTAAACAAAGAATCCTCTAATAAGGGCTCTTTGATGATATTTTCTAATGGTTTTTCTGATATAATGTTAGGTAAATAAGTCTTTTCCAACATGACGGGCTCATCATCTACAAATCTTAACCTTTCTAAGAAAATGCACTTACTTTCTTTTTCTTTTTGAGAAAGCTCATATAAAAAATTAGGGGGAAAACTTTGAATAGAAAGAGGCTGCAAAATTTGAGTTTTAATACTGTATGCTTTACCTACTACTTCTGAAAATCCTTTGAACGAAAGCAAGCCCAAAGAACGTATCTGTGCTTTGATAAAAGAACCTTTGCCTTTTTCTTTATATATAAGTTCTTCCTGTAATAACTTATCAAGGGCATGACGAACTGTAACCCGCGTAGTTTGATAAGTCTTACATAGGTCATTCTCAGAAGGGAGTAGGCTACCAGCTTTGTACTTCCCCTCTTGAATCTCTCTTTTGAGGTCTTGATAGATAAGCGTATAGATAAAATTCTTTTCCATGAAGGCAAAAGTAAAACAATTGACTTGTATATACAAGTTTTTAAAGAATTATTTTGCCTTACGAACATTATTTTTTAGAATAAAAATTTATATTTGTCTAAGGCAGATTGGTGGTGCTTTCAAATGTATGATAATTTTATGTGTTTAAAAAAATCCGTTCTCATCGGTACAATCTGTGTCATCAGTGTTCCAAAATAGAACACCGATAATACGGATTTGGCTGATAAACACAGATTTTTATTCAAAAAAACACTTTTCTCATCAAATTGATAACAGTAGATAAAATACCATCATACAATTGGAATCAGCATCGGCAGATTTGATGTGTAATTTTTGGAGTACTATATGACAGAACAAACGCAAGAAAAGCTATTTGTATTAAAAGCCTCTGACGATGTCAATTTGGGCATGGGTATTTTTGCACTTGTTTCCTTAGGCGGCGTATTCCT
>NZ_FONY01000121.1 GCF_900113045.1 Thermoflexibacter ruber
GAAAAAACGCACTTTGTCGCAAAACTTTTAGCAGAAAGTAGTTTGATAGCACAAACCGCATCAAAAATTTATTCTTACAATAACCGCTAACGGTTCTGGGCTTGGCGTAGTGGCGGCTTTTTAGCACTACAATTGATACGAAGCACCAAAGTTCAAATTTAGCAATAATGTTCATACGAAGCACTTCACCCGCCATTACGCCAAGCCCATGTTAGCAGTTCGTGCTTCTTGTCAGTCGGTTCGTATTTTCTGTCTGATTACCGTTTCACCGCATAACCCATGTAACCTACTTTCAGGTCATTGCTCTCAATCATTTTTACTTTTTTGCCGAACTCTGCAAAAGTCAGCTTGCCTTTGGCTCTCTGTCTAAGCAAACTAATCAGCTTGATTGGGTTTACGTTTGGCGACATTCCCTTTACCTGCTTTACTTCTATTCCGTGAGCAAAACAAAGCTCTTTCAATTCGGCAGGCTTGATAAACATTTCGTAAACGTGTAGTCCGGGCTGCACCAATGCCGTTGATTTCCATTCCTGCCAAATTTTTATGATGATGAGCTTGCTCAAAGGTGTTCGGTTTATCGTGTCAAAAAAGAATACGCCTCCCCGCTTCAAAACCCTGCTGATTTCCGCAATGGCTTGGTTTAAATCACGCACATGTTCTAACACATCACAGCAATACGCCACGTCAAAGCTATTGTCGGGATAAGGTAGTTTCTCTGCTGTTCCTGTTTCGTAATGAATGTTCAATCCGTTTTGCTTTGCATGGCTCACGGCTGTTCTGATGGAATTTTCCGAAGGGTCAATCCCTGTTACAGAAAATCCTGCTGCTGCAAATTCTTCGGCAAGAATACCACCACCACAACCTACGTCAAGGGCAGTTTTGCCGTTTGCGGATTGCTTTAATGTGTTGGTGTAGTGTTTTAGGAAATACCCAAACCTGCACGGATTGAAAGAGGTTTTTAAAAGACTTAGGAACTCATTTTCGTTCCACCAGATGTCTTTTTCCGCATTGTAAAATTGATTGTCAATGCGATTGTAGATGTCGTTTGAAATAGTTTGCATATCTTTTTGCTTTAAATGATGATGCAAACATACATACCTGTCATGCCATAATTGATTAACTGCGGTTAACGTGAGTTATTGAGGTAATTGTTTAAAAGTCAATTTTTTATGATAAAAAATGTTCAATATTAATAAATATAGTATATTTGAAAATTACACT
>NZ_FONY01000058.1 GCF_900113045.1 Thermoflexibacter ruber
GCGATTTGACCGAATTAGTGAGAAAATTAAAAGGTGAAAACGGTAAAAATGTTTTTTGTGACGGTGGAGCAGAAATAGTAAACGAACTTTTAAAAAATGACTTATTGGACGAGATAATAATTTCGGTAATTCCAATATTAGTTGGTAACGGAACAAGACTTTTTAAAGACAATAGACCTGAACAAAAACTGAAACTTGTAAACGTAAAAACATTTGATACCGGACTAACTCAACTTCACTACAAACGTGCAGACAACTAACAACAAGGCGGACGAACAACAAGAAGCCCAGCTGCTAACAGCGGTTTGCCGCAAGCGGGGGTGCAGTACTTCGGTTGACAGTTTTTTCGTATAATTGAACTGCGGTTTTCCAAATGAACGGTAGTGCTAAAAAGCCCCGCTTGCGGCAAGCCGCCAACCGTTAGCGGAAAATTTCAGAAAAAAGGCTTTTAAAGATGCTTACGCATAGATTTTTTTGAAATAGGCTTTATTGAAAATAAAGTACAAATTTTGAAAAGATAACAGATTGGAAACTTGTTTACAAATATGAATATCTTGTAAAATTTGAGAAAATTTCTTGACAGAAATTTCCAATTTCAAAACGAATCTGCCCTGACAAATATTGTGTAAAAGCCTTTTTTCTCTTTTGAAAATTGGTGTTTTTTTGGGGTAGCTAATTTTCAAAACTTTTCTTATTTTCGCATCAAGTTCCTTCGCAAATGGGGGGGCATTTACGCAAGAACTTGAATGGGTAGCGGCGAAAATGAAGAAAAATCTTCCGCTAACACTTCGCTACCCGCTATGGTAAGGGCTTGCGCCCGACCACAGCGGGTAGCTTCGACGTTGAGTGGAAATGCCTTCGCTTCGCTTCGGCACTTCCACTCAACGGAACGAGGATTACATCCTTTGTCGGGCTTGTGCCTTCGCTACGCTTCGGCACGTCACCCAACAAAGGATTTGCAAAATTCCAAAAATTTTCTTCGCTTCGCTCAGAATTTTTGGAACTTCGCAAATCCTCGTTCCGTTGTGCCTCATTGTAAAAAGCCATCGCACAAACAGCACATTTGGTTTTTGCCGACACAAAAGCCAACCCTAAAAACCAAAAGAGCTGTTTTTTGCCAACGCTTGATAGAAAGAATTTGTAAATTTGCGTTTTGAAAAAGTATGACAAGATTTATTTACATAGCATTATTAATCCTGATTGGTTTCTTTTTGACACCAACAGAAACTTATGCTTGTGGCTCAAAATCTGAAAACACAGAAAATACCTGTACCAAAAAATCCAACACTGAAAAAGATAAGAAAAATTGTTGCGACACAGAAAAGGGACAATGCAATAAACACGGAAAAGATTGTGATGGAAAATGTGGTAACCCAAACTGTCATTGTCCTACAAACCATACAAATTTTACAATTCCATTCTTAATCCAATTTTCAGGAATTAAGTTAATCCCCAACAAGCCAAATTTTTATTACCAAGACAGCTTTTATTCATCAGGGTTCCTTTCTATTTGGCTACCGCCAAAAATAGGCTGATTTCTTGCCTTGACAGCCATAGCTCTGTCCAATTGAAAGCAATTATTGGCTTTCAAATCCAATTTTCCATTCAACATTTAATTTTAGAAAGATGAAATCAATAAAAATATTGATGGCAATAACACTATTGCTATCGTTCACAGCGTGTAACGCTCAAATCAAAAACGCTAAAACCGAAAGCGTAAAAATTTACGGTAACTGTGGTATGTGTAAAACGACCATAGAAAAAGCAGGGAATGTAAAGAGAGTAGCACAGGTAGATTGGAACAAAGATACCAAAATGGCTACCCTGACTTACGACCCAAGCAAAACCAACCAAGACGAAATTTTAAAGCGTATTGCATTGGCGGGTTACGATAGCGAAAAATTTCTTGCACCTGATGATGTTTATGCAAAACTCCCTGAATGTTGTCAATACGACCGTGTGAAAAAATCGGAAATGGAAAAAGTAGAAACGATTGACGACCATTCTGAGCACAATCACAGTGGAGCAACTGACAAGTTATCAGAAACAAAGCAAGAAGTAAATCAACTCAAATCAGTTTTTGATAACTACTTCGCACTAAAAGATGCTTTGGTAAAATCTGATGGAAATTTGGCTTCTGCCAATGCAAAAGATTTGCTCAATGCTCTTAATACCGTGCAGATGAACAAACTTTCAAAAGAAGAACATACAGTTTGGATGAAAGTAATGAAGGACTTAAAATTTGATACCGAACACATTGAAGAAACCAAAGATGTGGGGCATCAACGTGACCATTTCAACACTTTGTCAGATAATATGTACCAACTTTTGAAAGTTTCCAAACAAGAAACGCCTACTTATTACCAACATTGCCCAATGGCAAACAATGGCAAAGGTGCTAATTGGTTAAGTAAGGAAAATGCGGTGAAGAACCCATACTATGGTTCTAAAATGCTCACTTGTGGTAAAACGATTGAAACAATAGAATAAATGAAACTATACATCAAAAATATGGTGTGTAGTCGCTGCAAATTGGTAGTGAAGTCTGAGTTGGAAAAACTCGGACTTCAACTACTTGCAGTTGATTTGGGCGAAGTAGAAACTATTGAACCAATTTCAGCACAACAAAAAAAAGAGATTGCAGAACACCTCAAAAGTTTTGGTTTTGAATTGATTGACGACAAGAAAAGCCGATTGATTGATAAAATCAAAACTTTGATAATTGAACTGGTGCATCAACAAAACGCTCAACTCAATACCAATCTTTCCGATTATCTATCAAAACAATTGGCACAAGAATATTCATCTCTGAGCAATTTGTTTTCAGAGGTAGAAGATACAACCATTGAGAAATACTTTATTAACCAAAAGATTGAAAGGGTAAAAGAGTTGCTTTTGTATGATGAATTGACTTTGAGTGAGATTGCTTTCCAGATGAATTACAGCAGTGTGGCATATCTGAGTAATCAGTTCAAGAAGGTTACGGGGTTTTCGCCATCACATTACAAGCAATTGAAAGACAAAAAACGAAGGCAAATTGAAGACTTATAAATGTTACAAATCAAACCCAAAATACCACAACAAAGATGAGAAAGTAACTTCGGAACTTTGTGCTATAGTTTTTAACCTTTAAAATCTAAGATTATGGTACATACATATCAAGTAACAGGAATGACCTGTTCAAGTTGTGAAGCAAAAGTAAAATCATCGCTGTTGATGGTGGAAAATGTGGTGAGTGTTGAAGTTTCAAAAGACGAAAATTCAGCCACTATCACAATGGATAAACACATTCCATTGGACAGGTTGCAAAATGCCTTGGCTGAAAAATATCATATTTCTGCCCAGCAACACAGTGAGTTGGCAGAACAAACCAAAGGCTGGTTAGCCACCTACAAGCCAATCTTGTTGATTTTTTTCTATATCTCATTGGTAACGCTATTAGTACAGTTTGCCAATGATAGGTTTGATGTAATGCAGTGGATGCGACATTTTATGGCGGGGTTCTTTTTGGTGTTTTCGTTTTTCAAAATGCTCAATTTGAAAGGCTTTGCCGAAAGTTATGTAATGTATGATGTAGTAGCAAAGCGTTTACCTGCTTGGGCTTATATCTACGCTTTTACAGAATTGGCTTTGGGCATTGCTTTTTTAATCAATTTCAATCCACTCATAACCAATGGCGTAACATTTACAGTAATGAGCATCAGTATTGTTGGCGTATTACAATCGGTATTGAACAAGAAGAAAATTCAATGTGCCTGTTTAGGTGCAGTATTCAATCTGCCAATGAGTACCGTTACTATTATTGAAGACGCATTGATGATAGCAATGAGTGGTTGGATGCTTTTAAACCTAATTTAAAATGAAATTTATTAAATGGTTAATCAAAAGAATATTTTTAAAAAACTGTTGCCAATAGTTGTTTTACTATTGGTAACTACAAACATATTCGCCCAAAAAGTGGTGCGATATGACCTTTTCGTAAAAGACACTATCGTCATTTTTACAGGAAAAGAAAAAAGAGCCATTGCCGTAAATGGGCAAATTCCTATGCCAACACTCACCTTTACCGAAGGCGACACAGCAGAAATTCACGTTCACAACAGGCTAAAAGAAAGTACCTCTTTGCATTGGCACGGCTTGTATTTGCCCAATAAAGAAGATGGTGTTCCGTACTTAACACAAATGCCCATTAAACCAAACACCACCCACATTTACCGTTTTCCTATTATTCAAAACGGCACGCATTGGTATCACAGCCATAGCGGACTGCAAGAACAAATAGGAATGTACGGTTCAATGGTGCTTCTCAAAAAAGAAGATGACCCTACTTTCAGAAAGGGCATTGATGATTTGCCTTATGTACCTATTATTTTGAGCGAATGGACAGACTACAATCCTGACAATGTACACCGAATGTTGCACAATGCCAATGATTGGTTTGCCATAAAGAAAAACTCGGTTCAGAGTTATGGGGAAGCCATAAAAGCAGGGCATTTCAAAACCAAATTGACCAACGAATGGAAACGAATGTTGGCAATGGACGTGAGCGATGTGTATTACGACAAATTCCTCATCAATGGAACATCAGAAAGCCAACTTTCTCAATTCAAAGTGGGTGATAAAGTGCGGTTGCGAGTTTCCAACGGTGGAGCATCTTCCTATTTTTGGCTGACGTATGCAGGTGGAAAAATGACCGTAGTAGCCAATGACGGCAATGATGTTGAGCCTGTTATTGTGGATAGACTGCTTATAGGCGTTTCAGAAACGTATGATGTCATCGTTACCATTCCGGCAGAAAATACTTCCTATGAATTTTTGGCAACACCCGAAGACCGCACCAAATCAGCATCAATTTATATAGGTTCAGGTATTAAACAGTTGGCAAGTCCATTGCCTAAACTGAAATACTTTGAAGGTATGAAGATGATGAACGATATGATGAAAATGAACGGCTCAATGAACGATATGGGTATGGATATGTCGTTACAACAAATGGATATGAATACGGTAATGTACCCTGAAATCACAGGAGAAAATAAGCCAAATAAATCGCAACATTCAGACCATAGCAACCATACAATGCCAAGTAATGACATTGTTACCTTAAACTATGCTATGCTAAAATCACCTACCAAAACTACTTTTCCAAAAGACGCACCTATCAGAGAGTTAAAGTTTGAATTAACGGGAAATATGAACCGATATGTGTGGAGTATGGACAACCGAGTGCTTGCTGAAACTGATAAAATACTAATTAAAAAAGGAGAAATTGTAAGAATAACACTCTACAATAACTCAATGATGCGACACCCGATGCACCTGCACGGACACGATTTTAGGGTTATAAATGGACAAGGCGATTATGCACCATTGAAAAATGTGTTGGACATAATGCCAATGGAAACCAATGTTATAGAATTTGAAGCCAATTTAGAAGGTGATTGGTTTTTTCATTGCCATATACTTTACCATATGATGGCAGGAATGAACCGTGTTTTCAGTACAGAAAATCAAGCACCTAATCCATTGTTACCAGACAAAAAATGGGCTTACAAAAAGTTGCAAAAAGAAAGCAATGAGCTACATTTTATGTTTCAAAATGACTTTGCTACAAATGGTAATGACGGAATGACAATGTTGCAAAATACCCGTTGGAGTTTTGGCACAGAATGGCGTTTGGGTTATAATGACAGACACGGTTACGAAACAGAAACCCACATTGGACGATACATAGGCAGAAACCAATGGCTTATGCCTTTTATTGGATTTGATTGGCGTTATAGAAAACACGAAACACCTAAAAGAAATCTATTCGGACAGACAAACACCAAAGACAATCGGAGACAATTTAGTTTAGGGATAGCTTATACTCTACCAATGCTTGTAATTTTACAAACAGAAGTGTATCACGATGGAAATGTAAGGGTACAATTAAGACGAGAAGACATTCCCATTTCAAAAAGGTTCAGGGCTGCATTTATGGTAAATACGGACAGAGAATATATGTTTGGACTGAATTATATCGCTGGTAAAAACTTAGGTTTCAGAACACATTACGACAGTGATATGGGCTTTGGAGTAGGGCTGACATTTAATTATTAAAGCCAACCCACAAGCCATACACATTGCCAAGTTGCACCAGCAAACCCGCAAACCAAAACTTGGCAAAGAGTATGGCTTCCCAACACTGACAGAATTGAACGACAACAGAACTGACGAAAAAGAACAACGAAGGCACAACATGCGTTTGGCGTCATGCGGGGTGCCGTGCTTAAATTCAAGTGCAGTTTTTCAAATCAACTTTAGTGCTGGTTTGACAGTTTGGTGCTTTGAAAGCCCGCACGAACGCCAAGCGCAAAAACGTTGTGCGATACTATAAAGAACAAAACCGTCAAACAATGAAACAACGGAAATTACAAATTATCTTACTAATTTTCATAGTTTTAGCTTCTTGTACCCAACATCAAGACAAGGAAGTTGTAACCACGACCATAGCAGAAAAACCCAAACCGACTTTTCAGTCAGACACGACTATTTATTGCCAAGACAAGTATTACAACCTTGCTTTTCAAGAAATCAACCAAATGCTTGAAGACAAAATCCCAATGGATTTTAAACGTGCTTCGTTTTTGATAGAGTGGGCATATTTGAAAGGCGACTTAGACTATGATATTTTTTGCCAAGACATTGCCCGAATAGCCAGAGATTTAAAGACTTTCATCAAAGCCAAAGGCGTGGAACAGTACAAGACCGCAGGGAACTTTGCACTTTACGAGTTTTTTACTAAACCCCATTCTATGAACCAATATAAGCCTTTCACTTACGATTTTGAAGATTTTTATGGCGAAAAGGACTATCAAAATGTATTTGTTACAAAATTATTGCGAACTCATACAGGGCAATGTAGGTCTATGCCAATGCTTTACAAGATTTTGGCAGAGGAAATCGGGGCGGAAAGTTATTTGGCTCTTGCCCCTAATCACTTGTATATCAAGCACCTTGACGAGCAGAATAAGTGGGTAAATGTAGAATTGACCAACGGACATTTTTCGTCTGACGCTTGGATGATTTCTTCTTCGGGAATGAGTGCAGAGGCTATTCAAAGCGGAATTTATATGAAAGATTTGACTATGAAAGAAAGCATCGCTTTTTGTATGACTGAACTTTCTTTGGCATATACCAAACAATACGGACATACTGAATTTTGCTTGCTTTGTTGTGAAGCAAGTATCAAGCACCATAAAAATTCTGTAAGTGCTATTTTGCACAAGCACATCACGTTGAAAAATTTGGGGCTTGCCTACAAGAAAAAGTACGGCAATAAACCCAACGAAAAAATGAAAAAGTATCACGAGGAGTGGCTTGCTACGCATTACCAACTCAACGAGTTAGGACATCGGGAAGTTACGAAAGAACAGTATGCACAATGGGCAAAGGAAATGGAAATAGAAAAGGAAAAACGTCAAACCCAAGCCAAAAATTAAATTCAAACATCAAAATATCAATTCAATGAAACGCAGAATTTACTTGATTTTAAGCATTTTAACGGTTGTAAGCATAGCAACTTATTTTGGTTTTCAGCATTTCAACCAAGCAAAACAAGAGCCTGAAATGGTACTTGATTTTGGCGAGGAAGGCACAGAAATGAGAAGAATGGAAAGTAAAAACCTAAGCCCTTATGCTATTTTTGGTGATAGTTCGGTGGTGCTGATGACAGAGGCAGAGAGAACAGGGCTAAATTATTTGGAAATTCCAAACCGCAACAAAAACAGCCAAGTAAAAAGAATGGTGGTAGATATGCGGACAGGTATGATTTCCTTGATAGACAAAGAAGGGAATGTATTTGAGCAGTTTTTTATGAGTGCCACCAATATAGCGAGGTTCTTGTCGGTTGACCCACACGCAGAGAATTACACAGGTTGGACACCTTATAACTTTGTAGCCAATAACCCTTTGAATATCATAGACCCCGACGGCAGGGATTGGGTTATCAGCCACAATAAGGAAACCAATCACTACACTTTTACTTTCAGAGGGCAGATTTTGAACGAAACGGGGAAGGAAATCAAAGACTTGGATAAAATGGCTAATGAAATGTTGGCAGGTTTGGCAGAAGTTTTTACAGGCAAAGGCGAGGGCATTTCGTGGAGTTTTGATATGGAAAATTCGTATCTGAAAGTGGCAACCGCTGAAAGTGATTTAAGTGCAACAGACCACGCTGTAAGAATTGTGAGTAACGGAACAGTAATAGCAGGAGACCGTATTGGTGGAGGCAAAGCAGGTTTTGGCAGTCAAGCAATTTATTTGAATGAGAGTATTTTGGGAAATAGAGAGGCTATGCAGGCAGGAAAAGACCCCCAATCTAAAAATTGGAATGCAAGAGGGCTTACAAGTAACGGACAATTATTAGCCAAATACATTTTTGCACACGAGGCAGGACATACAGCGTATTTGCCACATATTACAATGCCACAATCAAAGGTTGGTAAAGATTTTATTCCAAACAGTTATTTTGCCAATTATGAAACAGGAAATCCATATACAAGTGGAAAAAATATTATGTCTGATTATAAACATTCATTACCGTTGGTAGCCCCTGTACTTACCCCAAGACAGATAGAGGTTATTAACCGCAGATACAATGCAGGTATGTTAAATAACGGATTGCAAAGAATAGGAACAACTAATCCATTTGAACCTGAATACTAAAATGAAGATTTTATTTTTATTCTTCGTAATTAACACATTTACTTTTACCCTTTATGCTCAACAAAAAGAGTGGTTTATAACTATTGTAAATATTACAGATAGTTTAGAAATACGCATCAATAATCAAACTATTTTGCACACAAAAGAACTTGGAAAAATTAAACCAATATGGGACGATACCCATTCAAAACTAAAATTATGGACAAATGCTGATACACTTTTTATTGGCTGTACAGAATTTCCTGCAAATTGCCCTTTTTTAAAACCAAAAAAAGTATTAATGCAAAAAAGAAATATTTTAGATGCAAAATTTAAACTAACATTTATCGGAAAAGACTATAAATTTTCTATTAAAGTTAATCCAAAAGATGGAAATTATATATCTTTTTTTGATGACTATTCGGTAAAAAAAGCATTTGGATGGTGGTATCAACAAAATGATGAGCCTTTTGAATATGGTTATCGTTACTATCCCCCCAAACGGATAAAATAGCACCGCACAACATTATGTTTGCGAATTGAAAATCGGCGGAGCCAAAAGGCGGGCTAATGTGCGTAATTTAGGCTTTTGTGCTTTCTAAAAACTTTGTGCGTAGAGCAAGTGAAAGTGCTATTTAATCCCGCCCTTCGCAAACATTTTTCCGTTGTGCCTTACCTTAAAAGAAAAACTAACGAGTAGAACAAAGTCCTAAAAAACTTTGTTTCTTTTAGAAACTAAATTTTGATAGAAATGGTGGAATTTAAGATACAGTTAGACGAAAGTGTCGTTCAGACTTTTGGTTATAAACAAGTGGAAAATTACTTGCAAGACTTTGTAAAAAAAATGCTGCTCAAAGCAGCAGCACAAGATGTTTTAGAAGACCTCAAAACAATAGACTTGCAGAACGACAAAGAATGGCAAACAGCACGTCATTTGGCTTGGCAACAAGAAAAACATAAATACTTGATTACCCAATGACAGATTTTGTTATTGATGCCAATGTGCTGATGAGTATTCTGATAAGTGGTAAGGCAGGTTATAGACCTATTTTGACTTTCAATAACTTTATCCTACCCGAGTTTGCTCTGATTGAAGTAGAAAAGTATAAAGATATTTTGAAAGATAAGACCAAAATGTCTGAAATTCAATTTATAGATTGGACATATTTTGTGTTTGCCCAACTTACTATTCTACCTCAATACGTTTTGGAGCAGACTATTTTGGATAAAGCTGAACGATTACTTGAAAAAATAGACTTGAAAGATATTAGTTATGTAGCCTTAGCAATGCAGTTAGATTTGCTACTTTTGACAAGAGATAATCCTTTGTACGAAGGTTTGCGAAAACAAGGATTTAGGAAGGTAATGCTTTTTGAAGACTTTTTGCGGACACTTTGACGAAAAAAGAAAGGCAAGGCACAACATTATGTTTGCGAAAAGGCGGGCTGATGTGCGTAATTTTAGCTTTTGTGCTTTTTATAAACTTTGTGCGTAGGGCAAGGGAAGTGCTATTTAATCCCGCCCTTCGCAAACATTTTTCCGTTGTATGCCATTTTAAAACCCCAACAATACAATGAAAAAAGCACTACTGATACTCTTGATTTTCAGTACAATAACACAATTATTCGGGCAAATCCCAAGTTTCCAAAAACCACAACCCGCTACTTTGGGAACTTACAGCAATGTCGTAACCTTTCCTACGCAAAAACAAAATGGTTTTTCACAACCCAATCAAAACAATGTTTTGCAAAATATGCTTTGGCAGCAACAGCAACAAATTCATTTGCAAAACCAAAGGCTGATAAACCAAGCCACACATCACCAACAACAAGGCACTTTGCCCCAAGACGTTTTGGACGATATTGCAGAATTTGAAAATCCAAAATACTCATCTATTGCAGAGGCTTACAATTCTCTGAACTACAAATTCCCTACTGTAACCAAAAAAGGAACAAACTTTTATGAAAGTGCTTTTCAAAAGTTTTCATCTATGCTTTCAGGCAAAGAGCCTTTGAACTTGAAAAGGGCAGTGTTTTTGGTAGAAAATTCCTACTACGAAAACACGATGCCTTACCAAGAATTTGACGAAACTTTACGAAATATTGCGGGCTTGATTTCACTAAAAATGAAACAAGACAAAATGCCCAACAACCAATTAGCCAAAAATTTGGCAATTTATCAGTTTATGGCAGATACTTTTAAGGTCAAAATTCCACACAAAGAGAACCAAGTATTCACGCATTATCCATTCAAATACGATTTTGAGGATTACAGAGGGGAGAAAGACTACCGCAAAATGTTTGTATCTAAACTCTTGTTGCAACATTCGGGGCAGTGCCATTCTATGCCACTTTTGTATTTACTCTTAGCAGACGAATTGGGGGCTAAGGCTTGGTTAAGTTATTCGCCTAATCATTCGTTTATCAAATTTATGGTCAATGGCAGACTGCAAAACTATGAAACCACCAACGGACATTTTACTACTGATGCTTTTGCTTTGTCATCGGGATTTATCAAGGCAGAGGCATTGGCAAACAAAGTGTATTTGGACACATTGAGTAAAAAACAACTTATTGCCCACTGTTTAATGGATTTGGCTTTGGGTTACGAACACAAATACGGTTACAACGAATTTTCTTTGAAATGTGCTAAGTTGGCATTGAAACATCACCCACAAAACATAACAGCCTTAATGGTAAAAGCCAATTATTACAATGCTTTGCTGGGCTATGTGGCAAAACAGAGCAGAGAAAAACGACTTCCCAACATACAATTTGGTGATGTACCACAAGTTTATGAACTTTACCAAAAAGTGAAACAAGCCCAACAAGAATTGGACGACAGTGGTTTTGCCGAAATGCCCCAAGAGGCGTATCAAAATTGGCTCAAAGGCATACAAAAAGAAACCGAAAAAAGTAAGCAAACTTTTCAAAACATTCAACAGTCTTTGTGGAAAAAATAAATCTCAACAACCCAATGAAACAGTTTATTATATTCATTTTCATTATTTTACTTTCACTCAACTTTGCCACAGCCCAAGAGCAGCAAGGCAAAAACCAAGTGAAATACACCAACCCTTTTGAGCAAGCAGGCATCAAGGGCATTAAAATTTTGACGTTAAGTAATGGCAAATACCAAGAGTTTCACGATTTGGACAGTGTAGTGCAGATAGGCACAACGCTAATCAATGTCAATTCACGAAAAATTGTGGGTTTTGTCAAAAAAGATAGTGCGAATAGTATGCCTGATGCGAGTGTGAGTAGTAGGTGGATTTCGGTAGACCCGTTGGCGGAAAGGCATTATAACCATTCACCCTACATTTTTACAGCCAACAATCCTATACTATATGTTGACCCTGATGGGCGGGATTATGGAGTTTATTACGACCACGAAAATAAAACAATTACCATAAAAGCACATTTTATCACATTAAGCAAAGATGAAAAAAGTGCAAATCAAGCAGTTGGTTTTTGGAATAATCAAAGTGGAAAGTATTCCTATGTTATAGGCGAGGGCAAAGACGCTGTTGCTTATACTGTTAATTTTAGTATTACAACGGAAGTTGATGATAGTGAACCAACTCTCAAACCTAATGGTGAATTTTATACTTCAAAAGGGGAGGAAAAAGCAACACACGATTTTTCAAACGAAAGTAATTCATATATATCCTTGCCTGATGGAGATAAAAGATTTTCTTCTTCTGAGGCAGGAAAGGTGGTGAATGGAGTAAGTGACGGAGACAATGCTTTTGTAAAAGAAAGCCATAAATCGGATAACACAGGTTCTCACGAAGTAGGGCATAACTTGGGCAATTCACACAATAATGGCGGATTAATGGCTGCGGTTTCGTCGGGAGGTGGTGTATCCAAACACCACATTGGCGAAATGCTTGGTAGGGTGGGATTAGGAAATGTTAGGCTTGGTACGACAGGTGGTAGAGGATTTGTAAATGGGCAGACAGGAACAGCACCCGAAAATTTTAATTCTGGAAAAGTGATGACAACTCAAAAATTTCAAAAAATGCAGGAAAAATTAAAAAAGAACTAATATGAAAACCTTGATATTTTTCATAATAATCATAACAAAAACTTTCGCAGTATATGGACAAGACACTTTATGCTATGAAAAAATTGCATTTAGTTTCTTTGTATCTCATATTGTTAAAGAGAACTATGAAAACAACATTACTTTTTCAGTAAAAAGAGATATTTCATCTGAAATATCATCGCATTTATACACCTCTTGTTTTCAAGATTATTACATAAAATACCAAAATATTTCTGATGCTGAAAAAAACAGTATCAGAAATAAAATTACAGAAATTAGGAAACAAAACCAAAAGTTTAATTGCGACCTGAGCCAAAATAGTAGGTTTGTCTTGTCAGATAAATCAAAAATAACAAAAAAAAATAAATACATATCTATCAATCAAGCAGAAATGTATTTAACAAACTTAGTTTTTGTTGAACTAATAGTATTTGATAAAAGTTTTGAAAACCACTTTTTTGTTGAAATTGATTTAAAAACAAATGAAGTATCTCGTTACTGTAAAAAAACTATTTCTTACTAATAAAATGTCAAGTAAATCATTGACCTTAGCATTGATTTTTAATGCTACTTTTTCATTTGGGCAAATTATCCTTAAAAAGGAAGATGTTGCTACGCAATTCTTTGTTGATAGTTTGTTAAACACGGAGTTTAAAAACTACAAAAAGATAATTATCAATTCTATATTAACTAACAACTATTCAGATTTCTTTTTATACCCTGCTTGTTTTAATGATAAGAATATCTATGTAAAAATAAAAAGTGCTTTACTAAACAAAGATACTTTGACTAATACCGTATTGTTATCAATTAATTTACCAAACAACTTAAAAAAAGTTATTTTAAAAAATACTCATAAAGTGAGTAAATTAAAAAAACTACATTTTTTCATAGAAGTTAATAGGGCTACTTTTGCTAATCCTCATTACTATGTTTTGATAGAAGTAAGAAGTAGAGAATATCTATATCAGTATTTCTTTGAAATTTCGCAAGAAAACCAAATACTACAATGGTGCAAGCAAGAAATGATTTTTTAAGAAAGTTTTTTTTAGTTTTTATTTTTGTTTTTCATTCACAACTTGCTTTTTCACAAGCAAACCTATATAATTTTGCCTTTACCTCAATGCAAAATATGCTTTCAGGTAAAGAACAAATCAGTTTCAAAAAAGCCATATTTTTAACAGAAAATGCTTTTTCAGATACCCCATTAGACACAACACAATTTAACAAACAAATTCGTTTGCTTATAACCTTATGCAAAGGCTTTCACCAAACAAACCCACTTGCAAATTATTCGCAAAAAGACAAAGCCACCGTTGCTTTGTGGGGAGCAGTGTTTAAAGTAATGACAGATACCGTTACAATTTTGTTGCCCAATGGCGAAAAAGCCTATCACTTGCCTTTTACTTACGATTTTGAGGACTATTTTGGTGAGCAGAATTGGACTAAAATGTTCGTTATCAAACTCTTAGCCACCAAAAAAGGAAATTGTCATTCTTTGCCCTATTTGTATAAAATCTTGTGCGAGGAGTTAGGCGTTTCGGCAAATTTAGCACTTGCCCCCAACCATATTTACATCAAACACCGAGCAGAAAAAACAGGTTGGTACAATACAGAACTCACAAGTGCAGCCTTTCCCATAGATGCGTGGTTAATGGCTTCGGGCTATATTCATTTGTCTGCCATTCAAAACAGTGTGTATATGAAAGCCCTAACCGACCAAGAAAGCATCGCCCTTTGTTTAGTAGATTTGGCAGAAGGTTACAAACGCAAAACCAACGGACAGGACACCGATTTTATTTTGAAATGTTGTAACACCGCCTTACAGTATTTTCCAAATTGCGTAAATGCCCTAATTGTGAAAGCAGAAACCCTGAAACAAATTTTTGAGAAAACACAAAACAAGCAAACTTTTAACGAAGTACAAGACCTTTATTTGCAAATCCACGACTTAGGCTACCGACAAATGCCCAAAGAAATGTATTTGAATTGGTTAATGGAACTGCGAACAGAAAAAGATAAGTACCTGAATAAGAACTTAATAGAGGGGCAGAACAAAAAGTAAAACGGCATACAACATTATGTTTGCGAAAAGGCGGGCAAATGTGCGTAATTTAGGCTTTTGTGCTTTCTATAAACTTTGTGCGTAGGGCAAGGGAAGTGCTATTTAATCCCGCCCTTCGCAAACATTTTTCCGTTAGCGGGCATTGTAAAAAGACCGACACGAGCAAAACAGAGACTAACAATTAAGAGAAAAAAGATTGAAAACAGAACTATTTAGACAACCTGACTTAAAAACAACCAATAGTTGCCTGAAAACAACTGAATGTAGCGACTATACAACTGAAAGTAGCGGACTTTTTAATCGTATCGCTCACAGACAAAATAACTTTGCAGCATCATTTAAAACTTAAAAATATGATGCTCAACTCAACAATTATTGGCAACAAGATTGCCGAAGCAAGAAAGAAAAGTAATCTTTCTCAAGCAGAACTTGCTAACAAAATTTCAATTAGTCCGCAAGCAGTCGGAAAATGGGAACGTGGCGAATCAATGCCCGACATCACTACCCTGAACCGACTTGCCGAGATTTTCGGCTTGGACTTAAACTACTTTTCAGACACTTTTCAAAGTGTGACTAATGAAAAACAGAATGAAGTCGTTTCAAATGGACAATCCATCGAGCAATCAAATGAAGAGCCTAAAAGACGATTTGATTGGAATTGGGATATGTCAAACAGCAATTGGGTAGATGCTGATTTTTCAGGTTTGAAAGACCTAAAGGACAAATTCAGTTCATCCAATATTAAAAATTGCAAATTCATTAAGTCCGACCTATCAGGTTTGACGCTAAAAGGAAATGCAATTGCCGATTGTGACTTTTCTCAATCAGACATTAGAAACGGAAAAATTTATGCTTCTGAAATTTTAAAATCAACCTTCAATGAAACCAGTTTGATTGACGCTGAAATTCAGCAAAGTGAAATCAAAAACTGCAACTTTGACAATTCCAATCTATCAGGAGCAGAATTTATTAACTCAAACTTTCAAAAGAACTCAATTGAGAATGCGGAATTAAGACATACATCTTTCAAAAATGTTGGCTTTACAGAAATAACCTTTGGTGGCAACCTTGAAGATTGTTCTTTTGAAAATTGCTCATTTAAGGGTGTTAAGTTTGTAAATGCGACAATTTTAAACACGTTTTTCAAGCACAACCGAAAATTCAATAAAGTTGAGTTTAAAGACTGCAAAGTGGACAAATTAACTTTTGCGTTTTTGAAAAGTAACGGTGCGAAATTAGAAGGCATCTCAATTATTGAAGAACAAACCACCGACAAAATATGAAAGAGAAAAAGCAAGAAATAATTGACGGTGTTACGATAAAGTATCACGCTAACGGTAAGACAATTTGGTCGAAAGGAAAGATAATAGACGGTAAATCCGAAGGTTATTGGGAATGGTATAGAATAGACGGAACTATTAAACGTTCAGGACATTTTGAGAACGGAGAACCAGTTGGCGAATGGACAACGTATGACAACAAAGGAAAACCATATAAAGTAACGAAAAGATGACAACGACCCGCTAACAGCGGTTTGGTGTAATGGCGGGTTCAGTGCTTCGTATGACAGTTTTGTGGTAGGTTCAAGTGCAGTTCTTCGATTGAACTTTTGTGCTAAAAATCCGCCACTACGCCAAGCCGCAAAACGTTGAGTGGAAATGCCTTCGCTTCGCTTCGGCACTTCCACTCAACGGAACGAGGATTACATCCTTTGTCGGGCTTGTGCCTTCGCTACGCTTC
>NZ_FONY01000092.1 GCF_900113045.1 Thermoflexibacter ruber
CTTTAAGTTTGTCAAAATTGAGTATTTACTTTATTATCTGTTTGGTTGTATGGCTGTTACTGTTTGGTTTTCCAAAATAACGTACAACGTTTTGCAGCTACAAGAAGTTGGCGATTTCGGAGCACTAAACTGTCTGCCAGCACTGAACTTGATACGAAGCACAAAGCTTCATTTAACCACTGAACCGCCAATTTTTTGTAGGTGCTGTTATGTGCTGCCCTTTATTCATTGTCTTGTTGTATTCCATACTTTTTTGTCTTGTCAGCAACAATTTGTCCCTACTTGAATTGATGGACACTTTACATTTCCGTAACTGCAATAAACGCAACAGTCGCCTTGCTTCGGTTTTAAAACGGTCTTACAGTTCTCACATTCATAAAAGAATTGGCAAGCATCGTGGGGCATTGTTTCCTTTTTGCTGTGTCCGCAATTTAGACAAGTAATGGTAGATTGAAAGATAAGTGTTTTCTCCGCTGAAGTAGGGATACAATTTGGACAAGATTTTGCTTTCCGTTTTGCAAAATGATTTACTGCGGTTGCAATGAGTAGTCCAAACATTCCAGTATAAATTAAAGGATGTGAGAAATAAAAATAGTATGAGCCGAAAATTAATACTGAACTGATAAGTGCAATTAGTAAAGGAAAAATGTTTTTGTGTTTGCTATATGACCAAAATTGTCCAAATAGGGCAAGGGCAACAAGTCCTTGAAAAATATACCAAGTGTAACCGCCAAATAATTCAACGCTCCCAAGTCCCAAAGCGGATAAAAGAAACCCATAAAGTGGAAAACAACACGGTGAAAAAATTGCAGTAACAAAGAGTCCTGCTGTTGCAAACTTGTCAATATATGCCTTAGCTGTCATATTTTTTGTTTAAATGAAGTAAAAAAGGGGGCGGATTTCCGCCCCCTTTAACTTGTTACTTTTTCTTTGAGCAACAACTTGCTGTGCCGTTTGTGTAAGGGCAGTCAGCTGTGCCCTTTTTCGGACAGTTCTGAATAATCGGACAATCTGCTTGCCCTTTCTTTGGACAGTTTGCATACTCGGGGCAATCTTTTGTTCCCGCTAACGGACAAGTATCACTTTTATAAGTGAACCCCCCGTAAACGGTTCCGCCAACTGTAAGCGCAACAACCGTAATGATTAACATTGCTTTCTTTTTCATTTTGTTTATTTTTTAAGTTTATAATTTGAATTACAATACAAAGGTGCATTAGGTGAGGGGGTGGTCTCCAAATCTTTTTAAAGATTTTTTTTCTGGTGTTCTTTCACTCGTTCACCAATTTTAGTTATTTCTTTAAATTTTTTCAATATTTCGTCCATTTTGAACTTTGGAAATTGTGTTCTGATAAAATCAATTTTTTCTTCATTTCCGCAATTCCCGGGACAAGCGTCCGCAACTTCAACAATTTTTATTGCAAGGGCTTTTCTGTAAACTTCGTCAAGCAAAAGATTATAAGCCGTGTCAAGTCCGTTGTCCACCGCTTTGAATTGCGTAATTATTTTTTCAGGGTCTTCTTCTTTATCAAGCATTTTTATAAGTCCGTTTACTTGCCCTCCGATTGTCGCCAAACGGGTTTTTATGTCTTGTGTGAGGTCTCTTGGTATCATAATTAAAATTTTTGTCAAAGGTAACACTGTCAATGGGTGGTCGCCAAATTTAAGTTACTGTCGGTCGTTTTAGGGTTGCACATAACGTTTTGCATATTTATGAAGTGGCGGCTTTTGAAAACGGATGTTTCATTTTAGCACTTAACTTTCTTTGATGCACAAAGTTTCCTTTTAGCACTAAACCCGCCATTTCTTAAATATGCTGTTAGCTACAGCTTTTCTTTATATATTCACTTTTTTTAAATATTTTCTTGTAGTTTTTTCTGTTTAATAAGTCCAAAATTGCCTTTTCTTTATTTGCAGTTTTATTATAATATTCTTCCGCAATTCTATATCCGATATAATAGCCTAAATCGGCTGGTCTATTTTTTGATTTACTTCCATTATAAAGCCAATTTGATATGTCAGTTTTATTTTTAGAATAGTCTTGTAAAAACTCTTTTCTTAAAATACAATCATTTTCAAAGCCATATTTAAAGGCAACTTTATTAATAGTTAATCCTGAAATTTTCTCACTTAAAAAATCAGCAACACCTTCACTTATTGTATGCTCTACCAAATCTCGCAAATAACCTTTTTTTTGTTGTGTATGGATTGTTTCGTGTGATACCATTGATACAATATCACCAAACGTTCCAATTACACTTTTCAACCAATTTGGTAGTTCAGATTTATCTGTTTCTGGTGTCGATGCAGCTATTTCAGTACCAATCAAAATTAGATTATCACTAGTTGTTCCGCCTGTTCTTAGACAACCTATTGCAAAACAAACATTGGGTCTTTTAAAGTTAGGAATTTCTTTTTCATGTTTGTCTAATATTCTTTCAATATCGTCTTTTCTGTTTTTTACATTTTCTGTTTCTTTTCTAATAGAACTCCAAAATTTTGGGTATTTATGAATCAAACTTACATACTCTTCTGCTGTAAAATTTCTAACCTTAATGAACTCTTTAAAGAATTCAGTTGAAATGTCTATATATTCTGTTTGAATGATATTTATGCTGTCATTTTTGTTTGAAGCATATTTTAATTTGTCAAAAGCTTTCCAAAAATTTTCGATGTCGCTAGTTTCAATAATCTGCTTATTTTGGCAATTAGCAAATCCAAAAATTAAAACAAAGAGTATTATTATCGGTGTTTTTCTCATAAAGTTGTAGCTAACGGTTTTGGGCTTGGCGAAGGTGGCGACTTTCACCACAAATGTTGATGCGGAGAACCAAACTTTGATTAACCACAAATGTGTCTGCGGAGCACTGAACCGCCACTTTTGCCAAACCCGTGTTATAGCCAGTGGTTCTTGTCATTTTCAATATGCTTTTGCTAATGACGTGAAAATTGTCCACCAGTCTGCCTTTCCTTCTTTCTTTCCAAGTCTTACAATTATTAGGTCTTTTGTTGGATTGACGTAAACAAATTGTCCTAAAATACCTTCAGCCATAAAGTCTTCATTTGGTGTCGGCAACCACCATTGATATTGATAAAAGTTCGCACTTCCTTCTGATGTGTCAAGTCTTGTAGATTCTTCAACCCATCTTTGTGATACAATTTGTTTTCCGTTCCAGTTGCCTTTGTTTTTATATAGTCGTCCTATTTTGGCAAAGTCTCTTGCTCTTGCGTTTAAACAACAAAATGTTTTCTCAAGTCCATTCTTTTTCCTGTCAATACTCCAAGATGCGTCATACTCCATTCCAAGCGGGGTCCATATTTTCTCCTGTAAATATGAAGTAATTGTCTTGTCCTTTAGGGAACGTTCTAAAACCAAACCCAATAGTTGAGTATTACCGCTTACATAATCAAACTGTTTACCCGGTTCTGTTTTCAATTTCATTTTTTCAATTTCTTTCCTAAGATTAAGCCCATAATAAAATGAAGCTGCATCGCCAAAAGGATTTATGTAGCTTTCATTAAATTTAATACCAGATGTCATTTGTAAAAGATGCTTAATAGTTACTT
This sequence comes from Thermoflexibacter ruber, assembly GCF_900113045.1. Classification (GTDB taxonomy): domain Bacteria; phylum Bacteroidota; class Bacteroidia; order Cytophagales; family Thermoflexibacteraceae; genus Thermoflexibacter; species Thermoflexibacter ruber. Next base: position 3,565 of record NZ_FONY01000092.1, read on the forward strand.
TGTCAAAACCGTTTTTTGTTAGTTCAGGAATATAGTTAGTGATAGGCTCGTCAACGGATTTTATTAAACCTTCGTCAATAGCACAACCAATTAAAATTGACGTAATAGATTTTGCCATTGAGAAAGAAGGAACAATACTTTCTTTGTCATACCCCTTGAAATATTTTTCATACTGAATAGTGTCATTTTTAATAATCAGAAAAGCCACTGTTTTATTATCTTCAAGATATTTGTCAAACGAAGTGCCGTTTAATTCTTTTGGAAATTTTCCTGAATTAGTAGTTTGAAAACTGTACGGTGAAGTGTCGGCAGTTAATGGTCTGGATTGAAATATTTTATGGTCTTTTATGTCGGCAAAGTTGTAAAACACAAAGCGTCCCAATTGACAAGAAGTCAATAATGTTGAAGCAATAATCATTAAAGGTCCAAATCTAATTATTCTAATTTGTCGTCCCATATTTGTCATTTTGTTATTACGGTTGTGTCGTCCTACCATTGGCTATAACGTTTCGGGGGTTTGCGATGGCGGGGTGTTTTAGCACTAAACTTCATTCGGAGAACTGAGCTTCCACCTTGCACAAATGTGTCTGCGAAGCAC
>NZ_FONY01000098.1 GCF_900113045.1 Thermoflexibacter ruber
AAGGATTGATGTATTTTTGTGCTATCATGTGCCTACTTTTATTTTAGACAAAGATAGGGAAAAATGAGGAAATATCAATGAGGAATCTGGAATCAGAAATCTGGAGTGGAGTCGCAACGGCGAACCGTACAAATTTTGATTTGCGCTATTATAACTTGCTGACTAACAATGAATAAGCCACCTTTTTGCTTCCGCACCTACATGCAAATCAGAGATTTGCAAAGTAAAAAGTTCGTAGTCGCGCTTCGTTAAGACTACGAACAACTGGGGGAATTATGAATGAAAATACAATTTTTCATGTCTTTTGACGCGGGGTGCAACACATGAAAAACTCATCTCAATTATAACCTACTCACTACCAAGAAAATAAAACTTACCTCTGATGCTTACGTACCTACACGCAAACATGGAGATTGGCAAAGCAAGAAGTTCATAGTCTCATTCCATTAATACTACAAGCAACAGGGGTTTTGGGTCAAAAGAACAATAATGGCGTAAAAATTTAATTGTTATCTAAATCCTCAATAATCCTACCCACCTCTATCTTTAATTGTGGAGTAAAATTGGTAGCTACCAGCCAAGCTACCTTCTTATCAATATCATAATAATCATGTACTAATTTATGCCTCATGCTTTCTATCTGTTGCCAAGGGATGTCTGAATACTGTTTTTTTAGTGTGTCCGAAAGGTGATAAGCTGCCTCTCCTATAATTTCTATTTCCTTAACAGTGGCTAAAAAAGTTTTTTCATCTGCAATAAAAGTATCTAAATTGTATCCCTCAATGAACCTTTGTATTCCTTCGATAGCGTCTTTGATGTGCAAAAGTCTGGCGTAGTCGTCTGGTTTTTGCTTTTTCATAAATCAAAATTTTATCGTTCTCTACATATTCTTTTACATATTTGGAAAGGGAAGTTGCACTCACTAAGTCCACTTTCTTTCCTGAAATTTGCTCTAAATCGCTCCACATTTCAAAAAACTCTAAACCATTGTATATCATTGAGTAATCCAAATCAACTAATAAATCTATGTCAGAATCTTCACTTGCTTCGCCTCTTGCATAAGAGCCAAAAAGATATACTTTTTTTACAGGTTTACCTATAAAATACTTGCGAAAATCTGCCAATATGGAAGTGGGAAGTGTCATTACATTCTTATTTGCTCAAATATACAAAAATACTTCAAAACAGCAAGAAATGCGTTTAACTCTATCATAAAACGGTGCGGCATAGCCCACCTTTAACCCAAAGGGATAGATATATGCTTTTCCTAATCTCACCGTTTTACTACGGTAGTTCCACTACGGTAGTTGCACTACGCCATTAAAACGGTAAGCCATACTAAATCAAATATTTAGCTTATCGTTTTAACGATATATACTAATAAATACAACCTACTCTCTACCAATGAAATAGCAAATGTAGATTACAAATCCTCATAAAATTAGGTCGGAATTTGTAATTCCGACCAGCAGGGGACTTCCAAGACTAACTTGGCTATTTTCTTTTTGTAAAAAACATCATATTTCCTTTTTCATTATCTACCAGTTTCCGTCCTCGCACTTTCCAAACTTTATTCCTAAAAAAACGATAATTATGATGTAAGATTTCATCGATTGTATAAACTTCAAATACATTACTCATTGGGTTTTTTATCTTGTAATGTATATTTATAGTGTCAGATAATATATGCTTAGTTAGTGTAAATGATTTTAAAGAATCTTTGTGCAATAAATCATTGCATGAAGGTTTAATGAATATATAATCATCTTTATTTCCATTAAAAATTATTTTCTCATAGATATTATGACCTTCAAAGTTTTTTACACAAATAAAAAGTTTTCCTTCATACAATTTTTGAAATGCTTCTTTTACAAAGATTGAATCCAATTTTAAATCACTGTTGAACTGAATACCATCTGACACAATTTTCCATTTGCCCTTGCTATTAATATGCAGTAGCCCTTCTACATATTCATATTCGTAAGACTTATCAGCATTAATTGTCATTTTCCCATATCTATCGTATTTAGTTGAAAAGATATAAATACCTTCTATTTTTTAGAAGAAGTGCAAGAAATAAAAAAATAAAAAGAAAATAAATAAACAAAAACCTTTTTCATTGGTTACTTTAATTAAATCAAGAATAATATTTAAAATATTTTATATTTAGGATAAACTATAATTCCCAACAATTATATATTTATCAATGTTGTGAATTATATAGCCTTCAGTATTTAAAAGCAGGGTTATTATAAACACCTTGCTGATAATAGATTTGCCAACCTTTTATTCTTGTAGATGGTTCTCTAAGTCCTGTTCCCATATTGAATATTGTATTTTGAATTTGCTCACCATAAGTGCCTCCGTTGGGATGTGGTGTATTATGGTGAATGGGACTAAAAGGTAATGTTGGATAGCGTCTTTTTACAAATGCCTCATTAATTATATTTCCTTTATTTTCACCAAATAATTGTCCTCGTTTGAAAGCCTCGACTTCATCATAAATATCATACATTATACCACCACCTCCTACTCCTAAATCAATTAGCTTTCTTTCATACTGAAATGGGTGTTTTAGCTCATGGGCTAAAGTTGCTAACTTGTTGCTTGACAAATTCGTAATATTGACATTAATGATTCCATTAGAGGCATAATTTAGGAAACCGCCAGTTCCTTCACCTCTTACATTAGACGTATAATTAGAATGTACAACAACATCATAAGTTTGACTTGAGTGACGCAATTCGCTAATTTCAGATTGGGCTTCTAATAATTCTTCTTTCCTGCTTTCTTGCTTGTTTATTACTCTTTCTGCTCTTGCAATACGTCTTTCCATCTTTGCATTACTGATTTTTCCTGCTTCAAATGATGATTTGGCTTTTTCTATCTTGGCTAAATTTCTTAGCATAATTTTATTGCTTTTCTTAATCTCATCAGATATTGCAGCTGTTAGTTCATTTATCCATCTTTCAGCACTTTCGGTAAATTCATTACCATCAATGTCAAAAAAACTAATTGGATTATTTGCACAATAATGATACGGCGAAGATGAAATATACTTTTCCGCCATACCGTCTATACTATGCCACCTCCCTATCTGAGCATCATAGTTCCCTGCTCCGTAGTCGTGCCAATGCAGCCCAAGCTCGGTTTGCTTCTCTTTGCTGTTGAACTGCCACTTATCCTCCTTCGCTGGAGTCTGCACATAATCTAAACCCTTCATGCCCAAGCCAAAGACAGGGTAGAAATAAAAGTTTACAACTTCCCCTATCTCACTTCCTTCCTCAATGCTTCTATCTGCTCAATAGTTAAGCCTGTAAGTTTTAAAATTACCTGATTATCAAAACCCTCTGCTATCA
>NZ_FONY01000096.1 GCF_900113045.1 Thermoflexibacter ruber
TTTAAGATTTGAGAAAAAAACTTGTCAGAGTAGGGAAAGTTGCAACTTCAAACAAGCAAGCATAGACAAGGGGGCTATACCTGCCAAACACCACAAAGGAAAAGAAACAGAGTGCAAAAACCTTGCACCCTATATGAACAAATCGTTAAGTTTTTAGCCTTCATTGATGCCTATTCGTCCATAGAAAAGTCAGCAAAGATGCCTCCCAAAAATCAGTGTAAACGTAACTCCTCGCAGTGTGGCAATAGGCTATGGGCGCACCTATGCTCTTTAACTCATCTATATAGTTGAATACTGTCCTGCGACTTACCCCAAGTTGCTTAGCAAGACTATTCACATCTCCCGTCGCTTTTTTGCTTATCAGGTGATGAAGAAATACCAAAACGGTGAGTTTGGAAATGTTCATAAGTTTAAAGATTGATAGTACAGAAAATCAGTAGTATCTACCCATAAGCTATGCTCTTTTAAAATTTTTACTTTGAAAAAAAATAATTGAGGTTTACATCAAGCAGTACGAAGAAAAGATAAGGACAAGTTGCAAGAGGTGTGTAATTATTTTTTGAAAATGTTATCGTTGATATGCTTTTAAAATATAAGAAAAGAAGATATTAAATATCAATATCTTCTTTTCTTAACTAAACAGTTTCCTTTAAAGCCGCAAACCCAGATTGAAGCCGTAGCTCATGTTCCAAACCTTGGTAGGAGGCATACTTTGAAAATCTGACTTTATTTTGCTTACATTTTGTAAGCCTCTATTCACCTCAAACTCAATAAGCAACTGATAATCACATAGATTAATCTGCTTGCCGATGGTCAGTACAGGTGAAATCTCCACAGAGGTAAGGCTGTTAGCAATGTATTCATGTGCCGCAGCTGTCTTTTTGTGTAGCAACAGGTCTGCCCTTCCTGCCGCCATCACATAAAACCCTTTAGTAATGTTAAACCTAAGCACCCAATCCGAAGAGAGGTAGTGCAAGCGAGTTTCTATGTCTTCCTTGATAGGAATGCCCTGTGGGTAGTTTGCTCCATAAGCAATACCATAAAATTTTGATGCCAAGTAGCCTCTCTGCCTGTACCCTATCCCTACAAGTAGATGAAGCCAATTTTTATATTGCTTTTCTTTGTAAACCATTACATTTGGAGCCAAGCGATATTGGAAATGCCCCCCACCATACCCTGTTAGAAAACCTACAAACTGCCCCGTACTGTCATACAAAGTCCCCAAATCTGGAAAAGGTAAATGGTGAAAAATCATGTTGGAATGGTGCAAACCCACTTTTAACTGCCAATGAGATTCTTTTTGGGCAAAGACCGAAACAAATAAGCTAATGAGAAATAAAGACAAAATGAGTGTTTTCATGGAAAAAATTTTTTTACATCTTGATAGTCAATGATTGATGGTACAAGAAATATTCTAAAACTTTATTCCTACATTGAAACCATAAGTAAAATTCCTAAAAGTGGTGGCAGAAAAATTAACAATAGCTGGTGGTAAAGTAGAAATGTTGTGCAAACTACGATTCACTTCATACTCTATCAGCAAAGCATAACCTTTAAAAGCAATCTCTTTTCCCAGCGCGATAGAAGGTGAAATGTCAAAATTTTTGATATTATTAGCCAGATATTCATGCTCTTGCGTGCTTTTTTTGGCTACTAACAAATCAAACCTGCCCGTAGTGAGTAAGTACCAATGCTTATACAGATAAAATCTTAGGGCAATATCAGTAGAAAGATAACGTAAACTTACTTCTATGTCTTTCTTAATAAAACCATTAGGACTAGCTGTTGGGGAGGTGACGTACCCTTTTTGACTGCGATAACCTCTTTGTCGGTAGCCTACACCAACTAATGCACTTAACCAGTTTTTCAATACTTTTTCTTTATAAATCATCAAAGAGCCATTAAGACGAGTATCGAAGCTCCCTCTTTCTGCTATTTTTCCCATATTAGAAGGATTTATCAGTGAATCATATACCGTTACTGAGTACTCCGAAGGTAAATTTTCAAAAACAATCTTAGACGCATAAAGCCCAAGTTTCATATTCCAAGTTTTATCTTTTTGAGCAAATACGTACCCAGCTAAGAAAACAATACTAAATAATAAAATAACCTTTCTCATCATGTTGATTTTAAATAGTTTAATATAGGATAACCTATTTAATCATGAGCAATAAAATAAGTAGGTTATCGTTAAGCTAATTTTATTAATAAATAGACCCACAACTTACAAATCCAGTATTAGACAAGGTTTGTCCGTATGGAGTGATTGGTGTACGACTTGTGTTTATAAGTGCATCTGATAGAAAATATATTTGAATCATAGTAACATTAACAGGTGGATTTACATAATAGTATCCACCATAAAAAGCACCGCCGTTCCATACAGTAATATCTGTATTGGTATTATCTTTATAGTTTACTATACCGTTAGTGTTCGTATTGGTGTAGTAATCATACCAATAACCCAAAAAACCTTTTCGCAAATTTCTTGTGGTCTGATAATGAGTAAATTTTGTATTTGTGCCAACTGTACCTTGTACATAAAACTCATCATACGTTAAAATTTTTAACTGAGGATTGCCATAGTATATGTTTTCACAAAACAAAGTCCGAGTATTTGTTTCTACACGACCGCTACTGAATATTCTTTCTGCCTTTTCCACGCGAATCCCTCTGCTTTCATCTGATTCTTTTATATCATCTAATAAAGGAATTTTAGATTCATCTCCATCAAGAATAATTCGTACTCCATCATCTGCATACTTGCGTATTTCTTTTCCTACCTGTACAATTCCTTTTCTATTAGCAACTAAACTCATGTGAGGGCTAAAGATTTTCATACTGAATCCTGTATTTTTATCATAATCAATTACATCTCTATTTTTTAATGCCATTTCAGACGCAAATCCATATTTTTTCAAGCGGTCTACTTGGTTTTTGTCCAGTTTGCTAATATCTCCAGCAGCAACATCAAATAAATCAATTTCTGCTTTAACGACTTGGTCATAAACTTTTCTTAAAGAAGTTATACCAAACTGACTTGCCCATTCTGATTGCTCTTGAGGGGTCTTTTTAGCTAATACTAATAAAACTTGGTAAAAAGATTTCTCATCAGGGAAATACAAAAAATCACTTTTTCTACTAACTCCTTCAGCAATCTCAATAGATGTAGTTTCTACATTAACTACATTTCTACTATCTACTTTTATTTTTAGTTCATTAAATTGGTTTTGACAACTAAAATTAATCACTAAAATGAAGATAAAAACAGTAATTGAGGATTTTCTAAAAGTGTTCTTAAAGAAAAGAATTTTTGAATTTTTGAATTTTTGAATTTTTGAATTTTTGAATTTTTGAATTTTTGAATTTTTGAATTTTTTTCTACTAACTTTTTCATACGATTAAAAATTTAAGATTTGAAAAAAATACTTGTCAGAGTAAGAAAAGTTGCAACTTCAAAAAAGCAAGCATAGACAAGGGGGCTATGCCTGCCAAACACCACAAAGGAAAAGAAACAGAGTGCAAAAACCTTGCACCC
>NZ_FONY01000060.1 GCF_900113045.1 Thermoflexibacter ruber
CGGGTATAGCAGCTATTGAGCAGTTATCAGGGAAAGTACCAAGACTTCAAAAGATAGCCGCTGATAGTGGCTACAAAGATAGTTTCATTACACATGTTCAAGAAGTCTATGGCTGGGAAGTAGAAATTGGACAAAAACCAGAAAGTCAAAAAGGATTTGTACCTGAAAAAAATAGATGGCAAGTGGAAAGAGCTTTTAGTTTCTTAAATTTCCGAAGGAGATTATTCAGAGAAATAGAAAAAACAATAGAATCAGCAGAAGCTATGATACAAATTGCTTTTATATCTTTTATTATCAATTATTTATAATCGCAAAACATTATCTAAATAGTTACAAAAAAATATAAAATAAGCCCACCACTGGGAATGGTGGGCTTAATAGGTCTAATTTCCTGTTTTCATTTCTATATATTTCAATAGTTCTGCTTTTACGCTTTCTTCCTCAAATTTACCTGAGAAAAAGGCAGTTACAGTGCTGCTATTGGTGTCTTGTATCCCACGAGAAGATACGCAAAGGTGATATGCGTCCATAATCACTGCTACATCTTCGGTAGCTAAGGCTTTTTTCAGTTCTTCTCCTATTTGGTTGGTCAGACGCTCTTGCACCTGGGGACGCTTCGCAAAGTACTGCACAATGCGGTTGAGTTTAGAAAGTCCTATGACCTTGCCACTGGAAAAATAGGCTACGTGTGCCTTACCAAAAATAGGAACGAAGTGATGCTCACAAGTAGAGTAAAAAGTAATATTTTTCTCTACGAGCATCTGATTGTAATTGTATTGATTTTCAAAGAGTTTAGCTGTAGGCTTATTCGCTGGGTTTAGTCCGCTAAAAATCTCTTTTACGTACATTTTAGCTACCCTGTGTGGTGTGCCTTTGAGGCTATCATCGGTCAAATCCAAGCCCAAAATGTGCATGATTTGCTCAAAATGTTTCTCTATGAGTTCTATTTTCAAGTCGTCATCGAGTTGGAAAGCATCTTCTCTTAGTGGAGTATTCAGGGAAGTCAAGATATGCCCATCGCCTATGTCATCATGCAGATGGTTGCTTTCTTGATGCTTATGTCCGTTATGTGTATGTCCGTTTCCTTTATGCGGGGAACTCAACAAAATTTCGTTCTGTTTCATATAAAGTAATTTTCAAATCTAAATTTTGGTTTAAATGAGGGCGAAGGAGTTGCCAAATCACAACTGCAATATTCTCCGCCGTAGGGTTTAATTTCTGAAATTCAACTACATCTAAGTTTAAGTTTTTATGGTCAAATCGGTCTAAAACCTGTTCTTTAATAATATCACTAAGTACCTTCATGTCCATGACATAGCCTGTCTCTGGGTGAATCTCGCCTGTAACTTTGACTACAAGCTCATAGTTATGTCCATGAAAATTAGCATTGTTGCACTTCCCAAATACTCTTTGGTTCATTTCCTCAGACCATTGGGGGTTGTGCAAGCGATGTGCCGCATTAAAATGTTCTTTTCTAAATACCGAAACTCTCATGGTTGGTTGTTGAATGATGCTTGAGTAAACCTTTATTATTTAACATTTATAAAAAGTAATTACTTATAAGTTTTTGCTTCTTCACAGAATGAAAACAAAAACTTAACCTCTGACAGAAAACGCCAGAAAAATACTTTTTCCCTGAAGTATTTATCAAATTGACAAGCCTGAGCATACTTCGCAACTCAAAACTTGCCGTAGCCTAATTAGACTACAAGTGCCTGAAAATCTCTTTCAAGCCAAATTTACTACATACTTCATATTTTCCCTCTCCAAAGAAATAAATACGGATTTTTTAAAAAGGGTAGATATGACTTTCATCTAAAAATTTTCGTTTGCAATGGCTCACTTACAAGTGTGAGGGCAAACATTCAAAGAGGACTGTCCTACAATGCTATGTGATTTCACAAAGTAATAAACACTAAATCTGAGAAAAAGTTTAAGAAAAAGGACTTTTTGTTAAACTTTCTAATCTCATTTATTAAACAAAAACCTTTTACTCTGCCGATATTTGACATCTGTTTATTTTAATCGCTCTAACATAGCGTCTATATAATTTTTTACTTGTTTATCATTATTTTTCTCAGAAGCGATTTGAGCATATTTTTTTGCTTCTGCCTTATTACCCAACTTTTCCCAGATAATAGCATAACCTAAGTTAGGCAACGCTTCATTGCTGATAGTCAGCACCTTTCTCATCCAAGAAAGAGCTTTTTCTAATTCTACTTGCTCGGTGGAGTTCTCAGCAATCATCATGGACTTATCGAATAGTTCTTGTAAGTTGTCAGCGTTATACTTGTCTATCCACTTTGTAACTACAGAGTAATAATCAGCCCACTGTTGCGTAGCTTTGAAGTATTCTAAATCTAACTCTAACTCAAAATATTCCTTAGGTTTGCTTGCGTCTATCATAGAGGCAGCAGCATAATAAATATTTTTTGCCTCAGTAAGGGCTTTACTATTTCTGGTTTGTACTGCTGTATTGAGTTTTTCGCTAACTAAGCCAAATAGATACTGCTGAAATTCTTGACCGTATTTTTCAAGAAATATTTTTTGATTCGCTACTAAGTATTTATACTCTCTTGTTTCTGTACTATTTACAAATTTTTTTATCAATTTCCAAGCAAGTTCTTTGCTTAGGTCTGCCTCTGGCATTTCTGCAAGATATTTTTTGGCAAGAGGTTCTGCTTCGCTATATTTCTCCGCCGTCATAAGCAAGTTTAGGTATTCTACCAATGCTTGCTTGCTTTGAGGATTCTTATCATATCTTGCTTTGACATTAGGCAGGTTTTCTACAGCTTTCATGTTGGCTATAACTCCTTCCCCAAATTTTTTAAAATTTTTTGCATCAAGTGCACCGATATTTTTAGTGATAACTTGCCCTTGTGGATTGTAAAAAAATAAAGAGGGATAGGCATTGATTCCCGCTTGGGTAACTAATTCTTTTTCTTCTTTTTCTGCATCTATTTGGTAGGAAATAAAGTTAGCATTGTAGTAATCAGCTACTTCTGGGTCAGTGAATACATTTTTTGCCATCATCTTGCAGGGACCGCACCACACCGCATAGAAATCAACAAAAATGGGCTTATTTTCTTTTTTTGCCTTTGCCAATACTTCCTGCCAAGTCCCTTGCTCGAAATTCATCTGCGCCAAACTGCTTACTGCTATTCCCAATACCAGCATGGTGGTAAAAGCATATTTCAATACATGATTATTCATAGTTCTAATTTTTCAAATTTTAAGTGTTATATTTAGTTGGTAAACACAAAGATAAAATTGATAGTTCTTTGATTGCAACTATTTAGCTCCTTACAAAATTAGGAAAAAAGTCTTACCTTTATGCTATGAAATTAGCTGATGACATAGAAAGTTTACAAAACTTGCTACCAAAGGTTTTACCAAGTTAGTCGCTTTCAGAAGTGGAATATAGCAAACTCCGTGCAGATAACCCCGATTTATATAGCTGTTTAAGCATGACCTTGACTAATAGCTATAAACCACCAAGCAGTAATGAGTAAAGAAAGATATTCTTAAATAGTTAGGTAAGTAGTTCAACTTTTTTGTGCGTTCTTTTAATTCCGTAGGAATGACCGCTTTGTAGTAAATCATAAGAAATAATCATCAAAGCCCCGTTAGATACAATATATAAACTTGATAATCAAATAGTTATATCTCTAATAAAACTTTGATAAACCTATTTGATTACTATTCACTACAAAGCTGTCGTGCCTACGGCACTGAATAAAAAGCGTTTTAATTTGCTCAATTACTTAAAGAAATAAAAAATTAAAATCCTATCTGCCCTATGACCAAACTTGGAATGAACTGCTGCGTATTGGGAATGTAAGTAGCCCTTATCCCTATGTCAAAAAGGATATAGTTCAAGCGAAGAAAGTTTACATCAAAACCTATTTCTGCACTAATGGATTGGTAGTTGGTAAGTTTTGTTTCTAACCCATTGACTACATCTCTCCCTTGCCCTACATCATACAACAAGGCACCTTTGATTCGTTGAATATTCAAAAGTGGTCCCAAAGCTATGTCAGGGTAAAAAAGTGGGAAGCGATATTCCAAAGAACTCGTAATGAGCGACTCATGATTTTGATAGTCGTAACCTCTGGTAAATAAGATGGGACTGGAAAAATAATAACTTCCTTGCCTATTTTGCTGGCGTTGGTAGCCTGTGCGAAGGCTCAATGAGTGATGTTTGATAAAACTTGGCAAGTAAATTCGCCCTTGTGTCCCAAAAATCTCCCCGCTAAAATCAGTCCCTAAGGTATGCGCGTAGTTAGCAGTGAAAACAAAGCCAAATTTGGGGGCTAAATCTCTGGGGGCAACTTTCAACACACTGCGGTAGGCGATGCCATAGTTAAGGCTACCAAACTGCCTGTCCCTGAACTCTCTACGGTTAAAATTGGCAATGCTTCGGTAAGAACTCGTAATACCCATGCTCAGACTTCTGCGGTATTTGGAATTGGTCAGAATCAGAGGAACTTGCACTCCTGCATCTAATACGGTTTCGTCCCAAGTAAGGCTAACTACTTGCGTTTGATTGGTTTGTGAATTAACAATTCTTCCCGTTCCTGAGCGCCCTCCGTAGCGCAAGCCCAAGTTGAGCATGGGAAACCAACCTTGGTAACTCATCTTGGCAAAAATATTTCCAATCTGCTCATTGGCATTGTATTCGTAGCCTGCACTTGCTTGCATAGTACTCAATAAATTTTGCGAAAAAAGTCCAATTTGCAGTTTCTCGGGGTCATTGGCATCTAAAAGAGGCGACCAGCTATGTATATTAAAAATGCCCGATATGAGGGGATAAGGCTCTGGTTTCCAAGGTGTATTGGGTATATCTTTGAGGACTTGGCTGTTGCCTTCCTGCTCTACCCAAACTTTATAAAAATGAGTATTTCGGTCTTGTACTTTCTCGCGAGGAATCCAATTTTCAGGATTTAAAGACATTTCTGCTATATTCATTCCATCTTTGGAAAAGTCATTGAATAAGAGGGTTTTAAAATCAGCAGAAATACAAGGATTGTAAGCGGCAAACTTTCGTGAGGTAAGTTGATACTGCTTATTATTTTCTAAATCAAGTACATAGATATTGTCTATCCCATTGTAAGGAGAATTGTAAAAAACATAGTTTCTGACCTTGACAGGGTGTCCGAAATTTTCTTCTGAAAAAGGCAATAAATTTTGAGTTTCTCCCGTATCTATGTTGAGCAGGGCAATGGTCTTGCCTTGATTCCTTACTGTTTTCAAAAAAACAATTTCCTTTCCGTTGTCTGCAAAGCGAGGCATTCCGATATAGTGGTTCTCAGGGTTTTCAAAACGCTTGATTTCTGCTCCCGTTTCTGCGTCTAATATGACTAACTGCATAGAGCCATTCGTCTGATTATCAATCGTAACGACCATTTTGGCATCAGGGGAAAGTGCAGAGGAAGAGAAGCGGGTTTTTCGCCTCAGTACAGTGAGTTTTTGCTTTTCTACATCATAAATTTTTACTACTCTAAACGTTTTCATCTGCCAACGTGGGTCAAACTCAAACTCGTTCCACACCACCTTGTTTTGTGCGGCAGAAAGCATTACATGGTCGGAAAAAATCCCCAAAGTAAAAACCTTGCTTTCCTTTCCGTTTTTGTCAATTTTTACCAACGTTTGTATATCTCCCAAACCTGATTTGACAGCAACTATGCTCCCATCAGCTAAATACTGTGGGAACTCGTAATCTGTATAAACTTTTGATTTTCTTTGGTTTAAAGTGCTTGCTTCTGTGATAGGCAGGTCTTGGATTTGTTTTCGCCATAGACTATCCAAAGACTGATTCATTTCTTGGTAGGTTTTGACCAAGTATTTTCCTGTATGTTTTTTAATAGCATTAGAAAAAGTAAAAGGCAAAATAGACTGTCCAAAGGCTTTTTGGGTAATAGGCGACCAAATCTTTCCGTCTTGCATTTTTTGGCGAATGTGTGTAGTAAACAGATAGCCAAGTACATAGTGGTTAGGGACTTGGTGCTTCAAAGAACGCAAATGTGCCTTGTTGTAAGTAAAAGCCCCTCTTTCCAACAAGTTGGTGCGGTAGAGCAAGTCAAAGTTAGGAATCCTGCCCCTGCCGCTTGGGGAAAGAGCCGTTTCCATGCCTACTGCATCTCCTTCCCAAAACCAATTAGGCACAGAAAGTGCGCCTAAGCCTGATAAAGCTAAATTTCCGAAAACATTGTAAACCAATTTACTAAATCCTGTTTTACTTTTTTCGTATTGGACTACATGACGAAACTCGTGTATCATCAGCAAGTTCAGCCAATCGTTTGTCCCAATAAAGTTGTAGTCTTGGGGGGGCAGGGTAAAAAACTCAGACCTTCGAGGAACAAGGGTTACAAAAGCATTGGAAATAGCACTTTGATTTTGCAATAAAATACTGATAGGCTTAGGGTTGCGTTCCAGACTCAGCCCTTCTACCTTATAAATTTGCTCTAAAGTATTGGCAGTTCTGAGTGCTTCTTTCTCGAAGTTAATAGGATAAATAATGCGAAAATTGGGCGTATTAAGTTGATGCCACTTCACTGAAGGCGGATTTTGTTGCATATCAGGAATTTGGGCAAAAGAAGAACAAGCAAAATGAAGCAAGAGCAAGGCAAAAGAAAAAGAGAGATAAGTTAATCTTTGCATAGTATATTAGTTTTGAATGAAATCAAATTTAGAAAAATTTTTGACAAGAAAGAAAGGCAAAAATCTGCTTATTTCCTCAAAAACTTGGAAGTTTCCTTGTTAAAAAAACACCACTTATCGCATAATTTCTTCACAACAATTCTTGTATTTCAAACAAAATAACTTACATTTACTCAAACTGAAATCCTTATTCATACTAAAAATGCAAAAAAAATATTCTTCTTACTTCGCTTTTTTAATAATTACTTTACTCTATTTTCCTACACAAGCCCAGTATTTCTCACGTCAAGATTCTTTGAGAGGAACGATTACCGCTGAGCGTGCTTGGTGGAATGTTACTCATTACTTGATAGACTTTACCCCAGACTATGAGAAACGCACTATTACAGGAAAAATGACACTTTCCTTCAAAGTGTTAAAAGAAAATCGCATCATGCAAATAGACCTACAACAACCTATGCAAATAGATAAGGTAAGTTGGAAAGGTCAAAATCTATCTTTTCAAAGAGATGGTAATGTGTATTTGATTGATTTTAAACAAAATATCAAACCTTCCAAAGAGATAGAGCAAATTGAAATTACTTACTCGGGCAAGCCAAGAGTGGCTATCAGACCGCCTTGGGACGGAGGGTGGATTTGGACGAGAGATGCCAAAGGCAATCCATGGATGAGCGTGGCTTGTCAGGGTTTGGGCGCAAGCGTATGGTATCCTTGCAAAGACCACCAAAGCGATGAGCCTGATAGTGCGGCAATGAGGATTACCGTTCCTAAAACTCTTGCCGCTATTGGCAATGGTCGTTTGCGCCAAGTACAAGACAATCAAAATGGTACGCATACTTTTACTTGGGCAGTTACTAAACCTATCAATAGCTATAACTTAGTACCTTATATCGGCAAATATGCTAACTGGACAGAGGTGTACGAAGGAGAAAAAGGCAAATTGGATTGTAGCTATTGGGTACTTGAACATAACTTAGAAAAGGCAAAAACACACTTCAAAGTCGTTCCCCAGATGATGCAGTGCTTTGAGCATTGGTTTGGGGCATATCCTTTTTACGAAGATAGTTACAAACTGGTGGAATCTCCTCACTTGGGAATGGAACACCAGAGCGCAGTGGCGTATGGGAATGAGTATTACATGGGCTACAAAGGTTCAGATTTGTCAGGAACAGGCTGGGGACTAAAATGGGATTTTATCATTATTCACGAAACGGGGCATGAGTGGTTTGGGAACAATATCTCCACCAATGACATCGCTGATATGTGGGTACACGAGGGATTCACTGCCTATTCGGAAACCATCTTTACTCAGTGTGCTTTTGGCAAAGAAGCAGGTAACGATTATGTGATAGGGACTCGCCGCCTTATTCAAAATGACATTCCCATCATCGGAACGTATGGAGTAAACAAGCGGGGTTCAGGCGATATGTATTACAAAGGAGCAAATATGCTGCATACTATCCGCCAAATCATCAACGACGATGAAAAATTTAGAAAGATTTTGAGAGGACTGAATCAAAGTTTTTATCATCAAACAGTGGATTCTAAGCAAGTGGAAAGCTATATCAGCGAGCAGGCTGGGAGAGATTTTAGTAAGGTTTTTGAGCAGTATTTGCGTACTGTCCAAGTGCCTATTTTGGAGTATAAAGTAGGAAACAACGAAATCGCCTATCGTTGGACGGAATGTGTGAAAGATTTTGATATGCCTATCAAAGCCAAAATCAGAGGAGAAGAACACTGGCTTAGCCCTACCGAGCAGTGGCAGACCCTTGCCGTGAAAGAAAAAGTCAAAAAAGGAGAAAATATTACTTTGGAATTTGACCGCAATTTTTATGTTAAATTCAGAGTGGTGAGGTGATTTTTTGAAACACTACCCCTACATGTATCGTTCCTTGTAAGAGAACTTGACCATAAACAACAGACTACACTTTATTCTATCTACGAACATTTTTGATTCTTTGACTTATGCAAAAGTATCTGGAACGCATCAGCCGCATAGACCAACTCATGCGTCTGAAAAAAACTGGCTCTGCCGAGCAACTCGCCTCTAAACTCGGCATTTCACGAAGTACGCTTTTTGAAACGTTAAACCTGATGAAAGACTATGGAGCAGAAATTGCCTACTGCCCGCATCGCCAAACCTACTACTATACTCAAGATGGTTACTTTGAGATAGGCTTCAAACCCAAAAACAAACTTAGCAAAGACGACATGGAAAAAATATCGGGGGGAAATTGTCTTTTTACTACTTCCTCAAAATTTTTTTCCCCCAGTCCGATATTATCGGACTGCTGCGCTTTATGTTTGCTACTGTAAATCGCGATTTGCAAGAATGTAAAAAAATTATTGTTCAACATTTAAAACCTTTGTAAAATTATGAAAAAGTTAAGTTTGAATGAGATGGCTGCTGTGAATGGGGGTGGTTGTGAAAAAGCTATTGCTGTTGGTGCGCTTGCAGGTGCGGCAAGTGGGGCAATAGCAGGTGCAATTGCAGGTCCTGCTGTTGTAATTACAGCTACAGCTGGTTTTTTTGGAGGTATGGTAGCTGGTTGGATTAACTGTGCCTTCCAATAATCTTTAAATTGTAAGAGTGAAGTAAAGATAAGATTATTTTTACTTCACTCTATAACCCAGTCTAAATTTTTTGACAATGACATTAATTAAATTTTTCTTTATCAGTTATTTACGCTCTCTCTACACCAAAGACTGGTGGCGACAATTAACTGTACCTTTGTTCTCTTTTTATATAGCCTATGTTTCGTATTATGTTGGCTCTTGGGTATTATTTAGTATGATGCTCTTAGCATATACCTTATTTGCAAAGATGTTAGATAAATTGTATTTAGGCATACATTTTTTTCATATTCCTATTTTCCCCCCAAGCCATATCTCTAATATAGGAATGCTTTTAATCTTAAAATTGTTGGTCAATACTTCTTTCATTGCGTTCTCTTTTTGTTTGCTACTTGCTCTTATAAAAGAATTGCAATTGGTGTGGTGTTTTAATATGCTTGCTGTTTATATAACTTTCAATAGTCTATTTTATTTAGGATATACATGGAGTTATCGCACCAAGACACTATATCTTATTTTTTTTGGTTTTGTAATTATGCTTCTAACTGTACTCATTGTGGCTCCTATCAGCTTTTCGCAGGGCATAGGGGTTGTGCCGTTACCTTTTTCTGAAACTCAAGCAATGAATCCCAAGATTAACAATTTCATCAAAAAAATAGATAACTGGTATTGGGGGAATGAAGTATATTTATTTTTTACATTGTTATTACTTACCCCTTTTTCAGTTTGGCTGAGTATTAAAGGAATATGGAAAGCAGGATTAGTCAATCCTTTTCCAAGTAGTGAAGTGCTTAATTTTCAAAGAAAAAATTAAGTTATTGCATGGTGATTTTGCTTTTAAAATTGGCTTTGAGGCAACAAGATTTTGTACGTGTGTGCGTATTGGGTTTTGCATTACCTTTTTTCTTATATGGTTTGGGAGAATTTAGTGTTTTTCTAAGTATTTTTGTTTTCCAAGTTTTTTTAAATCCTGCCTTCAAACCTAAGTTCTATTCTATTTTATATCGTGTTACAAACGCACCTCTAAAAAAATTATTGTTCATTTCCAATATCTTACTCCTTGCTTTTGTTACTTTGGTCTTTTTGCTATGTTCTTTATTAGGACAGTTTTGGGGACAATTTTTAGAAGATAAAATTATGATTATAGATAGTATTGGTTTTATACATCAATACTTAATAGTAATGATGTGTACTTTGGGGGGGTTGTGCGTTGCCAATATACTGCATCGAGTTAATGCGAATGATTTTGGTGGTGTTATCTTTTCTTTTGTGCTTTACAATTTGGTATTCTTTCTTATGGTAGGTGTTTTTTATTTATTGCGGAGCCAAGCAAACGAAACTCTTATTTTTATAGTTATCTGCGGCTGTTTAACGGCAATTTGGTTATTGAGTATTCATTTTTATAACATATTGATAAAATGATAATTTTAAAAAATATAAAGAAAAAATACGACAAGCAAGAAGTGTTGAAAGGCGTATCTTTGGAGGTTGCCACTGGCTGTGTGCAAGCACTTTTAGGAGCGAATGGAGCAGGGAAATCTACACTAATCAAGATTTTGTCTTGTATTTTAAAAAGAAATGGTGGAGGTATAGAAATTGATAGTGAACAAATTAGCCTTGATAGCTACGAGTATCGCCGCAAAGTAGGCTACGTTTTTGACCAGCCCATTTACATAGAAAAGTTTTCTGCCAGAGAGTATCTGGAATTTGTGGCAGAAATGTACGAACTGCCTAAACAAGATTATAAGCCAAGAATAGAGGAACTATTGGCGTTTATGGAATTACCTATAGACAACAAAAAATGGATTGAGGACTATTCTAAAGGCATGAAGGCAAAAGTTTCTTTGGCGGCGGCACTGATTCACCAGCCGAAGTACCTAATTTTAGATGAGCCTTTTGATGGAGTTGATTTTGTTTCTGTGCAGAAGATATGTAAACTATTTCGTTCTATGGCAAGCAAAGGAGCTTGTATTTTGATTACTTCGCACCAATACGACATCATTGCAGAAGTGTGCGATAGGTTTGCTTTGCTCAAAGAAGGCGAAATCAAGTTTAACTTGACCATGAGTGAGTTAGAAAATCAGGCAGTGTTACATGGTTTTGGAGAGGACAAAAATCCTGTGAAAGCCTATTTGGAAAGTCTGATGAGTAATAGTCAAAAAAATGAGATTTCTTTTTTGTAAATTTTTTTCCCCCAGTCCGATATTATCGGACTGCTGCGCTTTATGTTTGCTACTGTAAATCGCGATTTGCAAGAATGTAAAAAAATTATTGTTCAACATTTAAAACCTTTGTAAAATTATGAAAAAGTTAAGTTTGAATGAGATGGCTGCTGTGAATGGGGGTTATATTCCTGATTCTTTTTGTGCTAGTGCAGGAGCAACTTTAGCATTAGGCATGGCACTTGTAGGTGCTGCAATAGTAACAGGTGGGGTAGGACTTGCTGTTGCTGGTGGTTTAGGTATGTACTTTGGCAACATAGGCGGTCTTTTATGCCTAATGGGAGGTAGTAAATAATTTTTGTACTATTATTTTAACTTTTGATAACATAAAATATCTTAAAACCATGAAAAAATTAGATTTAAATCAAATGTTTCAAATTCATGGAGGCTATAATGGAGCATTTAGAGATGGATTTTGTTTTGCTTCAACTTGGGGTTCTGTTGTTACTGGACTTCCAGGATTATTCTTGGCTGCAGCAAAACCAGAAACCATATTGGCAAGTGTAGCAGGAGGTCTGGCGGGTGCTGGTACTTTTCTGGCAATCAATGCGATAATTTGTGAAGCGACAAAATAAAATTATACAAGTAAGTTTTTATCCATTCATGAAAAAATGAATGGATTAGATAAGTAGAACATCTGGTATATCAAAATTACCAGATGTTTCTCTTAAAAATTAATTTAGGTAAATCTTAAATTATTTTAACTTATTACGATAAAAATATGAAGCAATTATATAACGGTCTTGGAATAGTATCATCTTTAATTGCCCTTGCTCTTGGCTACCTTCAGCTAAAGATTTTTCTCAACCATGAAGAATTGTCTGATGATGAGATATTTTATTTAAGATTTATAAAAATTTCAGGTTATCCTATATTACTATGCTTCTTTATCTGGACTTCATGGATTTACATCAAGAGAAAATATTTTACAAAATCGTCTCCTCAGGAATAAAAATAGTCTTAATCTTATGCACTTCTTACATTCCACTTTTCTTGACACCGACAAGCGTTTAGTTTTTGTCTCTATTTGCTTGCTGAGTGGCTTGCTTACCTACTTGGCGCAGTCTTTTTTTGTTACAGAGGAACTGTTTTATTATTCTTTGGGCGAGCAGGTAGCGATAGAACGTTTTGAAAAGCTATGGGCAGAGTCGCAAAAATGAAATTTCTTTTTTGTAAAATTTTTTCCCCTCAGTCCGATATTATCGGACTGTTGCGCTTTATGTTTGCTACTGTAAATCGATTTACAATAGTTCAAAACATATTGTTCAACATTTAAAACCTTTGTAAATTTATGAAAAAGTTAAGTTTGAATGAGATGGCTGCTGTGAATGGGGGTGGCTTTGCTGATTGTGCATGGTCTATAGTTGGCTATGTAGGGAGCGTTTTAGTTGGGGTAGGAGGTACAGTGGCATCGGGTGCTTTTGCTCCAATAGTAGGAGCTGGTAGCGTATTGCTTGTTGCATATGCTGGCAGACAAGTTACTACGAACTGTCCTATGAATAACTAAAAAGTGCGGCAATAATCTTATTCTTACATATCAATAAGTTATTGCCGCTATTTCTGGAAGTTTACTTATCTTGAACTGAAACTAAACTCAATGTTAAATACATATTTGGTTTTTAGAATATTTATTAGACATCAATTGTTAGAATTTAGACGAAGCAACTTGTTTAGCCAAAATTTGTGGATAAATATGTTGATCGGACTGACTATTATTATTTTAGCCTATGGATTTACTTATTTTATCTTACTTAGTGATTCTATTTTAAGAAATCTTGCAGAGGTAGAAAATACTTTAGAGCTAATTCATGCTGAGTTTTTGAAATTACTTTTATTCTACCTTCACTTTAGAATACAAGTCCAAAGCGTCTCAGCCCTCAATATAAAGCATTATAAGTTCTTACCAATAAGTAGTTCTACTATCATATCTTATGTAATATTAAGGAGCTTTTTTAGTTTTTGGGGGTTTATAACCATGTTAATTGTTACACCTCTTTATGCTAAGTACCTATTATTCAAAGACCACTGGAAACTAACCGAATTTTTAATTTATGAGTTTGGATTGTTTTTAGTATGTATATGTTCTAATCTTGTTCATGCTCTTATAAAACGGTCTTTGGGAAAAGGTTATTTAGTTTTTATCATGTTTTTAATTTTTTCAATCATTTTATTAAGTAATGATAAAATAGAAATATGGTCAGTTTCTTTTTTTATCAACCTTATTGATAAACCACTATTTGTAATAACGATACTTTGTGTTTTTATTTATTTATTGTACGAAATTACTTTTTATTATTTTTCTAAGAATATTTACACCGATTTAAAAAACTGATATTAAGTATGAATATAAAATTAGCTATGCGGCTTTTAAGCCTCGATTTTAAATTAATTATTCGTAATAGATACCCTAAAAATATCTTATTTATATCTCTATATTCGTTTGTGATGTATTTGATTTTAGTTCCTGCATTAGTATCAGGAGATCCTGAGTTTATACTAAGTGATATGCTAATTATTATGTCTTATACACTTATTCCATGTCTTCTAAGTATCTATTATAGTGGTTCTATATTTGCACTTAGCAATAGCTTCATAGAAATTTTTGCAACTAAAAAATTGGCAATCAAATACTTGATTAAAGTTAGAGTTTATTTTAGTTTTCTACTATCTATTTTTTCTTTTATTATTTATTTATTTATAACTTTATTTCTTTTTCCTGATAGTATTTTTTATTACGTCTGCCTGTCCACTTTCAGTATTGGTGTTTACATTCCACTTCTTTTATATTTTACAGTAGATAGCAGGGATACCATAGACTTGGCAAAAAACGTATTTCTCAATTTCACGAATAGAAAATTTGATATTCCATCATTTATAGGAAGTTTAGTAATTGTTGCTATATCAATTATTATATTTATCCTCTTCCAAAAGAACATCATTTTCCATGTTGTAATACTTCTAATTGGCTTAGCCAGTTTATTTTGTAGCCACTTTTGGATAGAGAAGATATATAAAAAGTGGCAAGGCTCAAAATATTTGTTGATACAAAAATCATAAAAAATTAAATTTATATTATGTTAGAAATTAAAGAGTTAATAAAAAAATTTGGGAATAAAACTGTCTTAAATATACCATATCTAAAAATTGAAAAAAATGAATCTATTGGTGTTGTTGGTAATAATGGTGCTGGTAAAACCACCCTTTTCAGACTATTATTAGACTTATTAAAAGCAGATAATGGGGCAATTTTGTTTGATAACAAAAATATAACACAAACAGAAGATTGGAAAGTTCACACAGGTTCATTTCTTGAGCAGGGCTTTCTAATCCCTTTTCTAACCACTATAGAGTATTTTAAATTTGTAAGTACATTGTATAAAATGCAAGAAAATGTATTTCAATTACAGTTGGAGAAATACCAAGATTTTCTCACTAAAGAAATTACACAGAATAAGCGTAAATATATAAGAGATTTTTCACAAGGGAATAAAGTTAAAATTGGAATTGTAGCAGCAATGTTATCTAACCCTCAACTTCTAATTTTAGATGAACCTTTTGCAAACTTAGACCCAAGCTCTCAAATTAGACTTAAATCTATTATTAAAGATTTGGTAATTAATCATAAAACCACAGTTCTAATTTCAAGTCATGATTTAAGACATATTACAGATGTTTCAGAAAGAATTATCCTAATTGATGAAGGAAAAATTATAAAAGATTCTCCAAAATCAGAAAAATCTTTACAAGAGTTAGAAACTTATTTTATTAACCAGATTGAAACTATATAATTTTTCAAAACTTTTAACTATGCTAATAGTCTAAGAAGTTGTTTGAGTTAATTTTCTGAGTCCGTAGGACTGCTATATTTGTAGAACTTTATGAAATGATTAGTAAAAAAACTCTGTAGGAGTGGAATATGACAGTCCTACTATTAGACCTGTTTGCTTAATTGAAAATGAATATACTCAATCAAAAGTGGTTTTGAAATTTTCTTTACTCCAAAGTCCCTGTTCTCTGACACTTTCCGTGTAAAACTTATGTAAGCAATGGACTTTCATCTGCCCTTGACTAACACCGAAGGTGTGCTATTTTGGTAGAAAATAATGCATATACCCACATAAAACTGCGTAGCAGTGGCATATTTCACGCCTACGGCGTTGCGGGTGGGTTGGGTTTACTCTTTTCTACCAAGATGACAGCCCTACGGGCTTAGAGTTAGATGTAGTATTGTTTATTGGCTAACTCCACAAAAAGTGTTAGAGAACCCAAGTCCCTTTCTTTAGCAAGAGAAA
>NZ_FONY01000079.1 GCF_900113045.1 Thermoflexibacter ruber
GCCTGATATATGATAATAAATCACAATTGCCATGATTTCTGAACAAGACATTTTTTCTTGTGGTACAACTTGTCCTTGACTTAATTGATACTGTTCAAATTTTTTAGCAAAGTCATCACAAGTAATGTAAATTTCTATTAGTTTTGTTGTGTTCAATATTAAGTACATAGTATTCTTTGATTAGTGTAATTTTCAAATATACTATATTTATTAATATTGAACATTTTTTATCATAAAAAATTGACTTTTAAACAATTACCTCAATAACTCACGTTTTATATGGTTGCATAATAGCTTTTACACCCAATAAATATCGAGTTCCTACACTGGTTTCATGCTCGGCAATGATACTAAATCCTGTTATACTTTAAAATTGTCATGGTCATGAATAAATACGTTTTATTTTGAATAAATGATAAAATTCCCAAACTTATTTTTCCCAAACTCTTTAAGCCATGCTTGTTTTTCTTTGCTTAGTTTCTCTTCTAACTCTTTCAAAGGCAAAATGGCAATACATTTTATTTTAGCACTATCTCTATTAAAATCAAAGAGTTGTTTTTCAAAAACTTTTGATAGCACTACTTTGTTGCTCTCAGCTATTTCTATCGGCACATTAGCATTAGGAATCGTATAAAGTTGCAAGTAAATATTTTTTCTTTGATAGAGAGAAGACTGCATAAAGCGGTAAAAAGAGTGCGTCCATTCATTGAACTGCACTGGCTCACTTACCAATAAAACTGCTGACTCTTCGGTAGTTACTGACTTGATAAAGTGTAAGAACGATTGTGTATCTGTGCCTTCTGTCGCAAAATCTTGTCCTTTGAAGTACGCTTTGCCAAAAGGGAAATACAGACCCAATAAGCCCAATACACAAAAAGTTATTTTTAAATATTTCTTAATAAACTCTTGCTTACCAATAAGTTGTAATAGTCCAGCAGCAAAAAAGCCCAAACCTACCGTAGCAGGAATTAAGTATCGCTCATACAAATCGGTACGAGAATATAGCACAAATTGCGGTACTAAAACGAGTAAAGTGAAAATAAGTATAGGCAAAAAACTTTGGGAGATAGACCCCAGTTTTTTTTTGGCATGGCTCAAATCATCAGAAATAGTAAAGGCAAGTATGCCCAAGAAAACAATGAATAAAATATGTAACTGATTAAAAGTAAGTACTTTATTGAGCATATAAAGTAAGATAGTATTCCTAAAACTACTATCCTCTACATTGCTGACATTAAAAATACTCCCTTGGGCGTTAGTTTTTGCTTGGATAAAATAGATTTCTGCAAGAGCAACACCCCCTAAAAATAAGATAAGCGCCAAACTGCTTTTCACTGCTCTCTGCCAATTTTCATGTTTTTCTACCCACATCTTCCAAAAAAGCAAGGCAGGAATAAGTAAAATAAAAGATTCCTTACTCAAAGATGCCAAGATAGCAAAACATAAAAATAAAAATGATGACCAAGAAATTAACTTGCTTGCTTGAGCATTGGAAGCAAAATATAAGGAAAGAGCAGTAAAAAACATTCCCAAGGTTTCTGCCGTACCCAATCTCCACCATACTGCGGTCTGCTCGCCTATGAAGGCAAACAAAGGAAATAAAAAAGACTCCAAAATAGAGAATCCTACCTTTCTCAAAGCCAAATACAAAAAGAAAGAAGTCAGTATCCCCAAAAAGCAGTAATACGTTGTCCATGCGACTTGGTTTGTTCCGATGAGGCTCGTTATTAAGATTCTATGTGCGTAATAGGTAGGTCGGAAGCGGGTGACAAGGTCTATTTTTACCTGTTCTTCTATCAGGGAAAAGGCACTCTGCTTTTTTAATAAATCATTAAAAAGCACAATTTCATGATCATCAGTCAGATGAAAACCCGAAGTCAAAACACCTGTTAGTTGAAAAATTCCCCCCCAAAGCAAAGCCAATAAAACCAATACTATCCATTTCTCTGCCTTGTGCGAAGTAGAGCTAAAAAATATATTTTCAAGAAGTTTCATGTTATTTTTTGGCTATTTTAGCACGAATTAAAGAAATTTTAACAACTTTCGCACTAAATTCGTGATTATTTGAGGCAAATGTTTTGGATTTGTAGTAGAAAAATAAAAGCATAATGAATATTAATTGTATTGATTCCTATAAATGACAAATTTATATGCTGACCTTAGACAACTTTGAAGAAACGATTAATAGGGAAATCCTGAATAGAGGACGGCAGTATTTTCTCAGCCAATCCGTCGTCCACTTAGAAGAAATTGCTGATAATCATTGGCAGGCAGAAGTAGATAAGCTGATAGACGAAGGCAATGCTTTTGCTCAAAAAGGTAAGTTTGCAGAGGCAATGCTCATCGGGCAGTTGGTAGTTTCCGAACTGATAGAGGTCATAGGAGATAGCGATGATTCCTCTGGGTCTTTGGGTGGGACGATTGATGGTGCAATAGAACTATTAGCAGATATAGGGGCTTCTGAGGAGGTAAGTTTTTCTTTAAAAGTCCAATTATTTGATTTTTTGGAAAAGGAAGCCATGAAAAAAAGCTATTATGATTATGGAGATTTTGGTCATGGCTTGCTTGATGTCGCCCAAGATGTGGCAATGCAAATAGGAGAAACGGCGCGTTTTATAAAATTGACAGACAGAATCCCTCCTTTATTTTCAGGTTTTTCTTTTGATTTTTATAAAGAAGAACTCTTGGTTCGCAAAATAGCAATCTTAGAAAAATTAGGGCAAACTGAGGAAATCCAGCACCTTATCAATGCAAACATGGATTTAGTTAGCTTGCGAAAGCAAACAGTACAGCAAGCTATTGATAAAAAAGACTATGCGAAAGCCAAACAACTCATTCAAGAGGGAATCCAAATTGCTGAGTCTAAGAAACACCCTGGCACAGTAGCGGGTTGGGAAAAGGAACTCCTTGCGATAGCTGTTTTAGAGAAAGATTTAGCAACTGTACACTTTTACACTAAAAAATTTGCTTTTGAGCGTGGCAACCTTGATGTAAACTATTATAGGCAATGGAAAGGCACTTTTTCTGAAAAAGAGTGGGAAGAGGAACTGCAAAAAATAATAATAGGCGTGTATAAAGAGGCAGAAGCAAATGAAAACAATAAAAGAAATATATGGTTCAATGCCAAAGATTTTACTTTTGACAAACTCGCCCCTATCTTTATAGAGGAGCAGATGTGGGATAGACTTTTAGAGCTAACCAAGCATACAGCCTCTTTCAATACCTTACACAGGGTACATGAGCATTTGGTAAAACGCTACCCTAAGGAAGTTTTGGATATGTATATGCCTATACCCCGCAAAAAAAGCATAGATTTGAACGGCAGGAGAGAATACCAAGATTTTACTCGCCTATTGCAAAGGCTAAAAAAAGACATTCCTGATGGCAAGCAAGAGATTGATAATTTGGTTACTGAACTCAAGGTCAAGTATGCGAAGCGACCTGCAATGATAGAAGAACTAAACAACATAAAATAAAGGAAAATGCTCTCTGGAATTGCTCTATTAGCAGTCATTTTGCTGGCAGTCATATTTATCATTGTTACTGCCTCTGTATTCAAACTGCACCCGTTTTTATCCCTGCTTTTGGCTACCTTGCTGACAGGATTGGCGGTGGGAGTACCCCTCAAACAAATTTTAGAAGCTGTTAATCAAGGTTTTGGAAACTTATTGGGAAGTATTGGTTTAGTGGTAGTTTTGGGGAGCATGATAGGTATAGTCTTAGAAAAATCGGGTGCCGCCCTGCAAATAGCCAACTTGGTCATTGCCTTCGTGGGGAAACATAAGCCTGTATGGGCAATGGGCATCATTGGCAGCATAGTAGCTATTCCTGTATTTTGTGATTCTGCTTTTATTATTTTATCGGGCGTGGCAAAGGCTTTAGCAAAAAAAACAGGGAAAAAGGAAAAACTTTTCTCCCCTTGCCCTATCTTTGGCGGGAGGACTTTATACCACTCACGTATTAGTTCCACCTACACCTGGTCCTTTGGCTTGTGCAGGTAATTTGGGTTTATCTGAGCATATAGGACTGGTAATTTTGCTGGGTTTAGCAGTAAGTATTCCTTCTACTTTCGTAGCGATTATTTTTGCTAATAAAATAAATAAAAATATTGAAAATCAAGCTAATGTAGAAGAAGATAAAGAAGTACAACGCTTACCTTCTCCTTTTCTTTCAGTACTTCCTATTTTTCTACCTATTATTCTAATTGCTTTTGCCTCTTTTATTCTCTTATTTCAATTTTCTGAAAATACTAAAAACCTTATTCAATTCATTGGTAGTCCACTGATTGCCTTGTGTTTAGGCTTATTTGCATCTTTTTTTTTAGTACCTAAGTGGGATAAAAGTTTTTTAAATGACCTCATGGGTAAAGGCATTACTCAGGCAGGTACAATATTGATTTTGACGGGGGCGGGAGGCGCATTTGGGGCTTTGCTCAAAGCTACCCCTGTTGCCCAAATGGTCAATGATTGGGTGGCAGATAGCCAAGTAAGCGGAGTTTGGTTATTGGTTGTAGGTTTTCTGATAGCAGCATTGCTTAAAACGGCACAAGGTTCTTCTACTTCTGCCTTAGTCATTACCTCCTCTATGCTTGCGCCTCTCTTACAAACGGTTGGCTTAGATTCACCTGTTGAAATTTCGCTCTTGGTGATGGCGATAGGTGGCGGGGCAATGACCGTTTCCCATGCCAACGACTCCTACTTTTGGGTAGTATCCCAATTTGGGCATTTCTCACTCAAAGAGGCTTACAGAAGCCTGACTTTGATGAGTTTTTTGCAAGGTTTGGCGGTGCTTTTAAGTGCAGTGGTTTTGTTTATCTTGGTGAGAAATTAATGTCTTTATAAACAAAAATTGCCCTTGCTTGTTGTAGCTCAGGCAATTACCAATATCCAATCTAAATTACTATTTTACTTTTTCAAACCAATTTCTGCCAAACGCTGGTTCAAGAACTCGCCTGCGGTAATGTCTTCGTATTGCTTAGGATTGTCAGGCGTAATGCAGTTAGGCAAGCAAGCCAAACTCATTTCTGAGCGTGGGTGCATAAAAAATGGAATAGAGAAACGAGGAGTTTTCAACTTTTCGGCAGGAGGATTGACTACTCGGTGAATGGTAGATTTCAAGACATTATTAGTCAATCTTTCTAACATATCTCCCACATTTACCACGATTTGCTCAGGAAGAGCGGTAATTGGAATCCACTTGTTATCCCTACGCAATACTTGCAAGCCTTCCGCACTTGCCCCCATAAGCAGGGTAATCAAGTTTATATCACCATGAGCGGCAGCACGTACTGCATCAGGAGGTAGTAACTCTGGCTGTTCTATGGGGTAGTAGTGGATAGCCCTTAGAATACTATTGCCATATTTTACTTTTTCGTCAAAATAGTTTTCCTCTAAACCTAAGAAAAGGGCAGCGGCTCTCAAAATTTGAATACCTGCATTTTCCAATGTACGGTAGGCTTCTAAGGCAGAAGGCTCAAAGTCAGGGACTTCGTTAGGGAAAATATTATCAGGATAAGTTTCAGTAAGTTTGACATTTTCAGGAACGGTTTGCCCAATGTGGTAAAACTCCTTCAAGTCGGGGGTAGAGCGTCCTTTGGCGTGTTCTTTGTTTTTGCTTATGTACCCTCTTTGTCCTGCTAAAGTAGGATTTTCATATTTTTGCTTGGTAGCGTCGGGAAGTGAAAAGAAATTTTTTACATTGTTATACAGTCTTTCCGTTAATTCATCACTCAATCCATGATTTTTAATAGCAACAAAGCCAATATTTTGCCACGCTTCACCTAATTTCTGAACAAAATTGGCTTTTCTTTGTGGGTCGTTAGAGGTAAAATCCGCCAAATCTAATGAAGGGATTTCATCGTACAGTATTTCTTTCATATATTTAATGATTTTTAGCATGAATATTTTGCACAAATATAATATCTTTACCCCATATTAACATTTTAAGAAACAAAATATGTGGAGTACCTCTACGTGGCAGCACCTTCGCCTCCCTTTTTCCTTTTTTCTACTTCCTATTTATTTATTTGCTCTCAGCGTTTCTCCCCAAATAGACTGGGGAAAAGCATCTTTAGCTTTTATTGCTTTACACCTATTTATTTATCCTGCAAGCAATGGTTTTAACTCTTATTACGATAAAGATGAAAAAAGCATTGGAGGCGTAGAAAAGCCGCTACCTGTTTCCAATGAGTTGCTCAATGCTTCTTTGATTTTTGATTTAATAGGGCTAAATATTGGATTTTTAGCAGGCTGGGAGTTTGCTTTGGCTTTATTCATTTACGGTTTAGCCTCCAAAGGATACAGCCATCCTGCGATTCGTTTGAAAAAATACCCAATCATTAGCTTGCTGACCATTGCTTTTTTCCAAGGAGCGTTTACTTTTTTAGCTACTTATCAGGTTGTCAATCAAGTTCCTATTAAGCAACTTACCGAAAATCCTATCTTGCTTCCTGCCTGTTTGAGTTCACTTATGCTTTTGGGTTCTTATCCTATGACCCAAATCTATCAACATGAGGAAGATAGTAAGCGAGGTGATAAAACGATGAGTTTGTTGCTTGGCATTCAAGGTACGTTTATTTATACGATTAGCGTTTTTGGCTTGGCTACGGCAGGATTTGCTTATTTTTACTACACTTACTTTTCCTTACTAAGTGCAATTTCATTTCTTGTTGCCCTCTCTCCCGTACTACTTTTCTTTTTCTCATGGTTTTTGAAAACCTTAAAAAATGAGCAGGAAGCTAATTTCAAAAATACAATGCGACTGAACATGATTTCTGCAATTTGTTTGAATGTATTTTATATTATTTTTTATTTTTGTGTGCAATATTGAATCCTACAAGCTAAAATCTCAATGTTTTAATAGAATTTGAACCAAATGTGAATTTTTATCAAAAAAATTAAACAAAAATAAAAACTTGCTTTATTCCCTTGTATTTATTTTGAATAATTCACAATTTTGTTTAGCATTGGATTTCTAAAATACCTAAAAAATTTTCTTTCTTACTTTTCAAAACCAAAACAGCTTTTATTCTAACTTTTACACGACTAATTGACCATGACTACTTTAATGATTATCATCTTCGTCGTTGGCTATTTAGCTATCGCACTCGAACATCCTCTTAATTTAAACAAAACTGCTCCTGCGATGCTTGCGGCTGTATTTTGTTGGACGGTATACGCCTTATACTCGCCAGATAGCCATGAAGTTACTCATCATTTACGAGAGCATCTGGGCGAAGTATCAGAAATTTTGTTCTTTTTGATGGGTGCTATGACGATAGTAGAGCTAATAGACGCTCATCACGGTTTTCGATTTGTTACGGACCGCATCAAAGCCAAAAATAAGGTTTCTCTTTTATGGATTTTATCTTTCGTAACCTTCTTTTTATCAGCCATTTTAGACAATCTAACCACTTCTATTGTTATGGTTTCTTTGTTAAGAAAGTTGGTTCATAACGATACAGAAAGAAAGTTTTTCGCAGGCATGGTAATCATTGCAGCGAATGCTGGTGGGGCATGGTCGCCTATCGGTGATGTTACAACTACTATGTTATGGATTGAGGAACGCATCACTACTTTGGCAATTATTAAAATGACTTTTATTCCAAGTGTAGTTTGTACAGTAGTACCTTTGATATTTGCTTCTATGAGTCTAAAAGGGAAAATAGAAGAACCTAAAAATACACACTCAGAAGAATCGCATCAAGGCGGTCTAATTATGCTTTTAGTAGGTGTGGGCGGTTTGATTTTTGTGCCTGCCTTCAAGACCATTACGCACCTGCCTCCTTATGTAGGTATTCTACTTGCCCTTGGTGTTTTGTGGACGGTTTCGGAAATTATAGATAGCAAAGCTGATGAATTAGTAAAGAAAAAACTTTCTCCGATTGCGGCCCTTTCTCGTATAGACACGGCAAGTATTTTATTCTTTTTAGGGATTTTATTAGCTATTGGTTCTCTGCAAGTTACAGGGGTTCTTACCAACTTAGCTCAATGGTTAGATGACAATATTGGACATCAGGATATGATAGTCATGGCTATTGGCGCAGCCTCTGCAATTGTGGATAACGTACCTTTGGTAGCAGCGGCGATAGGCATGTATAGCCCTGAGGTTTATCCTACCGACCACAAATTGTGGGAGTTCATGGCTTACTGTGCAGGAACGGGAGGGAGTATGCTCATTATTGGCTCTGCGGCTGGGGTAGCAGTAATGGGTATGGAAAAAATAGAATTCATGTGGTACATGAGAAAATTAGGTTGGTTAGCAGCTGTAGGCTATTTTGCAGGTGCAGGGACTTATCTACTTATGTATATGCTCGCTCATTAAGTTTTCTATCTCAACACCTATAAGAGTTTTTTGTATAAAATGGACATGCTTTTTGATGTATGCTCTTATAGGTGTTGCAAAACACCTCAGATTTGTAATAAAGAAACCATTTTTCCTTTAGCAATCATAGTTGCCGCATTTTTCTGGGCAAGTACTTGACTGATAGCCGCTTTTACTGTATTTGCGTCTTTGTACGTAGCTAATTGACTCTGTCCAATTTTACGAATTTCAGAAGCTACTGATGTATTTACATGAATTGTACGCATTGCTTCTATGATATTATTAACGTGAGTTATTGAGGTAATTGTTTAAAAGTCAATTTTTTATGATAAAAAATGTTCAATATTAATAAATATAGTATATTTGAAAATTACACTAATCAAAGAATACTATGTACTTAATATTGAACACAACAAAACTAATAGAAATTTACATTACTTGTGATGACTTTGCTAAAAAATTTGAACAGTATCAATTAAGTCAAGGACAAGTTGTACCACAAGAAAAAATGTCTTGTTCAGAAATCATGGCAATTGTGATTTATTATCATATATCAGGCATGAAATGTTTCAAATATTACTATCAAAGTATTATTAAAGGCTATCTAAAATCTTATTTTCCAAACAGTTA
>NZ_FONY01000059.1:0-1802 GCF_900113045.1 Thermoflexibacter ruber
AGTGTTCAATGGAATAATACCAATGGGAATGGCACTGTACAAGTATCTTCTTACGGTTGCTCTCCAGAACCCGCAAATCGCATAGGTTCTTTGAATGTTAGCATTACGGCACCAGTTTACATTACAATCTCTGGAAGAGTAACAAGCCCAAGTGGACAGGGGATTAGCACAGTTTTGGTAGGTTCAAGTGTTACAAATTCAAATGGAGATTATTCTTTTACTGTACAAAGTCCTTATAGTGGCACTATTATTCCTTCTCATAGTGATTATTTTTTCTCTCCTAATGGTTATACTTACAATAATGTAGTTACAAACCAAACAAATCAAAACTATATAGGCACTTGTGCTCCCGAGAATATTAATATTACTATGGAAATTCTATGGTTACATTATCTTAATATAACTATCAGTGGACTTAATCATTTCACTACTTACACCGTTGAATTCTTTAATGCAAGTGGACATCTCCTATCTTCTGATAGTTTTAATACTATGGACAGGTGTGATTATATATTTTTTGAGCAATTTGATATTGTTTTTATTCAAGTTGCGAGTGTTTGTATAAAAAGAAACGGAACTGTTATTCAATGTCAAACAAGATAAAATATTAAGAGATTATGAGAAAGATACATTTTTTTACTAAAACTAAAGTTACTGCCCTCTTGTTAGTTTTGGCAATACAAAGTTTTTTTGGCTGTGAGAAGCCAATTGATACCTTTATAGAAGAAAAAGAAGAAAATCACATCTATTGTAATAACTTCCCTAAAATAGAAAATCCTAATCTTGCTTATTTCAAAGGAGATTTATTAGGAGAAAAAGTTTCTTATATGCAATCTATTAATGGAAGGGAAGGTAGTGGAGATTGGGTACTTTATGGGGGAGCTATCGGCAATTTTAGCACTTCGGAGTGGAAATACAAATTTGTAAAATTTAAAGCAGAGATGAAGCAAGTAATTACCAAAAAGCAGGACAACCGAACTATAATGGATAGATACAAGGAAATTATCCTTTGGACACCCGCTATTCCCGTAGGCGATAGTACAAGTAAATATGATTACACTAATCCGGAAGGCTTTAAAAACCTATTTTGCTTAGGGAAAAAAAAATTGAAGCCTGATATTGCTTTTATAAAAAATGACTCCCTATCTACTTTCGTATTGCAATATGCAACATTTGACTACAATATCATAAACCCTCAAATCAATTTTATTGCATATACGGCAACAGGAAACCAAGATAATAGCTCATTAGAAATAACAGAGGTAAAAGAAGTCCCTGCTTTGTTAGAACATCAGAAGTATCGTTTGCAAGTAAAGTTTAAGATAAACTGCAAATTGTATGACATTTTTGGAAACTACAAAGGCAACATCAAAGACGGTGAAATTTTAATAATATTTTCTTTTGACGAGCTTCCTAAAAAGTGATAGATACAATTTTTTACTCTTTCTGCTTTCTAAAGGCTTGCTTCACTCAAAGCAAAGCAAGCCCCTAATTATACTACAGTGGCTTTTTTTGGAGGCAATAAGGATATTGGCTATCTTTGCAAAGTACAATTCAGCCAAGCAAAAGAAACTATTTTTTTTTGCCTGCCTTTTCCCTTCCTTGCAACGATAGTTTTTACTCATACGTACTGACAAAGATTTTGCTTTAAAAGTATTCATTGTAAAATTTGTACTTTGGCGAACACTCAAAAACTAATCTTCACTTTAAACTTCTCAGGCTTTTACTATTCTATTTTTTTCAAACAAAATTCTTAAATTAAAATGATTCAAACAGTTAAAAATCAGGGGTTTACCCCCCCC
>NZ_FONY01000059.1:1957-14252 GCF_900113045.1 Thermoflexibacter ruber
AGTGTTCAATGGAATAATACCAATGGGAATGGCACTGTACAAGTATCTTCTTACGGTTGCTCTCCAGAACCCGCAAATCGCATAGGTTCTTTGAACGTTACGATTACCGCAAGTTTAACTCCATACTTTTGTAACAATAGCCCTCTTTCTAATGGTAAAACTGAAGGTTGCGATGCAATACTTCAATATACCGTTTGCAATATGCCAAGCAATTGCGGCTATACTTGGACTTATAAATTAAAAGGACAACCTGCCGCTTCTGCTTATACATCTAATCCTACTTGGGGAGCGTTTAGTGGATGTAGTGGAGCGGCTGTTTTTGATTATGTATGTGTAAGACCTGCTTGCTCCTCTACACCTTCTCTATGTGTTAATTATTAATCAACTAACTAAATCTATTGAAAAAATGAAAACTTATTTTTTAAAAATTTGCTGTCTGCTGTATTTAACAGCAAGTATTTTTACTTCCTGTAAATCGAATAAAGAACCTGTAAACCCAAGCGAATCTATTAAAATGGATTTTCAAGGAGAGATTTTAGGGTATCAGCTTTCTTTAAAATTAGGCGAAGACAATATCATTAATAATTCTTCTGTTCTTTTTACGCTTCCTGATGTATTTGCAGACCCTTCGGAAGTACAATTGGGAGCAACTTTACAAAATGAGAACTATTACCTTTCTCTAACTGCTCCTAAGCTCAAGTATTCAGTGTACAATTTTGATGCGGTAAAACAACTGCTCAATGTAGGTAAAAAAAACATAGGAACAGAAAGTTTAACCTCTGATGTAAATGCCAATGAAAACACCTTTGTCTTTATGTTTTCAAGTAAAAAACTTTTCAATTCCAATAAAGCATTCATTAGCAAGGGCATGGAAGGACATTCTTTAGAAATCACAGAAGCAAAGGAAATACCGGGAGAGGCTGGCTTTGAGAAGGGCATCGAGATAACTGCAAAAATCAATTGTAGGCTGTACAGTGGAGATACTTACGAAGGTGATTTGAAAAACGGTATGATGACCTTGAAATATTTTTATGCTCCTTATCGAAAATAATTTTCAAGTTCCCGCCTTTGAAGAAAGCGAGTTTTTGCTTTCCTCAAAGGCAAAAATATGATACAAAAATGAAAAAATACATTTATATTTTATTAATTTGTGTGTTAGCAACAAGTTGCAACAAACATAGAGATGCTGTAATCACTCCTGTAAATGCTGAGTTGGCTACTTTTAAAGCTACTTTTATGGGGCAATCTCTTTCACTAACAGAAAGCATAACAGATAGTATTTTTAGTAACTCTGGTTTTGGGTATTTATTGGAAGAAGGGAAAAGACCAAGTTTTATTCATGCTTTTATGGATTTGATTTCACGCCCTAACAAGCCTCATGACCGTATTCATCTTTATCTTCCTACTATTCGTGTAGAAGATTTTACTTTTGAAGGTGTCCAAAGGTTGCTTTCTGTAGGCAAAAAAGAGTTTGAA
Source organism: Thermoflexibacter ruber (assembly GCF_900113045.1). Taxonomy (GTDB): domain Bacteria; phylum Bacteroidota; class Bacteroidia; order Cytophagales; family Thermoflexibacteraceae; genus Thermoflexibacter; species Thermoflexibacter ruber. The sequence goes on from NZ_FONY01000059.1 coordinate 3,434, forward strand.
ACTAATCCTATATTTGGGAATGATAAAACCTATGATTTTGCTTTTAAAAGAGGGTTTATTTTTGCGTTGGCTTCTCTAAATCCTGCTTTATCACCTCAGGGGTATAGAAACATTTTTCATACAGTAGGAGACCAAACGGGAAGTGAGTTAAAAGTAGTGGAAAGCAAAGAAATATTCCCCCCTTCTGGCTATGAAAGAGCGATACAGACAAGATTTTCCCTAAACTGCAAACTTTATTCAGGGGGACAGTTCATCGGTGAAATGAAGAATGCAGACTTTACCCTGAAGTTTTATTACAAAAAGCCTGATTTTTAAACTGTTTTCTAAGCGAGAGCTTCCCTCTAAGCGAATCTCTCGCTAACTTTATACCCACCTCACTGCAAGCATTTTGCAGTAGCTCTTAACATTCCGTTCATATTGAATACTTTTTTTGATTTGAGCGTTTAGAGAAAATACAAATATTTGAAAATCAAAATTTTGCAAAAAAGTAAATCTCTCACCAATTCATAAAATCATAACACTCACTGCAAGGTATTTGCAGTGGCTTTTTTTGGAGGGAATAAGGATATTGGCTACCTTTGCAAAGTACAAATCAGCCAAGCAAAAGAAGCTACTTTTTTGCCTGTCTTTTCCCTTCGTTGCAACGATACTTTTTACTGATACGTCTTTTTTAAAGTAAATTATTTTTTTAAACGAACATTTATGAAAGTTAATCAAAAAGGAAAATTTCCAAATTTCCAAATTTCCAAATTTCCAAATTTCCAAATTTTTTAGTAGAAATTATTTATTCAAATTGCAAGTTTTAGGAGTTTTTTTGGGCTTACTGCTACTTAACTCGTGCAAAAAAAGTGAGATTACTGAGATAAAAGAAGATTCTTTTTCTCGAAATCGATTACCTACAAATGAATCAATATCTATAGAACAAATGTCCCGCACAATTGACCAAATCAGTGAAGTTGGTGGTATTATTAAAGAAGTAGTAAAAGAAGAAGCGTGTTTGAAAGAAATTTTAGCGTTGATTTACTCGGGTTATTATTTAGATGAACAAGTTTTTTTATATGATTTACTCTATTCGCAAGAAAGTAGATTATTTAAAAGTAAACTTGTTACAGAACAAGGGCTTGAATCAAGTAAATTTAAGGCAAGATATCTAAATACACTTAACAATATAAGTGGTAGTAAATCAAATATACAGAACTACGACAAAAACCTAACTATCTATTTCCCATATTCTAAAAACTTTAAAGAAGGACTGGGAGAGGCTATTACTTTTGTATTTGCGAATAGAGATGGAAATGTTGCTAAGGGCAAAAAGATAGATAGAAAAACAAACAAGGAAGAAGATGTAAGTGTTGATGAGGCTTATGCTATGAAAAATCCAACTTTTATTATAGGTATTAATAGCTTGTATGATAATGCGCTCACTATAGAACATAAGATAAAGCAAGCAGAAAAATTTGAAAAACCAATTTCTACAGGTAGAGTAGAAAATACTATTCTCAGAGTAAATCATCTATATGGTAAGCTATCCCAGCAATTAGATGCTTTGATTAGTTTCACTGGTAATGGTGGTGGGTCTGAGATTTATATCGGTAAAATAGACGGTTATTTAAAGCCTGAAAATCAACAAATTACAAGTTTTGATGGCAATATTAAATTTCTGTATTTTAGTAGAAGTGCTATATCAAGTAATGCGTATGTATTTGATAATCACATTTGGGATTTTGATTGGGAATTAGATAATACTCAACAAGTGTATGCTGTATGGGAAGAAGATACCCAAGGAACTAAAACTTTTAGTGGTAGTTTGCAAACAAGAGGACAGAATAATCCTAATGCCAATTTCTCCTACAATATATCCATAACCTCTCAAGATGCGATTGTTAGACAACTTACAATTACAAGGTCTGCCTATTTAGCTACAGCTACTCTCAATCAAGGCTGTGGATTTTCAATAGAAGGTTGGCCGTTTTATGAATGTAATACCCTATGGGCTTGGGCATGGAAGTATCAAATTCTTTAATAAATTAATTTATCGAATATAAAAATCTAATCTTACGAACTTGTAAAGTAAAATCATTCATTATATAGCTTTACAAGTTCTCTACTAAAAAAGAATTAACTTTTATGAAAAGGTTTTTAAAGTTTTTAATTACTCTGATTGCATTAGCTACTTTTTTCAAATCCCTATACGGTCAAGAAAAATCTACTTTCAATATCAAAATAAGTGGAGGTAGTGCATATAGCTTTTTCTTAACCCGTTACCAAGAAAACCCATTCAGTTTACCTGATATTGTAGATATTTATAAAAAAAGTCATATTGGCTATACCTACGCAATCTCTTTGAGCAAAGTTTGGAAAGATGACAATAGGCTGTCCATAGGCTATGGCTTTCAAGAATTTAGGAGAGTAGTTAATTTACAAACTTTAAGTGCTTATATCGAGAATTATCGCATATTCCATCGCGATAATATTTGGGATATTAGCTATGCAAGAAATTTTCTAAAGGGTAATAAGCATTTCTGGTTTGGTAGCGGACTCTACTATCTCAGACCTATTCAGCAAGAAATACAAGCTAATAATAGAGTAATCATGCTGGTAACAAGAGATAATAAAAGACACCGCCTTCACGAGATAGGGATAAAAATAGAAATGGATTATGAGTTTAAACTAAGAGAAAATATTTATAGTGGTTTAAGATTACAATATGCTCATGGTCTTTCAGATGGACAAGCACACTTTGTTTCATTAACTTCTTATTTCAACTTAGCATTTTAGTTTTTTTACCTACCTCCCTATGAGTTTGACTAAACTGACTAAGCTATTAGACATTCACGAGCAGATTAAAACAAAGAAAACAGGCAAACCTGCCTCACTTGCTAAGAAGTTAGACATCAGCGAAAGAACGCTTTACAACTACATCAAAGAACTAAGAGGCATGGGCGCACCTATTCTCTACTGCCATGTGGCAGAAAGCTATGTGTACAAGAAAGATTGGCGGTTTGAGGTATTAGCGTATCTGTGGAAGTATAGGAAATGAACGCAAAAGAAACTATTTTTTTTGCCTGTCTTTTCCCTTCGTTGCAACGATAGTTTTTACTGATACGTATTGACAAAGATTTTGCTTTAAAAGTGTTCATTGTAAAATTTATGCTTTGGCGAACACTCAAAAACTAATCCTCACTTTTGACTTTCTGAACTTTTACTATTCTATTTTTTTCAAACAAAATTCTTATATCAAAATGATTCAAAAAATTAATTATCAGAGGTTTAGCCCCCCCCCAGAAAACTATTGCTTTGCTGGACTTGCGTCTTTTTCGTACTGACGAGTAGTTTCTCCTCAGATTTATTCGCACAAGCTGGTAACATTACGATTTATGGGGGTAGCTCAAACGTAATCGGTGGCAGCACTTGGAATTATTCTGTCATTGGGGCAAGTTGTACCCAGACCAATTGGTTTGTGAGCGGTGGAACTGTTCTTTCCTCAAGCAATACTACTGTTACTATACAATGGAATGTTTTAAGTAGTAATGGCACTATCCAAGTCTCTTGCTCTGGTTGTTCTCCCGAACCTGTAAGCAGGTATGGTTCTTTGAATGTTACGATTACGGCACCTACTATTACTATTTCTGGAAGAATTACAAATTCTTCTGGTCAAGGTATCAGTGGAGTTAGTATTGGAGGAACGACTACCAACAGTACAGGAAATTACTCAATTACTGTTAGTGTAGGCTATTCAGGAATATTAACACCAATTTTGAATGCTCATGCTTTCTCACCTGCAAGTAGGTCTTACTACAGTGTTACTACTAATCAAGTCAATCAAGACTACATCCGTCTTACCCCATATTTTTGTCAATTTGAGGCACCACGTTCTCCCAACACGCCTGTTTCTCCTATCTCCACCTGTGAAGCCATCTGGCAGATTTGTAATTTACCGAGCAACAGTTATGTTTGGAGATTTACCAATTGGGATAATACTACCTTTGATGAACCAACTACTACTAATCAATCTCCGATGTTTAGAGTGCCTTGTGGGGGCAGAAATACATTTAAGAGTGTATGCGTAAGAGCTGTAAATACTACAGAATGGTATTGTATTAATTATTAACCACAACATTTATCTTGAATTATGAAAAAACATCTTTTTATCGCATTGTTACTTTTTGCACTATTTTCAGGTTGCAGAAGAGCAGAAGAGCAAGTAAATGCTCCTGTACAAGCAGATTTAGCTGTCTTCAAAGCTGAATTTTTAGGAGTTAATATCAGCATTGTAGAAAGTGAAAAGGATAGTATTTTTAATCATCCTACTTTTGGTTATAAAGTAGAAGAGGGTAAAAAGCCTGAATATATCCACACTACTATGAACCTTGTTCAGAGAAATAATACACGGATTTATCTTGATTTACCCACGATAAGAACAGAAGACTTCACTTTTGAAGGGCTTAAAAGAATATTGGCTGTAGGTAAAAAAGAGTTTGAAACCAGCCCTATCTTAGGCTCTGATGGAACATATAATTATGCCTTCAAAAGAGGCTTTATATTTACTCTCTCTACCCAAGACCCACGTTTGTCTGAGGGAGGCTATCGTCGTCTTTTTGACACTATGGGAAACCAAACAGGTAGCGAATTGAGAGTAACAGAAAGCAAGGAAATATTCCCTATTGCTGGCTATGAAAGAGGCATCCAAGTTAGATTTTTGATGACTTGCAAGCTCTATTGGGGCGACCAGTTCATCGGGGACATGAAGAATGCAGAATTTACCCTGAAGTTTTATTACAAGAAACCTGATTTTTAAACTGTTTTCTAAGCGAATGCTTCCCTTTGAGGGAAGCATTCGCTAACTTTATACCCACCTCACTGCAAGCATTTTGCAGTAGGTTGTAACATTCCGTTTATATTAGGGTTTCTTTTTGATTCTATGACTTACTTAAAAAAAATAACTTGCTCTCAATCAAAATCTTATCAAATAAAAATCCCTAATTTATTCACCTTTCATTCACATTCTTGTTTACAAAAATATAACAAAGGGTGCAAGGGATTTGCAGTGGCTTTTTTTGGAGAAAATAAGGATATTGGCTACCTTTGCAAAGTACAATTCAGCCAAGCAAAAGAAGCTATTTTTTTGCCTGTCTTTTCCCTTCGTTGCAACGATAGTTTTTACTGATACGTCTTTTTTAAAGTAAATTATTTTTTTAAACGAACATTTATGAAAGTTAATCAAAAAGGAAAATTTCCAAATTTCCAAATTTCCAAATTTCCAAATTAGTGGGCTTTTTTTATTAAAAAATCAAATTTTAGCCACCTTATTGCTCTGCCTACTCGTATTGGGAGGATGTAAGAATGAGTTGAATGAGATAGGAAAAGAAGTACAAATCAGTGAGCAGCAATCGCAAACAGCTACTTCAAATTTTTTAACTACAAAAGATGAAGTCAAAGTGGTGAATGGAAGATTGGTATTTGCTAATCAAGAGGCTTACAATAGGATTGTGGCTCAACTTGCAAATATGACGGAAAATGAAATGAATACATGGGAAAATACAATAGGCTTTTCTTCCTTGAGAACTTACAATATTAGCAATATTGCATCACAAGTTCTATCTAATATTCCCCCAAATTACCAGACATTATTGAATACTAAGGGAGAGTATCAGATAGATACATCTATTATATGGTTTAACTCTGATGGCTATGCTTATATTATTGAAAATGCTGATGAAAAGCTATTGAAAAAACTACGAAGCAACCCTAAAAATTCATCAGTAAGAAAAATGTCTTTTGGCATTAAAAATATCCCTATCAAAAAAACATCAGATGGTTTAATTACAGCAAATGCCACCATACCCGGCGGCAGTATAGATGCAAGGTATCAATACCAATACAATTACGGTGGAATTACTTATAAAATGGTTTTTGAAGTTTTTAGCTATGTCCAACCTGCATTAGGCCCTTATGGCTGGGGATATGCCAATGACTTATATACTGCTGTAAAATTAGAATATCGTAAAAATAATGGGACTTGGGCTACAGCAGGAGAAACATCTACAAAAACAATTGCAGGACGGAGCTACTATATTACTTGTGCAGGAGAAACTTTTAGCGGAGGATATTTTGGAGGAACAGTTAGCACAGCAGGTCAAGGTTATTATGTCAGACTAAACAGCTATTCTGTTGCTTCATCTTCTCCTGCAAGTTGGAATGTATCTATTGATGGTCGTTATTATGAAAACGTACCCATTCATAACCAAACATACGTGGTTGACCCTGCAACTTGGTAAGCAATAAAGCAGATTTCTTAATGACCGTCAAGGAATCTGTTTATTATTATTTTTTTTAATCATTAAATTAATTTATCAAATTATGAAAAACGCTTTTTTTTTATCTGTATTTATCTTTTTACTTGTTAGTTGCAAAAAAGAAACTAACCCTGAGTTTTCTGGCAATGCAACAATGAAAATTAACGGGAATGCTACCCAAATGCGTATTGAAAGTGTTTGGCCTTTTGCGAGTAATATAGTCAATGTTAAGTTTAGTGGGGAAAACTCAATAAACTTAAATCTAACAATCCAAAAAACAGGCGATATAGAACGCAATAAAAATACTAATTTCCCTTTTGGAATAACAAGTGGTGATAATGCAGGTGCATCTCTTGTTACAGAGGGCATCAGTGGAGAATACGTATTTGTTACAAGTCCAAAAACACTTGGAGTAGAACAAGGAAGTGTCAATATAAGTAAATGGACTGATAATGAGGTAGAAGGCTCTTTTAATTTTATTGCTGTTGGACAAAGCAAAACTGATGTAAAAGTAAATGTTACAGAAGGGAAATTCTATGTCAAAAGGAAGTAGCAATTCCATTCCTGCATAAAGCACAAACTTGAGTTTATTCAACTGAAAATCACTTAGTTGTTAGATTAATAATTAATTAAGTGATTTTCAATAAATTAATCTTCTTACAACTAAAATATTATATTTCCTGATTCATTAACTAAACCCCTATGAGTCTTACTAAGCTGACTAAACTATTAGACGTTCACGAGCAGATTAAAAAAAAGGAAACAGGCAAACCTGCCGCACTTGCTCAAAGATTGGACATCAGCGAAAGAACGCTTTACAACTACATCAAAGAACTAAGAGGCATGGGCGCACCTATTCTCTACTGCCCTGTGGCAGAAAGCTATGTGTACAAGAAAGATTGGCGGTTTGAGGTATTAGCGTATCTATGGAAGTATAGGAAGTGACAGCAAAAGAAACTATTTTTTTTTGCCTGTCTTTTCCCTTCGTTGCAACGATAGTTTTTACTGATACGTCTTTTTTAAAGTAAATTATTTTTTTAAACGAACATTTATGAAAGTTAATCAAAAAGGAAAATTTCCAAATTTCCAAATTTCCAAATTTCCAAATTTCCAAATTTCCAAATTTCCAAATTTCCAAATTAATGGGCTTTTTTTATTAAAAAATCAAATTTTAGCCACCTTATTGCTCTGCCTACTCGTATTGGGAGGATGTAAGAATGGGCTGAATGAGATAGGAGAAAATACTTCTCTATATACTCAGCGAATAGTGCCGCTCAATGAAGCAACAAACGACGTGATGACTGCTAAACAACTCAACTTCAACTATGTTGAGATTAATGAAAATCTTGACAAATTTGCTCTTACCTTGGCTCTTAAAATGAAAGAAAAGGAAATAAGAGAGTTGATAAAAGAAGAAGCATTGAAAATGTTTGACGGAGATTACGATATTTTGTATAAAACCTTCAAAAATCTTAAAACTAAAGAAGGAGCAACTATAGAGGAAAATTTGGTTAAAACCAATAGAGATATTCGTTCTCAATCAGCAAAAATTCCTTTATTTCAAATCTCCGTACCTGTAGGCTGCGAAGGTTGGAATACAGATAGTTTTGTACCCTTAGTAGCAGTAGCCCCTCAAGGAATAAGAGAAAACGAAGTTTTAGCTATAAAGGCTTATGATGCAAATGGGAGCGTACATTACCTGAGTGCAAAGGAAACACCAAAAGAGCCTATCATTGTCGTTGGCATGAGCGAGAGAACAGATTTAGAAGGCAATGTATTTAAAGGATACGGTCCCCCTAAGAAGATTTCCTCTAATGGCCGCTTACAAAATAGTCCTGAATATTTAGGCAGATTATACAGTACAAATCCCACAGAGATAGAAAGTTGGTGGCTGGGAGATTGGGATATGCGTTTAAATGTAATTATTAGTTCTAATGGAGGGCAAAGTGCAAGTAGGATTATTGATAATATGAATTTTTCTGCAAGCCAGACATGTGTTTCAGAAACTCACGGAGGAGGTCAGAATGGTTGCTACTTTGGTGATTTCTTATTTACTTGGTTACCTTTGTATGGCGAAATAGTGAATTATAATTGGATAGAAGATGATGGAGGAGGTTGGATAAATGAGCTACAGGTACAAGCTACTTTTAATTTTTTAGGACAGAATATTACAGTAAATACCTCTATCCCTCAAAAACCTTTTGATAGAAATCTTGGACTGCAACCTATATGGAAAGGAGAACCTTCTGGAAGATATTATGGAAGTTCTTCTGTTTTCTCTTTTCAGATTTTCTTTACAATGTAACTCTTAATCTTCCACTTCGCAAGTCCTATAAACTTGCGAAGTGGTTATTTTATTATCAAAAATACATTAAAATTATGAAACGATTATTTTCTTGTTTAATCATCGCTTTATCTCTCAATTTTGTTATTTCTACAGAGCTATATGCCCAAGAGCGTAAAGACCTCATGTTGTCTTTAGGGATAGGATTATTCACTTCCCCTGAGGGAAAACGCTTTGAATCACCTCAAATAGGTGGAGGTTATGCCTTAGATATAAATTACTTTATTACCGAACGACATATCCTTAGTAGCAATTATACCTCAGGAAGGCACGAATATATGTTTAATCCTTATAGGCAAGGTACGCCTCCGCTGAGTAGTGTGCCTGCCTCTGATAGTGAGTTTCGTATTTTTTCACTCATGTATAAGTATCGCATAATCAATGTAGAAAGATTTAGTATTACTTTGGGTACGGGACTGAATCTGATGACGGAAATAAGGAGATTTCCCATATACGAGTTACGGAACGGAGATTTATTCTTTCAGTCTTTTTCAGATGTAGGAACTACCGATTTGGCTTTCCCGTTCAAAGGAGAGTTTTCCTTCAACATCGCAAATCGTTGGGCTGTTGGCTTGGAAGGAGGTATATTTCTCATGCCAACTGTACACCCTTGGTCTGGTTTTCACTTGTTTCCAAGAGTAAGCTATATTTTTAGGTAAGTGCTTTTCAAACAGAATTTTGCTAAAATTCCTCATAAAGCCGCAAATATGTAATGCTAAAAAATGCTTGAGGAATTTTAGCGTTTTAATCTTTTTTTACTACCTCCCTATGAGTTTGACTAAACTAACTAAACTATTAGACATTCACGAGCAGATTAAAAAAAAGAAAACAGGCAAGCCTGCCGCACTTGCCAAAAAGTTAGACATCAGCGAAAGAACACTTTACAACTACATCAAAGAACTAAGAGGCATGGGCGCACCTATTCTCTACTGCCCTGTGGCAGAAAGCTATGTGTACAAGAAAGATTGGCGGTTTGAGGTATTAGCGTATCTGTGGAAGTATAGGAAGTGAAGTAAGCTCATGCTTCCCTCAGAGGGAAGCATGAGCTTACTTTATATCCTCCTCACTGCAAGAGTTTTGCAGTGATTTGTAACATTTCGTTCACATTGAATACTTTTTTTGGTTTGAGCGTTTAGAGAAAATACAAATATTTGAAAATCAAAATTTTGCAAAAAAGTAAATCTCTCACCAATTCATAAAATCATAATACTTACTGCAAGGCATTTGCAGTGGCTTTTTTTGGAGAGAATCTGGATATTGGCTACCTTTGCAAAGTACAATTCAGCCAAGCAAAAGAAGCTATTTTTTGCCTGTCTTTTCCCTTCGTTGCAACGATAGTTCTTACTGATACGTCTTTTTTTCAATAGTCATTATTAGTTTTACTTTAAACTGTGTATTAAAACCAATGAAAAGATACTTTTTTCCTTTTATCCTAATTTGTTTCGCTATTTCGTGTAGCAAACCCGCTCCTTTTGACCCTCGCTTTTCTGGCTTTGAAGGAAGCGGCACTGTTATAGGCAAAGTACAAAATTGTAGTGATAATACCAATACTTGGCTGATTAGTTTTGAGCAGTATATGCCTGTGCCTATAAATCGCATACTTTCAAGAGATAGTATCGTTTATGAAGGTGATAAATATTATAATGTCGTAAAAGTACAAAATCCTCCAGAAGCACTACAAAAAAGGAACTTGCGAATATCTCTTTTAGAGTTGGATTCAATATCAAATAACTCAACAATTGGGTGCAACACATTTGTACTTGTATCTATCAAGCATTTTGACGTAAATAAATAACTAATTATTTTTTTATTTTAATCATTCTTATTGCATTAAAAATGCAATATCTATACCGATTGTGCTAGTTTGGAATTTTCAGTAAAAAAGGTTATCTCTAAGGTGCAACCATAAAAAGAGATAACCTATGCACCAAATCGCAATTGATTCAGTATTCAAAGATAATATAAAAGAGTTAAATTTATCAGATTTTCTGACCCTTACTTTTTTCATTATAGATGAAATTTACAAAGAAGTCGGTCAGTTAGTTGAACGTTCGGGACCTAAACCAACTTTTTCGGATAGTGAAGTGATTTGTCTAAATCTTGTCGGTCAAATGGTTTGCGATTCTGAGAAGGCTTGGTATAAAATAGTCAAGAAGAACTACTTAGCATTATTTCCTAA
>NZ_FONY01000062.1 GCF_900113045.1 Thermoflexibacter ruber
ATGAGCAATTGCAAGCATGTCACCCTGACAAGGAAAAGATTTATGTGATTTGTGATAATGCACGATATTACAAAAATAAGCACTTACAAGAAAAATTGGCAAGTAGCAGGATAAAACAGCTTTTCTTGCCTGCTTACTCGCCTAATCTTAATTTGATTGAAAGATTATGGAAATTTATGCGTAAAAAGGTCATTGATACTTGTTTTTATAGAAAGTTTCAAGATTTCAAGGAAAAGGTCTGTGAGTTTTTTACCCATATTGCCCAATATAAGCAGGAATTAGAAACCTTAATTTCTTGGAATTTTCATATCCCTAAAACCAAAACCAATTTTTATTGAGTATAATAAAGCAATAAACTTCATAAGTTTTATTAGGTTTCAACAAATATTCGTTCGTAATTTCTCCTGCCCCACCCACCCCTCTCCACTGGGAGGGCAAGGGGGGGCAGAATCGAGGCTTGACCAAGTGCTTTATCTCTATCAAGTTATATGTAAGTAGGGCTATGGCTTTTTGGTATGTGAATGTTGATACGCTTTCTTCATAGATAAGACAAAAATAGCAAAAATAACAAGCATTTCCTCATCTTACTCCTCTAAGCTACACATTCCTATAGGCGCACCCGGAGGCAGGGGCTTTTCGCTCTCTACTTTGGCTCTTTCTGGGGTTTTCATGCGGTCAAGGGCATAATCCAAGTGTGCTAAGTAATCAGTTTCTTTACTTTCTGCTTTTTTCGCTTCTATCCAAGTTTTCAAGTTTTTTACTGCTTGGTTGGCAATGCTTTTTACCAACATGGAGGCATTTTCATTTATGCTCAAAGCCAAAAGGTGCGTAAGCATGATTTGCTCGGTTTGCATCTGTACACTGCGCTGTAAACCACTCAGTCTTGGGCTTTTCCATGTTTTTTCAATGATAGTATTAATAACTTCCTCTAAACCCAAGCTGTTGTTTCTTGCTTTAAACTCTACCAAGCGGGCCGCCCTTTCATGGTGAAAAAGGAAAGACATAGGAAAAGATGCTGCCGCTTCTGCTGCACTCATAGGGTCAAAAGTCAATCCTGTTCGCTTGCTAAAAAGTTCTCTGTGAGGACTATAGCCTTGAGGTCTTGGAGGGATAAGTTTGATGATGTTTTCTGGCAAGGTTAAAATTTCTGGGCTAATCGCTTGTAACATTGCGTCTAAGGCTTGTTGCTGTACCTCTTTGGGGACTATTTCTGTAACCACCTGCTTATCACCGCGTATTGCATAGCTGTAATTCATTCCTCCTATCAATTTGGCTACAGCTTCTAATTGATAGCGGTGATAGTTGTAGATAGGCACTAAAACTTCTTCTAAGACGGCATAAGGCACGCCGTTTCTGATATTTTTTACTGAAAAATTATCAAGTGCTTTCTGCCTCACTTTCAAGACATTGCTAAACTCTTTGACAGCATTATCTCCATTGTCCCAAAGGTGTGCTTTGGGGTGCGCCCCGCCTGTAGCCCTTGCGTCCACATCTGAAATAAACAACAGTCCTTTGGCAATCGCCTTATCCAAAACCTCATTCAAGGCTTTTTTCTCATCAGTACCTTTTGGGAAATCTTGGTAGCCCCAAGTGATGCTGACCTTGTCCCACTCCCCTATTTCTGAAGTATAGGCATTGGAAAGGTCAATGTTGCCATTTTTGTCCAAAGAAACAGTTGGATGCGGATAGTCCATGACAGAAGCGCGGTTATTCATGCTTGCGGCGTAGTTATGCACCAAGCCAATCGTATGCCCTACCTCGTGGGCAGAGAGTTGCTTTAAGCGGTGCAAAGCCATTTTGAGCATGGGGTCATTTTTCTCGTCCAATTTTTCTCCATTTTCAAAAGGGGCAAGCAAGCCTGTGGCTATCAAATAGTCCTGTCTTACCCTCAAAGAACCAAGCGTAACATGACCTTTGATGATTTCGCCTGTGCGAGGGTCAGTAACCGAACTGCCATACGACCAACCGCGAGTGGAACGGTGTACCCAGTTGATGACATTGTACCTAATGTCCATAGGGTCAGCATCTTCGGGCAAAAGTTTGACTTGGAAAGCATCTTTGTAACCTGCCGCTTCAAAAGCCTGATTCCACCAACTCGCTCCTTCCAAAAGGGCGGTGCGAATAGGCTCAGGCGTTCCATTATCTAGATAGTAAACTATGGGCTTCACTGCTTCACTAACTTTTGCAGAAGGATTTTTCTTTTTCAAGCGGTGGCGAATGGCAAACTTTTTTTCTAAAGGCTCACTGACAGGTGTACTATAATCATAGTATGAAATATTAATGAAGCCGCTACGAGGGTCGTACTCTCTTGGGACATACTCATTATCGGGGAGTTGTATAAAAGAATGGTGCAGTCTTAGGCTAAATGCTTCTTCAGAAGGCACAACAGAACGCAAGTAATTTCCTGCCTCTGCCCCTGTAAAAGTCAAAGTAGCTTCAAATTCTGTGTTTTGTGGAAAATTTTTGGTGCGGGGAAGATAAATAGCACTGCGACTTATATCTAAGTGATAAGCACCTTGTCGCATGTTTTTGATACGGTCGGCAATACCATGAGCATCTCTGAGCAAAAACTCTGTCATATCCACCAATACCTTGTTGTTTTCTACTGCCTCCACATCAAAACCATACAAAACAGATTGGGCAAAAGACTCTCTTACTGCTCTTTGCTCTGCTTTGTCGCTGGTAATGGCGCGATATTTTTGATTGGGTTGGAAAAGCAAAACCTTACTGGCAACTCGATTGAAATAGACTATCCTTTCATCTCCTAACTGATTGCGGTCAAGCCCAATATCGTTAGAGCCAAGCCCTGCGGTCAGCGAATTGACGTAGAGAAACTCTGTATCGAACTTGTCAATTTCCAAATAAACTGCCCCTGTTTTTTCATCAAAATAAAAGCTGAAGAAGCCCTCATACTTTTTAAAATCTTTAGTTACCTCACTGATAGAAGGCATTTGGGCAAGCAAGCAGTGGACACAAAAAATAAAAAACAAGAAAAGCAAATATTTTTTCATGGTATGTTGCGTTTTAAGTTTTGTTTACCTAATAAGATGGGAACGTACTTTAATATACCCCAAGATGCAGATTATCCATCAAGCAAATTAAATTTCCCAAGTGTCTTTTACCACTGCGATTACAATTTTTCCATTGACTTCTTTATAAATTTCATAGATACTTGCCTTGAACTTTATGCAAAAAAAATAAAGCCCTAAGAAATGCGATTTCATAGGATGAACAATCATGGCTTACAAATTAATAAGTATTAATCTCATTACCAGTCTGTCCTTTGAAAAAACATTACAATAGGAATAATAGCGAAGCCAAGCGGAATCAGCACTGCAATCGCATAGCCTAAACCTTTGATGAGCGGTGTATATTTTTTATGATTCAAGCCCAAAGTTTGAAAAGCACTACTAAAGCCATGCAATAAGTGGAAACCTACGAAAATCATACTGATGACATAAAAAGCTACATACCACCATTGAGCGTATGTGGCTTTGACGACTGTATAAAGGTCTTTTACCTCCTTACCGTCATAATTTTGCGTGGGGATACTTCCAAAGTGCATTTCATACCAAAAACCTCTGAGGTGAACAATTAAGAAAACTAAGATGATAGTTCCTAAAACACCCATGTTGCGAGATGCCCAAGAGCTATTGGTACTTTGTCCTGCTAAGTAGGCATACTGCACAGGTCTTGCGGCACGATTGCGTTGCGTAAGTACAGCAGAAGTATAGATATGCAAAAGAATAAAGAAAAAATTACCAATACTAATTACTTTAATCAGTGGGAAAGTAGTCATGAACTCTGCGTACAGATTGAATGCCCTTCCTCCATCACCTTTGATGAGTTGGAGATTGCCAGAAAGGTGAACCACCAAAAAGAGAATAAGAAAAAGCCCTGTGAGTGCCATAATCAACTTGCGCCCAATGGTGCTTGTAAGCATATTAACTAACCACTTCATTATGTTTGAGTTATTTAAAGTTTTATCAAAAAATTTTTATTTTAAAAATATACTACTAAGTTTGAAAACCGTATGAATTTAACATCATCAATTTTACTGTTTCAAATCTAAAACTCAAAAAGGTAGAAAGCAAGATAATTCTACTAATTTGTAAAGGTTCTAAATTATAAATAGAGATTTATTCTTTCTTTTGCCACTTCTACCTTAGTTGATTCGTCTAAACGATTATGTAGGTGAATGGTTTGTAGAACATTATTGTTAAAAAATTGTATTATTTTGGAAAGACTTGCGTAAATTGAGTTATCATTAGGAAAAAGTCTAAATTAGTTTAGTTATGTTTTACAGCGATATTAAAACTTTAAAATAAACAATGAATTACTTGGCATTTTTCAGATGATTACCGATAAATTTAATTAAAGTAGGCATGAAAAACTTATACCATATTATTTTATTTGAGTCCCTTAAAAACTACTAAACTTTGAATCTTGTACAATGCGAAATTACAAATATTACTTCCATACGATTTTCAAGCAGCCTCACGCAAAGAAGTTTATTTTACTCCTTTGTCTATTTTTGTTATTTTTTTCAAAAACTTATGCTACTCACATACGCGGAGGCGACTTGACAGCGAGGCGGCTTCCGGGTGCGGGTTTGACTTATGAATTTACCTTGACTATCTACCGCGACGTTACGGGAGTGCCGGCTGATGAGCGAGTAGAGTTTGACTTCGGGAATGGAGAAAAAGCAGAGGTAAGGCTGACCTCTACTCAAGATGTAGGGAATCAGACAGAAAGATTACTCTACATTACTACTTATACTTTTGCAGGACCGGGCGAGTTTAAAGTTGGGGTAGGCATTAGGAATCGCAACCCGAATGTATTAAATATTCCTAACTCTATTAATACTCCATTTTACATAGAATCTACTTTTCTAATTTCTCCCTTTTTGGGTCTGAATAGCGCACCTATTTTAACCTACCCAATTTTAGATTTTGGAGCATCGCGTCAGATTTTTATTCACAATCCAGGAGCATTTGACCCCGAGGGAGATAGCCTTTCTTATGAATTAACTGTTTGCAAGCGAGATGTAGGAAGAAATGTGGAGGGCTATTCTTTCCCTGAAACCTTGTTTGGAGCTACCAATCAAGCAGGAACGGGACCTGCAACCCTCAAAATTGACCCACTTACAGGTGATTTGATTTGGGACGCTCCCTTGCAACCTGGTCAGTACAACGTAGCTTTCTTTGTCAATGAATGGAGAAATGGAATCAAGATTAGTTCTATCAACAGAGATATTCAGATTATCATTCGAGAAAACCCTAATAGACCTCCCGTGCTAATCATTCCACAAGATACCTGCGTGATTGCGGGGAGTAGTCTGACCAGAAATATTATTGCTACTGACCCAGATAGGGATTTTATTACCTTACAGGCTTTCGGTGAACTTTTCCAAAATCGCGCACCAGGGAATCGTGCTACCTTTGATACATTGCTGAGTCAATCCACTGCGGGTAGGCGAGTTGGTACTTTCCGTTGGCAGACAGTTTGTACCGATGTACGCAGAGAGCCTTACAATGTGGTTTTTAGAGCG
This sequence comes from Thermoflexibacter ruber, assembly GCF_900113045.1. Lineage (GTDB taxonomy): Bacteria > Bacteroidota > Bacteroidia > Cytophagales > Thermoflexibacteraceae > Thermoflexibacter > Thermoflexibacter ruber. Next base: position 5,552 of record NZ_FONY01000062.1, read on the forward strand.
GAAGACCGACCCACTCCGCGAATTAATAGATTAGTCGTTCTTAGGACTTGGCGTATTACGGTGATAGGGCCTCCGCCTACAGGACTGACTGCTACGCCTGACAATATCAATCGGAGTATTTCGCTGTCTTGGGCAAATTATACTTGCCCTAATGCGACAAGAATGTTGATTTTTAGACGACAAGGGACTTCTGGTTGGAATCCGGATAATTGCGAAACAGGGATTCCTGCTTCCGCAGGCTACCAACAAATAGGCGAAGTCCCCATAGGGCAAACGACTTTCTTAGACAATAATGGTGGGCAAGGACTTAGGCGAGGAGTTACTTATTGTTACCGTATTTATGCTGTTTTCCCCGACCCAAGAGGCGGAGAAAGTATTGCCTCTACGGAGATTTGTACTACTTTGCAAACTAACGCTCCACTCATCACCAATGTAAGCGTAGAAAGAACAAGCCCTACACAAGGAGAGATTTTTGTGCGTTGGGTAAAGCCTATAGCGATAGATTTAACGAGGTTTCCTAAGCCTCATACTTATCGTGTAACCAGAGCAGAAAATTTTAGCGGTACTGCAAACATTAGGCAGTTACCAAGAATTTTTGCTGAGAATGATACTTTTTTTACAGATACAGGACTAAATACGGAGCAGAGAGTTTACAATTACAGGGTTACTTTTTTTGCTAATGGAGTGATTGTAGATAGTTCGGAGGTAGCCTCTTCGGTACGTTTAGAAGCCGCCCCTGCTTCCAGAGCCATAAATCTGCGTTGGAACATGGTTGTGCCTTGGAATAACCTTTCTTCTAAGTACAAAAGACATTATATCCATAGAGAAAGAGTAAATAATCGAGGAACTTTTGACTTAATAGATAGCGTAGATGTAACGGTAAATGGTTTTAGATATACTGATGTAGGCAGATTCCAAAATCAGCCACTCCAAGACGGCGTAAATTATTGTTATTTTGTAACTACCAGAGGCTCTTATGAAAACCCCAATATCTTTGAACCCTTGCTGAATAAATCTCAAATAACTTGCTCTATTACAAGGGATACTGTACCTCCATGTCCCCCAAGAGCAACTATCGTTCCTTTAAACTGTGAAAACTTCAATCCAAGTGATAATTGTAATGAAACGTATAGCAACCGAATTTCTTGGAACGCAGACCGAAGAGCAGGTTGTGATACTTTTATTTCTGGATACAAGATTTATTTTAAACCTACAGAAAGCGATACCCTTAGACTACTTGCTACGGTCAAAGATACTTCCTTCATACATCAGAACTTGACCTCTTTGGCGGGCTGTTATGCGATTAGTGCTTTGGATACGGCAGGGAACGAAAGTAGGCTCAGTAATTTGGTTTGTAATGATAACTGTCCGTCTTATTCGCTTCCTAACGTAATTACGCCCAATGGAGATGGGAAAAATGACAAATTTGTTCCCCTGTCATGCCCAAGATTTGTAGAAAAAGTAGTATTTAAGGTATATAACCGCTGGGGAAGTTTGGTCTATCAAAGCGATAATGACATATTTTTGAATTGGGCGGGTGTAAGCCAAGACGGAAAGCCCTTGCCCTCGGGCTTGTACTATTATGAAGCAGAAGTTACCTTCATCAGACTACGGCGAGAGGATAATACACTGAGGCTAAACGGTTGGATACAAATACTTAGGGATTAACTACTTTTGACAAGGTTGTTATACCCAAATAAAATTAGTTTGTAAATTTATTTGAGTGAAAAAGTAATATTATCAATGTTTTATAACTAACACATTTCCTGACAGGTTTTACAAACCTGTTAGGTATGATTATAATCTTATGAATGTTTGAACTCTTAGATAGAGAAACTCAAACAGGAACAGATTAGTAGAGTTTTTTATAGGTTTCTATTCAGAGGACAAGGTACTATCATAGGACATTGGAGTTCGGGGTGGCGAATAAGACGAACAGGTAAGTCAAAAGCTTGGTGTATAGTTTCGCAGGTAAGTACTTGAGCAGGTGTTCCCCATGATAATAACTTCCCTTCTCTCATTATCAGGACTTTGTCAGCATATTGCATTGCCAGATTGAGGTCATGTAGGATAGCAATTACTCCATACCCTTTGCGACTTAGCTCGTGGGCGGTGCTTATCATTTCTTGTTGATGCAGTAGGTCTAAGCCGGTAGTAGGCTCATCGAGCAGTAGCCAAGAATCGGGGTGTTCCCATACCTGAGCTAAGGCTCTGGCAAACTGTACTCTTTGTTGCTCACCTCCTGACAGAGTATGATAGGAACGATAAGCTAAATGGGCAACTCCTGTTTTTTGCATTGCTAAGTAACATATTTGCTCATCGCGAAAACTTGGATGAAACTGAAAATATGGATAGCGTCCCATCATTACTATTTCAGCAGACGCAAAGCCTAAAGAAACCTGATTTTGTTGCATTAGCACTGCCCTCTTGCGAGCAAGTTCGTCAAGTGTATAGTCTTCTAAGGCTTTGTTACCAAAAAAAATATTTCCTTGGTAGGGCAAAATATCACGACTTAAGAGTTTAAGTAAAGTGGACTTGCCTGCGCCATTTGCTCCAAGTATTGCTAAAAGTTCGCCTTGCTGTGCTTGGAAGTTCAAGTCTTGTACTAATAACTTTTTACCTATCTGATAACCTAAATTGCGTACTTTTATCATAAATTATCTTTGTTTTTCTCTGAGTAAAATCCATAGAAATACGGGAGTACCTAAAAGAGCGGTAAGAATACCGATGGGCAACTCAGCGGGAGCTACAATAGTGCGCGAAGCGGCATCAGCAAGGCTAAGAACGGCAGCCCCCGCTACTGCCGAGCCAATAAGCACCCTGCGGTGGTCAGCACCTGCCCACAAGCGAATGATATGTGGTACTACGAAGCCCACAAAGCCGATAGTTCCTGCCAAAGCTACAGAAGTGCCTACAGCCAGAGTTGCTAAAATGATTACCTTACGCTTCAGCATTTTCAGATTAACGCCCAAATGAAGGGCTTGCTGTTCTCCTAATGCCAAAAGATTCAAGGCTTTGGCAGTGCTCGGTAGAAGAACTAAAGACAAGCCTATGAGTGGCAAAGCAACTAGTACACTTGCCCAAGTAGCCCCGCCAAGACTACCCAGCCCCCAAAAAGTGAGGTTTCTGAGTTGCTCATCATTGGCTATATAAGTCATTAGCCCTGTTAATGCTCCCACTAAAGCATTAATGGCAATGCCTGCCAACAACATTGTAGTAATCACTGCTTTGCCTGACACTTTAGAAAGTTGGTACACTAAGAATGTACTAAGAGCGGCTCCCAAAAAGGCAGCCAAAGAAAGAGCATAGCTTCCTATGATTCCTTTTAGCTTTTGAAAAAAGTGTATTTCCAAAACTATCATCAGTACTGCAAAAAGCGAAGCACCTGCTGAGATACCTATAAGTCCGGGGTCAGCCAGAGGGTTGCGAAACAAGCCCTGTATTGCTGCGCCTGCCATCGCCAACCCCGCTCCTATCAGCACCCCTAAAGCTACACGAGGCAGGCGTATTACTTTGAGAACAAGGACTTGCTGCTCCTCAAAAGGAAACGGACTACTTATGCCTAACTCACTAAGAAAGATGCTCCAAAGTTCAACGAAAGAGATAGATACTGCCCCTACGCAAACTGAGAGCAAGACAGAGAACAGCAACAAAGTCCACAGCAAGTAAAAGAAAAACGAACGAAAAGAAATCAATGACATTAATAGTTAGTTTGGCTAATCTTTTCACTAAGTTCTACTAAAGCTTTGCCTACTCTTATCCCAAAGCCTGTGAGCAACTGCCCGTCCATAGCAATAACTTTGCGGTTCTTTCCTGCCTTTGTTTGGCTGATGCCTTGTACTTTGAGCAAACCCTCTACTCCGCCTACACTTTCCAATCCTGAGTTAAACAAAATAATAAAATCAGGATTTGCCAATAGCAAAGACTCCGCAGTAAGTGGCTTATAGTCTGCAAACCCTTTGACTGCATTTTCGCAGCCTACCAACTGAAACATCTTTTCTAATGGAGTCCCCTCTCCACTTACCATCAGAGACCCTACACCGCGAGCATAAATGAATAACCCTTTCTGCGAGGGACTTACTTTTTTTAGTTTAGCTAAGTCTGTTTCCATACTTTTAATAATTACTTCGCCTTGGGCGGCGCGTTGGAAAAACTGAGCAACTTCCCTAATGAGTTGTTTTGTGCCTTCGATGCTATAAGTGCGCGGAAAAATCTGCACCTTCTTTCCTGCGGCTCTTAGTTGGGCTATCACTTCTGGCTTTAGATTGCTGCTCTCCAAACCTACTATAAGGGTAGGATTAAGCGAGAGTACCCCCTCAGCTGCTATATTGCGGTTGTGTCCTACCTGAGGTAGCTTTTTGAGCGACTCGGGGAAGGTACTTGTTACATCTACCCCTACTATCTGATTTTCTAAGCCCAAAGCACATAGCAACTCGCTTAGCGTACCATCTACAGAAACAATACGATTCTGAGCATAGGCAGTACAAGCACTTAGCCAAAAAGCAAAGCAAAAAACAATAAATTGCTTGATTTTCATAGTTTTGATTTTCATAATTTTGATTTTCATAATTTTATCCTTTTAATTGGCTTATTTCTTGTACCAAATTTTTCCACTCTATACGTTCAGGCTGGCTTGGCTTGCGAAGCCCAAAAAACTGAGCAATCATATTACGTTCTTTATCAAAAAGTTCAAGGCTCGTAACCATACCATCTGCCGTAGGTTTGCGGACTACCCAACTTTCCTTTATGAGGTCTTGGCGGAGGTGCATATTAAAATCTGGGTCTAACACATTGAGCCAGATAGCTTGTGGGCTTTCCATGAGGCGAATAGTACGTACTGTACCTTGGTGTATCTGTATATTGCCTCTGTTACCTACAAAAATCATAATCGGTAGCTGTCTTGCTGAGACTGTTTCAAGCAAGGGCTGGATAGCAGTAGGAGCGATACGATATGTATATTTGCCCTCAGCCAATCGTAAAGCATCTTGGCGATGTACTTCAAACTTTCGCAACATCCCAAAGAAGTCATGCGTATCTTGTAGGCTATCCCAAGCCTCTATAAACGCTCTTGAATTTATCTGTTCTATGGGTTTATAAGAGAAGTCAGTAGGCGGTTCTAAGAGCAGAGGCGCATCTTGGTCTTTGGCAGAAAAGTCTTCTACTAATTTTTCAAAAGCATCTAAGTTACCCTCTTCCTGCAAATAAATCTTGGTAATTGCCTCTCCTGCCCCATCAAAGAACTGAAGACTTTTTAGGCTTCTGCCCTTTGCTGTAGGCTGTTCGGTAGCAAAACCCAATTTCCATGCACTAAAAAACACGCGTGTTTCTATGTAGCCTATCACGGTTGCCATAGCTTTGGGCATAGTTCCAATGATGTCTATTTGCTCAAAAGTACCTTTGTGCTCCAGCACACACCCATCGTTACGGGTGAGCGACATCACTCGCCCAAGTTCAGGCAATCTGCGGTATAAAGCAGTCCAGTCGCCTTCCAAGCGAATTGTATGCTCGCCTACAGTAGTTGCCAATAGCTCTGCCTCGCTTACGCCTATTTGAGCAGCGGCTTCCCTAATACGCATAGAGGGTTGTTCTTCTCTTAGCTGCTCCCATCGCTCTTTGAGAGAAGCGGTTGCGGTTTGTATTTCCATAGGTTAATTATTAATAACTCAGAAACATGATTATTTATAAACATTCTAAATTATCACAAAATTAAAAAGGCTTTTTTAAAAGTCAAATTTATTTAGACTAATTATAAATAATTTTATCTTTATTTGGATTTAATCTAAATAAGAATATAAATTTGTAAAAATTTTACATCAATCATGAAAATATAATGTTTATAAAAATACTCTCATGTTATTTACTATCAATTACTTATGAAAAAAATATTCTATTTTTTATTATCTCTGTTTTTTATTCTATCATGTACGTCAATAGCTTACTCGCAACAGCCTGATACACTTAAAACACAGGCTTTGGAGGCAGTAACTGTTACAGCTACCCGTACTGAAAAACTCTTAGGTGCAGTACCTATGCCCGTTACCCTTATTAGCCAGCAACAGATACGACAAATGGGCAGTTTGCGGCTTGGGGACGTATTGCAGGAGCAGACGGGTTTGGCTATCGTAAACGACCATGGACAAGGTTTGCAAATGCAGGGTTTTAATCCTGATTACACGCTTATACTTATAGATGGTGAGCCACTCATTGGCAGAACGGCAGGCACTATGGAACTTTCACGAATCGCTATTGGTAATATCAAACAAATAGAGATTGTCAAAGGACCTACCTCCAGCCTCTATGGTTCAGAAGCTTTAGCAGGAGTGGTTAATATTATAACCGAAACGCCCAAGAATACCTCTTTGCGACTTTCTGCTCGTTATGGAGCAAACCGTACTTCTGACCTTGGACTGTCAGCAAACCTCAAATATGGTCGCTTGGGTATTTATGCTTTTGCTAACCGCTATGGCTCAGGGGGATATGACTTTACGCCTGAAACATTTGGTAGGACTGTTGAGCCTTTTCATACTTATACTTTTCAGTCTAAAATACACTATGATTTTTCAGAGAAGATAAAACTAAAAATTTCTACCCGTTACTTCAATGAGCAACAGGAGGCTAATTTCGACCTTGGAAGGGTAGGGCAGGCTTCGCTGGTTGGTGGACAAGGCATAGTAAAAGACTGGAACCTCAACCCTACGCTTGACTGGCAAGTGCTTCCTTCTCTCAAAGTCTATTTTCGCTATTATCATTCACAATATGCTACTGCTTCTGACCTACGCTATCTACAAGACCAAAAACCTTATGAAAGCACTTTTTTTGACCAGACCTTTCAACGCCCTGAGATACAGGCAGTTTATTTCTTAGGAGAAAAACATATTTTTACAGTAGGAACAGGCATAGTGAGTGAAAGCGTAGCTGCTACTCGCTATCAAGGTCGAAAAGCCTTTGCTACAAAATACATTTTTGGGCAATACGAATTTACTCCAAGCAATAGACTTAGCCTGCTACTCGGAGGCAGGTACGACCAACATTCGGTTTATGGCTCTCAGTTTAGCCCCAAATTCTCTGTCCAGTACAATATCCACCCCCAAATCGCACTTAGAGGCTCGGCAGGTGTAGGCTTCAAAGCCCCTGACTTCCGACAGCTTTACCTCAATTTTGTCAATAGTGTAGCGGGCTATTCTGTTTTTGGAACGGAAGAATTACCTTTTATACTGACACAACTTAAAGCTCAAAATCAAATAGCAGAGGTTTTTGTTCCCTCTGCTACCTTAGGCGCATTGAAGGCAGAAACATCTTTTGCCTATAACATAGGATTCAAAATCAAACTTAGCGATGCTTTCCAATGGAACTTGAATGCTTTTAGAAACAATGTGAGTAACTTGATAGAAAGCCAAGTAGTTGCTCAGCGCACCAATGGACAGAATATTTTTAGCTACCGCAATCTCAAAAGTATTTTCACTCAAGGCATTGAGAGCGATTTGAGCTATCAAATACAGCCTAACTGGTCATTCTCGGCAGGCTATCAATATATGGTTGCTAAAGACCGCGAAGTGATTAGACAGATAGAAGCAGGTGAACTATTCCGCCGTAATCCTCAAACACTTGTTACTGAAAGGCTTACTCTCACTGATTACGGTGGGCTGATGAACCGAAGCCGCCACATGGCAAATGCAAAGGTCTTTTATCAAAACGCCACCAAAGGTGTTAATGCCTCTTTGAGAGTCATTTATAGAAGTAGATTTGGCTTTGGCGATACCAATGGCAATCTTGTATTAGATGATGACAGCGAATATGTCAAAGGATTCATTACTTGCAACTTTGCGGCGAGCAAAGCCTTTTGGAAAGAGCAGGTACAACTACAAGTAGGGATTGACAACCTACTCAATTACCGAAATCCAAGCCAACAACCCAACATAGCAGGTCGGCTGTGGTGGCTGAGCTTAAATGTGCAACTTACTAAAAAATCTTCTTTATAAATTTTTTTGTTTCACCATTTTAAAACCTCAAATTTTTGATGAAAAAGTTATTTATTTTCCAAATCTTATTTGTGTTTGCTATACTATTTACCGCTTGTGGGAAGAAAGATGAGGCGACTCCTAACCTCATCAATGCCCAAACAGTAACTAACTTAGCAGCAGACCCTGTAACGATAGACCCCGCTACAGGCAGACCCATAGGGGGTACGAACCGATTTACGCTCTATAATCTGAAAGATAACCGAGTCGTAAGTAATACTGACAGTGCTACTAACAAATGGGACATAGGTTTCAGAGGTACTACGATAATCGTAAATGGGGGAGCGATTCGCAGTGGACAAGGTGGTGCGTATATCTATGCAGGCTTATTTGATGAGTTCAAAGAAGTACCTACCTCGGCGACTTTTGCTCAAGACAACTCTCCTACTGCCTTAGCAATTACCCCTACCGCGGGCATGGGTTGGTACAATTACAATGCTACGACCCATGTTATTACACCTATCCCGGGTAGGGTTATCGTTTTGAAAACAGGAGATGGCAAATTTGCCAAAATAGAAATTTTGAGCTATTACAAAGATGCTCCTACCACTATTACATCGACTTCTGTATCACGATACTATACCTTCCGCTATGTTTACCAAGGAGATGGTAGTCGACGCTTGCAATAATTTTGCTAAAATATAAGATATAATGCCTCAAATTTCTATCTTTGCTTTGCATTAGTAGATTTTTGAGGCATTTCTTTTTCTTAGAATATTTTTTACTTGCCTCTTCATGATATATGTAAGTAGGTTTCAACAATTAATCGCTCCCTCGTAGTGCTGACTTTCTATAAGCCACAGCGGAACTGTCTGGTGCTATTCCGACAACTCCATTTTGGTTCTGAAAATTGGTATTAAGGTCAAAAAACAGTTTTTATTAAATATCAATATAATAGAGGAGTAATCCGTTGATAATCAATTAAAATAATAAATAAACAACTAATACTATGTCATTAAAAGTAGGAAGCACACACCCAATTGAGAAAGCAGCAAGCGAGGTTCGTCTTAGCCTTGCAAAAGAAAACAAGGAATTTTTAGATATTATTTTTTATAATATGTCTAAAAGTAAGGATTATCCTAAGGCATGGGAAAAAGCCAATCTGAGATATGGAATCTATGTAGAAGCCAATATACCATTTTTCTTAGTCGACTTCCCACAAGAGGGCAAAAGTTATGCTATGCCTGTCAATCTCTATGATATAAGTACCAATGAAAGAGCAAGTTGGCTAAAGGAAACCGAATCTACTATGAACCTATTTTTGCTAAATGCTAATAATAACGTGAATTATTTTACATTTTCTTGAATAAATACAATTTGTTTGTCCTCTAATTTTTGTGGATATGCTTTTATGTTTGGTGTTTTTTCC
>NZ_FONY01000123.1 GCF_900113045.1 Thermoflexibacter ruber
ACCGAACTTGGGTTACATCACTACGACTTCAGTGCCAGAAGCTATGACTATCAGATAAATAGGACTACTACCCTTGACCCTCATGGGGATAGGTACGTAAGTGTTTCACCTTATTCTTTCTTGAATAACAATCCGCTGAGGTACATAGACCCTACGGGCAGAGATGTAACTGTACATAGCGAAGACTATATTTCTATGAGTGGACAAGATGCAAGAAATACCTTAGCTGGTTTGAAAAAAGTATCAAAGGAAAGAGGATGGAACAGACAAAGTAATGATGAAAACAGTAGCAAAAAATGTATTCCTTGTGAAAAATTTATGGAAAAAGTGCTTAAACCTGTCAAAGAGTTCTTTAAGGAATTTGTATCGCAGTTTAATCCAGCAGAGGATAAAAAAGAAATGTACGAAAGTGTAAAGCAAGGAGAACCAGCGGCAATAAAAAAGAAAGAAAAAAGAGAACAACAAACCAAATTATTAGCTGCGATTCCAACTTCGATACCAGAAGTAAGCCCTTATATTGCAATTAGTGTGGGCAAACAATCACAGGAACAGAAACAATTTAGTGGCTATTGGACTACGATGATAACAACAAGTGGGCTTTATAGCACGATAGGATATGATAGAACTTATGCTTGGGGTTCACCTAAAACGTCTTATAGTATTTCTATGGGTGTAATAATAGGCTCTCATGATGGAATAGAAGGGTGGGGAGTGGGTTGGGGTGCAGGAGCAGGTCGTTTTGGATTTGAATCAAGCCGTGGAGTTAATTTAGATTACCCTCCTTTTTCAATACCTTACCCTAAGCCTCAAATGCCAATAGGAGTTCAGTGGGGAAATACAGCTACCGTAGGGCTTACATATTCCAATACTCCTGCTTATGTTACAGGAAACTTGGGTTATACCTTTAAATTACCACTTGATTAATAGGTAAATGAATAGATAACTAACTTTTTTTAATACTAAACCAATTGTGCTAGTTAAAATATAAAGTTTTTTATATCTAAGATAGGTTGTTGAGTTATAAAGTTTAAATAAATAGCAAAAGTTAGGGATGTTA
>NZ_FONY01000009.1 GCF_900113045.1 Thermoflexibacter ruber
CTTATTTCCATATAATTACGCTTAAATGCAAAGCCAAATTAAAAAATTTCTCCTGTATTTATTACTAAACCTTCTATGACCTTACTTTGAATAGGGCTGCCTTTTGCTACTTGCTCGGCTAATTGCATTACACCGTTTTCATTGTGATAAATCTCTATACTTGCTTTTTCTACATTCACTATCCAATACTCTATTACTCCATAGTTGCCGTAAACTTTCATTTTTTCTTCATAATCTTGGTGCATAGTACTTTCTGAAAGAATTTCTATCACTAAATCAGGCGCACCGTATGTGTATTTATCCGTAACGATGTGTTTTCTTTGCTCTGAAACAAAAAATAAATCTGGCTGATAGACATTGCCCTCATCAAAATATACATCAGCAGGAGCATATAAAAGTCTGCCTCCCAATTTAGCATTTTTTATATATGCTTTAATAAGAAAATGAAGTTCTCCTGAAACTTCTTGGTGTTTGTTAAATGGTGAAGGCATATAAACGAGTTGATAGTTAATGAGTTGATAAGGAGCATTTTCAGGAAGTTGCTCATAGTCTGCTTGTGTGTAGCGTTTTTTGGGGTCTATCTTGCCCACTACATAGCTTTGCTCTTTTTCATGCCAAAAAAGAATTGCTTGCTCACTGAGCAAAAGGTAGTTTTTCCCTTTGATGAGTTTTTCTAAATCTACTTTTTCATAAAACTTTTTTGTGTTTATTTCCATATGTATTGGCATTGTCTTTTACAAATTTAGCAATTTTATTGACTAATTGAAAGTCTTGTGTCCAAAGAAAATATCTCTATACAAAAGTTAAAAAAATATCACCAATGTCTAAAATTTGCGTCAAATAAATAAAGCTATTACTTTTGGGAGAAATCAAATTTGAAACTACTCATTTAAAACTTAATAAGATGAGAAAAATAATACTCGCCTTTTTTACATTTTTACATCTTCATTTTCAAGGCTTTGCCCAGGTAGATACAGTTACAGTCATAGGTGTAGGCGACATTATGCTCGGCTCTAATTATCCTTCGGAAGCCTATCTTCCTGCTAATCAAGGAAAAGATTTGTTAGCCGAAGTCAATGATATTTTGCGAAACGCCACAGTTACTTTTGGAAACTTAGAAGGGACTATCCTTAATAGCGGTGGGACAATCAAAAAATGCTCTAATCCAAATATTTGCTATGCTTTTAGAATGTCTGAGTATCTGATAGATAACTTGGTAACTGCGGGATTTGATGTACTCAGCATTGCTAATAATCACGTAGGCGATTTTGGAGAGGAAGGAAAAAGAAATGCAGTAAAGGTATTAAAAGAAAAAGGCTTGTACTATGCAGGGCTAACCTCTTGCCCTACCGTAGTTTTTGAGAAAAATGGAATAAAATTTGGCATGGTTGCCTTTGCTCCTAACAACGGCACGGTGAATATCAATGACCTCCCCAATGCCATTAGCTTAGTCAAGCAACTTACTCAACAAGCTGATATTGTGATAGTTTCTTTTCATGGGGGAGCAGAAGGCACGAATCATCAAAGAGTTACTCGTAAAACAGAAACTTTTTTTGGGGAGAACAGAGGCAATGTCTATGAGTTTGCTCACCAAATGATTGATGCAGGAGCAGACATTGTTTTTGGACACGGTCCTCACGTTACTCGTGCTGTGGAGATATATAAAGACCGATTCATTGCGTATAGCTTAGGTAATTTCTGTACTTACAAGCAGTTTAACCTCAAAGGAGTAAGTGGCTTAGCTCCTATTGTCAAGGTTTTTACTGACACACAAGGTAAGTTTTTCAAAGCCCATATTACCCCTATCTACCAACCACATCCAGGGGGGGTAGCTCTTGATAAAGAAAAAAGAGTTATTGATATTATTAGGAATCTTACTAAGTTGGATTTTCCAGAAGTTCCTATTCAAATAGATGCCAATGGGTGGATTACAAAGAAATAACAAGGTTCATTGGCATTGTCTAAGTCTTTCTTTGACCTCCTCGTCTTTCACTCTTTCTTGGCTACCTGCCCACTTACTGTTGATATAAGTAAGAATTTGGGCAATATGTCGGTCTGAGAGTCCTTCGTTGGCAGGCATTGAAAGGTTGTATTTTTGTCCATTGACCTCTATTTCGCCTGTTAGTCCGTACTTAACAATGCAAGCTAAGCTATTTTTGTATTTTATTAGATAATCCGCCCCTGCCAAAGGAGGAATCAGTTTGCGCAGTCCTGTGCCATCTCTTTGGTGGCAGTTCGCACACTTCTGCTCGTAAAGCCTCTGCCCTTCTGAAATATATACTTGCAACTTTACTGTTTCTGCATCTTGACAGGAAGTAAAAAGTAGTGCAATTAGTAAAATAAAAAAGAAGAACTTTAAATAACAAGCCTGCCTCATAAGCCTAACTTATCGAAGATTGTTTGGAAAAAATATAATTTTGTAAAGTAAATAACGACAAAACAAATATACTTGCAAAAGAATCTACATTTTTGACAATGATATTGTTTTAAAAAATGCAAACCAACAGAATAAAAATACTTTTTGCTGAGGATGACCTAAGTCTGGGTTTTGTAACCAAAGATAATTTAGAGTTACAAGGCTATGAGGTAGTTCACTGTGAAAATGGACAAATTGCTTGGGAAACCTTCCAAAAAGACAGTTTTGATATATGTATTTTAGATGTGATGTTGCCTAAATTAGATGGATTTAATTTAGCAAAACAGATACGTGCAGTTAATCAAGATGTACCTATCTTATTTCTTACTGCCAAATCCTTGAAAGAAGACAAACTTACAGGACTTAGAATTGGGGCAGATGACTACATTACTAAGCCTTTTAGTATAGAAGAGTTAGTGCTGAAAATAGAAGTTTTCTTAAAGCGAAGTAAAGTTATTTCAAGTGAAAAAAACCACAATACTACTTTTTACCTTGGTAATTATATTTTTGATTATGCTAATCTTACGCTTATTCATGGTCAAGAAAAACAACAACTTACCCAGCGAGAAGCAGATATATTGAACTATTTTTGCCAAAATTCAGGAAAAGTGCTGCGTAGAGATGAGATTCTGATGAATATTTGGGGCGATGATGATTATTTCATAGGTAGAAGTCTGGACGTTTTTATTTCTCGCCTTCGTAAATACCTCAAAAATGACCCGCGTATCAGCATTGAGAATATACACAGTGTAGGGTTTAAGATGTTAGTAAAAGAGTAACAAACAATTAAAAATCTGCTTCAAAGCCAAAGAAGAATCCCCACTCGCCTTGCCTATTGCGAGAATACTCAAATCTCCAAAGTAAACTGTTGTAAATCAATACGTCCAAACCTATTCCCTTGCCCCAGAGCATAGTATTAGTTAGTCTTTTGTTACTTTCTGCTACAAAGTCATTTTTAATGTAACCCACATCTGAATAGGTTTTCAGATAGGCGGCTATGGGTAAGGTACTGAACTGCTCCAAAGGCATAAATTTTCTTAGGTTTGCTCTTATAGAAAAAAGTCGCCAGCGCAAAGTATTTTTCCAGATACCAAAATGTTGCCCATCAACTACATATAGCTCATATCCTCTTACAAAATCTCCTCTATAACCAAAACCTTGCAACTCACTGTAAGGACGATAAGAAGGGAAGGAAATAAAACCTCTTACACTTGTAGCAAAAAACAAAGGCATGGAAGCTGTAGATTTGCTAAGATGAAAAAATTTTGCCCCAACAAACTTTATTTCAAACTGATGCAAGTCGTCAAAATTACTTAATCCTTTCTGAGCCACCGAAAAATTTAGATAAGAACCATTGAGCGGATAGGTAGCCATGTCGCGACTATCATGGTTAAAAATGTAATTGAGATAGAAATATCGCTGACTTCGTCCTTGGTTATTCAAATAATCTGGATTAAGCGCATAAATACTATCACTAATAGACTGATAATCAAAGCCTGCAATGAAATGATGCGTATTGTAAAATGCTTTTCTTTTTGAAAAGCCCAAAGAAGTCCAAAATCTTTCTCGTAAAACATCTTCACTTCGCAGGAAGGAAAGTTTGTTATCATCGGTGCGGTATGCCAAATTTTTATTTTGAGCAAAATCTATTTTAAAAACAAGCCCTGTGGTTTGGTCGCGATTGATATAGGGAATTTTGTATTCTATGCCGTATCTTTCCACAAAACCCAACTGCACCAACAGCTTCAAGGTTTCATTTCTCCCTCTTACATTTTCTTGGGTAAGCCTAAGTCCATAGTTTACCCTGCTCATATCCCGATTGCGTTGTTTCCACCATTCATTGAAATTACGGTCTGCCAGCTCAAAAATAGGAATAGGGTATAGATACCACCGCTCTACCAAACTTACTAAAAGGTTGATGGTATCTCCTTTTACAGGAATCGGGTACACATCTACCACCACGAATAGCCTTGTATTGAATATTTTATTGGCTTCTTTTTGCAAAACCGAGTCTATATTAGCCTTAGCAATTCTATCCCCCTTCTTGTATGCCATTTCTCGCAGAATGATGCGGTCTATCGTCTTTTGATGACATTCTATCAATACATCTTTAATGTAAAAACTATCCGTCTTGACGATATTGGACTGGGCAAGTGCTTGCTGTTCTAAAGCCAAGTAAGTAAAAATACAAAAGGTCGATACAATCAAGGCTAATAAATTCCTTAATTTTTGATTTGTTAGTAGCATACTTATATGGAGAGGGCAATTAGCCCTAAATTTTCAATTTTCTACAAAACTAAGGCAAATGCTTGGAAATAAAGAAGTGTTTAAGAAGACTTAACACTGTTAAAGTGAGTTAATTACGTAGATGAAAGTGAACGATTGGATGGGCAGGATTTGCTGTATAAGTTCTTGGCAGTTTATAAAATCAAGTAAATTTTTATGCTGGCTCTTATTCGCTTTCACTAAACTCTACACCCTCATAAATTTCCTTTAAACTTACTTGGAAACCAATGCTTTGAATAGAGAGTAATTTATCTAAACCTTTTAAAATTTCTTGCTGCCAAAGATTTTCACTTAGGCGAGAGTAAGCTACTACGAGCGGCTGGTCTTGGGAAATCAGGATATAAGATTGTAAGCTATCTATGCTTTGGTACTCGTCTAATTTTTCGTTCTTATCCTTAGATTGTGTAGATTTTGACAACACCTCTACCACTACCACTGGTGTAAGCACACGATGCAGTTCATCTCTGCGATTATTGCTTTTATCGACTACTATTACATCAGGAATGCGAGTTTTGCCATTCAGAGGAATATAAACCATTGTGCCTTGTGCAAAGATATGAAATTTTTTATTTTGCAAGGCATAGAGAAACATTCTGCCGTTGGTATTTTCTATGATAATATCATGTTTTTCGGTTGCCATAGGGAAAGGGAAGGTTAGTTCTTTTTCATCAAAATCATCACTCAAAATATAATCTACAAGGTCAGCAGGGAGGGGCTTTGTCCCATGAACAGGGATAAACTGCCCGTCTGCAAACTCCACTTTCTGTTCAGTGATTTTCTCGATAAACTTAGCAAAATCTGCTTCTGTATAAGTCTTTTCTTTAATTTTTGTCAGCATAAACTTTTAGTCATTTAAGTCAAAGTTACATTTTTTTCTGAACAAATAGTCAATCTCTCTTACTTTTTTAATACCCATACTTTTCTTTCCAAAGTTGTTTAAGTCTTGCTCTCATTTCATTTTCTCTTGGGTTATTAGCAGGTTCGTAGAGTTTTGTTCCTGCCATTTTCTCAGGTAAATACTCTTGCAGGGCAAAGTTTAGAGGATAGTCGTGTGCATACTGATACCCTTTGCCATATCCTTCATTTTTCATGAGTTTGGTAGGGGCATTTCGGAGGTGCATAGGAACGGGCAAATCGCCTGTCTGCCTTACTACCTCGAGGGCTTTCTCTATAGCTACGTAGCTGGTATTGCTTTTGGGAGAGTTTGCCAAATAGATAGCGGTTTGAGAAAGAATAATTCGTGCTTCTGGATACCCTACATAAGATACAGCTTGAAAACAGTTGGTCGCCAACGCCAAAGCGGTAGGATTAGCATTCCCAATGTCTTCCGAAGCCAAGATAAGCATTCTGCGGGCAATAAAAAGAGGGTCTTCGCCACCTTCTATCATGCGCGCCAGCCAATATACTGAGGCATTGGGGTCGCTTCCACGCATAGATTTGATGAAAGCAGAGATAATGTCGTAGTGCTGCTCGCCACTTTTGTCGTACAAGACTGTTTTTTGTTGAACTGCTTGTTGCACAAGTTCATCAGTCAAAACAATATTCTCGTCAGTAGAATTTTCAAAGGCAAAGTTTACTGCTGTTTCTAAAATATTGAGCAATTTGCGTCCATCGCCTCCCGAGAGTCTAAGCAGGGCTTCGGTTTCTTTCAGTAAGATTTTTCTCTGTTGATGAATATGCTCTCTTTCCAAAAACTTAATAGCATTGCTTAAAAGCTGGTTTAAGTCATTGGTTTCTAATGGATACAGACGATACACATGACAACGAGAAAGCAAGGCGGAATTGACCTCGAAAGAAGGATTTTCCGTAGTCGCTCCTATGAGGGTAATGATGCCTTTTTCCACTGCACCAAGCAGGGCATCTTGTTGGGATTTATTAAAGCGATGAATTTCATCTATAAAAAGGATAGTAGCTGCCTGAGAATGTGCTTTTTCTATGACTTCTCTCACTTCTTTTACGCCTGAGCTAATGGCACTCAAAGTAAAAAAAGGTTTGGCTAAGGTCTTGGCAATCAGCATAGCCAAAGTGGTTTTGCCTACGCCAGCTTGTCCCCAAAAAATCATAGAACTGATTTTCTGATTAGCAAGCATTTTTCTGATGACTCCACTTTGCCCAACCAAATGCTTTTGCCCTATGAAGTCATCTAAGGTTTGAGGTCTAAGTCGCTCTGCCAGAGGGATATATGTATTTTGCATAAGTAATGACAGTACAATTTTATATCAGCAAGGCTACTTACAACTTTTTAGTAATCAAACTATCCAAAGTAGCTTTGTCCATTCCTGTATCTATTTTGAGCAAAGGTTTGGCTTTTTGCAAATCAGCTACGCCAGCGTGAGTTACAGCAGTCTGCCAAAGATAAAGACTTCTCAAGTAAGGTAGTTTTTCCAAAGATTTTAAACCTACATCACTTACTTTTGTGCCGTACAGATTGAGGTATTGGAGATTAGTTAGCGATGCTAAATGTTTTAGCCCTTCATCAGAGATATTGGTAAGTTCTAAGCGCAACTCGGTTAAGTTTTTAAAATTAGAGAGCTTACTTAACTGATTATCTGTTATATTAGTTCTTTTCAAGTCCAGCCAAGTGGTTTGCTCGGCTATTTTTTGTAAAGCCTCTAACTGAGCATCGCTTATATCTTGGCTGATTTTTACTTGCAAAAATGGTGAATTGTGGGCAATAGGGTTAATGTCTATTTTTAGTTTTCTAAGTGACTCTATGACCGTACTCTCGGCGGGACTTGCCTTTAAGTTAGGAAGTACATCTGCAATACTTGCTTTAGCGAGATTGTCTTTACCAACTTTTAAAATGCTGGCTACTTCTTCCGTAATTTTCAGTTCACGAACTTTTTTATTGAAGTCTGCTCCTTCATCTATCCACCAAGCCAATAGTTTGGTTTCTTCTTCTGTCATTGGCTCTTTGCCCTCTGGAGGCATAGCATACTCATCGGTTCTTGGCAAGGTAACAGCGATGTAAATACCGCTTTCTTTGGCATTTCCTGCTTTGAAAATCGCTCCATGCTCACCTCCTTTGAGAAAATGCTCAGCATCAGCCAAAATCAAATCCCCTTTTTTCTTCTCTACATTATGACAACTCACGCATTTTTTTTCTAAAATAGGCAGAATTACATCCTCGAAAACAACTGCTTCCTTCATGTCGGTAGGTTTTACTCTTTTTTTCTTTACATCGCTGATGCCTACTAACTGCTTGAGGGGAGCAGGCATATATTCGGTTAAGTAATTTTCTCCATGTGTAAGCGAACCGCCATAATGCCCTGCCAAAGTTAAAGTAGCTAATAAGATAAACCAGAGAAAAAGGTATGCCTTAGAAAAAGTCAAATTACCTCTGTTGGTAATACGCCACCTTAGCAGCCATAAGAGCAGGGTCATTACTGCCGTGCCTATGCCAAACCATTGGTGAACAAGGAGTAATTCTTCATTGTACCCTCCCTCTTGTGCTAAAAAGTAGCCCATGGTAGCGGTAATAACTGCGGTCAATGAACCAAAGAAAAGTACAAAATTGACTGAGGTACTTAAATACCTAAAAGGCTTAAAGCGGGAGAAAATCTCCATGAAGAAAGCTATTAGTACCATGCCAATAGGCAGGTGCAGAAAGGTAGGGTGGAAGCGTCCAAAGAAAAGAGCAAGGTCAGTCATAATCAATTTACTAAATAATATTTTGATAACAAAGCAGTTCAAGTGCAAGTTAAAAAATATTTGTTTGAGTATGAAAATTAAAGTGTTATATTTTGTATGTATTTATCAAGGAGAATTTTAGAAAATAAACTTCTATCTGTAAACCTGTTGGGCTGCTTTTTTAGGTTTAACGTGATTTATTTATTAGACTTCTTGCGAAAGTGTTTTTTTATCGCTTCACCCCTGCCCCTCTCCTTCTGAGAGGGAAAATAGGCACTTTTGCAAGAACTCTGTTGACAAAATTGTGTCAGCTATTTTGAAGCTAAGAGAGAGAGAGTAACTTTTCCTATCATTTTATATACTCAACCCCATTACTAAAATATCATCTATTTGCTTATATTTTTCATTTAACCAACCTCTTAGTACTTTTTCTAAGGTGCTATGCTGCTCTTGAGCAGAGAGATGGTGAATTTGGAAAAGTAATTCTCTGAATTGTTTAGACATAAATTTTCTACCTTCGTTACCGCCAAATTGGTCTTGAAAACCGTCTGAGTACAGGTAAATGGTAGTAGGCTTGTCCAAATTGATTTGATGTACAGAAAAAATCTGGTTTTTGTATGCCATAAAGCCTCCTCCAATAGGTCTTTTATCTCCTTTAATAAGGTGTAGTTGGTTTTCTTGTATATACACAAGAGGATGGATAGCTCCAGAGAAATACAGTATTTGCTTTTCTCGGTCTAAACAACAAAGGCTAATGTCCATGCCATCGCGAAGGGTTTGAGAGTGTTGTCCGTACTTACTCATTGCGGTATGCACCTCTTCGTTAAGTATTCGCAAAATATCTCCTGTGTTAATAATTTCTTGCTCTTTAACTATTTGATTGAGTTTGCTAATACCAATCATACTCATAAAGGCACCTGGTACACCATGACCTGTGCAGTCTGCTACTGCAAAAAAGCAATATCTCTTTTTGTTTTCAAAATCTTTGTGCGTGTTAAGATAGTCCACAGAGTATTCTCCGCTTTCTGCGACCCAGTAAAAATCTCCGCTTACTATATCGCGAGGCTGGTAAAAAATAAAATAGTCCAGCATTAACTCCTCAAGTTCCTCAGGAGTTGGGAGCATAGCTTCTTGGATACGTTTTGCATAGCGAATACTACTTTCTATCTCATTTTTTTTGTGTTCTATCTCTGCTTTTTGTAAAGAAATTTCTTGTGTACGTAGCAGTACTTTCTCCTCCAAACCCTCATTAGCTTCTTTAAGTTGTGTCTGCGTCGTGAGTAGTTCTGCATTAATTCGAGTTAGTTCAGTTTCTTTTATTTTTAAAGCCTTATTTATTTCTAAAGATTCAAAAAGCAACTGTTCTATTTGCTTAGCTTGGCGTACTTGCTCAGTAATATCAAAACGCACGCTGATGTACTTGATAGGTAAGCCTTTTTCATCTAAAATAGGAGCAATAGTAGTATCTACCCAATAGGCATTCCCATCTTTGGCTCTATTTTTAAGTATTCCCTTGAAAGTACCTCCATTTTTTATAGTTTTCCACATTTCTTGGAAGACTTCTTTGGGGGTATCAGGGTGTCTGACGATACTGTGCGGTTTGCCTATACACTCTTCTAAAGAGTATTTTGAAGTTTCGCAGAAGCGTCTGTTGGCATAAATAATAGTTCCGTAAAGGTCTGCTTCTGTAACGATAGCAGATTGATTAAGCACATTAATTCTTGCGGCAAGTTCATTTTTTATCTTTTCATTTTCTTTCATTTGCTTTTGTAAAGCCTCACCTTGTACTTGCAACTGCTCTGTTTTTTCTTCTGACTCTGCCAATAAATGTTCTACTCTCTCCAAATACTCCATGCGTTCAGTAACATCAAACCTTACCCCAATATATCGGGTCACTCTTCCATTCGCATCTAAAACGGGCGCAATGTTGGTTTCTACCCAGTAAGCACTACCATCTTTGCGTTTATTTTTAAAGGTAGCATGAAAAACTTTTCCTGCTTTAATGGTCTGCCACATTTCTCGGAAAAGCTCTTTGGGCGTATCAGGGTGTCTAATAATATTATGTGGTTTGCCTATACATTCTTCTATACTATATTGAGACACCTCACAAAATTTCTCATTGGCATAGGTAATATTTCCAAAAATATCTGATTCTGTTACTAAAGCAGCAATATTGAGTACTTTATCTCTTGCGGCTAATTCATTTTTGATAAGTTCAGTCTGTTCCATTTTCTCTTTAAGTTGTTCTTGCACAGCCCGAATCTCCTCAAAATTCTGACGCAGTTCTTCTTCTTGGGCTCTAAGGTTTTCTGTAAGCATTTGCGATTCAGCGAGTAGCCGTGAGTTTTCTTGGTTTTGTTTTATTTCTATGATGGTAGCCGCAATGCTCTCAGCAATTTTTTCTAAAAATGCTAATTGATAATCAGCCATTTTTTCTATAAATACACCCTCAACTACTCCAGCTAATTTATGGTTAAAGTATAAAGGCAAAATCACCACATTCTGAGGCTGGATATTCAAAAAGGCAGACTTGACTAAATATTTTTCTTGTGTTGTTTCTTGAATATTTTGGATAACGAGGGCTTGCTCTTTGTGAAGAATATGCCCGTATAAACCTTGCCTTACACTGATACGTTGGGGGAAAGACAAGTCAAAACCTAAAGAAGTAATTAATTCTAATTCTTCTTTGGATTCGGTAGTAACAAAGAACCCTACTGCTGTCATGCCTGCATAACCGCACAAAAATTTAGTAAGCTTACTGCCTAAATCAGTTAAATTCTCATCATGCTCGTGCAAAATATCCATTACTTGCGTAATGCCTTCTGTTTGCCAAGCAGCTTCTTGTTGCTTTCTATCCAAAGCATGCAACTGCTTGGCATTGTTGCGAAAGTGTTTAAAAAGTCGCCCTACAGCAAAACTAATAAGTATGAAAGTTAAAATGTTGCTTACCAGAGAAATATGGGGTAAGTAATCCACAAAAAAACCTTGGTAGTGTAGCCAAAGTATAATAAGCGTAAGTAGCACATCTCCTACTAATAAAGTCCCTGCCAAAAACAACATTAAGAGAAGGCTATTTTTGTTAGTAATATACTTCATTCAAAATAGTTTAGAATTTGATTACACATACTTAAAAAGGACATTTAATAAAGGTGTAATAATGTTGATAGTGTTAAAGATATAACGCTTTGTTGCTGTTAATAATATCTCGCAACAGTATGTTAGCATTACTTGTTGCCCTCTATACTATTCTTTACATGCAAAGATAACCTTTCCTACATAGACAGAACAATGATAAATATCACTATTTTATGCTCAAATCATCAGTACTTATGAAATAACTTTATCATTACTTGATTTTTATACTAAAAACTTTGTAATTTTCTCTAAAATATGATAGCATTTCTTATTACATGATTAGGTTACATAACTGTTATGAATACATGAATTAAATTCTATTGGTGAATTTGTAGCCGTTATAGAACTAAGAATTTTATAAGAAAAGATTATTTATCATACATCTGAAAATATCACCCATATTTTAATCTTAAACATAATTTTCAAATTGCAATTTCTATGAAAATACCGAGCCTGATTTGTATCATCTTGCTGAGTGTCTTTTCCCCAAACTTCGCCCAAAAAGATATTTCCTCGCAAATCTCAGTCATCGCAGAGAAGGAATATCCACGTTTAGATGAACTTTATAAGTACCTACACGCCAATCCTGAACTATCCAACATGGAGAAAAATACCTCTGCCAGAGTAGCTAAAGAATTGAGAGAGGCAGGCTTTGAGGTAACTGAAAACGTAGGAGGCTATGGGGTAGTAGGTGTACTAAAAAATGGAGAAGGAAAAACCATCTTGGTCAGAGCGGACATGGACGGCTTACCTATCAAAGAGGAAACGGGCTTGCCCTATGCAAGTAAAATCACGACCAAAGACGACAAAGGTACAGACCAGCCCGCTATGCACGCTTGCGGGCATGATATACACATAAGCGTGCTAATCGGTACTGCCAGAGCCATGAGCCAGCTCAAAAATCAGTGGAAAGGAACAATTGTGTTCATAGGACAGCCTGCGGAGGAGAAAGTACAAGGGGCTTATGCCATGCTCAAAGACGGTCTTTATACACGCTTCCCGCGCCCCGATTATATACTTGGCTTGCACGCAAGTGCTTCTCTGCCTGCGGGAAAGGTAGGTTACTGTCCTGAATATGCTTTAGCAAATGTGAACTCCGTCAATATCACTGTCTATGGTGAGGGAGGACATGGAGCGTATCCGCATACTACCAAAGACCCCATAGTCCTTTCTGCTTACCTGATTACCCAGATACAGACCATTGTAAGTCGCCAAACTTCCCCGCTTGAGCCTTGTGTAGTTACCGTTGGTTCGATTCATGGAGGGAGCAAACACAATATTATTCCTAACGAAGTCAAGTTACAGCTTACACTTCGCTCTTATTCTGAAAAAGTACGCCAAAATACCATTGAAAGCATTAAACAAATATGTAAGGGGTTGGCTATAGCCGCAGGCTTGCCTGAAAGTAAGTTCCCCAAAGTAGAAATAGAGAACGAAACAGGCTTTGCCCTATACAACAATCCTGAACTAACGGAAAAAGTAGTGAAATCTTTGAAAAGTGCTATTGGTGAAAATAATGTAGAGAAAGTTCCTCCCGTCATGGCGGCAGAAGATTTTGGAGAATTA
The DNA here is from genome assembly GCF_900113045.1 of Thermoflexibacter ruber. Classification (GTDB taxonomy): domain Bacteria; phylum Bacteroidota; class Bacteroidia; order Cytophagales; family Thermoflexibacteraceae; genus Thermoflexibacter; species Thermoflexibacter ruber. Next base: position 13,034 of record NZ_FONY01000009.1, read on the forward strand.
GGTAAGGTAGAACCACCGATTCCTGTATGCCTGTATTGGTTAGGTACAGTGGCACAGGAAAAATACAATGAGAGCCAAGCTACAGGTTTGCAACTGCCACCGTTGCACTCTTCCTTATACGCACCCTTGCCAGAGCCAAGCATCAAAACAGGAGTAAAAACCATGACTAAGGCAGTCATAGACCTATTGGCAGATGGAAGCAAGAAAAAATAAAATCTTAGAAAAAATTTTGCACCTATTTTCAACTATCTTCGTTTAACTAATGGGCTTCTTTCAAAAAAATTATTTATTAGCAAATGTTTGAAAGGTAGATTTTATAGATTAAATCTGCGTTTTATTGACTGGCTTACATATATTTTGGATATGGAATTAAGTCTGATAAATTTCCTTATCAAAGGAAAAGAGTAAGGAGTTGAAACTAAGATGGCAGTAAATACGTTGTAATTACAAAAACATCTAAATCTCGATGACTATGCAAGTTTCAGTAGTACAAATTGGTAATTCAAAAGGTATTCGCCTTAGTAAGACCTTATTAGAGAAATATCATATCACTGATAAGGTTGAGCTTATTTTAGAAAATGACCATATTGTTTTAAAAGCGATTGCCGAGCCGCGAAAAAATTGGGAAGAAGCATTTGCAGAAATGCACCAAAACGGTGATGATAAATTATTGATAGACAGTGTTTTTGAGGACGAGAATTGGGACTAAGTAATGATGACTTATTTACAGTATGAAATTGTTGTTGTCAATTTAGACCCAACAATAGGTAGCGAAATTAAGAAGAAACGTCCTTGCCTAATTGTTTCTCCCAATGAGATGAATAAGCACTTAGCAACTATTATTGTTTGTCCAATTACTTCACAATCAAAAAACTATCCGACAAGAGTAAGTTTTAACTTAGACGGGCAGAAAAATTGGATAGTCATAGACCAAATTCGCACCATAGACAAGAGTCGAGTAACGAAAGCAATTGGCAATTTAGATGAGGAAACGACAGAACAAGTAAAAGCTGTTATTAAAGAAACTTTTGTAGATTAAAAAAATAGCAAAAGGATTGACTTAACAAAAAATCATTTTAAATTTATTACAATAACTCATAACTCCAACATGATAGACTACATTTTTGGCAAAATCAAAGAAAAATTTGAAGATATAGCCAATGAAATTAATCAAAATAAAAGAGCCAAAGCAGATAAAATCGTACAGAATAGCGTACTTTGGACAATAGGAGCAGGTTTTATTCCTATTCCTATCGCAGATATGGTCGCTGTTACTGCTATCCAAGTAGATATGATTAAAAAAATAGGAGAGGTTTACGAAATGAAATCCTCAGAGGCAAATCTCAAATCTTGGATTTCTACCCTTTCAGGTAGCGTTATTTCTCGCTTTGGGGCTGATGCGATAAAGTTTATTCCGGGCATAGGCACTGTGATTGGGGGAATCAGTGTGGCGGTTTTATCAGGAGCATCTACTTATGCAGTAGGGCAGGTTTTCATAGAGCATTTTGAAAATGGAGGCGATTTCACCAATTTCGAAGTAGATAAATTTGTAGATTTCTATAAAAAGCAATTTGAAAGAGGCAAGGCATTTGTAGAGGACTTGCAAAAGAAAAAAGACAACAGCGAGGAAGTTCCCTTTGAGGAGGTCAAAGACGAAAGCAAAACTACTACCTCCGAGCAACCTCCTAAATCTGCTACTAACAGTACCTCCTCGCCTAACGATGAGATAGTAAGGCGTTTGAAAGAACTTTCAGAGCTTCGCCAGCAAGGCATCATCACCGAAGATGAGTTTAAAATGTTGAAAGAAAGACTGTTGAAAGAAGTGTAAAAATGATATTAAGCTGATTTTAACTACTAAATTCATAAACAAAAGAGGCTAACTTTTTCAAGTAGCCTCTTTTGTTTGACTTTGATATGAGTTGTTTTAACTTTCACCAAATTTCCTCAAAATACTGATTATAGACAAATTTGGTCTTAGTATTCGCCAGTGGAACAGGCTCATATTTGCCTTTGTAATTGCGGCGAACTACCTCTAAGATGTCTATTTGCCACTTGTCCAATGCTCTATCCTGTTCGTTTCCATACAAAGTTTTAAATTCGTAGGAATTGACGGTAGGATTGGTAAAAATTTTGGTATAGAGTGTCTTATCTTCTCTAAGAATAGAAAATTTCCACTTGCTAACTTTATAAGCGGCATCGGCATTGTAGTAGGCGGAAAAATTAGTATGAGGAGCTGCACTGATGCTTAGAAAAGGACTTTCAAACTTGTCTTTCCAAAACGGGGTAATATTAATCTTGGGAAGAGGAGGCTGTACTACCTCAAAATCAATTACCTCTACTATCATTCCTCTGTTTTTTAACTTAAAAGTTACTTTCTCAGCGCGGGGAATAAGCGTAACTCTTCCTTTTTGTGCTTTTTCTATGAGTTCTGCTCCCTCTACCTCATAGCTTGGTTGGAAGTGATGCCCTAAATCATGAGCAGAGATAAATAGCTCATTGGCACAGTTGGCATAAAGATAATTAGGTAACTTTTTGATTTTGAGTTTTATATCAAAATAAGAGGCTATTTCCCCGCTTTCTACGGCATGGGCAAATACGGCATCGGCTCGCCTTGCCAAAGTTAAGCTATCATAGGGAATTTCTTGGAGGGCATAGTCGTACTGACTAACCGCCTCTACATATTTTCTTTCTGAAAAGAGTTTTTCCCCAACTTTCAGGAACTTTTGCTTTTTTAAAATTCGCAATTTCCCATCGGCAAATCTGTCTTTGGGTTTGTATCTCAGTGCATAGGCAAAAGAGGAGATAGCACTTTCCGCATCGTCTTTTTCTAAGAAATGAATAGCTTTTTTCACAAAAATCTCATACTGCCTTTGGTTTTCTACCTCTCGTATTTCTTGGATTTTCTGAGAAATGTAAGTTGCCGAAGTACCTATCAAACCGCCTGCAAAAAGCAAAAACAGCATGATGAACTCAGGAGTAATACGTTCTTGGATTTGCACAAATTTTTTCCACCAAGAAACTTTCCTACCTTGAAAAGGCAGTTGTCTTTTATGCTTTTTCCGAGAAAATGTAATCCAACTTTTCTTCTTATCTACTTGTTTATCAACTTTTTCTTTAACAATAATCAGCTTTTTCTTAGGTTTTTCTTCTTCTATTTTGGGAGCATTCAAAACCATGCGAGCATAAGGCAATAAGGCTTCGCACCAATCCATAGCTGTAGGTCTGTCCTCTGGCTTAGTATTGGTATCAAAACATTTTCTAAATAAGAGCTGGATTTCTAAGTCGCTCTGCAAGAATCTTTTATGCGGAGGTGGTACCACTTCAAAATGCTCGCTTTTAGTAAACGGAAACAAGCCGTGCTGAATCAACTGCTCTACATTGTTACAATTTTCGTAAGGTGGCTTACAAGTACCCGTAAAAGGGTGAATGCCAAAAAGAAGTTTGTAAATATTTACTGCCAAGCTAAACCTGTCCCAACTCTCAGGGATTAAATCCTTGTCTATTTTCAGGCTCTCGGAAGGAGAAAACTCAGGTGTATGGGCAGAGGCAGGGTACAAAACTTTTTCATTCTCAACTATTTCAATAGAGTCCATGTCTATCAAAGCAATTTTTCCGTTCGCCTGCACTATTACGTTATCAGGTTTTAAATCTACCATGACATACTTACCCGTTTTGTGGAGTTGGACTACCGCTACTGCCAAGTTAAAAGCCAATTTTAATCGCCAAAAATAGGCTTCTTTGTACTTAAAATCATATTTTTGAAAATCCTTCCCTATGCTTTTAGCCACCTTGCTCCCACACAAATATTCTAACTTTACCCCGTAAGCCATATTCATGGTATAGCCGACAAACTTTCCTTCCTCATACACCAAATCTTTTACCCAAACTATGGCGTTGCTTGCATTACTTAGGTAAGCTGGGGGGTGAGCGAGCATATATTGTATTTTTGCCTCTCGTTCTGCGGTGCGTTTAGAGGGCTTAAAAATTTTAACAATTTGCTTAGAAAAATTTTTTGGGGAAGTAATGTTATATACTTCTCCCTCGCCCCCACTTGCAAACGGCTTGGAGGCGATTTGGATTGGCACATTTTTATCGGTAATTAGCATGGAGGAATGGGTAGTTAAGAGATTTTAGCTTTATTACCAAATATACGAAAAATGATTCTGACAGTTCCTCAAAAAAGTATAATAATTTTGATAAAATTTTACGCTAATGCTTTTTAAAATATACGATGCTTTCAACTTGTTTTCAAAACTCACTTTCAAAAAAAGCCTCAATGCTTTTCAAATATTGGCTTCTTATTGGTATTCAAAAATGTTAAAAAAACCGAATCTCAAAGGTTTACCTATAAGTTTAGCTATAGAGCCTACTACTTCTTGCAACCTTCGCTGTCCCGAATGTCCAAGTGGTTTGCGGTCTTTTACCCGCCCAACCGGAATGTTGCAAGAAGATTTGTTTAAAAAAGTTATAGACGAACTCCAAGATACCTTGATTTATTTGACTTTTTATTTCCAAGGCGAGCCATACCTACACCCTCGTTTTACGGAATTGGTCAGATATGCCACAGAAAGAGGAATCTATACGGCAACTTCTACCAATGCTCATTTTTTGAATGAGGAAAATGCCAAAAAAACGATTCTTTCAGGTTTGGACAGACTCATTATCTCGATTGATGGCACAACGCAAGAAACTTATGAAGCCTATCGGGTAGGTGGGAAACTTTCCAAAGTGATAGAAGGGACAAAAAATATCATCGCTTGGAAGAAAAAATTGCGTTCTAAGACGCCTTATGTTATTTTCCAATTTTTAGTAGTTAGACCTAATGAGCACCAAATCAACGAAGTACAGCAGTTAGGCAAAGAGTTAGGGGTAGATGAGGTAAAACTCAAAACTGCCCAAATCTATGACTATGAGCATGGCTCGCCGCTTATTCCCACTCTGCCCCAGTACGCTCGCTACCAACAAACAAAAGACGGAAAATATGTCATTAAAAGTAGCATGGCAAATTCTTGTTGGCGAATGTGGCACTCTTGCGTTATTACTTGGAATGGGGCAGTAGTTCCCTGTTGCTTTGACAAAGATGCTCATTACCAACTTGGGCAAGTGGAGCATCTGAGTTTTAAAGCAATATGGCAAGGAGCAGCCTACAAAAATTTCAGAAAAATGCTTTTAAAATCTCGCTCGGAAATAGAAATTTGTAAGAACTGCACCGAAGGCACAAAAGTTTGGGCATAAGAAAAACCCTAAAAACATTTGTAGTATTAGAATATTTGCCTAACTTTGCAGTCCAAAACAAAAAGGTCTCGTGGCCGAGTGGCTAGGCAGAGGTCTGCAAAACCTTCTACAGCGGTTCGAATCCGCTCGAGACCTCCAATCCAAGATTATGCAAAAAAAAACTCTTGAATAAAGTAATTCAAGAGTTTTTTGTTTATAAGTAAATTTAGACCTTACAAGTCTTATACAAAGGCGTTACCTAAGCATATACTTCTTCTAATTCCTCAGCCCCGACTTTGATAGGGTCAGAAAGTAATGCAAAGCGAGAAGCATTAAAGCCCGGCTCCACTTTTCCCTTTACCAAGTCTATGTAAACGGGAGGATTCTCAATTTCTTCCAAGAGAACTCTATACCCATGACCTTGAATAAATTGCTTAGCACGAATGGTATATACCTGATGCAATTTAGGTAATTCGCGATAAACCTCTAAAAGTTGAGGATACATAGAGAAATCTGCATCAACACAAACGACTTTATCTCCAATACTGAACATATAACAATCACAAATTAGGCTACTTTTAAAACGAATACAAAAAACAAGTGCAAATTTACAAAAATCTACTTATTATTTTCGTATTTGTCTTTGAATTTCTTGTATAAACGCTTATGCCTATCATCTAAGTTCAGTTTTCTTCCTTGAATCAAAGCGTGGGTTATATTGCTGGTGCGCATATCTAAAATGTCGCCTTCACAAATCACCAAAGAACCGTCTTTGCCTACTTCCAAAGAACCTATTTGCTTTTCTACCCCTAAAATTTTGGCAGCGTTGAGTGTGATACTCATGAGTGCTTCTTCCTTAGTCAGTCCATAGCCTGCGGCTACACCTGCCGCGAAAGGTAAGTTGCGCGCTCTTGTATGGTTTTCCTCATAACCAATAGCATAGCTTACACCTGCTTTGTGAAGCAAATAAGGCAGTTTATAGGGCAAATCCACATCGTCATCGTTATAAGAAGGCAAGTTAAAAGTATGGTTTAAAATAACTGCCACATTATTATTTTTGAGAAAATCAGTAATCATGTAGCTTTCTGTACCGCCCACAACAACGATATTTTTTACCTTATTTTCTTGGGCAAACTCAACTGCTTCCATGATTTCTTTAGCATTATCGACATGAATGAACAACTTTTTACTTCCGTCAAAAAGTCCTTTCATTGCTTCAAAACGTAAGTTAATGGGGTTAGGGTTAGCTATTTGGCTATAAGCAAAAGCATCTTTCATGAACTTATCTGCTTGCTGCAACTGCTCTTTGCGTCTTTCATTTTTTCTAAAAGCAGTTTCCCCTAAAAAGAAGTTAGGTCGCTGGTACATGGAAATCCAATTGATATGAATACCTACATCAGTTTTTACGGCGGCATCTTCCCAATTCCAAGCGTCTAAGTGTACTACGGAAGAAGAACCTTTGACAAAGCTGCCTTGCGGAGTTACCTGAGCAAAAAGTATCCCATTAGAGCGAGTAGGATAAATCATCTCAGAATCAGTATTATAGGCAATGATAGACCTTACATGAGGATTGAGATTGCCTGTTTCATCGTCATCTACCGTAGCAGGTATAGCCGCAATTTCTACTAAGCCTAAGGAGGTATTTAGCAGGATAAGTCCCGGATAAACATGCTTGCCCTCAGCCCTAATGACTTCTGCGTCAGTAGTACTTACTGCTTGCGAAGCCCCTACATAGGTAATTTTCCCGTTTTCTATCCGAATGTCGCCTTTTTCAATCACTTGCCCATTGCCTATATGAATGGTTGCTCCTTGAATAAGGATAGGCATTTTCTGAGCGGGAGCTGGCGAAGGCACTTGTGCAAATACATTACTTGCTAAAAGCAAGCAAAAAAATGAGTAAAGTATTGTTTTTTTCATAAGCAAGACTAAGTTTGAGGTAATCTTAATAAAAATTGGCTTAAAGCTATTTAATTTTAAAATAAAAACCTACTTTATCGTATGAAATTCTTAGCACTTAATCACATTGCCTTGCATGTGGTAGATTTAGAAAAGAGCATTTTCTTTTATCAACATATTTTAGAATTGCCTACGCTACCTCGTCCTGCTTTTGACTTTGCAGGGGCTTGGTTTAGCCTTGGTAAAGACCAAGAACTTCACCTGATTGCAGGGAGGAAAGCGGAAGTAAATGCCCATAGCAGAGGAAACCACTTTGCTCTATCTGTCAGTTCTATCCAAGAGGCAGAGGAATTTCTTCTTGCCAAAGAAGTACGCTATCAAGCCCCCAAACAAAGACCTGACGGTGTGTGGCAAATTTTTCTACAAGACCCAGACGGTTACTACATAGAAATTTGTGAAACAAGATAAGGAAAAATTATTCTATATTCACTTTTTCTGCTATCAAATAATCATTTCTTTGAGGAGCATTGAGAGCCACTAACTCTCCTATGAAACCCGCTAAGAAAAGTTGCATACCGATAATAACGGCAGTCAAAGCAATGAAAAACAGAGGCTGGTCGACTATATCTCTGATTTCTTTGAAAGGAATGTTATAAATATAGAGTTTTATCTGCTTTTCTATAAGCAACCAGACTGTAATAAGTCCACCTATGAGCCAAGAGAGCATTCCCAAGAAGCCAAAAAAGTGCATGGGCTGCTTACGGAACTTGCCTACAAAAATAATAGAAAGTAAATCTAAAAAACCTGTAATAAAGCGTTTTAAACCATACTTTGTTACGCCATATTTTCTCGGACGATGCTCCACTACTTTTTCTCCTATTTTTTTAAACCCACTCCACTTGGCTATGACAGGAATATAGCGGTGCATTTCCCCATAGACTTCTATGCTTTTCACTACCTTGCTTTGATAGGCTTTGAGTCCACAATTAAAGTCATTTAAAGGAATTCCTGTAAGAAGTCGCGTAACTCCATTGAAAATCTTACTCGGAATAGTCTTGTTAAGAGGGTCATGCCTTTTCTTTTTCCAGCCCGAAACCAAGTGGAATTTTTCTTCTTTTATCATTCTGTACAGTTCAGGCACCTCATCAGGGCTGTCTTGGAGGTCTGCGTCCATAGTAATCACTACTTCGCCCTGTGCTGCTCTGAAACCTGTGTCCAAAGCGGCAGATTTTCCGTAATTTCTATTGAACTTGATGCCTTTGAGCGATGGATTTCTCTCTGCCAACTGATTGATGACTTCCCAAGAATTGTCCTCACTTCCATCATCTATCATAATAACTTCATACTGCCAATCCGCATTAGTTTCCATTATTTTGTCCATCACTGTTTGTATCCAATGGCAAAGCTCGGGTAAAGACTCCTCCTCTTCGTAAACAGGAATGACTATAGAAACATCAATTTTTTTATCCATAAATCATTGATTATAAAAAAACTAAACTTTTCAAGTAAACATACTTGAAAAGTTTAGCTACAAAGGTAAGTATTCTATTTTTGATGATAAAATTAAAAGTTCTCGGGGTCTTTTTTCATTACTGCAGCCACTATTACCGCTACAATCATTCCGACGATGATGCCACCAATCAAGGTACTACCTGCCAAAAACTCAGGACTTAAAAACCAGTCCATCATCTTCATTGCCTGCTCCAACTGCTCCTCTGGAAGTTTTTGCTTTTCCAAGTCAAACATGGCTTGCTCTCTCATTGCCTCAAGCAGTTCTTTGTCAAATTCAATGTAGATATAAGTAAATATAGCAGAGATGATGGTGGAAAGTAGTACTACCCAAAAACCTACTGATATACCCTGCTTGAGCGTCATAGTATTATAGAAGCCTGCCCTAAACTCTCTGCAAGCAAATACTAAACCTGCTATCAGTATTAGATTGCTTAACCAACCTAATGAGTTATTGGTGTAAGCGTGAGTAAGAAAAAGTACTAATGAATATGCTACATATCCTAAACCTGTAATAAGCCCATATTTGAGTCCTACTTGCCTTGGTGTAATTTCCTGTTCCATATTGATTTCAGTGGATTATTTGGTAATTTGATTTTAATTCTCAAATAAAACAAAAAATTACTGTTTAGGAAAAGAAAATACACATAAAAAATTAAATATAAGCAATTATCTCAAATCTACTATCTTTACTTTGGGATATTTGGTTTTATCAAAGGTAAAATCGCTGTCTTTTACGGCTACATTGGGCGTGAACTTAACGATAGTATATAAAAATCTGCGACCATTTTTTTCAAAAACTTTCCAACTTTTTAAGTCTTTCGTTTTTTTATCTATCACTAAGCGTACTTTGAAATAGTTGAGGTTTCTGTCTTCTGGAACCAAATCCACTACATCGTATAGCCTGGTATCTGCCTCACCTGCTTCATCGGCAAAAGTATATTTAAAGCCTTTTTTATACATATTATAAACTTCGGCAGGAGTAATATCGCCACTATCAGGGTCATAGTCTGTAATGGTTACTTCATTTTCTCCTTTTAGATAAGTCCAGACGGTATTCATATTGTTAAACACTTCTTGGTCACCTATCCTGAGTCTGAACTTTTCTCCTTTTACGATGATATTCCCCTCTTGGGAATCCTTGATTTTTTCTTGGGTACTCTCTATTGCATAAGTGAAATCTGCTTCAAAAGATTTAAAACTTTTGTATCTTTCACTCATGCCATTCAGTACAGTTTCTACTTTGGAATCTTTGGTAGATTGAGCTGATGTACTTCCTATCATGCTGATTAGCACAACTAAGGGAAAAAATAACTTTCTCATTGATAAAAATTTGGGTAAATTTTAAATTCACATATAAACCAAATTATGTTTAAAAACAAACTACATTAATCAATAATTGTTCCATAGCAGATGCTTTGTTTTTAAAATATCTTATTTTTTGTGATTAAACCTGATTTATTAGGCTTTTTTTCTTAATTCTTATTTTTGCTAAATAATCATCTTAAATACTAAAGTCATGAACAAATTTTTGTTAGTTGTCTATACCATTTTCGCATCATTCAATATTCTACTTTGTTCTTTTTCAGGTAGTTTTGCCCAGAAAAAAGATTCTGTAGTTATTCGCCAAGTCTATGATGAGGCTCTCCTTAGAGGGCAAGCATACGCACAATTAGCATATCTGTGCAAGAAAATAGGCGCGAGACTGAGTGGCTCGCCTCAGGCCGCCGCCGCAGTGGAGTTTACCCGTTACATCATGGATACCATGAAATTAGATAGGGTTTACCTCCAACCTGTCATGGTACCTCATTGGGTTAGAGGCGCAAAGGAGATAGGTAAAATATTAAATTCTAAGCATATAGGAGAGCAAGAAGTAAGGGTAGTTGCTTTGGGAAACTCTGTAGGCACAGGGAAAGGAGGTATTACGGCTAAGGTAGTGGAAGTCAAAAGTTTTGAGGAATTAAAAGCACTTGGTAAAGCCAAAGTAAATGGTAAAATAGTATTTTTTAATCGCCCTATGGACGCTACAAAATTTAATACTTTTGAGGCGTATGCAGGGGCTTCAGACCAGCGAGGTGCCGGACCTTCTGAGGCAGCAAAATTAGGTGCGGTGGGCGTAGTTGTTCGGTCTTTGGCTTCTAATATAGATGACTTTCCGCATACGGGTAGCACACGCTATCAATTTGTCCGTCAGATTCCTGCGGTAGCTATCAGCACCAAAGGAGCAGAACTGCTAAGTGAGTTATTGAAAAATGATACCACTTTACTTTTCCACTTCGAAACACACTGCCAAATGCTACCTGATGTGCTTTCTTATAATGTAATTGGGGAAATCAAGGGAAGCGAAAAACCAGAGGAGATTATCGCAGTAGGGGGACATCTGGACTCTTGGGACTTAGCAGAGGGAGCGCATGATGATGGGACAGGCTGTATGCAGGCTATTGAAGTCTTGAGAATATTTAAAGTCCTGAATATCAAACCTAAAAGAACTATTCGTGCTGTGATGTTTATGAATGAAGAAAATGGGTTGAGAGGGGGGCTGGAATATGCCAAACTGGCTTTGGAACAGAATGAGAAACACATCGCCGCTATAGAGTCAGATAGGGGAGGTTTTACCCCAAGAGAATTTGGTACGGAAGCCCCCCAGATATTTTGCAAAAAATGCAAACTTGGGTGCCTCTATTAGAACCTTACGGCATTACTGCTATCAAAAAAGGTGGTGGTGGAGCAGACATTAGCCCTCTAAGAAATCAAAATACTGTACTTATTGGCTATGTCCCTGATTCACAACGTTATTTTGACTTGCACCATACCGAGCAGGACACTTTTGACAAAGTAAATCCCAGAGAGCTTGCTTTGGGAGCAGGAGCGATGGCAGCTTTGGTATATTTGATAAGTGAGTATGGATTTTAAGCGAGTCAATGATTAGGCTGTCCAAAAAGTCATTTCTTGCAAAAAACAAAAACTAATTCTTGATTAGTTATTAGAGAGAAAACTTGTCAGACTTTCATAATCTGACAAGTTTTTAGGCAAATTTTGTAGAGTTCTCAAAATAAATCGTTCCTCTATGCCATCGCATCAAGGTAGTTTTGGATTACTTTGAAACGCTCTTCCGTAATTTCGTCAATTTCCATGTTATTTTTTACTGCTTTTGCAGTAGCATGACCGTAAATGCCATGTTCTGTCAATTTGGCTTGGTAAACCATATTCAGATACTTTTGTACCTTCAGAGAATTTTCTCCATACATAAAAGGAGATTTCAGACTGAGAGGGAAGTACTCGTCTTGGATAGGGTACTTATGTCCATCAATTTCAATATGCCTGTCTTCCATAATTTTAAATTTTTATTTTAATCGATATGTTAAAGAATAGTAACTATGCAAGTTATAAACGAATCTGTATTTGATATTGGAAAATAGATAATTTTTTTATGAATTTTTATATAAGTACCTCATACGCCAAATAATTTGCTATCTAAATAAAAAATGCCTACCTTTGCATCTTGGTAATTCACTATTTTTAGTTTGTAGTTTATAGCTACAAATTGTTTATTATCAATGTATTGGAAGACATAATTTATAGCTTATCATTTATAATTTATCATTAGCATCATGCAAGAGGTAGAAGAAAAAGTAAGTACGTACTCAGCAGACAATATCCAAGTATTGGAAGGTTTAGAAGCGGTAAGAATGCGTCCTGCTATGTATATCGGGGATATTGGCATCAAAGGTTTGCACCACTTGGTTTGGGAAGTAGTAGATAACTCTATTGACGAAGCCTTAGCTGGCTATTGTACTGAAATTAAGGTATTTATTAATGAAGATAACTCTATTACTGTCTTAGATAATGGGCGAGGGATTCCTGTAGATATTCACCCCAAAGAAGGTCGCTCCGCTTTAGAAGTAGTAATGACTGTCCTTCATGCAGGCGGTAAGTTTGACAAAGATTCTTACAAAGTTTCAGGCGGTCTGCATGGTGTAGGAGTTTCTTGCGTAAATGCACTTTCTAATCACTTGAAAGTGAGAGTATTTAGAAATGGAAAGATTTACCAACAAGAATACGCCAAAGGCACTCCTCTGTATCCTGTCAGACCTGTAGGAGAGATATTAGATGGGCAAAGAGGCACAGAGGTAACTTTCCTCCCAGATGATAGTATATTTACAAGCACTGTATATAAATACGAAACCATAGCAACGCGCTTGCGTGAGTTGGCATTTTTGAACGCAGGAATCCGTATTTTCTTGACTGATTTTAGAGAAAAAGACGAAAATGGCGAGTTTTTAAAAGAAGAATTTTACTCAGAAGGAGGTTTAAAAGAGTTTGTAGAGTTTTTAGACTCTGGCAGGACTAAACTTATTCCCGAGCCTATTTATGTAGAAAACGACAAAGGAAATGTGCCTGTGCAGGTAGCCATTTTATATAACAACTCCTACAATGAAAACGTTTTTTCTTACGTAAATAATATCAATACTCACGAAGGAGGGACACACGTAGCGGGTTTCAGGCGTGCCTTGACGCGTACCTTGAAGTCTTATGCAGAAAAAAGCGGAATGTTAGAGAAAGCAAAGGTAGAAATCACGGGTGATGACTTCCGCGAAGGGTTGACTGCCATCATTTCTGTTAAAGTCGCAGAGCCTCAGTTCGAAGGGCAGACAAAAACCAAATTGGGTAACTCTGAGGTCATGGGAGCGGTGGATACTTGTGTAGGGGATATTCTCAACTCTTACTTAGAAGAAAACCCCAAAGAGGCAAAGCTCATTATCCAAAAAGTAATCTTAGCAGCTCAAGCAAGAGAAGCCGCACGCAAAGCAAGGGAAGCTGTGCAGCGCAAAACTGCTCTGGGTGGCTCAGGACTTCCCGGCAAGTTAGCGGACTGCTCAGAGAAAGATGCCGCCTTGTGCGAACTCTATTTGGTAGAAGGGGACTCAGCGGGTGGTTCTGCCAAACAAGGAAGAAATCGCGCTTTCCAAGCAATTTTACCCCTTAGAGGAAAAATCTTGAATGTAGAAAAAGCCCAAGAACATAAGATTTATGATAACGAGGAGATTAAAAATATTATTACCGCATTAGGAGTAAGTTTTGGAAAAGAAGATGACGAAAAAGCCTTGAATCTGGACAAATTGCGTTACCACAAAATTATTATCATGACAGATGCTGACGTGGACGGTAGTCACATTAGAACCTTGATTTTGACCTTCTTTTTCCGATACATGAAAGACTTGATAGAGCAGGGCTATCTCTATATTGCCCAACCACCTCTTTATTTGGTGAAGAAAGGCAAACAGCAGGAATACTGCTGGACGGAAATGCAAAGAGAGCAAGCAGTCATGAAATTAGGAGGGGGAAAAGACGATAGTGTTATTGTTCAGCGTTATAAAGGTTTGGGGGAGATGAACCCTGAACAACTTTGGGAAACCACCATGAACCCTGAAACAAGAAGCCTAAAAAGAGTAGATATAGAGTCTGCGGCTGAGGCTGACCACTTGTTTGCCATGCTCATGGGAGATGAGGTAGCTCCAAGGCGTGCCTTTATAGAAAAAAATGCAAGGTACGCAAGAGTAGATGTTTAATTGCTAACTTTCAAACATTTTATAAATGTCTGATTTCCAACTTTATTTGAGGGTCGGCTTTGACCATATCACCGACCCTAATGGATATGACCATATCTTGTTTGTCATGGCTTTGTGTGCCGTTTACCAGCTCAAAGACTGGAAAAAATTACTTATTTTGGTAACTGCTTTCACCGTAGGTCATTCTATTACCTTAGCTTTGGCAACGCTTAAAATTGTCCGTTTTAATACTGACTTGATAGAGTTTTTGATTCCGATTACTATTTTATTTACGTGTTTACTCAATTTTTTTCGTAAGACAGAAATCAAGAAAGACAATTTACGCTACTTTTTTGCTGTCTTTTTTGGATTGATTCATGGCTTGGGCTTTTCCAACTACCTTACTGCTCTCTTAGGGCAAGCAGAAAATATTACCTTACCTTTATTTGCTTTCAATGTGGGGTTAGAAATAGGTCAATTAGCTATTGTGGCGGCGACTTTGTTGATTTCTTTCATTTTGATTTCATTTTTAAAAGTAAAAAGTAGAGAGTGGAATCTCATACTCTCAGGGGCAGTAGCTGGAGTAGCTTTGACTTTGGTGGCAGATAAATGGATTTTTTAGATGCAAATTTTAAAGAAACTTGCCTCAGACACAGCCTATTATGGTCTAAGTAGCATTGTAGGCAGAGTATTGAACTATTTACTTGTTCCATTTTATACGGCGGTCTTCGTAGCCAAAGACTATGGCATCATGTCCGATTTTTATGCCAAAGCCGCTATTTTTAATGTGATTTATCTTTTTGGTATGGAAACAGCCTATTTCCGCTTTGCCTCCAAAAAAGAAAACTCACCCCAAGAAATCTATCAAACCACTTTAAGTGCTATTTGCCTAAGTTCTCTGCTTTTCTCTTCCTCGCTGATACTTTTTTCTAAGTCCTTAGCAAATCTAATGCAATACCCTGATAGGCAAATAGATGTAATTATTTTTGCCTTACTTTTTGGCGTTGATGCGATAGTAGCTATTCCCTTTGCTCGCTTGCGACAAGAAAACAAAGCCAAGCAATTTGCCCTCATCAAAATCAGCAATATTTTGATGAATATTCTCCTCAATATTTTTTTCTTGTATTTCTGCCATCATATTTTAACTGATTCTTCTGATTTTTGGTTTGGCTTCTCCAACTTAAAACCCACAATTGCCCATATTTACCAGCCTGAAAACGCCTTGACTTATGTTTTTGGCATCAATCTTTTTGTTAATTTTTTACAATTATTTTTCCTCCGCCAAACCTTCAAAGGATTTAAGTTTCAGTTCCCTTCTGCTCGCCTCAAAGAAATGTTGGTGTATGCTTATCCTTTGCTTTTCACGGGCTTAGCAGGAGCAGTGAACGAGGTTTTGGACAGGGATTTGCTCAAATATTGGCTTCCTGTGGGATTTTATGCAGGAAAAACAAGTTTAGATGCTTTGGGCATTTACTCGGCTTGTTATAAATTGTCGATTTTTATTTCTTTGGCAGTGCAGGCATTCCGATACGCAGGCGAGCCTTTTTTCTTTTCCAAAGCCGAGGACAAAAACTCGCCAGAACTTTTTGCCAAAGTAATGCACTACTTTATTATTGTCTTGTCTTTCATGTACTTAGCTGTTAGCGTAAACTTGGACATATTGCAATTTTTTCTTAGGAAAGAAGAATACAGAGAAGGCATTAATATTGTGCCGTTCTTGCTCTTGGCTAATCTTTTTTTAGGGGTTTACTATAACCTGACTGTTTGGTTCAAAGTTACAGATAAAACCTACTTTAGCCTGATATTCAGTGGAGTAGGTTCGTTGATTACAGTAGTTGGGAACTTGTTACTGATTCCAATGTTGGGGTACATGGGCAGTGCCTTAGTAACATTGCTTTGTTATTTCAGTATGAGTGCTTTGTGCTACGGTTATGGGCAAAAATATTATCCTATTCCGTACAGTTTAAAGTCGGCTTTGGGGTATATCGGCTTAGCAAGTGTGTTGATATTGATTCATTATCAGATAGATTTTGGGAGTCTTATTCCTAACTTTTTATTTCATAACTTTTTGATAGTGTTATTTTTAGGGGTGGTGTATTGGCTGGAGGTCAAAACTGTAAAGCAATAAAAAAACAGGATTAGAATTTCTCTAATCCTGTATGTAAAGAAAGAAATATCTATTTACTAAGCACCTACAGCTACTCTCTTGAAAGCGGATACTGTCAAGCCTTTTTGTACGCCTTCCAAATATTGAGCGATAGATTTAGTATTGTCTTTGACAAACTCTTGGTTCAGCAAAGTATTGTCTTTGTAAAACTTATTGAGTTTTCCCAAAGCAATTTTTTCTAACATAGCTTCTGGCTTGCCTTCTTGTCTTGCCTGCTCCTTGCCAATTTCTATTTCTCTCTCGATAATCGTAGGGGCGACATCGTCTTTATCTACTGCAACAGGCTTCATTGCTGCTATTTGCATAGCTACATCTTTACCCGCTTCTTCTACGCTTCCTCCATTGACATTTTTCAAGGCTACTAATACCCCTACTCTTGTTCCATGCAAATAAGAAACTATTTTTTCACCAGAGATGGTTTCATAAGCACCTACCTCGATTTTCTCCCCAATTTTACCAATAATCTCAGTCAAGAGTTCGCTTACTGTTTTTCCTTCTATAGACAATCCGTTAATTTCCTCAATAGAAGCAGGTTTCGTTTCGAATACCTTGTCCAAAATCTTGTTTCCAAGAGCCACAAAGTCCTCATTCTTAGCTACGAAGTCTGTTTCACAGTTCAAAGAAATAATGACTCCTTCTGTTTTTGCTTCGTTTGTTTTGATGAAGATAGCTCCTTCGCTTGCTGTACGGTCAGCACGTGCGGCGGAGATTTTTTGACCTTTTTTGCGGAGAATGTCGATGGCTTTCTCAAAATCGCCTTCGGCTTCTGTCAAGGCTTTTTTGCAATCCATCATGCCTGCCCCTGTCAGTTGCCTTAATTTATTTACGTCTTGTGCTTTGATTTCCATTGGTTTGATTCAATTAAAAAAACTGTAATGTTGCTTATTTTGTCAGATAAAATATTTTTCAAAAACGAAAAAATCTGAGTAGTACGCTATTTTTTAAGATAAAATTATTTCTTCTTACCTTTATAAATAGCAGTAGCTTCTTCTTTTAACTTGTTCATCTCCTCACGGATAGCAGACAAAGCGGTATTGTCGCGTTCTGCTTTTTTCTTTTTAAACTGCTCTGCTTGTTGAATTTTTAAGCTATTCAACTTGCTCTCGATTTCTGCGATATTCATTGTTTATCTTGGATTAAATGTTGCCAACTTATTACTACAAAAAGAGATTTTCACCACCTCTTTCAAATTGAGGTGCAAAATTATGAAATTCTATTCATATTTGCTAAAATTTTTGTTAATTAAATTGTGAATTAAAGTTGTATTTTATGGGAATTCTCTCTCAGCTATTGAGTTTTACAAACCCTCCGTCAATTGGATAATCACAACCTGTAATAAAACCTGCCTCGTCAGAACACAGAAATAAAGCTAAGGCAGCTACTTCCTCTGGCTTACCCATACGTCCAATGGGTTGAGATTGGGATAGTTTCTCAAAAACTTCTTTTTCCTTACCTACGTAATTTTTAGCGATAAACCCATCTACAAAGGGAGTATGTACCCTTGCTGGGGAAATACTATTACAGCGTATATGATAGGGCAGGTAATCTTTGGCTACTGACAGGGTCATGCTTATCACTGCTCCTTTGCTCATAGAATAAGCAAAACGGTCTGCTATGCCCACCAAAGCCGCTACAGAAGCCATGTTTAGTATTACCCCGCCGCCTTGATTTTTCATTTGGGGTACGACTGCATACAGCATATTGTAAACCCCTTTGATATTTACATTTACAATACGCTCAAAATCTGCTTCTGAAGTATTCTCTAAGTTCCCCACATGTGCAATCCCTGCATTATTCACCAATATATGAATATCTCCTATTTCTTGCTTAATTTTGTGAATTGTGCTAAATACTTCCTGCTGATTGGCTACATTACAAGCAAAACACTGCGCTTCCCCACCTTGCCTACGAATTTCATCTACTGTGTCTTGCGCACTATCTTGATGAATGTCGATGATACAGACCTGTGCACCCTGCTGAGAAAAAAGCAAGGCGATGCTCTTCCCTATTCCACTGCCCGCTCCAGTGATAACGGCATTCTTACCTGAAAAATCAAATAATGGCATAATTTTTTAAAATTAGAATTTTCATTATTATCTGCAAAATTATTATTTTTGTAAGTTTAATTGATATAAATACAAAACTTATCTTTTTTATTACAACATGCGTTTTTTAGTTTTTTCAATTATCGAGCAGCAAAGTAAGGAAAACCAACTGTCTGTTTAATATTTATGAAACTTTCGCTTCCTATAATTCATGACAAATGTAAAGAAAATTGCTTTGCTGGGATTTTGCTTATGTTTTTCGTTACGGCTCTTTGCAGAGGAGCTAAAAATAAACGGGGTATATAATGGCATTAATCTACACATACAAAATCCACATGATGGGA
Source organism: Thermoflexibacter ruber (assembly GCF_900113045.1). Lineage (GTDB taxonomy): Bacteria > Bacteroidota > Bacteroidia > Cytophagales > Thermoflexibacteraceae > Thermoflexibacter > Thermoflexibacter ruber. The sequence goes on from NZ_FONY01000009.1 coordinate 31,758, forward strand.
GCAGCAACTACTGCATTTCTGCTATTTATGTGAATGGGGTACAAATAAAAACACCTTCTTCTACTGTTATAACGCTTGATTTAGGGAGCATGAATTTCAAAATAGGAGATAAAATAGAAGTAAGGATTGTTCATCAAGACAAGTGCAAACCCAAGATAATGAACCCTAACGCACTTTTGGTAAGGGGAGAATTTCATTTTGGGAAGTTAAAAGTAGATGAAGAAGGACTTTACTGGGAAGGTAGAAGTGAAAGCGAAAATGGACAGTATTTTATAGAAACTTTTAAAAATAGTTCTTGGCAAGCAGAAAAAGCAATACTTGCCAAAGGCACAAGAGGAGTAAATAATTATACTCAGCAAGTAAATCATACTGCTGGACTGAATAAATATAGAATCAAATACATAGATAGCCCTGAAAAGTTCTATTATTCTGATGAAATAGAATTTATTTCTGACAAAGAAAAAGTATATTTCTATCCTAAAAATGTGTCCACTACCATATATTTTTCCAAAGTAGTTAAGTATGAGATATTAGACGCTAATCATAAGTCCGTACTCAAAGGTAGTGGAAATGAAATAGACTGCTCTTCATTGCTATCAGGTACTTACTATCTACTTTACAACAACCGCACCGAACAGTTTTATAAAAAGCCCAATTAGATATGCTATCCAAGTGCTTGGGCTAAGTCTGCTATCAAATCCTCAGCATCTTCTATGCCTATGCTTAGGCGAATCAAAGAATCCTTTAATCCTGCTTTTTCTCGTTCAGCTTTAGGGATACTGGCGTGTGTCATAGTCGCAGGGTGTCCACAAAGCGACTCTACTCCCCCCAAAGACTCTGCTAAGGAGAACAATTTGAAGTTTTCTAAAACCTTGATAGCAGTAGCTACGCTGTCATCTTTCAAGGTAAAAGACAACATTCCTCCAAATCCGCGCATTTGCTTTTTAGCAATGTCGTGATTGGGGTGTGAAGGAAGGCTTGGATGCCAAACTTTGTCTATTTTAGGGTGATTTTGTAGGAACTGTACTATTTTTTCTCCATTGGCGCAGTGTGCTTGCATACGCAAATGCAAGGTTTTGATGCCTCTTAAAACCAAAAAGCAATCTTGGGGTGCAGGTACCGCACCACACGCATTTTGCAAGAAGGCAAACTGCTGCGCTAAATCATCATGGTTTGTAACCAAAGCACCCATAACTACGTCAGAGTGTCCCGCTATGTATTTTGTAACAGAGTGCATCACTATATCTGCCCCCAAATCCAAAGGAGTTTGCAAATAAGGGGAAGCAAAAGTATTGTCCACTGCAAGCAAAGTTCCGTATTCGTGAGCGATTTTTGCTACTGCCTCTATGTCAATGATGTTCAGCAGAGGATTGGTAGGCGTTTCTATCCAAACTAATTTTGTTTGGGAGTTCATAAAAGTACGGATATTCTCTGCCTTGTCCATTGGGACAAAGTGAAATTTGATGCCGTACTTTTCAAAAACACGCTTAAAAATGCGATAAGTGCCACCATATAAGTCATTACACGCTACTACTTCATCATTAGGATTTAAGAGTTTAATTACCGTATCTATTGCGCCCATGCCAGACGAGAAGCAAAAGCCATGCTTCCCATTTTCTAATGCTGCAATGCTTGCTTGGAGTGCGTTGCGCGTAGGGTTTTGAGTACGAGCGTACTCATAGCCTTTGTGGTTGCCGGGAGAGGCTTGTACGTAGGTAGAGGTTTGGTAGATAGGAGTCATAATAGCCCCTGTCGATGGGTCTGGTTCTACTCCTGCATGAACTGCTTTGGTGGCAAATTTCATAAATTTTATACGTGGTTATTTATTTGGTTCGGTTTTAGAAGTAGTATTCTTTACTGCTTTATATCTATCATTCAATCCTTTTAAGACATCATTCGTAATATCTAATTTATCATTACTCAATAGGATAGTGCCTCCTTTTTGAAAGCCAAAGATAAATTGATAGTTTTTGTCTTTGTTATACTCTTTGAGGTAGGTAATCACAGAGTCAAGCCATTGAGCATTGAGCTTGCGTTCTGTTTCCATTAGCCCTGCCGCCAAGTTCTGCTCCTCTATTCTTAATGTTTGTTCTTTTTGCAAAAGAGAGGATTGCGTGTTTTTTGCCTCATTTTCAGTCATTAAACCTGCACTGAATCTTTTTTGGAAACTTTCTGCCTCTTGTTGGAATTGTCTTTGTTTAAGCACCAGTTGTTTCTCTGCATTATTTCTACGTTCTTCCAAATCTTTTTGTAAATCACTCACATAGTCATAGTTAAGTACTAAGCTATCTGTATTGATATACACCACTTGCTGACCAGCAGGTACGGAAGAGTTGCCTGTACTTGATGAAGAAGTAGGCGAGGATGAGCTAAAATGTAAGTAGTACAATACAGCTACGGCGAAAAGTAAAACTATATTGAGAATAAGAGATATTTGATTAGTATTCACGATGTTATATGATTAATGTTTATTCTGATAAAATATAATTTTTTCAATACAAAGACTTACTGTCTTTTATAGAGTCGCAAAACTAAGGGAAATACTTGAATATTCTACACCAAACAAGCGATTTTTTGATTTTCATGGTTTCCCTTTGACTTGCTTTTTAATTTTTTTCAGAAACTGTAAAAGTTTATCGTAGTCCGTATGCTCTTGCTGGCTAAAACTGACTTTTTGGTTTTCTAAAACCAAGTCTATTTGCTTAAAGACCTGATTATTAAATGTTTTAATTTCTATTTCTTCCCAAGAGGTAATAGCTTGAGCATCAAAAGTATAAGTACGAAAAAGATATTTTACAGAGATTTTTCCTTTGTCAATGAATAGACTTTTATGCCCTATGAGAACTCGGATAGTAAACAAGAAAGTAACAATAAGGCTGATTAATACACCTCCATAGAGCCAAATAGATTGCTTTCCCTGAACTATGTAACCAATCAAGAGAAAGGAAATGCCATAGGTTACAGCAAGCAAGGCAAAAAGAACAAACTGAACGGCAGGTTTAGGTTTGCAAATAATCATCTAAATAGATTTAAAAATAAAAGACGTACCAAGCTGTTTCCCAACTTAATACGTCAAAGTAGAAAATAAAATCTATGCTACTGAGCAAAATTCCTCAAAAGCCTCTTCTAAATGCTCAGCTATCATTTCCGCATTTCTTCCCTCTATGTGATGACGCTCAATAAAATGCACTAAATCGCCATCTTTGAAAATAGCGATAGAAGGCGAGGAGGGAGGATAAGGCAAAAGGTGCTTTCTGGCAGTTTCTACGGCTTCCTTGTCCACCCCTGCGAAGACAGTAACTAAATGGTCTGGCTTTACCTCAGCATTTTTCAATGCCAATTTTACTCCCGGACGTGCCGCACCTGCCGCACAACCACAAACAGAATTTATTACCAAGAGTGTAATCCCATTTCTTTTCAGAGCTTCCTCTACCTGCTCTGGCGTAGTCAAATCTTCGAAACCTACTGAAGTCAAATCTTGCTTCATTGGCGTAGTCAAATATTCTGGATACATTTTTAGTTATAAGTTATGAGTTATTAATTTTCTTAATACGGCATGAGGAATCGTTTATAAAATAACTGCTTTCTCAGACTGTATTTAACTATTTTCAAACAATTTTAAATCCTTAACACTTTTACATAAATCCAAGTTCCAATCTTGCGGCTTCTGACATCATTTCCATCGTATAGGGTGGGTCAAAAGTCAGCTCTACCGTTACATCATTTACCCCTTCCATGTGCTTGACCTTATTCTCGACCTCTACGGGAATCTCCTCCGCAGAGGGACAGGCAGGAGAGGTCAAGGTCATGCGAATAAATACATTGTTTACAGGATAAACCGTCAGTTCGTATATCAAACCCAGTTCCCATATATCTACAGGAATTTCAGGGTCATAAATTGTTTTTAAGGTTTCCACTACTCTATCTCGTAAGTTTTCTTCTACTGGTAGTGTTTGTTGTTCTACTACTAATTGTCCTTGTTCCATTGGCTAAACTTCTTGGGTTTGGTACGCAAAAGCGTAAAGTTTTACTTGCTTGACCAAAGAGGCAAATCCATTAGAGCGGTTCATGGAAAGCATCTGACGCAAGCCAATTTTATCTATGAAATACAAGTCAGCTTTGACGATGTCCTCTGCTTTTTGGTTAGAAAGTACGCGCACCACTAAGCTCACCAATCCTTTGACCAGCGTAGAATCGCTATCTCCATAAAATAGGACTTTGCCCTCTTGGATATAGGGATGTACCCACACCTTGGATTGGCAACCTTTGATGAGTTTATCGTCTGTTCTAAACTGCTCAGGATAAGGAGGTAAGTTTTTCCCCAATTCAATGATATAGTTGTAACTATCATTTCTATTGTCAAAAATGGAAAACTCCTCTATAATTTCGTCTTGTATTTCGTTAATGGTCATTAATATTTATTATTGATTGTTAGATAGTTAATCTTTGTGTAAGTAAGTTTTGTTATTTATGCTTTAATGCGATTAGTTCTATTTTATCTTGCTAATTTTCCTGCAAATTTAGAATGATTTTAAATAAGAACGATTGTTTTAATAACAATATTTATTGGGCTTTTGTTACAATCATTCGCTAAAAATTAAGTCTTGTTTAAGTATATTCACACCAATTTCTTAATAAATGACGGCTATGTGGCTACATAATTCGATTTTTTCACAAAATCTTTTGAAGCCTAAAATAGAGGTATTCTTAGGTCAAATCTATAACTTTAAGAGACAAAATTAAAGGAGACAAAATCAAAGTCAGAGTTTTACTATTTGATTTTCAGTAGATTACTTTTTATTCTTAGATGATTAATTCATCTAAATTGTTACCAGCTATTTATGGAACGCGGATAATGCTGATTTTACTTAATAAAACACAGATTTTGGGGCAGCCATTAGTGCCAGTCTGTCTAATCTGTAAAAATCTGTATTCTAAAATTATCATATAAAAAATTTATTCATTTATACATAAGTAAAAACTTTATTCATCATAAATAAGACATAATTAAGAACAATCATTATGAGGCTGTAGAGAAAAAAGCCAAGATAACAGAAAAAGAATGAAGAAGGTTTGTAGTCTTGACTTTTACTGTTAAATTTGAACGGCGAGTAATTTTTCAATATAAATAAAGAATACATGATTTTGCCTTTTATTTTTTAATTACATTTACACAAAAATTTCTTAAACAATCTTTTATCACAAAAAGTAATTTAAGGGCTTTAAGTTAGGAATTATGAGTTTTGAATAACTTTATTTATTTTTATACGTCAATTCATATTTCATTGTTTTTAATTCATCATTAGTCAGTCATCATTTATAATTTAGATATATGAAGTTAGATTCTAAAATTCCCGATGGACCGTTAGCGGAAAAGTGGTACAAACACAAATTTAACCTCAAATTGGTAAATCCCGCTAACAAGCGTAAATACGATATTATCGTGGTCGGTACAGGTTTAGCTGGGGCTTCTGCGGCGGCTTCTTTGGCGGAGTTGGGCTACAATGTCAAAGCTTTTTGTTTTCAAGATAGTCCTCGTAGGGCGCATAGCATTGCGGCTCAGGGCGGTATCAATGCAGCAAAAAACTATCAAAATGATGGAGATAGCGTTTTTCGCTTATTTTACGATACCATTAAGGGTGGAGATTTTAGAGCGAGAGAGGCAAATGTGTATCGCTTAGCAGAAGTAAGTGTAAATATCATAGACCAATGCGTTGCTCAGGGTGTTCCTTTTGCGCGTGAGTACGGCGGTTTGCTGTCTAACCGCTCTTTTGGTGGCTCGCAAGTGTCGCGTACTTTCTATGCCGCAGGGCAGACAGGTCAGCAGTTGCTTTTAGGAGCATACAGCGCACTCAGCCGCCAAGTAGCTACGGGCAAGGTACAAATGTTTACACGTACAGAAATGCTTGACGTAGTTATCATTGATGGGAAAGCCAGAGGCATCGTTACAAGAAACTTAGTTACAGGAAAGATAGAATCCCACGCCGCACATGCAGTTTTACTTTGCACAGGGGGTTACGGGAACGTCTTTTACCTTTCTACCAATGCTATGGGAAGCAACGTAACTGCGGCTTGGAGAGCGCATAAGAAAGGGGCTTTCTTTGGGAATCCATGTTTTACGCAAATCCACCCTACTTGTATCCCTGTTTCTGGCGACCACCAATCTAAGCTAACATTGATGTCAGAATCTTTGAGAAATGACGGAAGAGTGTGGGTGCCAAAGGATAGTAATGATAAACGCAAAGCACAAGATATTCCAGAAGAGGATAGGGATTATTTCTTAGAAAGAAAATATCCTTCTTTTGGAAACTTAGTGCCAAGAGATATTGCTTCCAGAAGTGCCAAAGAAGTTTGCGACCAAGGCAGAGGCGTAGGGGCAAGCGGCTTAGCAGTATATTTGGACTTTGCAGATGCCATTAAAAGAGACGGCAGAAAGAAAATAGAAGAAAGGTACGGCAACCTTTTTGATATGTACCAGCAAATCACTGGAGAAAATCCTTATGAAACCCCTATGCGTATCTATCCTGCTGTTCACTATACTATGGGAGGTTTATGGGTAGATTACAACCTCATGACTACTGTACCTGGTCTTTATGCACTTGGCGAAGCAAACTTCTCTGACCATGGGGCAAATCGCTTGGGCGCAAGTGCCTTGATGCAAGGACTGGCAGATGGTTACTTTGTGATTCCTTATACTATTGGAGACTATTTGGCAGGCATGCCCCCAACCAAGATAAGCACCGACCACCCTGAGTTTAAGAAAGCAGAGGAAGACGTAAAAAATCAAATTAATAAGATATTGAGCATCAATGGGAATAAGACAGTTGACCAATTCCACAAAGAAATGGGCAAAATTATGTGGGACTATTGTGGAATGGCTCGCAATGCCGAGGGTTTGAAGTTTGCAAAAAAACGTATGCAAGAAATTCGCGAAGAGTTTTGGAGCAATGTAAAAGTAACAGGTACAAACGAAGAACTCAATATTACTTTGGAAAAAGCCTTGCGTGTAGCGGATTTCTTGGAATTAGGGGAACTAATGATAGATGATGCCGCTCATAGAGAGGAGTCTTGTGGCGGACATTTCCGCGAGGAGTACCAAACTCCCGAGGGCGAAGCAGAGAGAAATGATGAGAAATTTGCTTATGTAGCCGCTTGGGAATACAAGGGAGCAAATCAGCCTGAGGTATTGCACAAAGAAGAATTGCTATTTGAAAATGTAAAATTGACCAAAAGAAGCTATAAATAATACTATGAAGATAACATTGAAAGTTTGGCGACAAAAAAACGCCCAAGATAAAGGAAGATTAGTTACTTACCAATTGAATGATGTTTCTCCTGATATGTCATTCTTGGAAATGTTTGACGTACTGAACGACGAGCTGCTTTTGAAAGGGGAAGACCCTATAGCTTTTGACCATGATTGTCGCGAAGGAATTTGCGGCGCATGTAGTATGTTTATCAATGGAAAGCCACACGGTCCCCTACAAACTACGACTTGTCAGTTGCACATGAGGTCTTTCAAAGATGGCGATACCATAGTAGTCGAACCTTGGAGAGCAAAGCCTTTTCCAGTATTAAAAGACCTAATAGTAGATAGAAGTGCCTTTGACCGCATCATGCAGGCGGGAGGTTATATTTCGGTGAATACAGGGGTAACTGTAGATGCAAACGAGATTCCTATTCCTAAAAATATTGCAGATGAGGCATTTAGCGCAGCTACTTGTATTGGTTGCGGGGCTTGCGTTGCCGCTTGTAAAAATGCTTCTGCCATGCTTTTTGTTGCTGCAAAGGTTTCTCAGTTGGCACTTTTACCACAAGGACAGGCAGAAAGAAAACGTAGGGTGCAAAAAATGGTAGCACAGATGGACGCAGAAGGCTTCGGTGCATGTACAAATACAGGGGCTTGCGAAGCAGAGTGTCCTAAGCATATTTCTATCACCAATATAGCTCGCTTGAATAGAGAATACCTGACTGCTAAGATAGCCTCAGAGGAAATGATAGAGGAGGAAGTAGTAGCATAGTAGGCAAGTCATTTAATACTCAATCGTTTAGACGTTCCATTTTCTTCTGTATGAAATGGAACGTCTTTTATTCATACCCTAAACCCTACCACACATATATCGTCTATTTGGCGTGTTTTTCCTTGCCACTGAGCAAGATTTTCTGCCAAAAGCCGTTCTTGTTCTTGCATAGGCAAATAGTAAATTTGATGCAGAAACTCTCTGAATTTACGAATAGAAAAACCTCTACCCTCCGTCCCTCCAAACTGGTCTTGGTAGCCGTCAGTAAAGAGGTAGAAAGTCGTTTTCTCGGATTCATCATTAGGCAAGGAGATTTGTTGCTTGGTATAATAAACGTCTTGTTTTGTAGTATTACCTCCTATTTCGTAGTGGTCGCCTTTGAGGTAGAATAGTTCTCCATTCTGCACATAAACAATAGGGTTCTTCGCACCTGCAAACTCTACTTTTCTATTTTCCTTGTCTATCAGCACTATGGCTAAGTCCATGCCGTCCCTATTAGCTGTTTTTTCCTGTTGGAGCGTGTATTTGATGCCTTTACTTAATTCATTCAAAATGAGTTCGGGGGAATAAATTTTTTTCTCATCTACAATTTCCTTGAGCAAGTTACTCCCAATCAATGACATGAAAGCACCGGGTACGCCATGCCCCGTGCAATCCACTACTGAAAAAAGAATACGATTATCTGGAAGCATCCGCAGCCAATAAAAATCTCCACTGATAATGTCTTTAGGTCGGAAAAGCAGGCAATACTCTCCAAAAGTAGCTTGCATTTGCTCTGGCAGAGGTAGAATGGAATGTTGTATGCGTTTAGCATAAGTGATGCTTGCTGTAATATCTCTATTTTTGGCAGCAATAATTTCATTCTGTATGCTTAGTTGGCGAAGGCTACTTTCTAATTGTTCATTAGTTACTAAAAGTTCTTCGGCATTTTGTCTGATTTCTTCCTCTGAGGTACGTAGCTCCTCGTTAATTTCTTGGATTTGCTTTTGTTGTTTCTCTAAGGTTTTATTTTTTTCTTGGATAAGTTTACGTTGCCTATTGGAACGCCTAATCGCCCAAGCCATAATCAACATGATGAGCAGAGCGGCTAAACCTCCTAAATAGACAAAGCGTTCTCGCATCTTTTGCTCTTGCAATTCTTGCTTTAGCTGTAAATTCCTGATTTGATTTCTATTTCTCTCTAATTCTATCGCTTTTTGCTGTTCCTCTTGCGCTACTTTTTGCTTTTCTAAGGCTAATTCTTGCATGATTTTTTCCTGATTCAAGGTCAAAATTTGTTGTTTTTGACGCTCTGTTTCAAGGAGCTGCTCGGCAAGGCGAAGTTGTTGCTCGGCTCTTTCTTTGGCAAGGCGTTGGTTTTTCACGTTGGCTTCGTTCAGTTCACTTTCCTTTTTTAGCAAGGTTAGTTCTTGCTCTTTTTTCTCTGCCTCTAACAATGCCTGCCTGAGTGCGAGGCTTTGTTTTTCTTTTTCAGACAAAAGCAAGAGCAAATCACTTTCTCTTTCTTGTGCTTCTATACGTTTTTTCTGAAGATTCTCCTTAGATTTAGTTGCTTGATTTTCAATGATTTTACTATATTCATCTGCTTTTTTGAAAGCATCTTGTGCCGCTTTGAAATCATTTTGACGATTATACACCTCGCTCAAAATTAAATAGCTATCTTTCAGTTGCTTGTAAGCATTGGCGGGAGTGGCTATTTGGACAGCTTGGTTAGCATATTGGAGTGCTTGAAAGGGATTTTGACTTAGTAGGCTATTGGCTGCCACTAAATTGTACTTATCTGCCAAATCTTCTGGAATATTTCTTTTTTTCTCTATTTCAATAGCTTGTAAGTGGTATTCTTGTGATTTAGTAAAGTTGCCAAGCATAGAGTAGGTTACAGCAATATTGCTTAGGATAGTGGCATCTTTCTGTTTAATTTTCTCAAAAGTAGCAATAGCAGATTGAAAATAAGCCTCTGATTGAGCCAAATCGCCTTTTTGTCGGTATAAGTAGCCTAAATTTTGTTGCGTAAATGCCAACTGATTTATTTGCTTATTTTTCTCATAAATACTGCTTAATTCTTGGGTGTAGTGGATAGCTTCCTCATAGCGTTTTTCAGCGGTGCAAACTACTGCTATTTTTGTAAGTGCTTCTGTTTCTGTTTTTATGTCATTACTTGCATAGGCAAGATTGACCAATTCTGCATAGTTTTTCTCTGATTCTGCTAATTGCCCGTTTAGGTAGTAAGTTTCGGATAAAGAAGAAAGTACTTGCTTTTGAAGTTCTATGTTTTCACTTTGTCTGTAATATTGATAGGACTTTTGAAAATACTCTATAGCTTTTTCATATACTTGATTTTTTTTGTAGATAGAGCCAATATAGTGTTGTAAATCAGCCACTTTTTGATTGTTTTTGTCTTTTTCGTGAAGTGAAAGGGCTTGTAAGGCATACTCTACAGCCGTTTCATACTCTTGCTTTTGTAAATATAAGTCTGCTATTTTTTGGCACAAACTCCCTATTACGGTTACACTTCCACTCTCATCGGTTAAGTCTAAGGCTTGTTTGAAATAAGAAATAGCATTGTCTATCTGGTTAGTTTGCTTGGAGATGGTAGCCAACTGTTCTAAAATCTGCACTTTTTCTGCTTGGGAGTTAGATTTTTGCAAACGCGCAAGTAACTCTCCTCTGTCTTGGGCATGACACAGGGAAAGGTATAAAATAAAAAACGCTATGAAAAAAATATTTTTCAACTAAGCAATAGTGTACTGAACAAACTCCTCATTTAGAAAAATTTATCTATTATTTATACTTTGAAAAGTGTGTGATAATAGATAAAATTACGGTAAATTATCAATTATTCGCAAATTCTGAAAGGAAAAAATTAGGTAAGCATCTTTATCTCATTACTAATTCTTTTTACTTGCTCAAAAAACATATAACTTTCTAATATTTTATGATTTACCTTAATCTCAAATACATTTTCGCAATGAGAGCAAAGCCATATAAGTAGCTGATACTGGCACTTGCTCATACTCATTTTTTCTAATTCAAATTCTGAATCTAAGTTCTTGGCTGACTCCACTACCAAGATATGTTGATATTCTTTCAGTTTCAAAATGTCCTCTTTGAACTGAAAAAGGGCTTGGTGCTTAGTAGGGAGTTTTTTGCGTTCCTTCTTAGACATTTCTAAGTGATTATCTTGCCAATAGAGTTCGTTGTTCAGAAAATCAAAATCATAATCTAAGTTTAAAGAATTTTTTTGGTATAACTCATTAGAAATCAGGTCTGCATTTAATAATTCAGATGTACAGTAGGCAAAATAACCTACCCCTGTATCTGCACAGCTATTGGGTGTGATAATCAAGTGCTTACTATTCTCTCTGTCTATTCTTGCCCCATAAAGCGTAATATCCTGATAGGCATAGTGTTCTATTAGGTTCGTGTCCACATATTTTTCATCTTCCGCAGAGTGAACTGCTCTTACCCTGAATCCTTTTTTTCCTTCTAAAATGTTGAAAATATTATTTTCATGGATAAAAAGTGCATCTTTGAGCGTAAACAAGGTACGGGGTCTTTCAAAAACTTCTACACCAAGTATTTCATTGTGCTTTTTGCGGAAAGCCTCTTTGAGTTTTTGATATTGTTTTTGCAATTTATTTTCATCTATGACCTCGATAAATCCCGTAGCGATAATGCCTGTTGGGATAACTACAATACCTATTTTGAGCAAGCCTATGATTGCCGCAATCAACTTACCCAAAGGAGTAACAGGCATCAGTCCATTTTCTATATGTCCTGTAGCATCATCTACAAAAACAGCAAAAGCCCAAGTCATGGCTGTAAAAATATCCTTAATTTTAGTTTGTTCACCTCCTACCCCATTGCCAAACTCGAAGTCATTTTCTACTTCATAAAGCAATACAGAAAGAAAAACAGTAGCTACTATGACGACCAGAGCGGATTTGACTAACTCAGTCTGTTTTTTTATAATTGCCCTAAGAATCAGCTCAATAGAATGGTCGTGCTGAAAAGCTTTGAATATGCGGAGTAAGCGTAGGGTCAGGAAATAATCGTGATGTGCTGTATTGCTCAGCAAGAAAATCATGGGGGGAATAACCGCCGCAAAATCTATAAGTAGGTAAAAAACAAGTAAAGTCCTCTCCCACTTGCGTCTGTGTCGAATAAAAAGAATATCCAATACAGATAGTTTAGAGAGCAACTCTACCAAAAAAATGATAGTAACAATGGTTTCAAATGCCTGAAGATTAGGCAAGTAATCCATCGGTAGGATAGTTTCTAAGGTAACTACCAAAGTACTTACCAAGATAGTAGCATAGATAAAGTTATCTATCTGCTTAGCAATTGGTGTAGTTTTTACGTTCAGGTCAAAAATCTCGGCAATGAGTTGTCTATTTACCATTAGAAATATTGGTTAAGTAATTTTATAAAAGTCTTCTGTGATAATTGATTTGCCCTAAGTGATAGTCTAAGTGCATAGCCAAATGTATCAAAAAGTAAGAGGTAGGCATTGGGTAGCCAAAAACTTGTATAGGGTACTCTTGGGCAAGCTGCTCCTCAGTAAGTTGGGGAAGCACCTCTTTGACAACAACAATCGTGCTTTCTATGTCTTTGATAAGCTGACTTTGTGGAATATTTTCTGAAGAAAACTCTGCTTCTCTATTTCTTACGAAGCCCGTTTTCCCCAAAATAGCCCCTATAAAATGCCTAAGATTGCCTGTGAGGTGCAAGCAAAGATTTCCTGCGGAATTATTAATACTTCCGCTTACTTGCCAAAGTTTTTCTTCGCTTTCATAGCTTTGGATTTCTTGTTTCAGTTTGCTCAAATCTCGCTCGTAGAGCGCAACGAGGTGCTTAATAAGTAGTTCCATGTATGCCAAAAAAGATTAATTTAGATTTTACATATGTACGGGGTAAAAAAATTGAGATAATAGTCTTTTAAATCTTTTTAGCCATTGACATGATGGCTGAGTCGACTATTATTATGTGTTTTACTTAGTCCAAAAGTAAATGAAAATTAGGTAAAAAATCTTACTTTTAGCCAATATATGCTGTTTTTTAAATAGTAAAAAAATCTTTTTTCTTTTATGCAAAGGAAAAAAACTTGTAATAGCCCAATGAGTATGCTTCCTTTTTGTAGATTGGTAAAGGCACCCGACTCAGAGGAATTAGCCAACCAAAAATTTTTATTATAAAAGATTCTTTTAAATGCCTTTTTGAGATTTTTATCCGTTTGAACTAAAGACTTGTATATAGAGTAAAACCCCAATCCGTAACTTAATACTTCACTTAGCCAGATTTTAATAAACTTTTTGCTATTATCCGCTAAAATTTTTTTCTCATTATTTGTGCAGGTTTCAAAAATATGCTGAATAATCCTTACTCTTTCGTTACGGGTCAAATCGATATATTTGCTATCACTGCTTATTCCTGTGCCAGAGTAAGATGCAATAATTATATCCACATATAAATACTGAAAACCAAAGCGAAAAGCCTCATACTCCATTTTTGTGTCTGCACAGATTTTATAGCTTTCATCAAAATTTCCTGCCACTTCAAACACTTTCTTGCTCATCAGTATTGCTTGGTGGTAAATAGACTCTCCTGCAAAGAAATATTTATCAAATTTAGTGCTTTTATAAGAATGAGTGTGATTCGCAAAATTGATGATTATATCTCCTACAATGACACCAATATCTTCATTTATACTTTTTTCAAATATATCGCTTAATACACTATTGCCGTATAACCTATCATCTGCCCCCAAAAAATATAACCAATCTCCTTTGGAAAGGCTGATTCCTTTATTCATGGCATTGTAAATGCCTGTGTCTTTTTCAGAAACATATTTTAAGTGAGTGTATTTTGAGGCGTATTCTTTTACTATTTCCATAGTATTATCCGTGGAAAGTCCGTCTATTATCCAATGCTCAAAATAGGGATAGGTCTGTGAGGCAACACTTTCTATGCAGGCTATTAATGTTTGGGCGGCATTAAAAGTCGGAGTAATAACACTGATGAAAGGCGAATTATTCATGATTTTTATTTCAAGAAAAACTTTTGTGTAGCTCTATCAAAATCAAAGTTAGGGGGAAATCTGAATACTAAGCTATTGTAATAAAACTTGTCTTGCAACCATTTCCAGTCCTTTAAAATAGGAATTTTTAGCAAGGTATTTTCTATCAAGCGTATCCTTCTTAGCTCCTTTTTCTCTTGTTCGTTTAGCTGATGCTTACTAAGGATAATTTCTGCTTCTTTGCAGTATGCCTCTAATTGTTCTAAGCTCTTTTGATTGGCTGAGCGCAAGCGGTAAGCCCCAATAAGCGTATTAATTGCGTATAATTCTGCATATTGGAAAAAACGCAACCATAGTTCTAAATCAGAAGCTAATAGGTAATCCGTGTTGATATAGCTTCCCGCTTTCTCCCACAAATTTCTATGCCAAAAAGTACCTTCTTGTTGGATAAACTTATAGTCATAGCGGTAGTAACGATACTTGTTCCACTTTGGCAGGGTGTGGATACGCACTGTTTTTCCATGCTCGTCTATGTGAGCAGGCATACCATGAATCCATTGAATTTGAGGAAAGTTTTGAAATAACTCAGCAATGATAAAAAGACTATGGGGATAGAGCATGTCATCAGAGTTTAGATAAGTCATAATTTCCCCTGTACTTTTTTCGAATCCCTTTTGTACTGCATGATAATGCCCTTTGTCTTTTTTACTTTCAAAGTAAGCTAAGTATTTTTCATACTTCTTGATGATTTCCACACTATTATCTGTACTGTTTCCGTCTATGATGATATACTCCAAATTAGGGTAGTTTTGTTCTATGACAGAAAGAATCGTTTGTTCAAGGTATTGACCTTGATTGAAGGAAGGGGTTACGATAGATATTTTTGGATAGTACATTTGCTAAAAAAATTTCTTACCAGCATGAAGTTTTTGAGGAATAATTATTTTTTAAACAAATGACTAATAGGACTTTCTGCTTTTAAGATACTCAACATCTCTTTGAAAGGAATATAAATCTCCAAATCATTATCAGAATCAGGCAGCAAGTAAAAAAAGGTCATTCCCCCCGTAGTCATATAAAAATCAAAATCTATCATAGACGTGTCTAATTTATTACTCCCTGCTTCTTGCAAGTTATCTTTATCGATGCTTTTAATAATAGCTTGCAAGATAATTTTTCTGAGTTCTTCCTTGTAGTCTGCTTTAAAAATATCGTCCAGATGTATCAGTTTTCCCGTCTTCAGGTCCCAAGTATAAAACTTTTGTTCATTTATCTCTTCGCCGTCAGCATCTACTACTTCATTGATACGAATAGAAAGCAGATAGTTTTCATTAAGATACACCAGCATATCTATATCTATAGACTCTCGCTCCGCCGCCCCATCCAAGAGGTAGCTGTAATGTTTATGTAATTTTTCAACAATTTGATTTTTAAATACTTCTATATTTAGATTATTGGGCATAGAGAGTTTGAAAGTACCTTTGCCTAAATCGCCGCGGACTGCCTCTAATACTTTGGCATCAGGAAATTGGGAGGGATAAAGAAAATGCACTTTGGTATCAAAAGGGGCGATAGTATCCTTGTTATTGTTGATATAGTACTGAGCAAATTGCATACTGCCTTTGGTGTAGTCTTCTTTAAGTTCAACAGGGACTTTGCGTTTGCCCTGCTCGGTTTCTCTAACTCCAATAAAACTTTTTTTAGTAATTACCCCTTCAAAAATGCCTGTAATATGTCCGTTCGTATCGAGTTCCTCTAAGATATGTTTTGTGGAGTTGCTTTTAATTTCTTTAAGTTGGAAAGGTCTGCCGTTGGCATTGTAATAATACGTTCCTATATACTGGTTTTCATGGTTCATCAAGTCTGCAGTGATAGGCTGATTGTTTAGTTTTCCTGTAAAATGCGTATAAAAACCAGAGGTAATGACTTCTATTTTATCATCTATTTTTTGTGCTTGGGCATAGGAAAGACAAATACATATCGATACAATAAAGCTATGAATCTTTTTCATTTTTTCAGTAGGTAAAAGTGAACGAATTAAATATAGAGCAAGGATTTTTTATGCTTACTCTTACCAAAATTTAGACCATTTCCTCAAAAATACTAAACTCTATTTACTACTGTACTGCTTGCCTGAGCCGTAGGGAAAAGAATTACATCAGCAATATTGACATGGGCAGGGCGACTGACGGCAAAATAAATCACCTCTGCAACATCTTGGGCAGTAAGTGGAGTAATGCCTTTGTAAACATTTTTTGCCCTTTGCTCATCACCTTTGAAACGAACTAAGGAAAACTCCGTTTCTACTAACCCCGGATTAATTGCGGTCACTTTGATGCCGTATTGCACCAAATCCAACCTCATGCCTGAGTTAAGCGCATCTACGGCGTATTTAGAAGCACAGTAGGCATTTCCGTTGGGATAAACCTCTTTACCCGCAATAGAGCCAATGTTGATGATATGCCCTGATTTTCTTTCTACCATGCTTGGAATCACTGCCTTAGAAACATACATTAATCCTTTTACATTAATGTCTATCATCGCTTCCCAATCTACCAAGTCTGCCTTGTCCACAGGTGCAAGCCCGTGTGCATTGCCCGCATTGTTCACTAAAACATCAATTTGTTTCCAATCTGTGGGTAAGTTTTCTATTTGTCTAAAAACCTCCTCTTTGTCCCTTACATCAAAGCAAAGTGTATAGACTTTTACAGATTGGCTTAGCTGCATGGCTAATTCTGCCAAGCGTTCTTGTCGCCTTCCACACAGAATCAAGTCGATTTGGTGCTGAGCAAAAAGTTCTGCCGTAGCTTTTCCTATGCCCGAAGTGGCTCCTGTTATCAGGGCTATTTTTTTCATAGATTTTTTGTAACTATGTAACTATTTAGGTACTTGCAAAAGTAAGAAAAAGTGTAATTATTTACTACTAAGACACAAAGCCACTAAAAAAATTTTAAAAAGATAATTTTATGAAAACAACACTTTTTATTCTAATTTTTACTTTCCTAATCATGGAAAATACTTTTTCCCAATCCAAAGAGGAAATCGTCAAAATCGACAAAATAGAAGGAACTTTGCTTATCCCTGACGCTAAAAAAACAGTTCCTGTCGTACTTATCATTGCAGGTTCGGGTCCCACTGACCGCAATGGGAATAGTGGAATTGGCATTACTGCCCAATCTTATAAACTCTTAGCAGAAGATTTGGCAAAAAATGGCATCGCATCTTTACGTTATGATAAAAGAGGCATAGGCAAAAGTGCAGAGGCAGGCATGAAAGAGGACAGTTTGCGCTTTGAGCATTACATTGATGATGCAGTGGCGTGGGTAAATTTTTTAGGCAAAGATAAGAGATTCAACAAGATAGTTATTCTTGGGCATAGCGAAGGCTCGCTGATAGGCATGGTAGCAGCTCAAAAAAGCAAAGCAAATAGCTATATTTCCGTAGCGGGGGCTGGCAGACCAATTGACGAGATAATTTTGCAACAAGTCAAAGACCAAAAACAACCTGAAAATATCGTAAATGATATAAGCGGTCTGTTCGCACAACTCAAAGAAGGCAAACTCATTGAAAATCCTAACCCTCTGTACTTCAGCTTATTTCATCCAAGTGTGCAACGTTATATGATTTCTTGGCTCAAATACAACCCGCAAGCAGAAATCAAAAAACTAACAATTCCTACGCTGATAGTACAAGGCACGACTGATATTCAAGTGGCTGAGAGCGAAGCAAAACTACTTAAAGATGCCAAACCAGATGCCCAATATTTGCTCATAGAAAAAATGAACCATATTTTGAAAACGAGTTCAACAGATAGAGCAGAAAACATAGCCACTTATTCCAAAGCAGATTTGCCTTTGGCAGAAGGTTTGGTAAGTGGGTTGGTGCAGTTTATCAAAGAGAATGGAAAAAATTAATGATGTTTACCAACAAGCAAATATATACTACTAAAGATGCGTAAGTTAATCAAAAGAATATTATTGATTTTTCTACTTTTATTACTTTTTCTTTGCATTTGGCAGTTTGAAATCATCAGCTATGGGCTAATGCAAGCAAAAGGACAGTTTACTATCTTGTTGAAAGCCAGACCCATTAGAGAAGTATTAGAAGATAAGAGCATCCCAGATTCTGTCAAAAGTAAATTACACCTTATTCAGGAAATAAAACAATTTGCTATTGATTCTTTGGGATTATCGCCATCGGGGAGCTATGAAAAATTCTACGACCAACAGGATAAGCCCATTCTATGGACTATTACTGCTTGTGAACCTTACAGTTTGACTGCCAAAGAGTGGTTTTTCCCTTTTGTTGGGACTTTTTCTTATAAAGGATTTTTTGATAAGGGCAAATTAAAAAAAGAGGAGGAGAGATTGAAAAAACAAGGTTGGGATACTGAAATAGACGAAGTAAGCGCATGGTCGACTTTGGGCTACTTTGATGACCCTATTTTGTCGAGTATGCTCATGCGTAGCGAGGGAAGTTTGGCAAACTTAATTATCCACGAGCTTACACACGGCACACTGTTTATCAATGATAACCTTACTTACAATGAAAATTTAGCCAACTTCGTAGGCAATCAAGGGGCTATCCTTTTCCTACAATTCAAGTATGGAGAAAATTCTTTACCATTGGAAAAGTATCTTGCTCAGCAGCAGGATAGAGAAAAACTCAATGCTTTTTTGCTTAGTGCTACACAGAAATTGGATTCTCTTTATCGTTCGTTTGATAAAAAAACGTCACTGGAACAGAAGCAAACTCAAAAGGAAAAAATGATTCAACACATTATTTCTTCTGTGGATACTATTGCTTTCCGTGGAGAAACATATAAAGACTACTTTAAGGATTACACCCCTAATAATGCTTTTTTTGTAGGTTTTCTCACTTACAATGAAAAGCAAAACACCTTTGAGCAAGAATTCAAAAATCAGTTTAATGGTGATTTCAAGAAGTATTTTGCCTATTTGAGAGAGAAATATGCCCAAAACTGACTTTTCTCTCTAACTCTCATAAGTTTTTTACGTAAAATAATTAAAAAGTTATTTTACCCCTACAAAAACAATGAAACGCTTTTTCTTATTTATAGCAATATTACTGCCTTTTTGCTGTTTTGCCCAAGAAGTACGTACTTTCTATCAAGCAAAAATGATTCGCTCCGTGGCTTTTTCACCTGACGGGAACTTTATCCTGACTGGAGGAGAGGATAAAACAGCAATTCTCTGGGATGTGCAAGGAAAGATTTGGCAAACGCTCAAAGGGCATCAAGGTATTATCCGCTCTGTAGCACTCTCTCCTGACGGCAATTATGCACTTACAGGTAGCGAAGACCAGACCGCAAGACTCTGGAATCTGCGTACAGGTACAGCTGTTGAGATTTTAGCCCACACCGACCCTGTGGGTGCAGTTGCTTTTTCTCCTGACGGAAAGTTTTTGCTGACTGGTTGCCATGACCATATTGTCCGTTTGTGGGATTATCAAGCCAACTTGATTCAAACTTTTTATCATGAAGCCATCATTCGCTCAGTAGCTTTTGCACCAAATAGCAAACTAATTCTAACAGCAGGCATGGACGGTGTGGCTACTATTTGGAACTTACAAGGACAAGTCTTGCAAAAATACATAGGGCATACTAATCAAGTATTTGCAGCGGCTATTTCTCCTAAAACCCAGCACATCCTGACGGGTAGTTTTGATGAAACTGCCAAAATTTGGGATAGTAAAGGTAATGTGATTAAAACGTTCTCCAATCTTTATTGGGTAAGTGCCGTTGCCTTTTCCCCTGATAGCAAGTTTATCCTTACAGGTAGTTTTGACCAGACTGCTAAACTTTGGAATCAGCAAGGAAAGATAGAACAAGAGTTTGGTGGTCATGGGAGTTGGATAAGTGCTGTGGCTTTTTCTCCTGATGGCAGATACGTGCTTACCTCTGGGGGAAACTCCGCTAAACTTTGGGACATTTCAAATATCAAACCTAAAGCTCCGCCTCTACCTCCACAAATTACATGGAATAATACGCTACTCAAAAGTAAATCTAAAAATTATGTAGTAGATGCTTGTATCCAGACCTCTACTCCTCTGCAAAGTATGCAAGTATATGTGAATGAGGCTATACAAATAGAAAATGCCACCAGAGGCATAGGAGTAGTACCCAGTGGGACTTGTGATGTCCAGCTTAAGCGCAATGTTACTTTGAAAGAAGGAAAAAATACTATCAAAATTGTAGCAGCCAATGCAGGTGGTCTTACTACTTCAGAAATAGTAGAGGTAGCCTATCTACCTGAAAAAGAGGTTAGTATTACTACGGCAAAACGCATAGCCTTAGTCATAGGTAATAAAGACTATAAAAACTCTCCACTAAAAAACCCTGTCAATGACGCAGAAGCAATAGCCATGGAGCTTAGTAAGCTGGGGTTTGAGGTACTCAAATATACCAATCTAAATCAAGATGAAATGAAAAATGCTATCTTGAAATTTGGACATAAACTAAGTAGCACAGGAGGAATTGGTTTATTTTACTTTGCAGGTCATGGCATAGAGCAGAACGGGGAAACTTACCTACTTCCGATAGAGGAGAGAAACGAGTTAAGTATAGAAGAATATACGCTCTCTGCGGTAGGTCTGAAAAAAGTACTTAGCGAAATGGAACAAGCAAACAATATAATGAATATACTCATCTTAGATGCTTGTAGGAATGAAAAAGGCAACCGCGGTATCACAGGAACAGACATCGCTCCAAAGGGAACTTTCATAGCCTATGCCACCCAAGCAGGAGGAGTTGCCTTAGACGGTAATGGGAAAAATGGACTTTACACCGAAGAGCTTATCAAAGCATTGCGACAACCTAATCTACGTTTAGAAGATATTTTTATGCAAGTAAGAAAAAATGTACGCTTGCGTTCCCAAGACCAACAAATCCCAAGAGAATACTCCTCGATAGAGGAAAAGTTTTATTTTAAGTAATTAGCCAATAATTCGCTTAGGATTAATTAAATTTGGATAAATAAATATTCTAACAAACGTACTTCTCATGGATTTTGGCAAACTCCAAGACATTAGTCAAGTAGATTTTGGCTTACCCACTGACCACCCTCTAACTCCAAGCGTACTTGCAAAGAGTAAGAAATCTCCTTTGGAAGTGTATGTAGGCTGCCCTGTTTGGAGTTGTGAAGCATGGGTCGGTACTTGGTATCCACCGAAAACACAAAGTAGGGATTTTCTAAAATATTATGCCCAGCAGTTCAACACTATTGAACTGAATACTACCCATTATCGAATCCCCGACCTCAGTACAATAGAGAAATGGAGAGAAAGTACACCAACTTATTTCCGATTCTGCCCTAAAATTCCACAAGTCATTAGCCACGACCAACTTTTGCAAGATGTAGCCTTGCTCAATCAAACTTTCTGCGAAAATGTGTATGCTTTAGGCAATAGGCTGGGAATTTGCTTTTTGCAACTTCCGCCTTATTTCGCTCCTGATAAGTTACCCATTTTAGAAAATTATGTCAAACAGTTCCCTTCCCAAGTTCCTCTTTCTGTGGAGTTTCGCCACGAGGCTTGGTTTGCCAAACGCAATGGTCTTATGCCTATAAGTGAAGCTACAGAAATGCTTGAAAGTTATGGTGTTAGTACTGTCATTTGCGATGTAGCAGGCAGGCGAGATGTACTTCACCAAAGGCTCACCACTACTACGGCAGTCATCAGATTTGTCGGCAACAATTTACACCCTACAGACTACAGTCGCATAGATGAGTGGACGCATCGTATCCAAAATTGGATAGATATGGGTTTAGAAAAATTGTATTTTTTTGTTCATGAACCTGATAATATACTTTCGCCCGACTTATCACTGTACTTTATAGAGAAAATAAACAAAGCGTGCAACCTAACTCTTAAAACACCTATCTCTTATCAAAAACACTCGCAAATCAAGTTATTTTAAATTTTAACTTACTTTTTCATTTTTTTGGTACTTATTTTGGGTAAACTTGTTTTATGTTTGCGTGAAGTTCTTATCTTAGCAGTTTAATATATAGTTTGTTTACCCTTACTTTACATCTATTGCCTAATAGTTAGTTATTGATGATAACGCCAAAATGATAAAATACAAGGTTTTTATAATTCTTTTTTTTATTTTCTCCTTTCCAACTCTCTCAAAAGGACAAGCCGTTACTGAGCCTAATCAGATTGGTATGCCTTTTATTCGGAATTTTTCTCCTAAAGACTATAAAGCAGGTTTGGCAAATTGGGCAGTTGTGCAGGACAAAAGAGGTGTGATGTACTTTGGCAATGATAAGGGAGTACTTGAATATGATGGGGTACATTGGCGACTAATAAAAACTTCTAATAATTCCTCAGTATTTTCTTTGGCAGTTGATAAAGACGGAAGAATATACGTAGGTGGCTTGCGTACTTTTGGTATGCTTGTGCCCGATTCCACAGGATACTTACAATACCAAAGTCTTGCAAGTAAAATAGACTTTACTGAAAATGCTTTTGAGCAAGTTTGGTCTATTCGTTGTGTGAAAGAAGGCGTTATTTTCCAAACAGATGACAAACTTTTTATTCATAAAGAAAAAACTGATATAAAAATAATCAAGGCTAATTCTTATTTCACTTTTGGATACGAAGCCCGAGGGAAATACTACGTTCAACAAAATAACATAGGTTTGACGGAACTTGTAGATAACAAGCTGCAATTAGTCAAAGGGACAGAAAGATTTAAAAATACAATTATCGCCCAAGTATTGCCCTATGATAAGGATAAAATCATGCTTTGTATAGACGAAGAAGGACTTTTTATCTTAGATAATGGTCGTCTTATCCCTTTTAAAACAGATGCAGATGTTTT
Source organism: Thermoflexibacter ruber (assembly GCF_900113045.1). Taxonomy (GTDB): domain Bacteria; phylum Bacteroidota; class Bacteroidia; order Cytophagales; family Thermoflexibacteraceae; genus Thermoflexibacter; species Thermoflexibacter ruber. Next base: position 54,640 of record NZ_FONY01000009.1, read on the forward strand.
TCTGAAAGAATACAGGGCTTATAGCGCACTCTTTTTAGATGATAATAAAATTGCTTTAGCAACCTTAGGTATCGGTTTGGTAGTATTGGACAAAAAAGGTAAGATTATCCATATTTTTAACAAAAGAAATGGCTTGGGAGATGACTTAGTTACCTCTTTTTGCATGGACGGTCAAGGAGGAATTTGGTTAGGGCTTTACCACGGCATTTCTCGCTTAGAATATCCTTCTCCTTTATCTATTTTCACAGAAAACTCCCACAAAATCAGTGGAGCGGTAAATGCGATTGCTAAGCACAAAGGCGAAGTGTATATTGCTACTATGTCAGGCTTGTATGTACTCAAATCTCGTAATCTTACCAAAAGTTTTACAGAAGCAGAATTTAAAAAAATCAAGGATATTCCTGTAGATTGTTGGGGGCTTTTGTCTTTTGGCGACGAGCTAATTATTGCTACCTATTCAGGGCTAAAGAAATTAAAAGGCGAAGAATTAAGTGTGATTGGTGAGGTAAACCCTCAAACTTTTTGCATTACCCGCTCCGAAAAAGACCCTAACCGCATTTTTGTTGGCTCTGCTTATAGTGTACGTTCCTTAATCAAAGTAGGCAACGAATGGGTAGATAGTGGCAGGTTGGATAGCATCAGAGAAGAAGTGCAGTTCATCAAAGAAGATAAAGAAGGCAATTTATGGATAGGTACAAAAAATAAAGGCATTATCAAAGTAGTATTTGGTGAGTTTTTTTCTTTGAACCCCAAAGAAGCCAAAAGATATGGTATGAATGAAGGTTTGCCCTCTTTTAGTGGGAATCACTTATTTTTAATGAATGGAGAAATTAGAGTAGGTACGGAAAATGGTATTTATAAATATAATAAGCAAACTGACAAGTTTATTTATGACCATGCCTTTGATGTACCTTTCAATAAGGGGAAATACAGTGTGCGTTATCCTACCTTAGACAGTCAAGGAAATTTGTGGTGTTTCTCTAACATTAATGAAGGAGAAATTTGCTTAGCCGTAAAGCAAACAGATGGCTCTTATAAATACAAACCCAAAGTTCTCAGCCGCCTCAATGACCTACAAGACATTCAATATATTTTTGCAGAAGAGAATGGAGTAATCTGGGTAAGTGATGTAGATGGAGTATATCGCTTTGATAGCCAAGAGGTAGGCAAAAGTGAATTTGAATTTAATACACTTATTAGGCAGATAAGCATTGGCAAAGACTCTGTGATATTCAAAGGTACTTACTTTGATGAAAAAAGGGTCAATTCGCTTGAGCAACCCAAAGAGCTGATGTACGACTTCCCTTACAAGTACAACACACTTCGCTTTGAAATGTCTGCGGTATCTTACAATGATGAAAGAGTAAATGTCTATCAAAGCTACTTAGAAAACTTTGATACAGGCTGGTCTAAGTGGACAGAAGATAACAACAAGGAATATACCAACCTTCCTGAGGGAACTTATACCTACCGAGTTCGTTCTAAAGATGTTTATGGACAGATAAGCAAAGAGGCAGTATTCAAATTTTCTATCCAACCTCCTTGGTACAGAACCCCTTGGGCTTATATGCTTTACTCGGTGCTTTTAGGTAGTTTAGTATGGGGATTTATTCGTTGGAGGATTAGTGCTATACAAAAGGAAAAAGAAGTTTTAGCAATCAAAGTAACAGAACGTACCCAAGAGTTGGCAGACACGAATCAAAATTTAAAAAATACGCTTGAGCAACTCAAAGAGCAACATGATATTATTCAACAAAAATCAAATGAGTTGGCAGAGGCAAATCAACGACTGTTTGACTTAAATAAAGAACTGAGAAAAACAGTTTCTCAGGTGCAGTTAGCCCATAAGGAACTGGAGCGAAGCAGAGATGAACTCAGTAGGAAAAACGAAAATATAGAAAGTAGTATCCGATACGCTCGCCGTATCCAAGATGCTATGCTCCCTTATGCTGCCAAACTTAATACTTGGTTTTCAGAATATTTTATATTTTACAAGCCAAGAGATATTGTCAGCGGCGACTTTTATTGGTTTACAGAAAGAGACGGAAAAATCATCGTTACCGCAGTAGATTGTACAGGGCATGGTGTCCCCGGTGCCTTTATGAGCATGATAGGCTTTTCTATGCTCTCCCAAGTTGTAAACGAAAACAATATTTTAGAGGCTGATGAAATTTTAAATCATTTACATTTAGGAATTAGACATTCTTTAAAACAAGAGGAAACTGACAACCGCGATGGTATGGACATGGCACTCTGTGTGATAGACAAACAGAAAAAAATATTGTCTTACAGTGGAGCGAAGAACCCACTTCTCATCTATCAAAATGGTAGTTTAGAGCAAATCAAAGCTGATAAAATGCCCATAGGAGGACTGCAGAAAGAAGGAAAACGCGCCTTTACCAAGCATACTTTTGACATAAGCCAGCCAACTACCGTCTATATGTTCACTGATGGCTATCACGACCAATTTGGCGGCGAACAAGGCAAGAGATTTATGACCAACAACTTTTTCTTACTCATAGAACAGATTGCTCATAAACCTTTGCAAGAGCAAAAGCAAATCATAGAAGATACCATGAACGAATGGATGCGTGGCTATGAACAGATAGACGATATGCTAATTATTGGTTTGAAAATTTCTTAATAAAGCGTAAATTTCTTTACCTACCTACGCAAGAGTATAAAACTTTTTATGCTTTGTTTGGTAAAACAAGTATTAAAAGCTAATTTTACGATTCTCTAAATTAATTATTTTTCTAATCAAGATAATCCAATTAACATAGATATGGCTTGTGGCTCTTGTGGGTGTGGTTCGGGTGGATGCGGCACACGCACTAAAAATATAGATACTATTGGCTCGAAAATCAAAGGCTGTCGCAATAACGGTACTTGCGGTACTTCGGGCTGTAACAAACTCAACGTATTTGACTGGCTTAGCAACATGGAACTTCCTTCGCACCAAAGATACAATATCTTAGAAGTACGATTCAAAGGAGGAAGGAAGGAGTATTTTCGCAATAACGACCTGTTAGACCTTGAGATAGGCGATGCTGTTATTGTAGATGTTCCTAATGGTTATCATTTAGGACATGTTTCTTTGAGAGGGGAATTAGTCCGCTTACAAATCATCAAGAAAAAAATTACTAATGAAGAAATCCGAGATATTTACCGCAAGGCATCTGCCAAAGATTTAGAAAAGTTTGCCGAAGTGCAAGCCAAAGAGATGACTACCATGTATCGCGCAAGAGAAATTATCCAAGAGATGCAACTGCAAATGAAACTCTCTGATGTAGAATACCAAGCAGATAATACTAAGGCTACTTTTTATTACTCAGCAGACGATAGGGTAGATTTTAGAGAACTAATCAAAATCTTGGCAAGCGAGTTCAAAGTACGTATCGAGATGCGTCAAATTAGTCTAAGGCAGGAAGCAAGCCGCCTTGGTGGAATTGGCGTTTGTGGGCGAGAGTTGTGCTGCTCTACTTGGCTTACAGAGTTTAAGAGCGTTTCTACGGCTGCGGCGCGTTATCAAAACCTTTCTCTAAACCCCAGCAAACTTTCTGGACAGTGCGGGAGGCTGAAGTGTTGCCTGAACTATGAATTAGAAACCTACTTAGATGCCTTAGTAGATATTCCTAAAGTGGAAAAACCGCTCTTGACCGCACAGGGCGAAGCACATCTACAAAAAACAGACATTTTTAAGAAAATTATGTGGTTCAGCTACGATACCGAAAGTACATGGTACCCCCTCTCTACTGATAGAGTAAAACAAATCATGGAAATTAATGCCCAAGGGGGAGTAGTAGAAAGCTTGGCAGAGGAAACACCTGCAAAACCCACTTCTAAACCCAAAGAAACAGATTTTCAACAAAATCTGGAGTTGGAAAATCCTGAAAAACTTGTGGATAGAGAAAAACGAAAGAAAGCAAACCGAAACAGGAAAAAGAAAAGAAGACCAGAAGCCAATAAAGACAGAACAAAAGAGCCTAAGAAAAATAAAGAAAAGTAGTACTTAGGCTACCCTTTATCGGACTTATTTGAGCATATTACATATAATCCATACATAGTAAGAAGAAAATGAAAAGACGCGACTTCCTCAAGACCAATGCTACAATAGGTCTGGGTGTAACCACTATAGGGCAAACTTTTGCTGACCCCAATAAAGAAGAACTGTTTGCAGACAAAAAATTGCGATTAGGATTTATTGGGGTAGGTTTAAGAGGTACCAATCACTTGCAAAATGCACTATATAGAGATGATATAGTGATTCCTGCTATTTGTGATATTGACCCTGAGAGAATCAAAATTGCAGAAGATTTGATAGTAAAAAAAGGCATGAAAAAGCCCGAATCCTATACACAGGGCGAGTTTGCTTTTTTGAAAATGTTGGAAAGGAATGACTTGGACGCAGTCGTGATTTCTACTCCTTGGGAATGGCATACGCCTATGGCAGTAGCGGCAATGAAAGCAGGCAAATATGCTGGCGTAGAAGTATCCGCTGCAAATACCATAGAGGAGTGTTGGGATTTGGTGAATACCTCTGAGGCTACAGGTGTGCCTTGTATGATTTTAGAAAATGTATGTTATCGCAGAGATGTCATGGCAATACTCAATATGGTTAGGCAAGGCTTGTTTGGAGAGATGATTCATTGCCAATGTGGCTATCAACACGATTTAAGAGAAGTTAAGTTTGAGCCTAATGTAGAGTTTGGAGAAAAGGGATTACATGAAGCCAAATGGCGTACTACACACTCAGTTTATAGAAATGGAGATTTGTACCCTACTCACGGAATAGGTCCTATTGCCACCTACTTAGACATCAACAGGGGCAATCGTTTTGTGTCCTTAGTTTCTACTGCCACCAAAGCAAGAGGTTTGCATAATTATATTTTAGAAAAAGGTGGAGCGAATCACCCCAATGCCAAAGTAGAGTTCAAGTTAGGTGATGTAGTAAGCACCTTGATTACCACTTTTAGAGGGGAAACTATTTTAGTTACCCATGACACCAACCTCCCACGACCATACTCTTTAGGATTTAGAGTACAAGGGACAAAAGGGCTTTGGATGAACGATGGCAACACAATATATATAGAAGGAAAAAGCCAGCCACATCGCTGGGAAGAGTCTGCCAAGTACATCAAAGAATACGACCACCCTCTCTGGAAAAAATACCAAGACAAAGCAGAAGGCTCTGGACATGGAGGCATGGACTTCTTCGTTTTACATGCTTTTATCGAGGCTGCCAAGAGAAAAGCGCCTACTCCCTTAGACGCATATGATGCCGCCGCATGGAGCGTAATTAGTCACCTTTCAGAGCAGTCTATATCCCAAGGAGGTACGCCCCAACTTTTCCCTGATTTTACGCGTGGAAAATGGTTTTTAAGAAAACCAAACTTTGCCTTAGGAGATGAGTATTAAGTCTATGATAATAGTAGGAAAAATCCATAAAACTTCTTATCTTTGCACCCTAAATTACCGACATTTTGTCAGGTAATAGTTCATTGGTATTATAATCGTTCAGAAGGTTCCAAGTTTATAACTAAATGTTTCTTGTTTTGCTGTGTTAGGTTTTGACTAAGTTGCTGGTGTATTTTACATCGTAAAATACGCTTTGCTAAGTTTTTAATCTTGGGTAGCTATTATGTTACCGACATAGAATTTGTAATGGAGTTTAAGAACACATAAAAAAGTAGTGTAATTCAAACTACCTCAAACTATAAACAAGAAACACTAAACCAGAAACTCAAAACTATTTATTTAAAAGGATAAGAAATTACTAAATATATGATAGATATTCTCACCAAAGGATTAGCCAAGATATTCGGTACAAAGTCAGAAAGAGATTTGAAACTCATCAGACCGTATGTTGATAAAATAAGCGCTGAATATCAGAAACTTGCCTCTATTTCTGATGATGCGCTCCGCTCAAAAACAGTAGAGTTCAAGCAAGAAATAGCCCAAGCTCTTCAAGCAATAGATACAAAAATTGCCGCCTTGCGTCAGCAGATTTTAGATAATCCAGAAATGGACATTACAGAAAAGGAGGTGGTTTTCAATGCCATAGAAAAAGCAGAGAAAGAACGAGATGTGCAGTTAGATAGCATTTTGGAAGGACTAATTCCAAGAGCCTTTGCTGTAGTCAAAGAAACTGCAAGGCGATTGAAAGAAAATAAGCAGTTGGTGGTTTCTGTTACTCCTCACGACCATTTTATAGCCGCTCAAAGAAAAGGAGTAGTCATAGAAGGCGAAAAAGCTATTTGGCTCAACCAATGGATGGCGGCAGGAAATGAAGTTACGTGGGACATGTTGCACTACGACGTACAGCTAATAGGCGGCGTAGTCCTTTTCCAAGGAAAAATTGCAGAAATGGCGACAGGGGAAGGAAAAACTTTGGTGGCAACCTTGCCCGCTTACTTGCGTGCTTTGGCAGGAAATGGTGTACACATCGTTACCGTCAATGACTATTTGGCAAAAAGGGACTCTGAGTGGATGGGACCTATTTTTGAGTTTCACGGCTTAAAAGTAGATTGCATCGACAAGCACCAGCCCAATACTCAGCAAAGGAGAAATGCCTACTTAGCTGATATTACCTATGGCACTAATAATGAATTTGGCTTTGATTATCTGAGAGATAACATGGTGCGTACCGTAGAGGAAATGGTACAACGCCGTCATTATTTTGCTATGGTGGACGAGGTGGATTCCGTTTTGATAGACGATGCCAGAACACCTTTGATTATCTCTGGACCCATAGGGGCAGGAAATGCCGAGGAGCAGGAATACCAAGAGCTAAAACCTCGCATAGAAAAATTGGTAGAGCGTCAAAAACGTTTAGTACAAGATTTACTGAATGAAGCAAAGAAAAAATTAGCAGAAGGCAATAAGCAAGAAGGAGGTTTAGCCTTATTCAGAGCATATAGAGGATTGCCCAAGTACAAACCTTTAATTAAATTCTTGGGCGAGACGGGTATCAAGCAAATTCTATTAGATACGGAAAATATTTACCTTCAAGACAATTCCCGAATGATGCCCGAAGCTGATAAACCCTTGTATTTCACCATAGATGAAAAAAATAACTCTGTGGATTTAACCGGCAAAGGCATCGACTTGATTACTGAGCAAGGAGAAGACCCTAACTTTTTTATACTTCCAGATTTGGGAGCGGAATTAGCTGATTTTGAGAAAAGTAGTGAAGGACTTTCCGAAGATGAAAAATTAGCAGCCAAAGATAGAATTATACAAGACTACGCTGCAAAAACACAAAGGATACACTGTATCAATCAGTTACTTAAAGCCTATACGCTTTTTGAAAAAGATGTAGAATACATCATAGATGAAGGGAAGGTAAAAATCGTAGATGAACAAACAGGGCGTATTATGGATGGCAGACGTTATTCTGACGGCTTGCATCAGGCTTTGGAAGCAAAAGAAAATGTAAAAGTAGAGGAAGCTACTCAGACTTATGCTACTATTACCTTGCAAAACTATTTCAGAATGTATCACAAACTGGCAGGTATGACGGGTACAGCAGAAACAGAAGCAGGCGAGTTCATGGATATTTATAAACTTGATGTAGTTGTTATCCCAACTAATAGACCTATTTCCCGTAAAGACCACGAGGATAAAGTGTATAAAACAGTTCGTGAAAAATACAATGCCGTAGTAGAGGAAATTCAAGATTTAGTTGCCAAAGGCAGACCTGTTTTAGTGGGGACTACTTCGGTGGAAAATTCTGAAATCCTCAGTAGAATGTTGAAAATCAGAAAAATAAACCATCAAGTTTTGAATGCAAAGTACCATGCCAAAGAAGCAGACATAGTCGCAGAAGCAGGAAAGCCCGGAACAGTAACAATTGCAACAAACATGGCTGGTCGCGGGACTGACATCAAACTTACTCCAGAATCCAGAGCAGCAGGCGGTTTAGCTATTATTGGTACAGAAAGGCACGAAGCAAGACGCGTAGATAGGCAGTTGCGAGGTCGCTCAGGTCGTCAAGGCGACCCCGGAACTTCTCAATTTTTTGTTAGTTTGGAAGACAACCTCATGCGTCTGTTTGGTTCAGGCAAAATTGCCAGCATCATGGACAAATTAGGCTTACAAGAAGGCGAAGTTATCCAACACTCTATGATTACTTCCTCTATCGAGAGGGCGCAACGCAAAGTTGAGGAAAATAACTTTGCCATTAGAAAACGTCTTTTAGAGTATGACGAAGTGATGAACTTGCAAAGAAAAGTCATTTATTCTCGCCGTAGAAATGCACTTTTTGGCGATAAATTGGAATTGGACATCATGACCATGTTCTATGAAAATGCAAGGCAAGCCGTTGAAAATAACAAGGGTGATTATGACAATTTCCGCTTGCAAGTATTACATTTCTTTGGCTACTCTACGCATATAGACAAGCATCACTTTGATACAGCAAAGTCTGAAGATTTGATTGATGAACTTTATCATGAGGCATACAGTCATTACCAAGAGAAAAATGCCAAGATTGCAGAAACAGCTTTTCCTATTCTAAGCGATATTTACAAAACTCACGGAGCAACAGTCAAAGAAATCGGAGTTACTTTTACTGATGGCAAAAAAATGATAGGAGTAGTAACAGACCTTGCCAAATCTGTAGAAACCAAAGGGAAGGAATTGATAAAAAGCATGGAGCAGGGGTTAGTATTGGCACTCATAGACCAGTATTGGAAGGAGCATTTAAGGGAAATGGACGATTTGCGTCAGCAAGTACAGTTTGCAGTTTTAGAGCAAAAAGACCCACTGATGGTATATAAATTTAGTGCCTTAGACTTATTCCAAGCCTTTATCGGGGAATTGAACGAAAACACCACTGCTTTCCTGTCCAGAGCGCATATCAGAGAAGAAAAGCAGCAGGAAGTAGCAGTGCAAGATGCGGACACTATCCGCCGCCGAAACCAAAGCAGGCAAAGGTTACAAACACGCAAAGATGAAAGTGGCTCTATTCTTGGGAATCAGGACAATAGCGAGGTAATAAAAAATATTGCAAGGGAAAAAATAGAAGTTACTAAACCTATTATTGCCCAAAAAGAACCTGACCGCAATGCCAAAGTTACTGTTCAGTATGCTGATGGTACGGTGAAAAAAGATGTAAAGTACAAAAATGTGATAGATGATGTCAAAAATGGAAAGTGTGTAGTGATAGAGGCTTAAAAGTACAAAATTTTAGTAACTATTTTCTTAAATACATCGTTTATTTAGCATAGATGTTCTAAACTAAAATTTCAGAAAATATTGAAAGAAATAGAGTCTTTACTAAGTCGAGCAATGACAGGTATAACGGCAGAAAAATTGCTTTCTGCCGTATTTCATGTAGCATATCAGCAATATCTACCTATTGCCGTGTGGAAACTACCCGAAAGTAAGCATATCCGTTTAGCAATAGATTTTTCCTCTGTTTTGCAGCCAGTTAAAGCTGATTTAGAAGAACTTGGTAGCGGCTTCTTGATAAGTCCATTTATCAACAGAGGGGCAGAAGCGTGGTTTATCCAAGCAGATTTGTACTGGCAGGGAAATTGGGAAAGCGATATGACGAAAAATTTTAGTTTTAGTCATCGTGCAGAGCAGTATTTTTCAGAGGAGTTCCAAAAGAAGGCTATTTTTATCCAATCTTTAGAAAAACTACTTGCTCAGTCTATTAGCCTTCCCAAATTATCATTCAAATCTATACCTCATTCCTTCTTTATGAGCGAGATAGATTTTGAAAATACTGTCAATGAAGCTGTAATAGCCATCCAACAGGGACAGTTTAGAAAAGTAGTCTTATCAAGGAGTAAAGAAGTCGCACTACCTACTGATTTTGATTTGATAGCGACATTCAAAAAGATATGTCATACGTATCCTCATGCTTTAGTTTCGTTGGTCAGTACTCCCCAAACAGGAACTTGGGTAGGGGCTACGCCAGAAACATTGGTAAGTGTGGATAAACATAAGATTTTCAGAACGATAGCCTTAGCAGGGACACAAGCCAGAGGCAATTTGACCAACCTAAGTGAAGCCCTGTGGACACAAAAAGAAATAGAAGAACAAGCCTTAGTAAGTCGTTATATCATCAACTGTTTGAAAAAAATTAGGGTTAGAGAGTTCGAAGAGGTAGGACCTAAAACGGTAGCTTCGGGGAATTTACTCCACCTTCGCACTGACTTTGAAATCAATATAAACGAAATTAATTTCCCCCAATTAGGCTCTGTAATGTTAGAGCTTTTGCACCCTACCTCAGCAGTTTGTGGTATGCCCAAAGATGCGGCTCTGGACTTTATCTTAGAAAAAGAAAAATACAATAGAGAATTGTACAGTGGATATTTAGGGCAGGTAAATATAGAGGAAGAAAGTGCTATCTTTGTGAATCTGAGGTGTATGCAACTTTTTGATAAAAAAGCTCGCTTGTATGCAGGTGCAGGCATTACCCAAGATTCGCATGCAGAAAAAGAATGGAAGGAAACAGAAATGAAAATGGAAGCAATGCTAAAAATGCTCTATTAAAACTTTCTCTTTCTTGATTATCCTGCTTTTAGGGCATACTTCACAATTTGTTCTACTGTTAAGTTATTTCCATGTTTTTTTACTACCGCTTGCACAGTTTTCTCTGCCGCAGGTTTAGCTATTCCTAAGGCTATCAAGGCATTGATTGCCTCTTGCAAAGTAGCAGAACTGATATACTCACCTAAGATACTGGCTTCTTTGCCATCAGCTAACTGCAAGTTTTCTTTTCTAATCTTGTCTTTCAGTTCTACAATAATCATTTGAGCAGTTTTTGCCCCTATTCCTTTGACACTCTGAATAGTACGCACATCTTCTCTGGCTATGGCTTCTCGGATTTCATTAGCAGAAAGAGAAGAAAGCGTCATCAAAGCAGTGCTTGGACCTACATTGGAAACACTGATAAGATGCAAAAAAAGTTTCTTTTCTTCTGGGTCTAAAAAACCATACAAGGTATGAGCATCTTCTTTGATACTCAAATAGGTATAAAGTTTACAAGACTGATTCACCTGCAAGTGAGCGGTTACATTAAGCGGGGTGCGGATTTCATAGGCTATTCCCGCTATCTCTATTACTGCCAAAGTAGCTTCCTTATGCACCAAAGTTCCTTGAATATACGCATACATTTGGTATATTTTTTTTTATTTCAGCAAAAATACATTAATTTTCAAAGCCAAATGTAAGCAATCTTTATGTCTTTGAAATACATTAGAATCATTTTATTATTAATTAGTTGTTTTTCAATATACAATACGCTTCTTGCCCAAGAGAAACTTTTGCGTTTTGCCCAAGTTTATATGGAACAGAAAGCGGCAAATAGCAATATATTGTGCATTTTTCAAGATAGTAAAGGCTTTATGTGGTTTGGCACTACCGATGGACTTAGCAAATACGATGGTTATAAGTTTACTATTTATAAGCACATTGCCAATGACAGCACATCTATTATTAACAATCAAATTCATGCTATTGCAGAAGACAGCCAAGGGGATTTATGGATTGGAACGAAAAGTGGTCTGAGCAAATATAGATATGCAGAGGAAAAATTTACAAATATTATCCTTGATTCTCAGAATCAAAATATCAATAGAATCCAAACTTTAGCCATAGATAACTACGGATTTATTTGGTTAGGAACAGACGGCGGTGGATTGATGCGGTTTAATCCCATAGATAACAAACTTAGTAGTTTTCTCTATAAGCTCAATGACCCCCGAGAAAATGCTCAGTTGAAAATTAGGAAAATAAGCGTTGATAAATTGGGGAATCTCTGGTTGGCTACGGGCTATGGGCTTTTTCACTTAGATGTAAAAAAACAAAATCAAGGTACGAATGCCGCTTTTACCCACTACGTTCACAACCCAAGCAACAATAATTCATTGATTAGCAATGACTTAGTTTCAGTATTAGCAGACCAAGCAGGCGATATTTGGGTGAGTACTTCCAATGGAGAGTTAAACAAATTAATATTTAGTGAAAAAAAGTTTTTGCGACAGCCGTATCAAGTAGAAGGAAAAAACAGCCAATTATTTACTAACATTACTTCCTTATGTCAGTCTAAAGACGGAATCATTTGGTTTGGTGGTTATGGTGAAGGATTAAATAGCATCAGTTTGACTAACGGTAAGCTCAAAAGGTATCTGGCAAACAAGAACGAGCTTTTTAGCATTAGTAGCAATGATATTACAGCGATTTACGAAGATAATGCAGGAATTTTGTGGATAGCAACTTCAGGTGGGGGCTTGCACAAATTAGACCGCAAAGCAAGTAAATTTGAAGTATATATCCGAGATGAAGGCACCTCCAATACACTTAGCCAAAATAATGTCAAAGCAGTCTGGGAAGATAAGCAAGGCAATATTTGGATAGGGACAGCCAATAATGGATTAAATCGCTACAATCCTACCACAAAGCAATACACGCTTTTTGAAAATGAACCTAACAATCCTAATTCCTTATCAGATAATAAAATCAATGTACTGTACGAAGATACGTTTGGAACGCTATGGGTAGGGACTAATGGAGGAGGATTGAATAGGCTGACTTTCCAAGACAACCAAGTGAAGATTGTGCGCTATCGCTACCAAGAAGGTAGCACGAACTGTATTCCTAATGATGTAATTACAGACTTAACCTCCGATGCAGATGGTAATCTGTGGATTGCTACCGCAGACGGATTAGCAAAGTTCAAACAGCGAGAAAATATTTTTACTATTTATAAGCGAGATATTAAGTTTCCTAATACGCTTAGCAGCAACAGTTTGCGGTGTATTCGCTTTGCCTCTACGGGAGATTTATGGATAGGGACTGACGGAGGAGGACTCAATCAAATGAAAGTACAAAATGCTTTTTTCGAGGAGTTTAGAAACAACTATTTAAAGCAAGGAAGTTTGCCAGATGACCGTATTGCCTCTTTGTATATTGATAGATTTGGTAAAATTTGGGTAGGCACTTTTGACGGGGACCTGAACCTGCTCGAGCCTTCTAAAAAAGAATTTAAAAATTATGCCTCCCAGCATGGTATTCAAAGCATAGTACATGGTATCATAGAAGACGAAAACAACCAATTTTGGCTTAGCGGCTACAATGGACTTTTCATATTTGATGTCATAGAACAAAAAGTAACTCGCCATTACGACATCAATGATGGCTTACCCTCCAATGAGTTTAACTTAGGAGCTTATCACAAAGGTAGAAGTGGAAAGTTTTATTTTGGCAGTTTAAATGGTATGATTGCCTTTCATCCTAACTATTTAGAAGAAAGCAAATCTGCCCCTCCTATTGTTATCACAGATTTTAAAATTGCAAACGAATCTGTAAAACTGGGTAAAGAAAACTCCTTTTTCAAAAAAAATATCAACATAGCTGATGAGATTACGCTATTAGATGATAACTTTTCATTTTCATTAGAGTTTGCTGCCTTAGACTACACCGCTCCCCAAAGAATCAAATACAAATACAAATTGGAAGCGGAGGGGGAGGAGAATAGTCAGTGGGTACTTACTGATGCTTCTAATCGCATCGCTACTTATACAAATCTTCCTCATGGGGATTATATATTTACTGTCATAGCAACCAATAGTGATGGTGTATGGAGTACCAAAGGGAAAAGCATCAAGATTTACGTCAAGCTACCTTTTTGGAAAACTTGGTGGGCAAAAATACTACTTGTCCTGTTTATATTAACCATCGTATTAGTATTTTATCAGTATAGAATCTATACTATCAAAAAAGATAAACAAAAATTAGAGCAGCAAGTAGCTGAGAGAACTGAAAAAGTTTCACAACAAAAAGCAGAAATAGAAAGTCAAAAGCACTTATTGGAAGAGCAGAATCATAGCTTGCAACAAGTCAATGAAAAACTGCGACTTTCTGAGCAGGAACTTAGCGAATTAAACATTACTAAAAATCGCTTTTTCTCCATTTTAGCCCACGACCTGCGCGCTCCTATCAATTCCATGAAAGGTTTTTCTAATCTATTAGCTAACTTTGCAGACCAACTTTCCGCAGAAGAAATCAAAAGTATAGCAAAAAATTTAGATGAAACTATTATTATTTCAAGTCGTTACTTGGAAAATTTGCTCACGTGGGCAAGGTCACAGATGAATAGCATAGAGTTTAAGCCACAGCCTATCTTACTCAAAGAGGCGGTTTATAGTACTACAGAAGTCTTAAAAAATAATGCTCAAAGTAAAAAGATTACACTTGAAATTGAAGGTGATTTAGAAATCAAACTTTTCGTTGATGCCAATCAACTCAATGTAATCTTAACCAATTTGGTTTCTAATGCTATCAAATTTACTTATAACGGTGGGAAAATAATTATAGGAGCGAGCATGCATGAGCAAGATATGGCAGAAATATATGTTGGCGATACAGGTACAGGAATGCCCAAAGAAGTAGTAGAAAAGATTTTTAGAATAGACTCAAAGCACACTATGAAAGGTACGCAGGGAGAAACAGGTACAGGTTTGGGTTTGTTGCTTTGTAGAGAGTTTGTAGAAAAAAATGGTGGTAAAATCTGGGTAGAAAGCACCGAAGGGGTAGGCTCTACATTCAGATTTACTTTGCCTATCGTGCATACATAAGAAAAATGTGAGTAAAAATTTTTCAAAATTATTAGGATATGATTTTACAATGTGTTAAATATGTGTTATATTTGTAACTAAGATTTAACTTTTGGCACAATTATTTGTTATTGTAAGATAAAAGTTTAAGTTTTTATATAAATTAATTTGACGATGAAAAAAGCCACACTCCTTGAGTATGGCTTTTTTAGTTTTAAGATAAAATGAATAAATTAAAACAGTTTTCTGCACTTATCTAAATCTTTTAGATGTATTGCGTCCACGAGGAGAGGCTTATGATTATCAATAGCTTAACTTACAGTTCAGAGGAAAAAATAAGGGAATAATTCATTTTATCGGACTACTTATCTACTCAATAGCCTTTGCACTCCGCTTACCAAATCACCAATAAATGGAGAAATAGTATTCCCAATTTGGAACATAAAGTCAAACAAGCGAATAAGCATTGGGTAAAAGAGGGTTTTATTCATCTCTACAGGTTTGAAAATACCAACAGCAGTGAGCATCTCTGCCAAAATACTAAGGGCAAAAGCATATTTGAATGCACCTAAAACCAGCCCAACAAAATTGTCTAATCCTTCAAACACATCAAAGTTGCCTTTGTCTTGCATTTTTCTGTCTATCAAGCTAATAATAATCACTATCAGCCCATAAATTACTAAAAAAGAGATAAAATGTGTAGCCTTAGAAAAACTGCCTACACTCGTTTTGGCAACAGCTACATAACCTTCTTTGACCAGCCAAAAACCTAAAATAGTAAAGACAATAAAAAAAACGATGGATAGTAACTCAGTCAAAAAGCCTTTTTGATAGCCTTTGTATGCTCCAAAACAAATAAGCACAAAAATAACAATATCTATGAGCGTAAAAGAAACAGAAGAAAAGCCCGTATCCATGATGATTATTTTTTTGCAATTCTAAAAATTAATCACCAAATTATCAAATTTTTAAGCCTATATTTTTAAAGTAATACTTTAACTTTATCTAATCTATCCACTTCCAAAGCCTCTCCCAACGAATAGCAAAAATCCCTTTGTTAGGGTTATAGGAATAAGCTATCATAATAGGTTTACCTACGATATGGTCTTCAGGAAGCAAGCCCCAGTAGCGCGAGTCATAGGAGTTGTGGCGATTGTCGCCTAAGGTGAAGTAATAGTTTTGTTTAAAAGTATATTGAAAAAGCTCTTTTCCATTGATAAAAAGTCGGTCATTTTCTATTTTTACTTTTTTTAGACCTTCATAATTCAGGATAATATGCTGATACAAAGCCAAGTTCTCAGCAGTGGCTTTGATAGTCATGCCTTTGAATGGAATGACAAGTTTACCAAAATTGTCCCTATTCCAGTTAAACTGAGCAGCAGGAGGCAAGATAAAAGTGCCTTTCATGCCCTTAGGTAAGGTATTTGGCATCACCATAGTAATAGAGCGAATAGAGGAGAGTTTCTTTGCGTTCTGCTCTGTAGCATATATGAGATAGCCGTATTCCTTTTTGTAAAACTCTTGAATACCAAACTGTTGAAATACTTTTTCATCTATCTCGGCTTGAGTTTTTACCAAAAAACTAAACTGAGGCTCATAGACTTCTTCTAAAAGTAAATCATTGATATACACCTTTCTATCTCTA
The DNA here is from genome assembly GCF_900113045.1 of Thermoflexibacter ruber. Classification (GTDB taxonomy): domain Bacteria; phylum Bacteroidota; class Bacteroidia; order Cytophagales; family Thermoflexibacteraceae; genus Thermoflexibacter; species Thermoflexibacter ruber. The sequence continues at coordinate 70,855 of NZ_FONY01000009.1, forward strand.
ATTTCAAAAGTATCCCCGGGCAAAGCAATGCAACGTTTGATGTAGTGTTGTTTATTTTCTATGTCCTTTTCTAAATCCGCAGGAAAGTTAAACACCAACATATCATTCCTTTGAATCTTTCTCAATCCAAAAAACCGCCAATAAGAAGGGAAAATTTGATGATAAAGATTGTTCTTGTCCTGATAGAATAGAGGAAGGTCAAAAGGGAGCAGAATACGCTTTCCGTAGTGGATATTACTGCAAATTACCTGGTCGCCCTTAGTCAAAGTCCCCTCCATAGAGGCACCGGGTATAGAAAAATTTTCTGCCACAAAAATCCTAAATAAGCATAGCAAAATAGTTGTATAGATTGCTAAACAAGAGGCTTTTGAAACTTTGAACGGCGGAAGTTTTTGGGCATGGGCAACTTCTCTGATAGTATGTTTTTGCAGTAATTTCCCCTTCATGCACGTCTTTTTGTTAAATTTTAGTTCATTTATGGTTAATTATACAATATCCATACCACACATAGAAAACTTTTTAGGCATATCCCATCAACTTATAAACGATATAGCCTAAGACTTCTTTAATCAATATATTCCATTTGAGCCAAGCATCTAAAGAAGGCATAAAAATCTCTACTAAACTTACTATACCTATTTCATCTAAGCCTCCGTCCCCTGCATAAAAATCTGTGCTAAAAACATCAACCTTTACCCCCGCTTTTTTGAAACATGCCTCTGCGCGCCTCAAATGAAAAGCAGAGCTAACTAAGAGCAAATTTTGCTTATTGGGTAAGTATTCTTTTATCATTTTTGCAGAGAAAATCGCATTCTCATAGGTGTTGCGAGATTGATTTTCTACCCAAATCGCTGAGTCTGGCACACCACATTGCAAAAAAACCTGCTTCAAACTTCTTTCAGTGCTGGACAGTTCTCCATCTCTTGAAAACTCAGCCCCGCTAACTAAAATTTTTTTTACCTTGCCCTCTTGGAAAAGTCTGACAGTGTGCAGCACCCTATCCGCTCCACGATGAAAATAAATGCGGTCTTTGGGCGATTTGTAGTCAGAGGTTACTCCTGTGAGTACTATAGCAACCTCGTACTGACCTTGCTTGATGTCAGCAAAAGGAGTAGGCGGAAGTTCCCAAAGCAAAAATACTTCATTGATAATAAAGGCATTAGAAAAAAAGAGGATAAATAAAACCACTACCCATCGTAATTTTTTTTTCCATTTTTCATTCTTGGAAAAAAGAAAGTAAATAAAACTTATAAAAAGCCAAGTAGAGGGTAAAACTAAGAAATACAGGGTTTTAGATAAAATAAAAAACATAGTCATCTGGTTTAGTTGTCATTAGCTAATTCTTTTATAAATGCTCCTTGCTCACGGATTATATATAGGCTCATTCCCAATTTTTTTGCTTGTGAGGAAAGTTTTTTACTGTTGTAATAGGAATTACTTGCATCTAAAATAATAGTCTTAAACTTAGAAAAATCTAATTTTTCTACATCGCGAACTGCGTTTTTAGAAATCAGCAAGAAGTCCGCAGAAGGCAAGTCTATTTCCGTTTTTTCCAAAAGCCAAAGGATTTTTTTTTGATGATAAGAGAACAAAACAAGTTCTTTTTCCCTATAAAAGGGGATAGGGAAACCATTTTCTAAGCTGCTAATGTTGAAATATTTAACTTTTTCAGGGGAAACTCCCTTATATGACCAATAATTGTAAAAAAGATTACGCACTTGATAATCGTCATAAATCAGGGAAGAATCTGCAAGCATAATATTCTGATTGCCTTCTAAAAAGTTCATGTTCAGAACCTTTCCTGAATGAAATATGTAAAAAATAGCTTGATTTTTTTGCTCAAAAAATTCTTGCATTTGAGAGATGAAAAATAAAACCGTACACGCCACTGCATAATATAGATAGCTAATTTTTTGAAAGGCAAATAGCATAGCTAGCAGGAGTATGGTGGTGTAAATCAGTAGAGTTTCACCTAAGCTAATATGTATGCCTTCTATGACAGCATAGGGCAAATGCTCCATGAAAAATAATGCCTCATTTTGTAGCCATACTACTTTTTCTACCAAAAAACCAATACCTACTGCGAGGAAAGGAACCCACGAAAAGAGCAAAGTAAGTAAACTTCCTGAAAATATGACAGTCGCCAAAGGAATGACAACTAAATTTGAAAAGAGGAAATATACAGGGAACTGATGAAAGTAAAACAATCCTATGGGGAAAGTACCAAGCTGTGCTGCCAATGAAACACAAGTGATTGACCAAAAAAACTTTATTGTTTGGAAAAGCCACTTATTCATGTGGGGGAAGCTATCCTCTATATGCCAACAGTGAAAAATCTTGGGTTGGAAATAGATAATCGCAAGCAAGGCAGTATAGGACAACTGAAAACTTACTGAAAACAACAAATAAGGGTCATAGCAAAGTATGAGAAAAGCAGAAATAGCAATCGTATTGTAAATACTTGAATTTCTTTGGATTGTATTGGCTAAAGCTACTAAGGAAAACATAATTACTGCTCTCAATACAGAGGGAGAAAGACCTGTAAGCAAAGCATAAAACCACAGACAAAGCAAGACTATACTTAGAAAAATCCAATTACCATATTTTTTACTTTTCTTTATCCAAGCTAACAACCAAGTCAAAATCTGAAATAAAATTCCTACGTGCAATCCTGAAACTGCCAACACGTGCATCGCTCCTGTATGCGAATAGGTACTGCGAATGGCATTGTCCAGATGGTCTTTGATGCCCAAGACCAAAGCACTGACTACGGCGTATTCCTCTTGCTCATGTATAGCATTTTGCAAAGCAAGACTGGCTTTCTGCCTAAGTTGAATAGCAAGTTCAACAATTCTGTTGGGCGGAGCATGACCGAGTATTCTGAATTTGTCTGCCTCTATAAACTGTTGATGATAAATTTGTTGGTTGGCTAAATACCTTTGAAAATCAAACTGCTGGGGATTAGGTGGAGGAGAGGTAGCTTGTGGAGAGCCTACTATCAACAATCTATCTCCATATTGTAAACTTTTCAGTGAAGCGGTTTTAGCTTCTGACTTTTTGATATAAAGCAAGATGTTTCCTTTTGCTTCTTTCCAAATATTTTGGCAAAATACCTTTTTTACAGTTAGTTCTATTTTGAAATGATTAGTTTTCTCTTGGGGTTCTTCTGAAACGATAGCTTCGTAGTAACTAATTGAATCACAAAGATTAGAAAAGTGCTGTTCCCAATGAATTTCTTTTTTTTGGTGTGTTATGCTGATTCCAAACAGCGTAGTGGCAAGTAAGGCTAACAAGCCGAAAGCAAAGTTCCACTTCCTTTTTTGGACTGGGGTAGTAAAGTACAATACAAAAACATAACTAACAGAAAATAAAACACATAGGACTGTCCAAAATGGAGAAGAAAGGTCAAAGTAGGCATAAAGCAAAATGCCAACTATAAGAGCTAATACGATACGCACAAAGGGAGTCGCAGACCATTTCATTGCTAAGAAAAATGATTTTGAATAAAGATAACAACTTGTGAGTAAAATATTATGCTTAGCTTAATTTTTTTGAAATGGAGAAGCTATAAAAAGCATATTCTTTAAAGTCTTTGCATGACTTGCTTTACCATATAGTCCTTCCATGTACGATAATCACCCGCCAAAATATGCTCTCTTGCTTGTCTAACCAACCACAAGTAAAAAGTCAGATTTTGAATACTTGCGATTTGACCTCCCAAAAGTTCTCCACTAACGATTAAATGCCTAAGATAAGCCTTTGAATAAAAAGTACTTACGTATCCGCCAATCGTGGGGTCAAGCGGTGAAAGGTCATCTTTCCACTTTTCATTTTTCATGTTCAGAATTCCTTGTGAGGTAAAAATCATACCATTGCGAGCGTTGCGCGTAGGCATCACGCAGTCAAACATATCTACTCCTAAAGTTATGGCTTCCAAAATATTAGCAGGAGTTCCTACGCCCATGAGGTAGCGAGGCTTATCTTTGGGCAAGATGTCGCATACCAGTTCGGTCATGGCATACATTTCCTCTACAGGCTCACCTACGGACAGTCCGCCAATAGCATTCCCTTCGCGTTCAAAGGAGGCAATCGTTTCTGCGGACTGCACACGTAGGTCTTTAAATGTACTCCCTTGTATAATGGGGAAAAGTGTTTGACTATACCCGTACTTTCCTTCTGTGCTATCAAAACGCTCACAGCATCGCCTTAGCCAGCGATGCGTCAATTCCATAGAGTTTTTAGCATATTGATACTCACAAGGATAAGGAGGACACTCATCAAAAGCCATAATGATGTCAGCCCCGATAGTTCGCTGGATGTCCATGACATTTTCAGGGGTAAAAAGATGCTTTGAGCCATCAATATGCGATTGGAAAATGACTCCCTCTTCTTTGATTTTTCGATTAGCGGCAAGCGAATAGACCTGATAACCACCACTATCGGTAAGGATTGACCTACTCCACCCATTAAACTTGTGCAAACCTCCTGCCTTTTCTATAATGTCTAATTTAGGTCGCAAGTACAGGTGATAAGTATTGCCTAAGATAATCTGTGCCTTGATGTCTTGCTCTAATTCGCGTTGGTGAACAGCCTTGACTGTACCAACAGTTCCTACAGGCATAAAAATAGGCGTTTGGATAGTGCCGTGGTCAGTAGTGATGATGCCCGCACGAGCTTTGGATTGTATATCAGTAGCTTGAAGTTCAAATTTCAATGTATTATCTTGTTTATGAATTACTTACCTATTTTCCCTAATAAAATCTTCTAATCCTTTGGCTAAAGCTAATCTATCTTTTTTACTCAACAAAGAAATGCTGATAAATGAATAAGTAACTATCTGCCCTTGCTGACGAGCCGTAATAGCTAACTCTTTGGTAAGCCCATAATTATGACTAAAAAATTGATAGTCCTTGATTTCATCTTTGTAAATTTCTATGATGCCTTCTGTATTTTTCCAATACCTAAAAAATTTGAAATATTTGATAGTGAGTTTTCTATTGGTAATTTCGCAGTAAAAATAAGCAGGATTGATGATGTAAGCTAAGCCCATAGCAAACAAAATGGTAGAAGAAAAGCCCACACGCATCATAAAAGTAGGGCGACCTAAAAGCTCATGAATATCTCGCCAAAAAAAAGCAAAAACCGATAAACATAGAAAAAAAATAGCCCCAGAAATATGAAAGCGTTTTACATTATTGACATTGTTGATTTCCATTTGATTTTTTTAACCTCTCATTATAAATCAAATTTAGTCATATCCTTGCAATAAAGCATACAATCATTCATAGATTATTTCGCAATTGCTTTAATAAAGCATTCATGTCTTTGGGATAAGGAGCTGTGGCAGAGATAATCTCATCATTTAAGTCTTTAAAAGCCAAACTATACGCATGTAAAGCTACCCTACTAATTAAGGGCTGTTCCTCTGTATCTTTCTTTAAGTTAAACCCTCTTTTGATTTCAGATAAAAATAACATTTTTCCGCCGTACTGTACATCAGAAACGATAGATGCCCCTAAGCATGAAATATGGATACGAATTTGGTGCATACGTCCCGTCAAAGGCATACACTCTACTAAGGTATGTTTTTTAAATACTTCTTTAGTATTAAAAATGGTAGTGGCTTCTTTACCTTTGCTTCTGTCTATTTTTACAATACCAATAGGCAAAGGTAAAATAGGCAAATCTACCATAATCCCTTGAAAATCATGTATCCCCGTACTTACTGCATGATAAATCTTTTCTACTTGGCGTTTTTCAAACTGTATAGCCAGGTGCCTATATGCCTCTGGATTTTTAGCTACAGCCAATGCGCCTGATGTTTCTTTGTCTAAGCGGTGAGCTATTTGAGCATCAGGGTAGTGTTTTTTGACCATGCGAATAATACTTATTCCTTTGGCATCTAAGGTTCTTTCGTCAAGGGTAGAAATATGAGGAGGTTTATTGATAATCAAATAATTATCATTTTCAAAAATAATAGCCTCCTTGAAGTCAAATGATTTCATCTTGGGTGCGTTAGTCAAAAAGAAAAAGTCTAACCTTCACAGGATTAAATTTTTTTGAAAGTTAGACTTTTTTCTAAAAAAATGGAAATGTTATACTTAAATAAATTTAGTTTGTTAAGGTATCAGCTTGCAACTTATTTATAATCTGCACTTACAAAAAATTCAATTCTTTTAAAATCTTTTCGGGTTTGCGTGCATGAATTACATTAAGTCTTTCACTACATTTATCGCTTCGTTCAGATGAATGTCCTTCTTAATGGACTTATACCAATTATCGATGCGTGCCTTAGTTGTAGAATCAATGTTATCCCTTTCAAAGTCTGCTTTCAATGGTGTTATAGTGATACCTGATTCATACTCGTTGATTACTTTGTATTTTTTAGCTTCCTCAACATATTTTTTCTGCATCTCTCTAAACTTGTCCAAGTTCAATGAAACTTGTGAAGTTTTGTTTTGCTGTTTAATTCTTTGGGCGTTTTCAGAAATTAGTTGGAAGACATTGTCTTTGCTTACTCGCTTTTGGCTATTTGCTTTGGCTTTGGCAATTTTATTTTCGTTTTTTGTCCAAATATTGTATTTCAATGGTTCTATTTGGTCTGCTTCCAGAGGGAAATCTTCTTTCTTTTCTCCTATTTCCTCTTCGTAGGCACTGTAAATATCTGGAAGTATAATATCTGGAATCACCCCTGTCAGTTGGTTAGTAGTTCCGTTGATACGATAAAACTTTTGCACGGTAAGTGCCAAAGCCCCAAGTGGTTTGATATTATCCAAAGAAACAGGCAAATAACGGTCTAAGTCAAGCATGTTTTGTACTGTCCCTTTTCCATAAGTAGATTTGCTCCCTATGATGATGCCTCTCTTGTAATCTTGAATAGCCCCTGCTAAGATTTCAGAAGCGGAGGCACTCATAGAGTTTACCATAACTGCCAAGGGACCGTCATAGTGAATTTGAGGATCTTCATCTTCACCTACATTAGGTTTACCTCTTCTGCCTTTGACCTGTACTATTGGACCTTTTTCTATGAACAAACCTGTCATTTGTATTACTTCTGTGAGAGAACCACCGCCGTTGCTTCTTAGGTCAAGAATAATTCCATCTACTTTCTCTTTTTTAAGTTTAGCTATCTCATTTTTAATATCCTCACCGCAGTTTCTCCCACCGCTATTGCTAAAGTCTGCATAAAAACCGGGTAAGTTAATATAGCCTATTTTTTTCTTATCTCCATTTTCCAAAATTACTGATTTGGCATAGGTTTCCTCAATCAGTACCACATCTCTTATGATAGGCACTACGGAAAGCGAACCATCTAACTTTTTGATAGTAAGTCGTACTTCTGTGCCTTTTTTTCCCTTAATTAGTTTTACTACCTCGTCTAAGAGCATATTGGTTACTTCTACAGGCTCACCATCTCCCTGAGCAACTTTGAGAATGACATCTTCTGCTTTCAATATGCCTTGCCTCCAAGCAGGACCGCCGGGCATGACTTCGCTTATTTTCACTGTGCCGTCTTCTTTGGTCATCAATCTTGCCCCTATGCCTTCATACTTTCCTGAAAAGTCCATGTCGAAGTTTTCTTTGGCGCGAGGAGCATAATAGGTGGTATGAGGGTCATAGCAAGCTGTAATGGCATTAATGTAAGTGGCTCTTTTAGCGGCAATGTCTTCCTTTTCCATGCGCAAGAACCAGTCATTCATGATTTTTAGGACTGCCTTGCGAGCTTCTTCTTCTATTTGTGCGAAGGTTTTTGCATTCTCCTTTTTATCTTTTTTATCCTCTGCTTCCAAGGTATTATATACTCTTTTTAGCACTTCAAATTTCAAATACTTTCTCCAACGCTCTTTTAGTTCTGCTTCATTTTTAGCGAAACCTATTTTCTTTATGTCCGTCTCGTAGGTTTCATCTGTGGAAAAGTCAAAAGGTGAAGCCAAAATTTCTTGGTAGTATTGTTTTGCCTCTGCCCATCGCTTAGTGCGAATCTGCATAGACAAATCAAATAACTGGAAAGTTTCTGCTTTGATTTCATCATCAATCTTAATCTCAAAAGTACTTAGCTCAGCTACATCTTCGGCAGTTAAAAATTGCTTTCTATAATCAAAACCTTCTAAATACTCTTTAAAAACTTTTTTTGAAAAGGCATCATCTATATTATTTTCTAAATAGTGTCTGCTTTCCAAATTTTGTCTTACCAAACGCATCAATAACTGCTCTTTGCTTATTTCTCTTGTGGAGGTAGGCGAGTAAGAAGTGAGCAATAAAAGCCCAACAAAAATAAATACATATCTTACTGATATTATTTTCATAGTCCAAGTATTTTTATATTTTGTACCGTGCTTACTGAAAGTTTAAACCAAGTTGCTAATGTCTTGACTTGCAATATAACAAAATAAAACGAATAAAGATTGTTTAAGATTCAAATTTTACACATATTAGCAAATGATTTGCCTAACTATTTGACAGATTTAATAACTTTATTACTTCTATAGCTTCTTTGACATCATGCACGCGCAAAATAGATGCTCCATTTTTAACAGCTAAGGCATGAAGAGCGGTAGTGCCATTAAGAGCCTCTTGAGAGCCAATGCCTAATTTTTTAAATATCATGGATTTACGAGAAACACCTACTAAAATAGGGCAATTCAAAACTTTAAAGTAAGGCAAATGATGAAGCAAAAAGTGGTTTTGCTCTATAGTTTTAGCAAAACCAAAACCTAAATCCACTATGATGTCCTTGCAGGATAACTGTTTAAGGGTATGCAATCTATCTTGGAAATAAAAAATCAAGTCTTCTAAAATATGATTATAAGAAGTCATCTGACTCATCGTTTGTGGAGTACCCCTGCTGTGCATCAAAATATAAGGAACTTGAAGTTGGCTTACGGTGGCAAACATTTTCTCGTCTAACTGCCCCCCAGAAATATCATTGATTATACAAGCACCTTCTTGTACTGCGGCTTTAGCTACTTCTGCCCGAAAGGTATCTATGGAAATATAGCTTTGAGGAAAAAGTCTGTTTATTTCTTTAATGACAGGAAGAACCCTGCTAAGTTCTTCCTTTACAGATATGTCCTCTGCATTGGGGCGAGTAGAGTACCCCCCAATGTCCAAAAAAGTAGCCCCTTCTATGAGCATTTTTTCCGCCCTCTCACTTATTGACTTCAAATTATTGTACTTTCCGCCGTCATAAAAAGAATCTGGTGTATTATTAAGTATGCCCATGACCAAGGGGGTAGAGAGGTCAAGTAAATCTCCTTTTACTTGTAAGGTTTTTCTTGTATAACAAACGGCATCTCTCATAGCAAAAAATCGTTGGACTAACTACAAAAATTTTTTAAAGGAAAAGGCTATCCCTTTTGGACAGCCTATCTTTACTATTTCAAATCAAATCATAGCAAAAGAACAATTAATACCCGCCTCTATACTTCAAAGTTTCAGCTACTTTGGAAATAGAAACAATGTAAGCAGCCAAGCGCATGGACACATTGTAGTCCTTTGCCGCTTTGTAAACGCGTTCAAAAGAATCTTGCATAATGCGGTCTAAACGACGGTTTACTCTATCTACTGTCCATTTGTAACCTAAGCGATTTTGTACCCATTCAAAATAAGATACTGTAACCCCGCCTGCATTAGCCAAAATATCAGGAACTACGCTGATTCCTTTTTCGTAGATGATGCTATCCGCTTTGGCACTTGTAGGACCGTTTGCCCCTTCTACTATCAACTTGGCTTGGATTTTATGGGCGTTGGCTTGGGTGATTACGTCCTCTTTTGCTGCGGGAATAAGTATATCTACAGGACTTTCTAATAACTCTTCGTTGGTAATTCGGTCTGCTTCTTTAAAGCCTTCCAATACGCCTCCATTACCATTTCTATAGCCAATCGCTTTGGTAATGTCTATGCCTTTGTCGTTCCAATAAGCTCCTGTGTGGTCGCTGATACCACAAATCTTGATACCCCTATCTTCTATTAGCGCAGCTGCATGAGAACCTACGTTGCCAAAGCCTTGCACTGCACAAGTGGCGCGTCCGGGATTCAGGCGAAGTTTTGCCATTGCGGCTAAGGTGCTTACCATAACTCCTCGCCCTGTTGCCTCTGTACGCCCCAAAGAGCCTCCCATGACCAAAGGTTTGCCGGTAACTACGGCGTGAACGGTTCTGCCTTGTGAGCGAGAGTACTCGTCCATCAACCAAGCCATTTCTCTGGGACCTGTCCCCATGTCTGGCGCAGGAATGTCTTGGTCAGGTCCGAATACATCTACCAAAGCAGAAGTATAAGCTCTTGTCAATCGCTCTAATTCACCTACCGACATACTGCGTGGGTCGCAGATAATGCCCCCTTTACCACCACCATAAGGAATATCTACTACTGCACATTTCCAAGTCATCCAAGCTGCCAATGCCTTTACCTCGTCTAAGGTTACGCCTAAGTCGTAGCGAATACCCCCTTTAGCAGGTCCTAAAATATTGGAGTGGATAACTCTATACCCCTCAAATACTTTTTTCTTTCCATTGTCCATAGTAACAGGAAGAGAAACAATGACTTGCTTAGTAGGGGTTTTTAATACTTCGTAAGTTTCTTCATCTAACCCTATCAACTGAGCTGCATCGTGGAAGCGCGACATCATCGATTCAAAGGGATTCTCTTTGTCCTTAATCGGCGCAGGCTCTATATATGATGAAATACCTGTTGTTGTTGTTGCCATTTGCTATTGCGTTGTTAATGATTACTTTGTAATTAGAAAAATTATTAAAAAAAAATAACGTAGAATGTTCCAAAATGTTAGGTGGAAAAAACAAAATTTCCGCAAAATTAATGATTTGCTGATTGCAATATGAGTTTTCAACAAAATTTTTCTTTCTCTATGCAACCTCTTGACTTTTGTTTGCATCTCTGTCCTAAGAAAACTTAAACTTTAAAATACACCCATTTTAATTATTTGGAATATGAAAACAGCAAAAAAATACCTGCTTATCGCATTGTCCTGCATATTGGCTGTAAATATAGCTTCTGCCCAAAATACCATAGACCAAGTCGATACCTCTTACGAAGGTGTGAGTAAACTTATCGTAAGGGGAAGTTTCTGTGATGTAACTGTCTTCGGTGGCAATAGCGGTAACACAGTAGCGTTTACAGGTAAAATTACAGGAACCGAGAACAACAGAGATTTTAGGATTATGCACAGGCTATCTGGCGGGGTCTTAGAAGTTTGGATAGACAGACCTGAAAGCAGATGGAACATGGGTTGGAACAATCTGAACGGAAAGTTAGACTTCAAAGTTCCGTCCAAGATTGAGTTAGCAGTTTCCAATAGTTCTGGGGACGTATTTGCTCAAGACTTATCAGGAAGTATTTGTGAAGTAGGGGCAACCTCAGGAAACGTAAAAGTAAAAAATATTCAAACTAACCTGAGAATTACAGCCACCTCTGGGGATTTGAGAGCAGAAATTGTTACAGGACAAGTAAGAGCAAAAACAACCTCTGGGAATCAGCAACTTCATGAAATAGTGGGCAATGTAGAAGCTGATGCTACCTCTGGCGACATTAGAATAAAAAAGGCAGAAGGCGATATAGAGGCTACAAGCACTTCTGGGGAAATTAACTTAGAAGATACTAAAGGCATCTTGAACCTTAGGAGTACCTCTGGTGATATTGAGGGCAGAGAAGTTTTCCTTACAGGTAATGCCAACTTCAAATCTACCTCTGGGGCTATCGATATTCGCTTAAAAAATAAAATCCAAGATTTGACTTTTGACTTAGAAGCGAGTTCAGGAAACTTGAGAGCAGGCGGAGTCAGAGGCGATAAAAGATTATATGTAAAAAATGGAGAAGGTAATATCAAAATCAGAGGGGTGAGTAGTTCAGGAAACCAAAACTATTCAGAGTAAGAAACTCACAAAGCATCAAAATCTTAGAAGCAGGGTATTCAAAATAGTATATGGGGAAACATCTTATTTTACATACCCTGCTTTCTCCTCTATATCAACAAGCTAAACAAGTCAGGACGCTCATTAATATGTTGGAAGACAATCTTACGCTCGTTCATGCGAGCAAGCAATCCTTCATAGTCTTCCTTAGTATTTACTTCTATGCCTATCAGAGCGGGACCTCTTTCTCTATTATTTTTCTTAGTATATTCAAAATGAGTAATGTCATCATTAGGACCCAATACATCGTTCAAAAACTCTCTCAAAGCCCCTGAGCGTTGTGGGAAATTAATAATAAAATAATGCTTTAATCCTTCATAAAGCATAGACCTCTCTTTGATTTCTTCCATTCTGGTAATGTCGTTGTTACTGCCACTTACTATACAAACTACGGTTTTCCCCTTGATTTCTTCTTTGTGAAAATCCAATGCCGCAATGGAAAGCGCACCTGCTGGTTCTACTACGATAGCATCTTCATTGTATAGTTGTAAAATTGTAGTACAAACCTTACCTTCAGGGACGAGTGTAATCCCTGAAAGAATTTGCCTACAAATCTCAAAAGTGCGATTTCCTACTCTCTTTACTGCCGCACCGTCCACAAACTTATTGATTTTGTCTAAGGTTATTACCTCTCCCAATTCTAAGGCTCTCAACATAGCAGGTGCCCCTTCTGGCTCTACTCCAATAATCTTGGTTTCTGGACTAAGTTGCTTAAAATAAGCTCCCACGCCTGCACTCAACCCACCACCACCCACGGGAATAAACATGTAATCTATTTGCTCTCTGGCATCTTCTAAGATTTCCACCCCCACGGTACCTTGTCCTTCTATGACTTTTTCATCATCAAAGGGATGGACAAAAACACTATTATTCGCTTCGCAAAACTTAATTGCCTCATTATACGCATCATCAAAGGTATCCCCTGTCAGTACCACATTGACAAAACTTTTCCCAAACATCTTTACTTGCTTGATTTTTTGCTGTGGTGTAGGATTAGGCATAAAAATCGTACCTTTGATTTTCAATAAATTACAACAAAAAGCCAAACCTTGCGCATGATTTCCCGCACTCGCACATACCACCCCTCTTTCTAACTCCTCTTTTTTCAAGCCAGTAATTTTATTATAAGCCCCGCGTAGTTTGTACGACCTTACTACTTGCAAGTCTTCGCGCTTCAGCCAAATTTCTGCTTGATATTTTTCTGAAAGATTGTGATTAAATTGGAGAAGAGTACGCACTACTACATTTTTCAAATCCTTATGAGCATTGATAATGTTAGCAGCAGAGGGAAGTTTTGCGGTTGTCAATGTTGCTACGTCCATATTAAATTCAGACAAATTAAGTTGGGAAACCATGATACAGGCATTTGTTAGTTAGTTGCTAATAAATCTTACAAAGATAATGTTTATTCCTCAATATTTAATATCTTAAAATCCAATTTTCTTTTTTATATGCCTAACTTTGCGGCGTTTTTAAAACACTTAGGATGTATTATTTGTAAATTGACCTAACTTATTTAAAATGAAAAAAGTAAATGTTGGTTTAGTCCAAATGTCTTGTGTCAAAGACAAGGCAACAAACATAGATAAAGCAATCCAAAAAGTCAAAGAAGCCGCCACCAAAGGTGCGCAAATTGTCTGCCTCCAAGAATTATTTGCCTCTTTGTACTTCTGCGATGTAGAGGACTACGAAAATTTTAAACTTGCAGAAAGTATCCCAGGTGAAACTACAGAAAGATTTAGTGCACTCGCCAACGAATTAGGAGTAGTTATTATTGCCTCTCTCTTTGAAAAAAGAGCGCAAGGCATTTATCACAATACCACTGCCGTTTTAGATGCCGACGGTACTTATCTTGGGAAATACCGCAAAATGCACATACCTGATGACCCAGGGTATTATGAAAAATTTTATTTTACTCCAGGCGACATGGGCTATAAAGTCTTTGACACCAAATTTGGCAGGTTAGGAATCCTGATTTGCTGGGACCAGTGGTATCCCGAAGCGGCAAGAATTACTACCCTTATGGGAGCAGAAATGCTATTCTATCCAACAGCCATTGGCTGGTCTATTCATCAAACAGCAGAGGTAAACCAAGACCAATACAATGCTTGGCAGACCATCCAACGCAGTCATGCCGTAGCTAATGGTGTTCCCGTGATTTCTGTCAATAGGGTAGGGACAGAAGGACAAATGCTATTCTGGGGAGGCTCATTTGTAGCTAATTCCTTTGGCAAAGTCATTTATCAAGCCTCACATGACAAAGAGGAAATCCACGTGCAAGAGGTTGATTTAGAACAAGCTGATTTTTACAGAACGCATTGGCCCTTCTTGCGCGACAGACGCATAGACTCCTATCAACCTATTACAAGTAGATATATTGACTAAAATTCATACTCTCTCCCTATTGAAAATTTTTTCAGTAGGGAGATATTCATTTCTCCATTTTTAGTTTTAACACTATTTTTTTAACTTTGTTGAAAAGAAAAATAATACTATGCAAGCCAATTCGTGTAATTCGTGGCTAAAAACTATTCATTCGTGCAAATTCGTGTAATTCGTGGCAGACATACTCAAAACATACCAAAAACGCTTAACCAACCTCACCCACCGCAACAAATCCTTGTTGTTACTTTCCCTTTCCCAAAGAAATTTTTTAGACTTGCATCAGCTTGATTTTCTGAATAATAAGCCTTCTTTTACCATTATTGAAAACCTCATCAAAGGCATGAGTAAAACCCTGCTCTGCCCACAAGTCGACAGTAGGGATAAGTTTGCTAACCAAGTCAGCCCTATTTTAAAAAACATACAGCGCACTGACCGCTTTATTCAAGAGGAAAATGGGGCAAAAAACCTCTTTGTTGGCTACCCAATTGTGGAGGGGAAGTTACTAAACGACACCTTAATCCGTTGCCCCTTGCTTTTTTTCCCTGTTGAAATCACTTTGGAAAATAACCATTGGTATCTGAAACTGCGAGAAAATGAAAGCATGAGTTTTAACAAAACCTTCCTATTAGCTTATAACTTTTTCAATAAAATTCAATTCAGCGAAGACTTTTTAGACCAAGATTTTGAAGACGAGCAGTGGACAAAAATCCGCAAAGACAGCCGACTCTTCCGAACAGAACTTTACAAATACTTAGAAACAAACAACTTAGAAGTTCATTTTAATACCGAAAATTTTACAGATTCTCTGCACTATTTCACCAAGCAAAGCAAAAGCGAGTTTGACCTTTTCCACCAAACAGGCAAGCTAAAACTCCAACCCCAAGCTGTCTTGGGCATTTTCCCCCAAGCGGACTCTTACCTCGCTCCTGACTATGATTTTTTGCTAAATACTCCAGAGGATTCTAAGTTTCTAACTCGGATTTTACCATTTTCTGCCCCACCCCTTAATCCCCTCCTCTATAGGGAAGGGGCAGGGGGGGGGCAGGGACAAGTTTACCCTTACCCCTTAGACGCTTCCCAAGAAAAAGCCTTGCAAGCGATTAAAAATGGGCAGTCTATTGTTGTTCAAGGTCCTCCCGGTACAGGCAAGTCGCAGTTAATCTGTAACTTAATCGCTGACAGCATCGCCAATGGGAAAACGGTTCTGGTCGTGTGCCAAAAAAAAGCTGCCTTAGACGTGGTTTATCAAAGACTTAGTGAAAAGCAAGTACAAAACTTTGCAGCCTTAGTACATGATTTTCAATACGATAGAAAAAATATTTATACCCAACTTAACCAGCAAATAGAAAAAGTACATGAAAAAGCAGAGCAAAAAATCAGCTTAGAAGCACTGCACTACGAGGAGAAATTTATCCAACTTAATCGCCAAATAGAACAGCATATCAGGCAGTTAGAGGGGTTTAAAACCGCTCTTTTTGATACTTCTGAATGTGGGCTTTCAGTTAAAGAATTGTATTTGACTTCTGATAAAAATGCGCCACATATTTCCCTGACTAAAGTCGAGGACTTGGGTAAGGGGTTTAGATTTGATGACACTTACTATGATTTTATTCAAAAATTAGACCTCTATGAAAAATATACAGAAAAATTAGAAAAGCCTGATTATCAGTGGCTAAATAGACTTTCCTTTGCCAACCTCGAGGGAAAAGACTTAATGAAAATAAAGCAGGTAATCAAAGAAATTGAAATTAGCATTCCCCCTCTCTCCTCTGGGGAGGGGAAAGGAGTGGCGCAAACTCCTCTATCGTTATCTGTATCTTCATTATCCCCCCCCAATCATGCTGAAATTTTTTGCAAGCAATGGAAAAACCTTTCCAAAGTGATAGAGCAATTAAAAAATCCCAATATTTTCAAGCTTTTCCAAGTCTGTTTAAAATATGACAAAAACAATTTGACTTGGCTCAATGAAATGGAAAAGAAAATGAGTCAAATGCTAAAAAAAAACACCTTAGAAATACATTTAGCTAATTCAGAGTTAAGCTTTTACAAAAAAGAATTAGAAAAATACCAGCAACTACAATCGTCTTTTTTCAAAAAATTGAAATATGTTTTTTCTAAGGAATACAAACTGTTAAAAACCTTAGCAAAAAAGAACAAACTAAAACTCAAAGGCAAGGGAACAGACACATTACTGCAAAAAATCAATAATCGTATTCATTTTGAGGAACTTAGAAACGAGCTGATTGCTGGGGAAAGCACAATAGACGGCTCTTTGGAAGAATTAGAAAGCAGGGTATTGCTCAACGATTGGGTATTAGATATTCCTCAAAGCCTTGAAAAAGAGGATTTTAAACTGTGGTTTTCTAATTATAAAAAAGGAATTAAACTTTATGAACAAGCAAAAAAGATTTTGGATACGCTAAAAGTAAATCCAAATCATCAAAATACTCCATCAGAAAATGTTAATATTTTTGATATGTCATCTTTCATCAAAAATCTACTGCTTTCCGACGCGCAAACGCTTAATACAGAAATCAAAAAATTTGCAGAAAGTTGTTTAGTCCTCTTTGAAAAATACAAATATTGGCAAAAATATTTGACAAAAAAACAAATTACTACTTTATGGGAAAAACCATATTTGGCAGAAGAATGGGTGGCAGTTTTACAAGAAGATTTTGAATTGCTTTGCGAATTTGACCAGCTAAAAGCCTCAATGACGGAGCAACAGTTGAAGGTAATTGGAAAATTGAAAAAAATTATTGATGAAAAT
The DNA here is from genome assembly GCF_900113045.1 of Thermoflexibacter ruber. GTDB lineage: Bacteria > Bacteroidota > Bacteroidia > Cytophagales > Thermoflexibacteraceae > Thermoflexibacter > Thermoflexibacter ruber. Next base: position 87,937 of record NZ_FONY01000009.1, read on the forward strand.
ACTAAAAATAGTGAATCAAACCAACAAGCCCTCTCCTTGGGGGGGGGGCTATCAAAAATTCTCGACAACAGTCTGCGCATCGCATGGATAGAACATATTGAAAAACAGCACCCTATCCTCAAATCTGTCAGTACTCCAAAATTTGGACAGATAGAAAAAAACTTGCAAAAGGCTATTGCAGAAAAAGAAAAAATCAGCGAACAAATCTTATTGGTCAGGGTTCATGAATCAGCTTGTAAAGAATTGGAATACAATCGTTTGAGAAACCTAACTTCGTATCGAGAACTCAAACACCAAGTCAGCAAGAAACGCCATGTTTGGGCTTTGAGGAAACTCATTGCTCATTTCAAAGAGGAAATTTTTAAGCTGATTCCTTGCTGGCTTTGCTCACCCGAAACCGTTTCTGCTATTTTCTCTATGGATGCCCAACTCTTTGATTTAGTTATATTTGATGAGGCTTCTCAGTGTTTTGCTGAGAAAGGAATCCCTGCCATGTATCGGGGAAAGCAAGTGGTGATAGTGGGAGATGATAAGCAGTTAGCCCCTAATGACCTCTACCAAATCCGTTGGGAAGAAGACCCTGACTCAGACGATAATAATGTGGCTTTGGAAACTGAATCTCTCTTAGATTTAGGCAAGCAATACTTCCCAATTACCTCGCTTATAGGACATTACCGAAGCAAATCTTTGGATTTGATAGATTTTTCTAATCAGTATTTTTACAATAACAAGTTAAAATTATTACCAGATTACCATGAATTTATCAAAGGTGAACCCTCCATTACTTACCTCAAAGTGGAGGGGCTTTGGGAGAAAAATACCAATTTGATAGAAGCCCAAGAGGTGGTGAAAATCATTAAACAATTCTTGGAAAAAGACAAAAATGACATTGGGGTTATTACTTTTAACTACAAGCAACAACTTCTAATTCAAGACCTATTAGAAGAAGAAAAAATCGCTTTGCCTCCTTCTCTTTTTATCAAAAACATTGAAAATGTGCAAGGTGATGAAAGGGACATCATTATTTTCTCCACGACTTATGCTCCCAATAGTAGAGGTCAGTTGCGAATGCAGTTTGGTAGTCTGAACTTAGTAGGTGGAGAAAACCGCATGAACGTAGCAGTTACAAGAGCAAGGGAGAAAATAGTAGTAGTAAGTAGCATTTTTCCGCACCAGCTCAACGTAGAAGACCTTACAAACGAAGGGGCAAAAGTGCTGAAAAAATATTTAGAATATGCCTTAGAGGTATCACAGGGCAAGTACAAACCCACTTTACCGACCAAACCCAAGCAAAATTTAGATTGGTTTTTAAAGGAAAAAATCAAGTTATTTGTGAGTACACAAACAACAACAGTGAGGTCAAGCCAAACTTTGGAGATTTCTGAGCAAATTCCTTTTGCAGATTTGGCAATAAAAACTTTGCCTAAGCTAAAACTTATCTTAACCGATGACAACTTGTACTACGAAGCACTTTCCATCAAAGAAAGTCATGTTTATCTGCCAAGATTATTTCAAAAAAAAGGCTGGGATTTTGAGCAGGTGTATAGCAGAAATTGGTGGAATAATCGTGAGTCTATTTTGCAAGAGTTCCTACTGTTATAAAGAGTGATAGCATACTCATTTTGATACGTTCCACTTTCCATCAAAAGTCCAGCTCGCATTGATTTTCTTAGGGTTTATGTGTTGTAAATTATTTTTATGCCAGCTAAAATCACCTCCCTTCCTGTGGCAGTTGTAATAATAAACTCTTTCTCCCCATGAAACAGGGCTGGGGGCAGTCGTAACCCAATAAATCGCCGCATCTGCCATATTTTCTGCAAAAGTGCAATTGAGCAGGTAAAATTGGGCTTCTCTGTGATACCTTCCTAACTTAAATCCGTCATCTCCCTCAAAAGTACAATTTTTAAGTACGGTTTTGCACGCCTGAGATTGTGAACCATCATGCCAAATCGCCGCATTTTTGTTATGACAAATAAATTTGCAATTCTCCGCATACGCCCAACCTCTTGGACAGTAGAAATCTACGCCACCTTCCATGGTACAGTCTTTAAAATAGTACATTCCATTGGCGGTATCCCAAGGGCTGACCGTATCACCGCCTAATGACCGAAAAGTACAATTTTTTACTATCAAGCGAGTCGTAGGGGGCATAGCTCGCAAAGCAAACTGATGTCCGTCTGTTTTAATGACTTTTTGTTTGGTCGTATCATTGCTACATTTTACCAAAGAATCTCCTTTGGCTGAAAAGCCATATTCATTGATAACTGTCAGATTTTCAAGCGTAATGTCGTTGGCTTTCAAATTCAAAACCGCCGCTCCCCAGTCGTCAGGGTGTTCGCAACGCCAAATATCCCTTGCTTCTGAAATAATGATTTTTACCTCATTTTCCTTTTCCCCTTTTAAAGTAACTTTTTCTTTTTCTATGAAAACCTTTTCTTGGTAAATTCCTTTTTTGATAAAAATAACTCTCTGTTTATCTGCCGTTTGTGGCAAAGAATTAACTGCTTCTTGGATACTTTTAAAATTCCCTGAACCGTCTTTGGCAACAACAATCTCTCCCTTGTTTTGAGCAAGGGTTTGTCCAAAAAAAGTAAACAATAAAAGAAGAAATAATATAAATATTTTGGTTTTCAATGGTTTTATGTTTTTAGTGATTCGTGTGTTATCACACGAATCACGGTGCGAATTATTATTTCTTCTGCTGTAAAAGCCACACTGTCAGTTCTTTCATTGCCTCAAAGTTTTTATATTCTGCAGGCAATTTTTTCCCATTCACGTATTCGTTATACAACCAAGGGTCGACTACTGCAAAAACTTTCCCTTTTCCATAGTCCGATACCGCCATGATGATGTCGCCATTGTCCTTCACCACTGCGTAAGCAGGTTCTCTGACTTCTAAGGTTACTATCTCTTTGAGATACAAGGTCTTTCCTGTTTTAAAAATTGGATTACTTTCCGTAACTTCAATTTTCCCTTGCTCAAACTGATTATTTTTTACCATATTCCTATTCTTTTCTATGAATCGCAATCCAAACACTTCTACCAAGCGGTTAAAATTTCTTAGTTCCACATTTCCTGTATCATTTGCCATAACTACCAAAATTCCTCCTCCTTGTACCCAAGTTCCTATGGTTTTAATATGGTGACTTTCAATGAAATTTGGTTTTTCTGTTTCCTTTTTGGTATCAGGGTCGACTATGATGTAAATGTCTGTTTTTTTCAAATTGGCGGCAGTTGGTGCTACACTTAGAGAGGAAACCTCTGCCCCATAATTCCTAAAAATTTCTCCCCAATGCCAAAAACCTGAGTTGGTTTTGTCCTCCCAAACGTAGTGGTAGCGTTCTGTTTTTCCTTCTTTGTTTTTTCTATATTCGTTATTAAAAAAATAATCTAATACCACTTTTTTCCCCTTGCCAACTACCTGTTCCTCTGCAATTTCCATTTCTATACTTGCCTTGATGAAGGGTCCTATGCCTTTCAAATCGTCTTTGCGGATAGGCTCGCTGAGGTAGTATTCGTAACTACCATCCCTGTACGGATTGCCTCCTAAACCACCCACGCTTACAGTTTTATTCAAATGAGGAAAGCCATTTTCATCTATTTCTATAAAGTTTTTCAAAATGCCTTCATATCCTTTTTTTACTACTTGGCTCATGTTTGCGGGTAAGTAACCCATTCTCACTCCTTTCGCAATAGCATATACGTACATACACGTTGCAGAGGCTTCTAAATAATTGCCTTTTTCACCACCTTTATCCGTAATTTGATACCAACAACCACTTTCTTTATCCTGATACCTCACCAAAGCACTAATTAAGCGATTGAGGTATTGGATTAAATTTTTATACTTAGGGTGATTTTGTGGAAAATTGTCCAAGACATCTACCAAAGCCATGGCGTACCAGCCCATCGCTCTACCCCAAAAGTTAGGAGAAGTACCTGTTTGTGGGTTTGCCCATTTTTGTTGTTTACTCTCATCGTATCCATGATAAAGCAAGCCTGTTTTTTTATCAATCAAATGACTTTCAATGAGTTCAAACTGTTTGGCAATGTCATCAAAATTTTGAGGCTCGTCAAAAGTTACACTAAATTCGGTGTAAAACGGTTGCGCCATATACAAGCCATCTAACCACATTTGGTTAGGATAAATCTTTTTGTGCCAAAAACCATTTTCCTTAGTGCGGGGGTGTTCAGCTAACTGCTTGCGAATGAGGTAAGCCGCTTTTTTGTACTTTTCCTTGCCTGTTTCTTGGTAAGCAAAAAGCAATGCCCTGCCCGTAGTGATGTTGTCAATGTTAAAATTGTCCAACTCGTAGGTGCGAATCGTGCCATCTTCACGCACAAAAAGGTCTAAGTCATTGATAATGTAGCTATAATATTTTCTTTCCCCTGTGCGAATCCAAACTCTTTTCAGGGCTTCGAGCATCAAACCCTGCTCGTAATCCCAGCGAGTAGTTTTCCTTTCCCCAATCAAAATGGAGTCCTTGTGCCAAGTCATAAAGGCATCAGCCATGCGAACTGACCATGCCTTTTCTTGGGCAAAAAGTGCATTGGGTTTGGAAATAGCCCCAAACAAAACGAAGAAAAATATAAAAATGAGAATGTGCTTTTTCATGGTTTAAATTTCATAAAATGATTTGGAGTACGAGTTTCTAACTCGTATTTGTATTGTCCAACTCTACTGTCCAACTTGGAAAGTCGGACTCCTTAATTTTTTACAAAAACCGATTTACTTACTTTACTACCCAAGTCGATTTCCTTTTTTGCCTTGCTGGAATCGGTATTGAGCAAGCGAATGTTCTTTGAGCGTTCTCCATTGATTTTCAGGAGCAAATCTGCATTTTCCCTGTAAGTAATGTTGTCTAAGGTAATATTTTTGCTGTCTTGCATCTGCATAATAGTATTTTCTTCGGGGAAAAGGCTTACGTTTTTAAGGGTAATGTTTTCCCCTTCCAAACACACAAAACCTTGTTTTGCTTTCAATACAGAATTTTCTATTAAAATATTTTTCACATTCATTTCGGGCAAGCCACGCACAAAAATTCCCTTTTCTGCCCCACGACAGACTACATTTTGAATGTAAAAATCTCTGAATTGAGGAGTTCCTTCATTCAAAGGCTGAAATTCCATGCTTGGTGTTTCAGCTTGGTCGCCAAATAACGCCACAGGGTCTTTGCCCATGTAATACATATCAAATAGAATCGCCTCGCCACGAATATCAGTCATATTTATATCGGCAATGTAAATTTTTTCCACGATTCCGCCTCGTCCTCGTGCAGTTTTGAAACGAAGCCCAACATCAGTTCCTAAGAAATTACAGTTGGAAACGAATAAGTTATGCACACCACCTGACATTTCGCTACCGATTACGAAGCCTCCATGCCCATGATAAACGGTGTTATTTTTTATAATTCCATAAGCAGTTGGTATTGCCCTTTTGCGTCCTTCTTCGTCTCTACCCGATTTGATACAAATTCCGTCATCTCCTACGTCAAAAATACAATTTTCTACGCTAAAATATTGGCAGGATTCCAAATCAACACCATCACCATTTTGGGCATACCAAGGATTTCTAACAGTAATATTACGCAAGGTAATATGCTCGCTCATAAGTAGGTGCAAACACCATGCAGGAGAATTTTGGAAGGTAACTCCCTCTAAGAGAATATTTTTGCACTTAGTAAAATTCAACATATTAGGACGCAAAAAGTCTTTGATTTCGTTTGTGTTTTGCATAGTATAGCCTGCGCTCATCACCCCAGGTTTGTTTGCTTTTGAGCCTTTGAAAGATTTTTCCGAAGGATACCAAGTGTCTTTGTTTTCGTTCAACACGCCTCCCGAAGCCAAAAGTTTTTTCCATTGGGGTTCGCTCAATTTGGATTTTTTAACGGGTCGCCAAGCATCACCTGCACCGTCAATAATTCCCTGTCCTGTAATCGCAATATTTTCTAAATTAATCCCATAAATAGGTGAATGGCAACGAATAGCCTCTAATCCTTCCCAGTTGGTTTGCAGTAAAGGAAAATCGTCAAAATTGTCGCTGAATTGTAGGATTGCGCCCTTTTGTAGATGCAAGTTGATATTGCTTTTGAAAGAAACTGCTCCTGTCAGCCATAAACCCGCAGGAATCAATACCGTACCGCCTCCATTTTTCGCACATTCGTCAATGGTGTTTTGAATTGCTTTGGTATTCAAGGTCATGCCATCAGGTTTTGCACCAAACTTGACAATATTAAATGTATCTTTTTTAAAATCAGACACATAGATTTTAGGCAGTTCATATTCATATTTTCCTGCAAAAGCGGTTTTCTTTAAGTTTTTGGCAAAGTCTAATTTTAATTCTGCAATTCCTTCGGCTACCAAACTTGCCATCAGTTTTGCACCATAAGGCGAAAAATGCGTGTTATCTTCTTTATTTTCAGGAAATTTGGGATAAATTCCTCCTGCAAAGTTCATAAAAATTTTTTTAGACCCCTCTACACCATGCTGTTCTATCACTTTTTGGCTTTTTTTGTGCAAATCCAACACAGGAATATTGAACTGCTTTGCCACTTCTTTGACTACATTGGGATACTGTCCGTGTTGGTCGACAAATTGTCCTTTTTCGTCAAATTTTCTTCGCATCACGGGCGTAATAAGTAGAGCCTTTGCACCTTTTGCCTGAATCTCTTGCACATAGCGAATGAGGTTTTGTTTGTAATCGGTGCGAGCATCTGCATAACGAGTGGTGTCGTCTTTTTTGGAGTCATTATGCCCAAATTGGATAAAAACCCAATCGTCTTTTTCCAACTGATTGACTACCTTTTCCCAATGTCCCAAAGTGCGGAAACTTTTGGAGCTTCTGCCATTGACCGCATAGTTTTGAATCGCTACTTTTTCATCAAAATAGTGTGGAAAAACCTGTCCCCAACCTGTTTCTGGTGCATCTTGGGGCAGTTTGTTTGCCATAGTAGAATCGCCAATGAGGAAAAGGCGAACTTCGGTTTCTTTGTTTTTTGACGCACAAAAAACAAGAATGAGTAATATAAGTAAGGTGTTTTTCATTCAAAATAGCTTTACAGTTTAACTCTGTTTTTCATGTGATAACAGATGAAAAATTGACTTTTAATGTGGTGTGAGTTCCTTAAACTAACACATTGGTTTCTCAAAATCAATCTATTAAATGCCGTAGGCATGACCGCTTTGTATTAGAAAATAGCATTAAATTTTACAAAGTCGTCTCTAACGGGACTTCGTTATTGTTTACTTAGATTGCTACAAAGCTGTCGTCCCTATGGGACTTAAAATACAGAAAATTATTACCGTCAGACCGAAGGTCTGCACCGTTTAAACGACCCCGTACAAACCTTCGGTCTGACGGTGCGGTAAATTTTTTAACCACCTCTGACAGTTTATGAAACTGCCAGCACGGTAAGTATGAAATGAGAACAATCATAAAACTGGTTGAAAGTTGGGTTGAGAGAATAGATTAATTATATCCACTGTTTTGCGTAAATTCAGTTTTATTTAAAATTGCATCTAATTGCGTTTGCGGAATAGGACGTAAGTTGTGAAAGTTTTGCACGTTAGGTGCGCCTTCAGGGTTGTATTTTCTCACCCTCTCGACCAGTTTTCCTGTGCGTTTCAAGTCAAACCAACGCAGCTGCTCGCCAGCCAACTCTCTTGCTCTCTCGTCTAAGATAAAATCAATATTGATTTGGCTCGCAGTTACCTGCATCTCATTTTGTCTGCCTGCTTTAGTGGCTCTGGTTCTAACAACATTGATGAACTCTGCTGCTTTGGAGGTATTACCTAAGTTCATTTCTGCCTCAGCCGCAATCAAATACATCTCTGCCAAGCGGAAGATGAAGGCATCTCTGGCACTCTGTTCCTCTGCTACTGTGGCACGAGTTGGGTCATCAAATTTACGCAAAGGAGGGAAGTGTTGGTTGTCCCTTGATGCTCCTGTAAGAGGATTGTAAATCACTTCTCTGTCGTAAATCCTATATTTTCGGGTAGCTTTGATTGCTGGAGGAATGACTTTTTTGGTGGCAACGATAGCGGTATCACCAATGGCTATTCCTGCCGTCGGTGCATTCACATTAGCGAACCAAACCGTTTTAAAAGAAGCATCGTAGCGAGAGTCTATTTCATCATTAAATAAATCCAACAAGAACAAAGTAGGCATATAGCGCACAAAAGGACGACCATTGGCAATGTCTCTGACCATGCCAGGGGTAGAAACATCGTAGCGCATGCCAAACATCAAATGTCCGTTGTGTCCACCTCTGGGATGCCCATCAGGAAATAAGATATTATCTCTACGGTCATTAAGTAGCAAGTTAGAAGAATAATTTACTGCCCAAATCACTTCGCTGTTTACTAAATTATTCATTCTCCACAAGTCTGCATAGTTAGGAAGCAAGCGGAAACCGTAGCTACTAATTACTTTCTGTGCCAGAGCCGAAGCCTCTGCATTATTGCCTCTGGTGAGATATATTCGTGCTAAAAATGCCTCTGCTGCAGGTTTAGTGGCTCTGCCATAGTTAGTTGTAGTTACAGGCAGGTTATTTACTGCAAAGGTCAAATCGTCAATAATTTGTTTGTAAAAGGTTTCTACAGGAGTTCTGTTAGCAGTTGTTTGGGGTTTTTTAGATTCTTCTAAGGTAAAATGTACCCCTCCCCACATTTCTACGATGTGCCAATAATAAAAAGCTCTTAAAAAACGTAATTCGCCTTCTCTGGTTCTTCTTAGGGTTTCATTAAAACCTGCCTTGTCGATGCGAGAGATACCCGCATTGCATACATTGATAGCTTGGTAAGTTTTTCTCCAAAGGGTGTCGACAAAGGCTTGGTTGGACTGCAAGTTCAAATAATTGAGCATTTCAGGCTGTCTGTTGTCCGAACCATTAATCCATAAGTCAGTTCCCATCTCGGTGAGTCCATAGCCTTCTTCTTTGCCATACCAAAAGCGAGTATAGGCATAAGCGGCATTGACTAAGGTCTCGAAACCCGCAGGTGTAGAAAATACGGCATCTGCCGTTAAACCTGTGGGATTATATTCCTCTAATTGTTTTTTGCAAGCGGTAAATAAGCCCAAACTTACTACCAAAGCAAGGATTAATTTTAAAAAACTTATTTTCATATCTTTATCAAAATTAATTCGTGAAAAAAATTTTATATAGGAGTACGAGTTTCTAACCCGTACATTTAGTTTTTACTCGACTTAGAAAGTCGGACTCCTTAAAAATCAATATTAACACCTGCTACCCACAAGCGAGGGATAGGATTGCTCATAGAACCACCTCTTTCAGGGTCGTAGTTAGGTGTTTTAGCAAACGTTAGTACGTTTCTTCCTGTAACATAGATTCTTGCTCTTGAAACGCCTATTTTACCTACCATTTCACTTGGCAGGCTGTAACCTAAAGTCAAGCCTCTGAGCTTAATAAAAGAAGCATCTACATACTGCAAAGTGCTAAAATACAAGGTTGCACTTTGGGACTTGCTTGCGTCTGGTCTTGGGTAGTCATTGCTTGGATTTTCAGGAGTCCAATAGTTTTGGAAAGACCCATTCTCGATGCCTTGTGGGTCATGGATAGTATTGTAAGCATAAGACATCATTTGACCTATACGAGCAAAAACCTGTATGGAGAAATCAAAACCTTTGTAGCGAATATCGTTATTGAGGTTAGCACTCCAAGAGGGACGCGGCGAACCTAAGACAATACGGTCATTGGTTGGGTCTATTTTTCCATCGTTATTTTGGTCTTTTACCTTGATGTCCCCCGGTTTTTGGTTAAACTTGGCGGCTTGGTCAGCTTCTGAGGTTTGCCAAATTCCTAATTTTTCGTAGTCATAATAAGCAACTGTAGGATAGCCCACAAACCAGCCATTCACTAAGTCATTGGCTCCTGTGGCTAACTCTACAATTTCTTCTCTATTCCTAAACCAATTTACGCCTACATTCCACTGAAAGCCGTTTTTGTCTATGGCTCTTGCGTTCAGGCTCAATTCTACTCCCCTGTTTCTTGTTTTTCCTATATTTTCAGTGATGATACCTGCTCCAGAAGTAGGTGGGAGAGTTCTATTGAGGAGTAAATCTTTGGTTCTGGTATCGTACACATCAATAGAGCCTGTCAATCTATTTCTGAACAGACCAAAGTCAAAACCTCCATTATAAGTAGTAGAAAGTTCCCAACGCAACTCCTCGTTGCCTATGCGAAGGTCGAAGCGATTGCCTGTGGCTGGGGTCTCTCCAAAGGAAAAAGGAATCCTTCTAAGCAAACTTTGAGAAGAATAAGGAGCAACTGCATCGTTCCCCGCAATCCCATAACTACCTCTCACCTTCAACTCACTGAATACGTTTTGATTTTTCATAAAAGGCTCGTCTATGATATGCCAAGCACCCGCTATCGAAGGGAAGAACGCCCACTTGTTTTTATCTACCAGTTTAGATGAACCATCGCTCCTGCCCGTGAAAGAGAGAATGTACTTGCCTTTCAAGCTATACTGTACCCTACCTGTAAAAGAAACAAGGTTACTCCCAGCGTAAGCACTTGCAATAGAAACTTGCTCAGTCGCATTGCCAATGGCATAAAAAAGCTGAGAATTAAGCAATTGATTTGCACCTGTGGCAGATTGAGCTTCCTCTCTGTTGGTCAAAAGCGTAGTGATGCCCGTAGCGGTGATGTCATGCTCTCCAAATTTCTTTTGGTAAGTCAAGATATTTTCCCAAGTGAGGCGAATGTCTTGCGAAGTATTATAAACTGCCTGAGAAACAGAACCAACCCTATCTACAGTTTCTGAACCTCTGAAAATCCCTGTGCGTCTGTAGTCAAAAGTTGCCCCGAAGTTAGACCTAAAATTCAAATCAGAGGTAAGTTGGGCATCTAAATACACAGAGGAGAAAATGCGAGTAGTACGTATATTGTTCATGTAGTTATTAGGTTGCTCGTCCACCAGCGGATTGACTGTTCGTCCGTCAGGTTGGAATATGACCTTGCCCTCGCTGTCATAAGGCAACAAAAGTGGATTTAGCTTTGCGGCATTGTTGAGAGGGTCGCGACGTATATTTTGGTTGTAATGTGTGAGTTGCATTTGCGTACCCAATTTGATTTTTTCAGTAACAGAAAAATCTAAATTCACACGACCATTGTAGCGAGAAAGGTTATCCATCTTGAAAACTCCGTCTTCGCGAAAGTAGTTTAGAGAGGCATAATATCTGGTTTTTGCGTTTCCTCCTCTGACACCTACTTGGTAGTCTTGCTGCACACCATTTTTAAGGAATTGATTTATCCAATCGGTATTGGCATTGGTTTGTATTTGCTGGCGTTCAAACTCTGAAAAAATCTTAGGGTCATCTGCCTCGCTTGCCCACCTACCCGCCGCCCTATTTGCCTCTCTTTTCATCGCTACGTATTCTTGGGCATTTTTCATTCTTGGATATTCTATTTGCGAAACCCCGATGTATGAGTTCAAAGACACTGTTACCCTGTCAGATGCTCCTTTCTTTGTGGTGATAATGACTACCCCATTTGCCCCTCTTGAACCATAAATCGCTGTGGTAGAAGCATCTTTTAAGATTTCCATAGATTCTATGTCATTGGGGTTCAAGTCTTGGATAGTACTGTATTGGATACCATCTACTATGTAAAGCGGATTGTTGCTTGCAGTAATGGAGCGATTCCCTCTTACCGTAACGCTGATGCCTGCTCCTGCCTGACCGCTGTTACGTGTAATATCCACCCCCGCTACTCTGCCTTGCAAAGATTCCATGACGTTGGTCGTAGGGATTTTGGTCAAGTCTTCTGTTTTCATAGAAACGATTGCCCCTGTAACATCTCTTTTCTTGATTTGCCCATAGCCAATGATGACTACTTCATTAAGTTGGGTAACATCTGACTGGAGGCGGACATTGATTTCAGATTGACTACCTATAGCAATAGATTGTGTAGCATAGCCAATAAAGCTAAAAACCAATTCCTGTTCGCTTGCATCGGGAATATTGATGGAATATTTGCCATCAGTATCCGTAGTAGTACCTATATTTGTACCTTTAATGACGATAGACACCCCAGGAATAGGAAGCGATGTTTCCGCCTCAACTACTTTCCCTGTGATTTGACGAGTTTTTTGGGTTTGTGCAAAGGCATTTATTCCCAGTAGGAATAATACGATAAGTAAAAGTTGTTTTTTCATTTTTCACATCTACTTTTATTGTTTTCAAAAGATTCTTTACTAATAATGACAAAACATACTATGTTTTTGTGCTTACCTCACTTCAAGTGAGTTACCGATACAAAATCCATATCTGCAAATGATTGGTTCTCACCTGCCATTCCCCAAATGAATCCATAGCTCGAGGTTCCGCAACCTGAGTGAATAGACCAAGGCGGCGAAATAATTGCTTGATGGTTGTTTACCCATAAATGTCGGGTCTCTTGTGGCTCTCCCATAAGATGCAAAACACCTTGATTTTCAGGAATATCAAAATAAAAATAGGCTTCCATACGCCTATCGTGTGTATGTGGGGACATCGTATTCCAAACATTACCCGTTTTGAGCAAGGTAAGTCCCATGACCAACTGACAACTTTGAATACCGTCTAAGTGAATATACTTATAAATAGTTCTTTGGTTAGCCGTTTCTACTGCACCCATTTGTGCAGGACTTGCTTCGGTTTGTCGCATCAAACAAGTAGGATAAGTTTGATGAGCAGGACTTGACATAAGGAAAAACAAGGGATTGGCTACATTGGCAAAATTTATGTTTTTTGCTCCTTTGCCTACATACAAGCAATCCAACTTATCCATTTCATAAGCTACTTCATCTACGATTACTTTCCCTTTCCCGCCTACATTGATGATGCCCAACTCTCTCCTTTCCAAGAAATAGTTAGCTTTTAAACTGTCATAATTAGGAAGCTCGACAAGAGATTTTCGAGGCATGACCCCACCAATAATTACTCTATCGTAATGAGAATACACTAACTTTATTTGGTCTTCCTCAAAAACATTTTCCATCAGAAAACTTGCTCTGAGGGCTTTTGAATCCATCTTTGCCACTTCTTGTGGACTGTGCTGATGCCTAATTTCCATTTTCTATATTGCCTTTTGTCTGTTTTTCATGTGATAACACATGAAAAAGTGAATAATTATCTTTTAAGTGTTGAAAATACATTTGTTTCAATATATATAAAATAAGTATCTTTGTGAATTAGTGTTGATAATAAGGAGGTTACAAAATTAATTAATCTGAAATTTGAAAATCTGAAACAACTAACAACCAACAATTGCAAACCACCTCAAACTATATTCAAACATTTTCAAATTGTATTTTAATATTTTTATCTCCCCATCCAGCCGCCATCTACTGTCAGGATAGTTCCGTTTACATAATCCGAAGCCACAGAAGCTAAGAAAACAGTTGCTCCTTTTAAGTCTTCAGCCTGTCCCCATCTGCCCGCAGGAATCCTGCTCAAAATTGCCTGACTGCGTTCAGGGTCATTTCTTAGGGCTTCGGTATTGTCCGTAGCGATATATCCTGGGGCTATCCCATTGACATTAATGCCTTTACTTGCCCATTCATTTGCTAAAGCCTTAATTAGGCTGCTTACGGCTCCTTTGCTTGCTGCATAGCTTGGCACATTGATTCCCCCTTGGAAAGAAAGCAAAGAAGCCGTAAAAATGATTTTGCCTTTTCCTTGTGCTATCATCTGCTTCCCTATTTCTCTACTCAAAATAAAAGGTGCATCTAAATTGATTCCCAATACGTTATCCCAATATTCGTCAGGGTGTTCAGCTGCGGGTTTTCTTAAAATCGTTCCTGCATTGTTTACTAAAATATCTATTTGGGAAAAATCATTTTGTACTTGTTTGATAAAACCGTAAAGTGCTACCCTATCACTAAAATCAGCTTGGTAAGCACTGAATTTGCGACCTAAATTGGTAACTTCCTTTTCTACTTCACTTCCGTTTAGCTCTAAAGAGGCAGAAACTCCTATGATGTCTGCCCCAGCCTCAGCCAAAGCAATCGCCATAGCTTTTCCGATTCCTCGCTTGCACCCCGTTACCAAGGCAGTTTTTCCTGTTAAGTCAAATAGTTTCAAATCCGTCATTTATTAAAAAAGTACAATTTTTACTTGTCTAAAGATTTCTTCTCACCAAAACCTGCTTTGTGATACTTTCTTTTAAGTTAGGAGTTGATAGGAAATAGGCAAATAATAAAGGTAAAATTTTTGCAATTTTTTTATGCAAGCGTTTCCGCAACCGCTTGTATTTTAGTTCTTTGTATGATTTTTCTTAGATTTTGTGATTTTTTACATTAAAAAGAGAGTAGGAAGAATAGATGAAAGTTTTTAGATTTTAAGAGATAAATTCTTGGAAAAGTTCTATTTTTTTAGAAATGATTTTATCATTGCTATTCTTAAATTTTTTTGTATATTTGTAAAAATGGCAAGGTGTAGCACATGGCAAAGAAGAAAAAAATTAAGTAACGCTATTATTTGTAAAATTTACCTTATTTATGAGGAGCATTACAAACAATTATGGATTTTTATGAGAAGTAGATAAACGATGAGAACAGGTCAAGTAACTATTAAAGACATTGCCAAAAGGCTGAACATCTCTGTTTCTACAGTATCCAGAGCATTGAGGGATATGCCTGAGATACACCCTGATACTAAAAAAGCCATTCTAAAATTGGCAGAGGAACTTGATTATCAGCCTAATCAATTAGCTAAAAACTTAGCCAAAAGTTCTACTAAGACTATCGGAGTTATTGTTCCTAATCTAAGTTATTATTTTTTTTCTGCTGTACTCAATAGCATAGAGGAGGCAGCAATGCAAGCAGGCTATAGCGTATTGGTTTGCCAGACCAATGAGTCCCATGCCAAAGAAGTTACTAATATTCAGAACCTGATGCGTGGGCAGGTCGAGGGTTTGCTGATTTCTCTTTCAAGAGATACCGATAATTGCGAGCATATCCATCGCTTATTGCAAAAAAACGTTCCCTTAGTGCTTTTTGACCGATACATGAATGATTTAGATGCCTCTAAGGTAATTGTGGATAACCATTCCGCTGCTTTTAAAGCTACGGAACATTTGATTGAAAACCACTGTACTAAAATTGGTTTCTTGGCAGGTCCCCCCCACTTGCTCATTAGCAATCAACGTTTGTCTGGTTATAGGGCAGCATTAGAAAAACATGGATTAGAGTTTGATAGTCGTTATGTATTTCACTGTGACTATACCAAAGAAAATGCCATTGCTCAGACTTTAGCCATGATGCAACTTGCCCCTCCTCCTAATGGTATTTTTGCGGTAAGCGACAGAGTTGCCTTTGCTACTATTTTTGCTTTAAGAAGCAAAGGATACCAGATTCCGCAAGATGTAGCTATAGTAAGTTTTAATAATGAGCCTGTTTGCGAGTTTTTAACCCCTTCCTTGAGTAGCATTAGCCAGCCTATAGACCAAATAGGCAGGGAGAGTGTACGCCTCCTGTTACAACAAATAGAAGCCAAAGAAGATATTGTACCTAAGCAGGTGAGTGTTTTAGATACCACACTGGTAGTAAGAGAATCTTCTGTAAGAACCTTTAAATAAAAATATCAAAATCCTATTTTTTCTCCCTGCCAGCCGTTTTCCTCTATTTCTTGCACCGATTCCAATACCTTGTCTCTAAGTATTTCTTTGAATTTTTGAAGCTTTTGAGCAACAGTCGTATCGAAAGTGCCGAGAATCTGTGCCGCTAATATACCTGCATTGCGGCCTCCATTCAGAGCAACAGTAGCTACAGGCACGCCTGCGGGCATTTGTAAAATAGAAAGTACAGAATCCCAACCATCTATGGAGTTTGAAGATTTGATAGGTACACCTATGACAGGTAGAGTAGTGATAGATGCCACCATACCCGGTAGGTGTGCCGCTCCGCCTGCACCTGCTATGATGACTTTGATGCCTCTTGGTCTTGCATTTTCAGCATATTCTATCATTCTATGAGGGGTGCGATGGGCAGAAACTACTGTAAGTTCGAACTGAACGCCTAATTCTTCTAAGACTTTGGCAGCCTCTGACATAATCGGTAAGTCAGACTTGCTCCCCATAATAATTCCAATCATTTGATTTTGATGTGTTTAGTTTGGTTACTCTCCTCCTCGCTTTTTCTTGATATTGTCTAAAAGCGACTGAGCCAAAGGGACTAATTCACTATTTTTATTTTCTGATAAAAATTGTCCTAACATCTGCTCTACTTCTTCCAAATCATCAGAAGTTTTCACCATAAGCATAGCTGAAAGCAACTTAATTTTATCCGCAAGGTGGCTTTCAGGGTAATTTTTTTCTATATTTTTAAGTGCATTGAACGCCTGTGTGTATTGCTCTGTTTGGTAAAGTGCATAGGCTTCCTCGTACAAGCGATTTACTACCGAATCTTGGGCTTTGACCTCTCTGAAGAAGTTTTTATTGTCTAAGGATTTCGCATAAGAAGAACTTGCATAGTTTTCTTTGAGCATCTTCTCGTATTGGCTTACATCACAATCTTTGGTATCTTTGCAAATGCGAATGAGCGTAAAAACTGCTTCTGGCGCAAGCGGATTGTTGGGAAATTCTTTGACAAAACGCATTAATGTTTCTTGGGCTTTTTCGTTTTCCTTGAGTAAATAGTACATTTTGCCCAATTCCAAGAGCCCTTTTTGTAAGTCTTCTTTGGTTTTAATAATTGCTTCTGAGGTAGTAGGAATTTTGGCTAATCGCTCTTTTTTACTTTTTATTTCTACTCCATTAATTTTTTCTGTACTATTATCTACTTGATTGTCAGGTCTATTTGTATTTAAATTCTGTACGAGGGTATTATCAGTCTGATTATTTGTAGGAACGGAAATTGAGGTTTTTTGAGAACGCCTCCAGTGGTCTTCCAAAGGACGGTTGCCCCAAACTCTGAAAAAGTTGAGTTCACCTGTTTCCTTAGCCACAGGATTGTAGAAATACCATTTTTTTTCATTCGGATTGTTGGCAATCAGCGAAGGAGTAAGGTTAGAAGTAGCTTGTTTGTTGGCTATTCTTTTTTTACTACTTAGATAGAAAAGACGTTCCTGCTCTAACGCCTCTCTTTCTGCTTGCATCTCTTTTTCTATGAAAGCCTCTCTGTCACTTTCGCTCATAGCGGAGAGTTTTAACAACCTATCTGCTTCACTTACCATCGTGTAATATTCTGCAAAAGACCTCAATACCTCTAATTGTCGTTTGACTTTCTGATAGTTAGAGGAGTTTTCACTCATCAAGCTAAAAGCACTGTCGTAGTAATTGACCGATTTGGGATAGTCTTTTTTTAACTCGTAATACACTTGCCCTAATTTGAGGTAGCTGGCTATTTTTTGCCCGCTATTGCCTGAATTGGCAATGAGGGATTCTTTCAAATATTCTATGGCTCTTTGAGCATTGTTGCGTCTTGCTTCAAAACTGCCCAATTCATAATAGACCTTGTCTAAATATTCCTTATTTTTTTCATCAGTCAATAGATTTTTCAGGTATTTTTCTCCTTTGGCTACTGCATCGGCATTGTCCATAGATAAGGCGCGCGAGGAGTTAATTTGGGCATTGAAAGTCATTTCATAAGGTGGGTTGCGTTTTAGTACTTCGTTGTAATATTCATAAGCCTTAGCATCGTTGCCTAACTGCTGTTGGATTTGTGCCGCAATAAAATAAAACTTGGTTTTCATGCGACGATTATTTACGTAGGGCAGGGCTTTTTCTATGTATTCTACGGTTTTGGGCAAGTTGTTTTGCTGGCGATAGTAGTGTGCCATCATGGTATAAAAATCTCTTGCGTTCTCATCGCTTACTTTTTCCTCTTTTGCCAAGTAATTAGCTGTAAATAACACACTTTTCTTGTCATTATTGGCTATGAAAATGCGCATAAGCAGAATCAGTGCTTGATGGCGAGCATTGTCATCATCGCTTTCAGTATTGACGTACTTAAAAGTAGTCAAGGCATTAGCAAAATCACCTTGGTACATTCTTGCCTTACCCACAATGATATAGCAGTCATCAGTCCACTTGCTTTGGGAGTGAAATTGGATAGGGATAGAAGCTGTTTTAATGCAATAGTCAAAGTCTGCTTTGTAGGCGGCAGTGGCATTAGTGTCCAAAGGTGGAAGCACCTGCAAAATTTCATTATAATTGTCTTGGTAAGCATTAAATATCTTCTCCTCCACTTCTTTCATGCGTTCATCTGCCAAGAAGTGAGCGTTGTAATGAGCCGTAGTATCATGATAAAATTGGCAGGAAGATGCCATTCCCCCAAAAAAAAGAAAGCTAAAAAATAATTTAGCCCAAGAGGTGTTTAGTTTCATGCAAATTTGTCAGTTTTTAAAATTTTATTCCTGAGTTTTTGAGTAGTGCTTGCAAGCGTTCTATTTCTTTTTCTGCTTCTATTCTTTTTTTTTCTTCTTCTATCCTTTTTTTCTCCTCCTCTCGCCTTAGTTGGTATTCGTTCATGAATTGTTGGATATTTTCAATAAAAGAAAGAAAGGGCTTGCCGTCAGGGTGATACACCTTTAACTCCTTGCCTTCCAACTCAAAAGTAATACCTAAGAGAGGGCTTTTAAAGCCTTGCATATTTTCCTCTATGATGCCCAAGCCGCTACCGTTTCTTAAGAAGCCGTAAAAATCTCCATGGTCAGGGTCGTAAATGTAGTATTCTTTTACGCCATAACGATTGTAAAAAGCCAATTTTTTGTTCATCTCCGAAGGCGTATTGCTTGGTGAAAGAATTTCAAAAACTACCTGCGGAGGAATATTATCTTCTTTCCATTGGAGGTAAGAGCCTCTGTCGCCTTTGGGTCTGCCAAAAACTACCATGACATCAGGAGCGGTAACAATGTTAGGTTTCCCCTCTTCAGGATACCAAAGGAGGTCGCCTGCTACAAAAACATCTTCTCTCTCAGCGAATAAAGCATCTAAGCCACCTTGGATAGTAGTAAGGTAGCGATACTGTTTGGTATTGTCTGCCATACGTTTCCCATCAGAAGTAGGATAAATAATTTCGTTGGTGATAGGGTCGGTTTTTATTTCTATCATGGTTTGTATTTTGATTTGCCCTGATGCACTTCTATTCTAAGCAAAGATACAAAATGAATCCTAAATAATTTTAAAAATCAAAGTTTTAACGCAAATTTGCCTTTTCGTTTTGCACCCGTCATTTCTAATGGACAAAGAACAAAAAAATAGCCAACTTTACATCGTTCCTACTCCCATAGGCAACTTGGAAGACATTACCTTGCG
Source organism: Thermoflexibacter ruber (assembly GCF_900113045.1). Taxonomy (GTDB): domain Bacteria; phylum Bacteroidota; class Bacteroidia; order Cytophagales; family Thermoflexibacteraceae; genus Thermoflexibacter; species Thermoflexibacter ruber. Next base: position 107,196 of record NZ_FONY01000009.1, read on the forward strand.
TGCTATTAAGGTGTTAAAAATGGTGGACATCATTATTGCTGAAGACACCCGTACCTCTGGGGTACTGCTCAAACACTTGGAGATTCAGAAGCCTTTGCAAAGTTATCACGTTTTCAATGAGCATCAGACCGTACACAGCATCATAAAAAAAATAAAGGAAGGAAAAACTTTTGCCCTGATTTCAGATGCAGGAACACCCTCTATCTCCGACCCTGGTTTTTTGCTTATCCGAGAGTGTTTGAAAGAAGGTATAGCTATAGACTGCCTACCTGGGGCTACTGCCTTTGTACCTGCCTTAGTGAAATCAGGTTTACCTTCGGAAAGGTTTGTTTTTGAGGGCTTTCTTCCGCATAAGAAAGGACGCAAAACGCGCTTAGAAGCCTTAGCCAAAGAAGAAAGAACCATTATTTTGTATGAATCGCCTCACCGCATCGTCAAATGCTTGGAGCAGTTGGCAGAGCATTTGGGCAAAGAGCGAAAAGCCTCTGTGTCCAGAGAACTCACCAAACTGCACGAGGAAACTGTCAATGGGACTTTGGAAGAACTTGTTCAGATTTTCTCAGCAAAAACTCCCAAAGGAGAATTTGTCGTGGTAGTAGAGGGAAGGGCAGAGTAAGTTTAGTACTAATTTGCAAAAATAGCATATTGTAAAAGACTTATCTACAAAACTTTACTAAAAACAATACAGTTCTATTAAAAGAAAAATCCTTTTAAATAGAACTGTATATAGTCATTGATACTTAGGTTATTGCTTGCACTTCCTACATCTTCACTATTCTTTTTGTTTCTCTATTTCCTTTGCTATCAAGTACTTCTATCATATACATTCCACTTTCTAACCCTTGCAAATCAAGGCGAGTTTCGTAGAGGTTACTATTCTTTTCTATGCTGTGTGTTCTACGAACTTTTCCAGTCATATCGTATAGTTGAATAGCTATATCACCTTTATATTCTGTAAAAATACTCAGGTTTATTTCCCCGCTACTTGGGTTAGGAAATACTGCCAAAGTTTCCAAGCTATTATCTGCGGTTACTTTGTTAGTAAATCGCAAAACAAAGCGGTCTTTCACAAAACCAGCAACGGCAATATCAAATTCATATTCAGGCTCTTGGCGAATATTATGCACTTTTCCTGTCAATTTATCTTCTATGAAAACCTGCACATTATTCTTAAAGAATCGCAAATCGTTGAGTTTAAACATATACTTGCCATTGGTATAAGTATAAATAGTCAATGGAATCTGGTAATCGTCCCTGAATGAAGGCAAGCCATTGATTGCTAAGTTCTTGTCATCTTTGGAAAGTGTGAATAAAGAAGGTATCTGCCCAGAGTTGTACTGGGTACGTTCTGCATCATAGCGGAAGTCAAAACTTTCCGTTGCCCCACTTTCAAAGTAAATGGCAGTTTCGTCTTTCAATTTGCCTTGACTGACTTCTAATTTGATAAGCCCTTCTTTCTTAGCGCTCTCTGTTTCTTCTGTTCTGAAGAAGGTAGGGTTTTCGTAGGTAGTCAATCTTACGCCATTGTCCATAATAAAATCAATGTTGTTAGCGTTTGCCCTGATGAAAAAGCCTTGCCCCAATGGAATTTCGTCTGTGCCACCATTTTGTCCCACGCCATTTACGAAACTTGCCCAAGTGCCTGCATATTGTCCTGTAGGAACTCTCCTAAGCACCGCTCCGTCTATTTGAGGGTTTTTAATGACTACACTTGTCCAAGAGATAGGAGCGGGATAAGGATTTCCCGCCAATTGCCAACCTGAATGAGGTGATAAGCCTCTGCTTAACTTAGCCTTGATTTCTCCATTGTTTAGTTCGCCTATAAAATCTACTGTTGTCCCGTTTTGAATATTGGCAATATAGCCTCTCATGGGTATCAATGCTTCATTTTGATTTGCAGGGCTTTCCCAACCTTTCTCAAAGATGTGGTTAGGGGCAGTTGCCTGAACTTTACTCTCATTGTAGCGGAAAAAGTTAGGGAAAGCACCATTATAAGGCGTAACAAAGTCATAATTTGGGTTCAAAACCAAAGGCATATCATCTGCAAATTCGCTGATTTTTCCATCTTTCAAAGGAGAAGAAAAGTAGTGATAACCAATGCCTTGGAAGCCGTTAGGGTGTCCTGTTACGTGGCGTTGGACGGTGGCATTGCCTACTACTTGGTTGCTTGCGTCTGCTTTCTGAATAATCATAGCGGTTTGGTTGGCATTGGAAAGCAAAGTTAGCTTGCCGTTGGAAATCAGATTGCCGTTTTTTAACTCAATCAAACGTTTTACACTCAAAGGATTAGTAAGTGTAACATTTTGATTATTATTCACTTCTAAGTTAAGGATTTCATTGGGTAAAGCGTTTCCTGTTGCTTGTGCTACTGTTCCTTTGTAAATATAAGTAGCGTCTATGGCAAAGGTTTTAGTACCTGAAACTTGAACATCACCAACATTTGTAACATTAATTCCTTCTGCTTTGAAAATTTCTATTGTGCCACCATCTTCAAGAACGAAGTTTCCTGTGCCTGTCAAAATGAAATTGTTGAAAATGAGTTTCCCACCGTTTTTAACTCTGAGTGTACCATTGATACAAATATTCCCAGAAAGAGTAAGTACCCCACCATTCTCAATCGAGATATTATTGAAATTGCCTTGCTGTGTTTGAGCATTATTGACTATCAAATCAGTAACTCCACCGCAACCAACGACAACATTCAAAGTTTTCACATCAATTTTCACTGGATTTCCCAAACAAGTTCCTGCATTATTTTCTGTTACCACATACACATCATACTCTGTATCAGCTGTTAAACCTGCAATATTTGCCGTAAAATTGGTATTGGCTGTGGGTACATTGATAGTTCCGTTTTTCAGTGCAGCTGTTCCACCTGCATTCTGTCCCGCTTTGATTTGGGTAGCAGTAGGCGCTGCTGCCCCGTCTGCCACTACTTCATAATAGACTTTACCAATTGCATTCAGCTGTGTTCCTAAAACAAAATCAGTACTTGTTATTCCGCTTGCCGTAGGAAAACCATTGTTGAAAAGAGGTAGATTAGGCACTACATTTTGGAAAAGACTTAACGCATTGCCACCCGCATTGTCTTCTGAAGCAGTAACATAAACATCATTGCCTACCAAAGCAATCGCAGAGGGGAAATCTAAACCATTATTCCCATTGTTGTTAAGAATAGCACTAACCGTTAAGCGACCATTGGTGGTATTTCTATCAAATTCTATCAAACTACTGCTACCATAGCCTGTCGCATAGACTTTTTTTCCGTCTGCGCTTACTTTTATGCCCATTGCAATATTCAGCAAACCGTTCAGTCCGCTCGCGGGGTCAGCATTATCCAAATAGCTATTGTCCGAAAGTTCGCCTGTTGCCAAGTTTCTATTCAAAACAAGCAACAATTCAAAACCACCGTAAGAAGTAAGATAAGCGTGCTTCCCATCTGGACTAATCGCCATTTGGATAGGATTAGAAATACCAAACAAGTCGCCTCCATCATAATATCTTTTGTAAGTTAAGTTGCCCGTAGTAGTATTTCTTTCAAACAAAAGGACTGTTTGGCTTTCTAAACCAGCCACATACAAAAATTTGTTATCGGGTGAAACTACCAAACCGTTGCCATAAGCAAATACATTGGCAGGTAATCCATTATTATTTCTGAAAACCTGCGACTGGGTAAGTGCGCCTGTGGTTGCGTTGCGTGAGTAAACAATTAAACCACTGTTGTCTGAACCACCATTGTTGATAGTTTCCGCAGTTACCAAGTAAACGCTATTGCCATCAGGACTTGCCAAAACTTCCCAAGCAAATCGCAAACTATTGACATTGCCGATGGGAACGGCATTGACAAATTTTTCTTTGAAAGTCAATGCACCCGTAGTTGTATTTCTATCAAAAACTATCAAAGCATTGTCCAAGGTGGCTACCACATAGACATTTTTTCCGTCAGGACTGATGGACAAACTTCTTGGCTGCCGCATAGAGGTAATGCCGTTAGTATTGTTTTTTACATTCCCAACATAAGTTAATTGACCATTTGCAGTATTTCTACTAAAAATAGACACAGCATTGTCATCAATCGCTGCAACATAAGCAAATTTTCCATCAGGGCTAATTTTTACATCAAAAGCACCATTTAGCCCATCTACGCCAGTTGCACCATCTGTGAGCGTTTGTATGTGTGTCAAAGTCCCCACACAAGCACCCGCAGGCATTCCTATCATAAAGCTACCTACTGCACTGTAACTTGTCCCTGCTGAATTGGTTGCGAAAGCGCAATAGTAAATGGTAACACCTGTAGGCAAGCCATTTACATTGACGTTAAAATCACCAGAAATGCCCACAGCTAAGGGATAGCTCCCAATCATCAAAGCCTGATTATCTGCAAGCGTAGGTGTCGTATTTGCAGTCGACCAAACAATACCTACTGAGGTGAGCGCAAGGTTGCCGTCGGAAACAATATTTCCGCCAAAAGTAGCTGAATTTGCACCGCTAACAGAGTGATTTTGCCCATTGATAGTAGGTGCAGAAGGCAAAGTGAAAGAAAAATTATCTGTATAACTTGTTCCTAATGCGTTAGTTGCATAGCCCCTTACGTGCACTGTACCAGATAAGCCGTTCAAAGTAGCAGTGTAAATCCCTTTTGTACCCGCTACCACTACTTTGTTATTGGCAAGGGTAGGGTTTGCAGTATTTGCCCATACAAAACCTCTTTCAGTAATTGGTGAACCGCCATCAGAAAGCACTCTTGCACTTACGTCTGCGCTGTTGGCGGTATTGCTCACCAATTTTCCATCTATCAAAGTAGGTATATTAATAGGATTATTTGTAAGATTAACTGTATAATCTTCTGTTTCTCCATAGGTTAGCTGAGAGCAAGGGTCATTGACTAAGCTCATGCTTGCCTCTGTTAAAATCCTCACGCGCATACGTGTAGCCCCTGCGCTCGTACCTGCGGGGACGTTAAGCAAATCCTGGTGTGTTGTTTTTCTTGTCGTACTTTGATACACCCTTTCATCTGCGTCTGCAAAATCTCCATCTCTGTTCAAGTCTATCCAAATTGCTACTTGGCAAGCATTTCCTGCAAAAGTACTTGGCGTTTTCAAAGTAAAGCGATAAGCGTTGCTTGGCACTAAGGTAGTAGAAAGATTGGTAAAATCGCTGTAAGAATTTGTACCACAAGAAGTTGCCAAGTTATTGATACTGTTGTTCTCACCTAACAAAGTGAAGTCATTAATCGCAGTTCTTGGGGTAAGCCCATCACAAGCAAATTGATACGTTGGGATACAATATACTAAATCAGTCGTAATGCTCCTCACATTGCTGAACTGACCTGCTGCATTGACAGGTTTGATTCTGTAATGGTAAGTTTGATTTGAGGTAACATTGTTGTCTATAAAATTGGTAATGTTTTGGTTAGTTATCCCAATCGTGGTGTATTCGTTGCCACCGTCTATAGAACGTTCTATGAAATAGCCCACCTCAAAATTGGAATCTGTCCAAGAAAGCGAAATGGTACTCCCTGCTTGCACAGGCACTGCCAAAGTAGAGGCATTAGGCGCAACTGCCGCACAAGTTGCATTGCCATAATTTCGCAAAGTATTGGAAATGTTGCTCATAAAAGCATACTGCTGTGCAGTAAAAACTGCTCCGCAAAAATCTGCATAGTAGCTCATGATATTGTCCATGGCGGGAGAAAACAACTCATTGTTTGCGTCCCTCACTGTCCCCGTGTAAGTACAACCCATGTTGTTTGCATTAGGCAAGCCGTAGGGGTCAGCAGGGGTATCGCAAAAGCTGTCGCCCTTAGTATCACAATTTTTGCCTACACCTCTGGTAACTAATTCTCTATCAGTGATATTTGGAGCATTGTTAAAATCAAAAGTATGCAATAAACCAAAAAAATGTCCCAATTCGTGAGCCACAGTTCGGCTATTGGCACTCACCCCAACAATAAAAACACGCTCAATGCCTGTGGTAGGATACCAAGTATAACCACTTACAGGTTTATTGGGATTGATTGTTAGTGTTTTGGGGTAGTAAATGTTAATTACGCCTGCCTCAAAGTTCCCTGCCCCTGCCGCCATTGCAGTTTCATTCATTTGGTGGAAATCATAATACGTGTCATTATCAATGTAATGAAATTCACTACATAAATAAAATTGAATATCTATTTGCCTAAAAATGCGATTCGCCTCTGCCAAACCTTGCATAATTGCCAATTCGCTTGCCCCTCCCGTTCCATCACTTTTCCGAATGATATGAACTTTTACAGGAAAATACCTTGCTACGCCTTCTGTACGTAAATGACTTTGCTGAGGCTTTATTTTTCCCGACCTGATGAGCAACTCTCTTTCTTTTGAAGTGGGGACAGGAGTACCACAGTTTTCTTGTGCAAATACGTGAAAATGAGTAAATAAAATAGAAAATAATACGCTTAGTAAGATTTTCTGAAAGTTAGTTTTCATATAAATTAATTGATATAAGTAAATTTTTTAGTATTAATTCTTTGCAGAGAGCATCAAACTTGACGAAAGTTTAATGCTCTTATTATTAGATTTTTAAGTATTACTTTTTCTTTTTTCGTTTAACTTCTTTGCACCGTAAAGTGCGCCTGCTGCCAAAAGTCCAAGTACGCCGCCGTCTATCGGAACAGCACCTGAATTGGGTGGCATAGGGTCGACTCCTGCTTGAGCAAAACTTGGATAATCAAGAAATAAAAGGCATAGCAAAGCAAGCCATGAAAGCAAAAATGGTTTCATCAATTTTTGATTTTTAGATAAATGTTGATTGTAAAGTTTTCAAATAACCCTGTTAGTAGTTGCAGACTTTAACTAACAGGGGGAATTTGAAAAGTTTAAAAGGTTGAGTTTTTTAATAAGCATACTCAAACCTGATAGAGATAACATCAGGTCTATTGGCTATCGATTGTGCTTTTGAGATAGGGAATCCTTTATCATTATACTGATAATCAAATAAATAAACTTTTTCATCTATCGCCCCATTAGGATACACCGTTTTCATGCGGCGGTAGTTGTTCTCGTAGAACCTTGTATCAGGCAAATAAGGATACATAAATAACAGATTGTCAATGCTTTTTTTGTCATCATAATCCTCATAAAAGACCGTATAACTCAGTTCAAATTCGTTGTTCTTGTTCAAAAATAAGTAAGCTTGTTGCGTCATGTTTCCTTTTGCATCATACTGATAAGTACGCTTGATTTGCGAAGGAGTGTCTTCTATCGGTTTAGCAATCACCTCTACGGTTTCTACAAGTTGTTTTTTCTGATTAAAAGTATAAAAACTCGTACTAAGCAGTTGGTTATTAGAAGTATAATAATTTTCTATTTTTTCTAATACCCTATCCTTGTAGAAATATTTACTATATCCATACGCCGATACAACCTTGCTAAGCCTATTTTCGCTGTCATACTCAAATAATTGAGTAAGCACTTGTATCGCGCCGTCAGGTCTATAAGTGTTTTGGGCAGTATATTTGATGATATTGCCTTTTTCATCATAGTCAAATACTTGAAAATCAGTAGGAGAGTTACTAATTTTTTTCAGTAATACCTTAGGGGCTACTGGGTCAGAAGGATTTTCTTCAGTTGGATTAGGTGAGTCAGCACCTTTTGGCTGACAAGATGACAAAGCTAACAATGCAATTAGAATTACAACAAGAGGTTGTAAATACAATTTTTTTAAAAGTTTCATAAATAAATTTTAAATTTTGACGATGAAAAGTATTTAGGTGATGAATAATAAGTTGAGCAAGAAAAGTTTTTATGATATAGTAATACTTATGCTCATAGCTCTCCTAATTTGCAAGATAAATGCCATTATTATAGTGTGCTAATAATCAATAATTTAACTCAGAAACTATTGTTCATGACTGAACACTTATGTACGAAAGTAGAACAGCAACTTAGTTTTAATATATACTTTTCACTTGCCTCAGCCCAATACTATCACTCACATTTTAAGAACACATGACGGCAAAAAAGTCCTATGAGTTGCATGCTTGGGAAGATTTGTAGGTGAAATATAAAAGTTTGGTGAGTGAAATGCTAAAAAACCAACTTGGCTTGCTGATGATAAAATCCTAAAATTAATCCTTTGCTTTTCCCTTTTTATCTCGCCATGCCCACAAATAGCGGCACGCCCACGTCCGATAAGGCTGCCAAACTTTGGCTATTTCATGTAGTTGTTTTCTTTTCTCTTTTACATTCGGTTCTCCCACTTCATAGAGTTCTATCATGCTTTGATAAATGCCTAAGTCATCTATCGGAAAAACATCTGGACGTTGTAAAGAGAAAATTAAAATCATTTCCACTGTCCACCTCCCTACTCCTTTGATTTGAGTAAGTAATTCTATGATTTCCTCGTCTTGGTATTGTTCTATTTGGGCTAACTCCGCATGACGCTGAATCGCAAACTCTGCTAAGTTCTTCACATACTTGACTTTTTGTTTGGAAAGTCCGACCTTTTGTAGTGTCTGCTCCTCCAAGTCTAAGATTTGTTGGGGTTCAGGTTTACGACTTTCAAATAATTCTAAAAATCGCTTGTAGATGGTATCTGCCACTTTCACAGATAGTTGCTGAGAGATGATAGAGCCTACCAAATCTGTAAAGAGGTGAGTTTGCATAGGTTTGACATAAGGCATATAATCTGTTTGAGCTATGACTTTTGCCATAATCCTATCCTTGCTCAGATGCAGAAGGATTTTTTCTTGGGTTTCTATATCCATGACGCTATTGAGGTATATTTTTCTTGCAAAGTATCTTTTCTTGAATAAAAAATTGCATAAATTTTGGTAAAAAGCAAAATAATGTCTAATTTTGCACTCCCAAAACGATAGAGGTAGAAAAAGACAAAGAACTTTTTAAACAGATATAACCATGAAAAGAACTTACCAACCTTCCAATAGGAAGCGTAGAAATAAGCACGGGTTCAGAGAAAGAATGTCCACACACAATGGAAGACGTGTATTGGCAAGCCGTAGAGCAAAAGGTAGAAAGAAATTAACGGTTTCTGATGAGAAAAAACACAAAGGATAGTTACATCTCTAAAACCATATTATTAGGAAACTTTAAAAATTACTTGTTATGAACTTAAGAGTAGCAAAAAAAATTTTAAAAAGCCAAGACGCATTAAACTACAATAAAGCTCAAATCAAAAAAGCGGAAGTAGTAATGAAGCGTGCTGAGAGAAACGCCGCAAAAAATAGCAAGTAATTGCTTCTTGGTTATCAAATAAAATGATGCTTGTCATTAATTTTACAATATTAGCACATTGAAACTGCATCGTTTTCCAAAATCAGAAAGATTACGCAGTAAAAAAGTTATTGAATCTCTTTTTAGTCCCGCCGATAAGTCTTTGGGCGGGAATGTTTTTTTATACCCTTTTAAAATTTTTTGGCTGAATCCACAAGCAGAGGGAAGTCCTCTTTTCCCACAAGTTATTATTTCTATACCCAAAAAACATTTTAAAAAAGCTGTTGTCCGAAATCGCCTTCGCCGCCAAATCAAGGAAGTTTATCGCACTCATAAATTCAATTTATTTCAACACAAAAAAACACCCTTTGCTTTGGGCATAATCTATATTGCCAAAGAAAAGCACGATTTCAGTTTTATAAAGAAGAAGCTAATATACGCGTTGGAGAAAATGTTAAAAACAATAAAAGATACCCCATGATTGGGAGTATCTTTTTTGAAGTATCTTTGGTAGTTTGAATTATTGTTTAGGATACATTTTTTCTTTAATCTTTAAGATGCGTTCAGCAGTCTTTCCTGTTTCATCATCAGGATAGACATTTTTAGTCTGCCTTGCAGGTCCTCCAATATCGCCATAGATACGTTCATCATCTGCATTCACAGGTCTTAACTCAGCCCTGTTATGTCCTTTGATACCACAAGAAAATAAGCCTAAGCAAGACAAGATGACAACGAATGTGAGTAGTTTTTTCATAGTACAATATAATCTATGTGAATTAATGCTATTGAAAATCGTAATTTAAGGTTAGAGTTTTATTTCGGTTCAAAGTTAAAAAGGAATGGTTGATAAGTCAAAAAATCCATGCAAAACTTTCAAATTATATGACTTTTCCTTAATAAATCTAACTTTCTTTTTACAAAAAATCTAAATTTGCGTTTCCGTTACGTAACTACCATGAATGAAGCATGAATTTTCTTAAAAAATTTTTTTTAGAGTGGAAAATAAAGCAAGCACTGAAGGAACATCAAACCTCAGTAAACAGGCGTACTCCAAACTATGAAGAAGCAAAAAGTATAGGTATTTTACTTTACACTACCAATCCTGCTGATTTTGTGGGGGTAAAGAAGTTGATTGAAGCCTTTGCCAAAGACAAGAAAAAAGTAATTTCCTTAGTTTATTTTCCTAAGGAAGAGAATCTACCTACTTTGGATTTTCAACATTATGTACTGACCGACAAAGAGATAGATACATGGGGTAATGTCAAACTGGAAATAGTACAAAACTTTATAGAACAGCCTTTTGATTATTTGTACTGCATCAGCCGAGAAGAAGTATTAGTTTTTCAGTATATTCTGGCAAAATCTAAGGCAAAATGTAGGATAGGGGAATATAGTGAGAAAAATGCAGTTTTTTTTGAGATGATGATTCATTTGAAAGCTGAGCAAGAGATGAAAATTTTGATAGAACAAGCATTGCATTACACACAATCAATTATTTATAACTAATGACAAATTTTAATTGGGAAGGAGTAGGAGTAGCTTTGGTTACGCCCTTCCATGCTGACGAGTCTATAGATTACAAAGGACTTTTAAGGCTTTTGAAACATACTGAAAACTATGTAGATTATTGGGTAGTACATGGCACCACAGGAGAAGCCGTAACTACTACAGCCCAAGAGAAAGCAGAGATTTTACAATTTATCAAAGCCAATAATCCTAAGCAAGTCCCTATCATGTACGGCTTAGGTGGAAATAATACCAGGTATATTTTAGAGGAGCTAAAAAAAATTGACTTTGAGGGAGTTGGGGCTATACTCTCCGTTTCTCCTTACTACAATAAGCCTTCGCAAAGTGGCATCATTAAACACTATCAAGCTATTGCTGACCACTCTCCTGTACCTGTCATGCTTTACAATGTACCCGGGAGGACTTCTTCTAATCTGAGTGTAGAAACGACTTTGGCTCTTGCCAAGCACCCAAACATCTTAGGAATTAAAGAAGCCTCTGGCAACATTACCCAATGTATGCAACTTGCCAAAGACAAGCCTAAGGATTTTTTGTTGCTGTCTGGCGATGATATACTGACTGTACCTTCGGTAAGTTTTGGGGCAGTGGGGGTAATTTCTGTCTTAGCTAATGCCCTGCCCAAAGAGTTCTGCCAAATGGTAAAATTTGCTTTAAACGGCGATTATGTCAATGCTTCTATATTACTGTATCGTTTTTTAGCTTTGAATGATTTGATGTATGCAGAAGGCAATCCTGTGGGAGTCAAAGCTTTATTAGAGGTTATGGGGATATGTGGAAGTTACGTAAGACCTCCTATGGATAGAGCATCTGATGGTTTGTTAGAAAAAATAAAACAAGAGTTGAAAAACTTTAAGTTTTAAACCTAAAAAGGGTTGAGTTGATATTCAAGAAAAAACCATTCTTTGACTGTAGTACCGATTTTCCAAACCACAGTGGAACTGTAGGTGAGTGTCTTTTTATAAACCTTATGAGATTTAGATAGATTCATGAGGTTTTAGATTCTGATGCCTAAAAAAGTAATATCATCTCGCTGTTCTGTGCCAGTAAGTTGTGCTTCTAACTCTTTTTCTAAAATTTCTTTCTGGCTAAAAAGTGGAAGAGTATAGATATGTTTTAATTTTTCCTGAAGTTTGCTTGAGCCGTATTTGATACGATGAAGGTCGTTTTGGTCGGTAAATCCATCAGTGAGTAGGTAAATCATTTCTCCCTTTTGCAAATCTTCTATCACAGTATTCGTAAAAATGTGTTTCTCTCTCTGCTTGCCCCCAATAGAGCGATTTTCTCCTCTATATTTAACAACGTCAAGACTATTCACGCGATAAAGTGGGAACTGCGCCCCTGAGAAGGTAAGTTTTTTTCCATGACTCACATTCTCCAGCAGACAAAGTCCCATGTCCATACCATCGTCATTGTATTTGTCCTCCTGACGTAAGATGCTTCTTACCTGCTCGTGCATTTCTTCCAAAATCTCCGCAGGTAAAAGGTAGGGCTTTTGGCTGGTAATTTCATTGAGTAAAATACTTCCAATCATACTCATAAAAGCACCCGGCACTCCATGCCCCGTGCAATCTACCACAGCAAAAAATATTCTGTTACCTATTTTTTTACACCAATAGAAATCCCCAGAAACTAAGTCTTTAGCTTTGTAGATTACAAAATGATTTTGAAAGCCAAAACAAGAGTCGAGCATCTCTTCTGTGGGTAAAATACTATGTTGAATAGTTTGGGCATAGCGAATACTGTCTGTAGTATATCTGTTTTTTTCTTCTATAGTGCGTTTAGCTATTTCTAATTGCCGGTAATTGTTGGCATTATCTATGGCAATAGCGATGTAAGAAGCCAAGTTTTTGAGTAAGTCTAAGTGTTGGGCATGATAGGAGTTTTTTTCTAAACTTTGCACAGTAAGCACTCCAATTATCTTATTTTCAATAAATAAAGGTACGTAAATCATAGATTGCGCCGCCTTGCCCATGATAGGCGATTGGCGTGCAGTGATATACTTTTTGTATTCGCTTTCTACATCATTTAAAAATACTTCTCTTTGATTCAAAAAGCACCAAACGGAGAAACGCCTTTCATCATCAAGCGCATGGGTAAACTTTGTTAAAGTTTTACCATTTTCTATAAAGCCTTCAAAAACTATCTGTCTATTTTCTTTGTCATACAAGCCTATACCCAAGCCATTTGCTGCCATGAGTTGATTGACATTTTCATACACTTTGCTGATAATCGTCTGTAAATCAAGCGCATTGGTAATTTCTTGACCTATCAAAGTAAGCGTTTTAATGTCATTCAATAGCTTTTCCAATTCATTTTTTTGAATATTGATTTCCTCCTTTTGGCGGCTAATCTCATTGGTGCGAAGCGTTACTAAGTTTTCTAATTTTTTCTTTTGCATCTCTACCTGCCTAACCCTTTGTTGATAAAAATAAAATAGAAATCCTAACAACAGGATAACCGTCAGCACTCTGAAAACAGTAGTTTTCCAAAAAGGAGGCTCTATAGTAATTTTTAAGTTTACTTCATTTTTGCTCCATAGACCATCGCTATTAGTTGCTCGTACTTTGAAAAAGTAAGTTCCCTCGGGTAGGTTAGTATAAGTATCTGTTCTACGCTTATAGTTGGTTTCTCGCCAGTCTTTGTCAAATCCTTCCATTTTGTACTGGTATTTGATTTTAGTAGGATTTTTAAAATCTAAACTGACAAAATCAAGCGAAAAAACATTGTCCTCATAGGAAATTGTTAGCTCCTTAGTCAATGAAATATGGGCTTTTAAGGGAGAATTATCATAATCTCTGACTGATTTATTGGCTATCTTAAAGTCCGTAAGTACTACATTAGGTGAAAAAGAGTTAGACTCCATAGCACTGGGCAAAAATGTGTTAAAGCCATTAATCCCGCCAAAAAACATTTCTCCCTTTTTATTTTTGTGGAAAGCATACAAGTTAAACTCATTGCTCTGTAAGCCGTCTTCCTCAAAATAGTTATATACTTCTAAGGTTTTAGGGTTGAACTTAGCTAAGCCACGATTGGTGCTTAGCCATAAGTTACTTTTTTCATCTTCTAAAATCCCATAAATTACATTGTTAGGAAGTCCATTTTTTTCAGTATAGTAAGTGAATGTTTCTGTTTTTTTGTCAAAATAATTGAGTCCCCCTCCTACAGTACCTACCCAGAGGTTGCCTTGTTTAGTAACGAGCAGACAGTTCAGGATATTATTAGATAAACTTTTAGGATTGCTTACATCACTGACATATCTCTTAAATTTCTTTTTTGCTTTGTCATATTTGTTTAAACCTCCTTCTGTGGCTATCCAAAGTATATTTTCATCAGTATCTTGTACGATGTACTTGACAGTAGCATGGCTTAGAGAGTCGGGGTGGTTAGAAGCATAATGATTTTCAAAGCTACCTGTTTGTAGGTCAAGTTTAGAAAGTCCACCGGTTGTACCTATCCATAATACATCTTCTTTTGAATCGTAATATAGCCCTCTTGTTCCGTTATTTATCAAAGAATTAGGATTATTGGCTATATATTGGATATTAGTAACCTTTGGCAAATTAGTTTTGCTATCAAAAGTGATTTTGTCCAGTCCCTTGTTGAGCGTACTCACCCAAATATTTCCATACTTATCCTCGACAATCATGTTGATACGGTCTTCGCTAATAGGGGGAAGTGATTTGGTAGAAAATAAAGTAAATTTTCCTGTCTGTCTATCTATCATATTTAGTCCCCCTAAGGTTGTCCCTACCCAAAGCCTGCCTTTGGAATCTTCAAATATACCTCGCATACTATTGGCACTAAGCGAGTTGGGATTGTTAGCTTCTTTCTGATAGTGTTTGAAGCGAGCTTTATCAGGGTCATATTTATTGAGTCCCCCATTATATGTCCCAATCCAAAACAAGCCTGCTTTGTCCTGAAAAATGGAATTAATATCATTATTACTTAAACTCATTGGATTGGTTGCATCAAATTGGTAAGGAATGAATATGTTTTTAGACTTATTATATTTTATCAATCCATTCCCTTGTGAAGCTATCCACATATCTCCATTGGGTAAGTGGAAAAGTTGTCTTATACTATATCCTTTTAGCAAAGAATTTTCGGAGTAGAAAGGTAAAAATTCTTTTTTTCTATCATTGAATAGGAAAATTCCATTAGTAGCAGTACCTATCCAAATTTCTCCTTTTTCATCAGCACTAATATGCAACAAGGCATCTGCATCTTTGGAAAATGTAGGATAGGAATAAGTTTGAAATTGCTCTTTTTCTGTATCAAAGCTAATTAACTGAGGTGTTTCTGCCCCAATCCACAAGAGGTTTTTATGGTAAAAAAGAGCATAGACACCGTTATTAGGCAGACTATTCGCATAATTGGGAATATGCACATAACTTTGTAGTTTTTTTTCGCTGGCTTTTAAATCTAACTTAGCGATGCCATTCCCTTCGTAGCTAATCCACAGTTGTTTGTTTTTATCTTCTACTATACTCGTAACCCTATTCCCGTTAGGATTGAGCGTACTATCTACTATCAAAGTAAACTCTTCGCGAGCTTTATTGAAATAGTGTAAGCCTCTGCGCGTTCCTACCCAAAGCGAACCTTCGCTATCTTCAAAAAGTGCAGAAATTAGATTGCTTTGTAAGGAGCGTGGATTGTCTATTTCATTTTTATATACTTCAAAATCAAGTCCATTGTATTTGTTCAAGCCATCTAAAGTCCCAATCCACAAATAGCCCATGCGGTCTTGTAATATACAAGTAACTGTGTTTTGGGAAAGTCCATCTTTGATAGTAATTCGCTCAAAACGAATGCTCTCTTGTGCATTGATTTCCAATACATTAAAAAATAATAGGATAAGTAAACCTATTCTGTAAAGCATTTTAAAAATTTATTAATGGTTGAACATCACGTACTTACAGTAGGTAAATATAAAGTCTTGCTAAATTATGCTATGTTTACTCATATAAGATTTAATACTATAGGGGATTGTAATCTTTAAAACAGCGAATGTTAATTTTATTGGTTAAATATAGCTAATAAATTAAATTTTGCAAATCAAATTCCTTTTTCTATTCCTTTCTAAATTATATTTTTTAACCTATTTTCGTATCGCAAAAATTATAACACTCAAAACAAGATGCTTACTAAATACACCACTATCATCTTTGACTTAGGTGGAGTCATTATCAACTTAGAAGAGAAGCGAACAGTGGAGGCTTTTCGCAGACTCAGTAAATTAGCTGAAGATGATTTTTATGCCATGTATAAACCTACCTCTTATAGTTTTTCTATGTTGGAAAACTACGAAACAGGGAAGGTTTCCAATCAAGATTTTAGAAATGCGATGCGAAAAATCCTGCACATAGAAGCCGAAGACCACGCCATTGACCATGCTTGGAATCAGATTTTGGGCGACATTCCCCAAGAAAGAATTGACTTGCTCAAAAAACTGGTCAATTCGCATCAAACAATGCTTCTAAGCAATACCAATGATATTCACAGGCTCGCTTTTGATGACATCTTGCACCAACAAGCAAAAATAAAATTTACAGACCTGTTCCATAAAGTTTATTACTCTTACGAGATGCAAGACCGAAAACCCAATTTGAGTATTTATAGGAGAATATTAGAGGAAAACAAACTTAAACCTTCGGAAACCCTTTTTATCGATGACAATATGAAAAATGTGGTAGCGGCAAGGCGTTTGGGTATTCATGCGGTTCACTTAGTTCCTCCTGTTACCATCAATCAGTTATTAGGATAGTTTATTTTTTGCTCATAGCTTTTAACAAGATACCACATACATCGCGAATCTGATTTTTGTTGATAGTAAGCGGTGGAGCTATTCGCAAAGCACTATCACAATACAAAAACCAGTCTGTAATTACTCCGTAGCTAATCGCTTTGTCGATAATAGATTTGACTTCGCTAAAGTTCTCAAATTGCAGTGCCATCATCAGTCCCAGACTCCTAATTTCTTTGATGCGTGGGTGAATGAGCATTTCGCGGAAGAGTTGCTCTTTTTCAGCGACTTTTTCGTGTAGCTTTTGCCTCAAAATAATACGAATCGTGGCTAAAGATGCTGCACAACTTACAGGGTGTCCACCAAAAGTAGTAATATGCCCAAGCACAGGATTATGCGTAAGTACAGACATGATTTTTTTTGAAGAAATAAAAGCCCCGATAGGCATACCACCACCCATGCCTTTGGCACATACCAAAATATCAGGAACAATGCCAAAATGTTCAAAAGCCCAAAATTTGCCTGTACGACCAAATCCTGCTTGAATCTCGTCTAAAATTAGTAAAGTTCCTGTTTCGGTACATTTCTGACGAAGTTTTTGCAAATATTCTTTTGTAGGTACTCTTACGCCTGCTTCCCCCTGTACGGTTTCTATCAGTACACAAGCTGTTTTTTGTGTAATATTTTCTAAGTCATTAATTTCATTAAAGCGAATGTGCTTAATGTCAGGTAAGAGTGGGCGATAAGCATTTTTAAAATATTCGCTCCCATTCATGCTCAACGCTCCATGCGTAGAACCATGATAAGCATTAAAACAAGAAATCATCTCTGTTCTGCCTGTAAAACGTTTCGCAAGTTTGAGGGCACCCTCGATAGCCTCTGTTCCTGAGTTTACTAAATATACATTATCAAGACTTTCTGGAAGTGTTGCTACTAATCTTTTTGCCAAATTGACTTGTGGGGATTGTACATATTCACCATAAACCATCACGTGCAGGTAACTTTTAAGTTGTTTTCGAATTGCCCTGAGTACGTGAGGGTGTCTATGCCCTACGTTGCTTACTCCAATGCCAGAAATCAAATCTATGTACTTTTTTCCGTCCCTCCCTTTTAGGTAAATGCCCTCTGCTGACTTAATCTCGAGCATGAGCGGAGCATCGCTCGTTTGTGCGAGATAGTCCAAAAAAAGAGCGCGTTGGGAAATACTTGTACTTTCAGCTAATTCTGGAACAATTTGATTTTCAAATGAGAGCATACAATTAAAGCAATATTAATCTAATAAAAAGAAAACCAAGTCCCTACAAAAAATGGAAGTTAGGAGATGAAAAAGCATAAGGGTTTTATTCAAAACTTTGGCTCACTATTTAGAAAATACCTATAAACGATTTAACACAAAATTAATGAATTAAGTTAATAGTCCTAAAAACTTCATATAAAATTTTGCGATTTTTAATTTTATGGTGTACTAAGGGCTACGGGTAGGATTTTCCCTTGATAAAAGCGGTGTCCATTTTCAGCAAACCAAACGAGATGCTCTGCCATTTGTCGGTCTTTCAGAGGTGCTAAGGCGGAAGGGAAAGCCTCTCTGAACATTTCGCTTTCTACTGCACCCAAAGCCAAGCAGTTGATAGCTATGTTTTTATCTTTGAGTTCTACTGCCAAGCATTCTGTCAGGTTTGCCAAAGCTGCTTTTGAGGTGCTATACGCCGACAAACCTGTAAACTTTACCGAACCTTGAAAACCTCCCATGCTTCCAATATTGACGATGTGTGCCTTCTTACTTTTGCCCATGTAAGGAAGTAAGTGATTGATTAATTTGACTGCACCAAAAAAGTTTACTTGAAAAATCTCTAACCATGCTTTTTCAGAAAGTTCTATAAAAGATTGATTCAGTAATAAGCCCGCATTATTTATTAAGACATGAATTTCTCCAAAGCGATTACTTATCATAGTGATTAAGTCCTCATCAAAATTTGCCAAGTCAAAAGTAAAAGCATGGATATTGGGTAAACTCAATTTTTTCAACGGTTCTGGATTTCTTGACAAAGCAATTACGTGATTTTGAGGATTTTTACTTAATAATAATGCTGTTTCGTAGCCAATGCCTCTGCTTGCCCCTGTAATGACGATATTGTTCATGCCTTCACCGTTAATTTTTTCAAATCGCTAATAGTTTGCAAAGGGTTGGGCGAGGAGAAAACAAAACTGCCTGCTACCAAGACATTCGCCCCCGCTTCTAACAACAGAGGAGCATTGGCAAGGTTTACTCCTCCATCTATTTCTATAAGTAGGTTTGGATTATGCTTGGCAGCTAATTCTCTCAATTGAGTAACTTTACGATAGGTATTTTCAATAAATTTTTGTCCTCCAAATCCAGGGTTTACTGACATCATACACACCAAGTCGATGTCTTGCAATACATCGGCTAATAGCTCTACGGAAGTGTGCGGATTGATAGCTACTCCTGTTTTACAGCCTAAATCCTTGATTTGGTGAATAGAGCGATGCAAGTGCGTACAAGCCTCATAATGTACTGAAATCAGCCCTGCCCCTGCTTGGTAAAAAGCCTCTACGTATTTTTCAGGCTGCACTATCATCAAATGTACATCGAGCATTTTTTTTGAATGTTTGGCGATTGCCTCACAAACAGGCAGCCCCATAGAGATATTGGGGACAAATACGCCATCCATAATGTCTATGTGAACCCAATCTGCTTCGCTTTGGTTAAGCATCTCTACCTCTGTTTGTAAATTGGCAAAATCTGCCGCAAGGATAGAAGGTGAAACGATGGGAGAGGTATTCATGTGATTTTTAATTAATTGTATGCAGTCGTAAATTTTCTTATAAGTCAGTAAAAACAAATGCTTCCCTTTGTAGAGGAAGCATCGATATATCAAATTAAGTAACTTGACCTTATTCTTCTGTATCTATAATCATCTCGTCTGGGCGAGTTATTGGAATAAACTCAGGCTCTGTATAAACCAACTTATCGTCCATAAATTCATCTATTGCTACAATAGTAGGCTTTGGCATACGCTCATAGTACTTAGAAATCTCTATCTGTTCTCTATTTTCAAATACTTCCTCTAAGTTATCTACTGTAGAGGCAAAATCCGCCAACTTTGTAGAAAGTTCTTCTTTCTGCTTAGCGGCAAGTTGTCTTGCTCGCTTAGCAATAATATTGATAGACTGATATATATTACCTGTTTTCGCCGCAATCTCAGGTACATTTCTCGTAATAATGGAAGATGGTGATGGCATATATCTAGATCGAGTTTATAATTTCAAAAATTAGAAATAGTTTTGGAAAAATTTAGCTTGCAAAGATAGCACTTTTCATAAAATAAAGCAAGAAATAAATTAATTCGTTCCTACATTTTGTGCCGTTGCTGTACTTTTCTTTTCTGCCCCTGTAATACCTGCTAATTGTCTTTTTGTTTGCTCGTAAATATTTTCTGCTTGCTTTAAAAACTTACTTTTAGGATATTTTTCTGTAAAAGTCTGGTACATTTCCACCAATTCCTCAAAGCGTTCTTTTTGCTTGGTATAGTAACTGTTTTTAGCTAAGTCGTATTGGGCTTCCATTTTGTGGAAAAAAGCCTCTTCTTGGAGTTTAGAGTCAGGAAAGTCTTTTCTGAAATTCTCATACGCAATGACCGCAGATTTAGAGTATTCGTATTTATAATTGACCAATTTCTGGTAAAGGCGAGCCGTATTAAAGGCTTTGGTTTCTAACTTAGTACGCAACTCCAAAATCTGACTACTTGCTTGCTGTGCATATTTGCTGTTTGGGTAGCGATTGATAAATTCTTGAAACTCATCTATGGCATCATTGGTATTGGATTGGTCTAAGTTAGGAGCGGGACAGTCCATAAATTGGGAATAGGCACTCATAAATAAAGCCTCCTCAGCAAACTCACTGCGACTATACGTATCATGAAAAGTTTTGAACCCGTTACCACTCATGGTATATTGTCCTTGTTTAAAGTAACAGTAAGCCAAGTAAAATCTTGCTTTCTCTGCCTCAATAGTGCCTACTAAGATAGGAACGAGGTCTTCCAACAACGCGCCAGCGCGGTAATAATCTCCTTTTTCGTAGTACTCGAGAGCAGCTTGGTAGCGTACTTGCCACTGAGGATTCTTGACGATTTTCTGAAACTTGCTACAAGAAGTAATTAACAATAAGAGAATAAGAATATTAGACAAAAAAAACTTTTTCATTGGTTCAAAAATTGACCTAATAATATATCAAAATAACTCAGCAAACAAGCATTATTTCTTTTTAAAGTTCGCAAATGCGAAAAGAATAGTTGCAAATTTGCATATTTATTTTCAGATAATTAGCAAAATAAGCGTTAAAGTTCGGTAAACTTTGGAATTTTTAAGAAAATTTACTTTGATGAAAAAAATAGCGATTGCTTCTGTACTCAAACCTGTGGACGATGTGCGAATGTACGAGAAATTTGCCTTGTCCATAGCCAAGCTATTTCCTAACGGGTATGAAATACATATTTTAGGTGCAGCTTCAAGTAAAGTTTCTGATTTTCAAAGTATTGATAATATCTTTTTTTATCCTATTGCCCGCTTTGACCGCTTGGATAATAAACGATGGAAATATAGCCAAGTTTTTTTACAATATATTTTAAAAATCAAACCTGACTTACTCATTATCAATTCTCCTGAACTATTGTTACCTTCTCTGTTCGTCAAACTGTATCTTAAAACTCCTATCATTTACGATGTAAGAGAAAACTACTTTCGCAATATTTGGTATCAGCCGACTTATCCATTTTTTTTGCGTTTCCCTTTGGCTATATTCGTGAGAGCCTTAGAATATGTAAGTCGCCTGTGGATAGATTTTTATTTGTTAGCAGAAAAAAACTACGAAAAAGAATTTTCATTTAGCAAAGGAAAAAGCCAAGTGATTGAGAATAAATACAAAAGATTAATGACTAATGATGAATTACTAATTAGTAATCAACTAACTACAAACAACAAACAACTAACATCAAATATCCAACATCTAATATCCAGCACCAAACACCTAACTTTCTTATATACAGGCACAATTTCTTATACTTACGGCACTCACAGAGCGATTGAGTTTATTGAAAAAATTAGAGAATATCTACCTGATAGTCAGCTAATAGTCAAGGGTTTTTGCTCTGATAAAAAATACAGAGCTTTACTTGAAAAAGAGGTAATAGACAGCAAATTCATTCACTTGGAAATCAGCAATGTTCCTCTAAATCATCAAGAAATTATCAACGCTTTTGCAAAAGCAGATATTGCACTGCTTCCTTATTTACCCAATAAAAGCACAGAAAATTGTATTCCTGCCAAACTCTACGAATACATCGCCCACCAAGTCCCCATGATTGTTCAGTTCAATCCACTTTGGCAAGAAGTTTGCCATCCTTGTAATGCTGCCTTATTTATTGATTTTAAGCAGTTTGATATAGAAAGGTTAGTGAAAGATTTGGGTAGTTTTTCTTTTTACAGTGAAGGAAGTACAGCCTTTGTTTGGTGGGAAAACGAGGAGGCAAAACTAAGGCAGGTCATAGAGCGATTTGTATAAAAATTCATCTTTTGTTTGCATGAAATCAATATTTTTAGTAAATTCAACTATCCTAATCAACGCATACATATTTCCGCCTTAATTTTCTTTCATTGTTTTAACTAAACCCAAACGTCTATGAAGCAATTAAATGCAAACTGGCTAACCGAAGGACTAATTGATTTTGAGTACAAAAAGTATATCGTACTCGCCTATTTGCAAAGTGCAAATAGTGAATTTGAGGAAAAAAAACTGTACCCTATCTTTGCAGACCTCATTTTCCACTACCAAAACTTATTACAAATTAAAGAAAGTAAAAAACTTATTTATGAGCAATTTCCCCAACAAATCAGCAGGGCAGACTTTGAAAAGTTGGAAATCATTTATCAAAAAATTGTAGAAGATGATGAGGCAATGAAAGAGATTGAAGAAATCGTGAGTTTTGCCCTACCTCGCTTCAAAAAAATGATGCAAAACGGGAAAAATATTTATGATTATATAGAAAGTAAATTGGAAATCATACCTATAGGCTTGTTGCCTATTTACTCAGGCGAAGGCTATCTTTTCTTGAATGAATACCACGTCAGCGATACCAAGGTGTATCAGTACCAAATTACCGTGTTTGAGAATACCCACGAAAAATACAGGGCGGTAAACGTGCAGTATGTAGAAAGCGTAAAAAAGGGCATAGGGCAGACTTATGAAAATTTGAAAATTTCCTTAGTAAAAAAGTACAAAACTTTTGCAAATCCGGCTACTTTCATGGTAGTTTCGCATATTGCCTGTCCCCTGCAAGAGTCCCTGCTCCCTATAGCTAAAAGAGTATTGGTTAGGTATGTGAGTAGCTTGGCAGCGTAGGGAAAATGTAGCAAATTACCAAAAATTAAAAATTTTGTTTTTGTCAGTTTGGCAAACTGACAAAAACAATGACATAATATTCTTGCTCTCTCTTAAACTGCTTTTACAAATAAAAGACTGTATCAGATTGAAGTAATGATATTTGTAGGAGTTACGTACCTGCATATTTGGTATCAATTTAGAGAAAATTTAATCTCTTGTTTCCTTAAACAAAACCTTACGTAAGTTTATGGTTCATAAGTCCTAATAATTATTAATTATCAATTACTTGTATTAACTCATAATTTATCACTTATAATTCATAACTACTTATGTCCATTACAATTACTGACAGAGTATTATTTACTTTTTTTCAGTTTCAGTGCAAAAAATATCGACGGAAAAACAAGTAAGAATATTACAACCAGTATGCTCCAAGTTCCTATTTCTGTCAATGCTCCTGTGGCTACTTTGAATGTAACGAAAGTAATGATTGCAAAGACAAGCAATACACTGAACTTCAAATACCTAATTAGTCGAGTGGCAAGTGTGTATTGTCTTTGTGCATTTTCTTTTGTAATCTCTACGGAGTAGTTGAAAATGTGTGGATAGCGATTTAGGATAGTCATACCTATAAAAACTATCGCTCCAAGAGCAGGAAGAATAAAAATGGTTTCCTTCCTGCCAAAATCGTCAGCTTCTCCTTTGAAATTGAAGTGAGTAGGGATAGTTTCTGGAAGTTGGAAGTAGCTCAGTATTGCCAACCCTATCAGTAATACTAAAGCCACCCAACCAGCTATCTCCCAAAATTGGTCTATGGGAGATAGTTCTAATTCAATTTTGGGTTTTGTTTTCATGTTCTTGTTCTTTTATAGTTTTTTCCTCTACTTTTTGTTCATTTTCAGGCTCTTGGATTTTTCTTTTCAATCGCTTTGTTTGCTTGAGCATTTGGTAGAGCATCCATTCTATTTGCCCATTAGTACTGCGGAACTCATCTGCTGCCCATTGCTCTATGGCTTCCATGAGGTCTTCGTCTATCCGCAGTGCAAAAGATTTTTTCTTAGCCATAGTTTTATAATTTTTTGCTGTAAAATCACTTGTTATTTGACCCACTGTAAGGGCTTATAACCGCTTACAGTGGGTTTAAGATTAGTAAATAGAGCCTGTATTCACTACGGGGCTTGCATCTTTGTCAGAGCAAAGCACTACCATCAAGTTGCTGACCATTGCCGCCTTGCGCTCCTCGTCTAAGTGAACTACCTCTTTCTTAGAGAGTTCATTGATTGCCATCTCGACCATCGTTACAGCCCCCTCTACTATTTTCTGGCGTGCTGCGATGATAGCTAAGGCTTGTTGGCGTTTGAGCATTGCCCCTGCAATTTCCTGAGCATACGCCAAGTGGCTAATTCTTGCTTCTATGACCTCTATGCCCGCAATAATCAAGCGTTCTTCTATTTCTTTCTCGAGGGCTTGGTTCACCTCCGCTACTCCAGAGCGAAGCGTAACTTCGTGTTCCCATTCTTCTATGTTGTCATAGGGATAGCCCCCTGCCAAGTGTCTAATTGCCGCTTCGGTCTGTACTTGCACGAAGTTTTCAAAGTTGTCCACCTCAAAAGAAGCTTTGTAGGTGTCTTGTACTCTCCAAACCACAATCGCCCCAATCATAATCGGATTTCCAAGTTTATCATTTACTTTGATAGGAGTACTATCAAAGTTTTTTGCTCTTAGCGTAATAGGTTTTTTGGCTAAAAATGGATTCACCCAATAAAAGCCATTTGCCTTAACTGTACCTTTATATTCCCCAAAAAGCGTGAGTACCATTGCCTTGTTAGGACTGATAAAGAAAAAGCCAATCAATAGTATAAATTCAATAGTTAGAATTACACCGCCGCTAATAGCAAAAATAGGCTCTTGGGTAGTTATACCATAGATACCAACACCTAAAGCAACAAAAATTAAAAACAACATGGGATAGCCAGACATAGGCTTTACTTCTTTTTCTGTTTTCATAATGTTATTTATTTTAGTTTTAATTTAATATCATTTTAATATCGTTTTGTATTCAAATTAACGCATAAGTTTTTAAAAAGTTGCTAAGAATTAAAAATATTTTTAGAGGAGAATTAAAAATTTTGGCTTTCCCAAATTTTTATCTCAGAGTAATCCATTGGTGAAAGTCTGTAAAATCTGTGTTCTAAAATTATTTTGTAAAAAAGTTATTAAAAAAATAGTTACTGGGACAGAATCAGTTTAATTGAGTGTAATTTGGAAGTATGATAACTGATAAGCATTGTATCCTTTTCCATTATTTTAAATTTTTGATATTTTTTTGAAATATTTTAAATAAAACTCACAAAAAAATATCAATTTTGTTGAAAATTCAAAAATATTTAGTATCTTTCAAAAATTTTATTGCACCTATCACTAAACTGAACAAAGGTGCTTCCCAATCATAGCGACTATCAAACATATTTTTATATAAACTAATCGTACGAAAGATGATGCAAGAGCAGAACTGCAAACCTTACCAAGAAGAAGGATTATATCATCCAAGCTTCGAGCATGATGCCTGCGGGATTGGCTTTGTCGCTAATATCAAAGGGCGCAAGTCGCACCAAATCGTAGAAGATGCCCTAAAAATGCTTACACGCATGGAGCATAGAGGCGCCTGCGGTTGCGAGCCGAATACAGGAGATGGCGCAGGGATTTTGATACAAGTTCCTCACGAATTTTTTTTAGACGAATGTACCAAATTAGGGCTGGACTTGCCGCCTTATGGTGAATATGGGGTAGGTATGGTATTTTTCCCAAAAGATGAAAAACTCAGAGAGGAATGTAGAGCTACGCTAAACCGCAACATCAAAAAGCTGAAATTGGAATTGATAGGCTATCGTACTGTGCCTACGGATAACTCTATGATTGGAGAAACCGCTTTCCTCGCAGAGCCACACATAGAGCAAGTTTTTATCAAAAGACCTTCGCATATTACTGACTTGATGGCTTTTGAGCGCAAGCTCTTTGTCTTACGCAACTATGCCACACGTATCATCAATGAAACAGTAGCAGGTTTGCAAGGGGCTTTTTATTTTACATCGCTTTCTTACAAGACTATTATTTACAAAGGACAACTGACTACAGGGCAGGTGCGTCCTTATTTCCCTGATTTACACGACGAACACATAGTCTCAGCCTTAGCAGTGATTCACTCTCGCTTTTCTACTAACACTTTCCCGTCTTGGAAGTTGGCGCAGCCCTTCCGCTACATTGCTCACAATGGGGAAATTAATACGGTCAAAGGCAATGTTTCTTGGTTTACTGCGGCTGAGGTAGATTTCTTTTCTCCTTATTTCTCGAAGGAAGAAATGGAAATGCTCCGTCCGATTTGCAACCCAAGTCAGTCAGACTCAGCTAATTTGGACAATGTAATAGAGATGTTAGTTTTGAGTGGTCGTTCTTTGCCTCATGTAATGATGATGCTGATTCCCGAAGCATGGGACGGCAACGAGCAAATGGACGCTACACGCAAAGCATTTTACGAATTCCACGCATCTTTGATGGAGCCTTGGGACGGTCCTGCCTCTATCACTTTTACCGATGGAAACATCGTCGGGGCAACTTTGGACAGAAACGGCTTGCGTCCCTCGCGTTACTGCGTAACCAATGAGGACGTCGTCATTATGGCTTCCGAATCAGGAGCATTGGAAGTTGACCAATCCAAAGTCATTAAAAAAGGTCGCTTACAGCCCGGGCGTATGTTCATCGTGGACATGGAGCAGGGTAGGATTATTGCTGATGAGGAGGTAAAAGAGCAAATTTGTTCTCAACAGCCTTATGGAGAATGGCTAAAGCAGTACAAAATCCGACTAAGCGATGTGCCAAGTCCCGCAGGCAAGTTCCGACCTTTGGACGAGAAAGCCTTGCTAAAAAGACAAATTTCCGCAGGCTATACTTCCGAAGATTTAAAATATGTCATCGGTCCTATGGCAATGACAGGCTTAGAGGCATTAGGTTCAATGGGTCTGGATACGCCTTTGGCTGTGCTTTCAGAGCAAAGTCAGCATTTATCTAATTACTTCAAACAACTTTTTGCCCAAGTAACCAATCCTCCTATAGACCCGATTCGCGAGCGTATGATTATGTCTTTGATTTCTTTTGTAGGTCAAAGTAAAAATCTATTGACGGAAACTCCTCAGCACTGCCATACGCTTGAACTGCAACAACCTGTGTTGAGCAATGAGGATTTGGAGAAAATTCGCTACATAGACCACAAAGGTTTTCAATCCAAGACTATTTATATGTATTTCAAGGCAGATGGCAAGGAGGGTTCTTTGGAAAGAGGTTTAGACCGCATCTGCCAATATGCCGAACATGCTGTAGAGGATGGTTTTTCTATTATTATCCTTTCTGACCGCAGTTTTGACAGTAGCCATGCTCAAATTCCTTCACTTTTAGCCACTGCAGCGGTTCACCATCACCTTTTGCGTAAAGGCATGAGAGGGAGCGTAGGGATAGTGGTAGAAACCTCTGATGTGTGGGAAACTCATCACTTTGCGACTTTGATAGGCTACGGGGCTTCGGGGGTCAATCCTTATTTGGCTTTTGAAACGATTTCTTATATGAAGCAAAAAGGTTTATTGGATACAGAGCTAAGTGAGGAAAAACTGCATTACAACTATACCAAAGCCGTAGGAAAAGAATTGCTCAAAATTTTTGCAAAAATGGGAATTTCTACCCTCCAATCGTATCAAGGAGCACAGATTTTTGAGGCTTTGGGTATTCACAAAGAAGTAATAGATAGGTATTTCACAGGAACTATATCGAGAATTGGTGGTTTGAAATTAGATGATATTGCTAAAGAAGTATTGATAAGGCATCGCTTAGCCTTTCCTACCGAGCCGCTGCCTACCCAACGCTTAGAAGTAGGCGGGGTTTATCAGTGGAAACAAAGAGGCGAGGCACATATATTCAATCCTCAAACTATTCACCTCTTACAAGAATCCACTAAACGAAATGACTATCAATTATTTAAAAAATATTCAAAACTCATAGATGACCAAACTCAAAAGGCTTTGACTTTGAGAGGAATGTTAAAGTTCAAAAAAAGAAATCCTATTCCTATTGAGGAGGTTGAGCCTATTGAAAATATTTTTAAGCGATTTGCTACGGGGGCTATGTCTTTTGGCTCTATTTCTTGGGAAGCTCATACTACTTTGGCGATTGCTATGAATAGGATTGGCGGAAAAAGTAATAGCGGCGAGGGAGGCGAAGACGAGAGAAGATATAAAAAATTAGCCAATGGTGATTCTATGAACTCTGCCATCAAGCAAGTAGCCTCGGGACGCTTCGGAGTAACAAGTTATTACCTGAGCAATGCTCAAGAACTACAAATAAAAATGGCTCAGGGTGCAAAACCGGGAGAAGGTGGGCAACTTCCTGGACACAAGGTAGATGAGTGGATTGGTCGTACTCGCCATTCTACACCTGGGGTGGGCTTGATTTCTCCCCCCCCGCATCATGATATTTATTCTATTGAGGACTTAGCTCAGTTGATTTTTGACTTAAAAAACGCCAATAGAGAGGCAAGAATCAATGTAAAATTGGTTTCTGAGGCAGGAGTAGGCACTGTTGCGGCTGGGGTTTGCAAGGCACACGCCGATGTAGTGCTAATCGCAGGGCATGACGGAGGCACAGGGGCATCGCCACTTAGTTCTATTCGCCATGCAGGGCTGCCTTGGGAGTTGGGCTTGGCTGAGACGCACCAAACCTTAGTGAAAAATAAATTGCGTAGCAGAATCATCGTACAAGCTGATGGACAAATTCGCACAGGAAGGGACTTAGCGATTGCGGCGTTGTTAGGGGCTGAGGAATGGGGAGTGGCTACTGCCGCACTGGTTGCCACAGGTTGTGTTATGATGCGTAAATGTCATTTGAATACTTGTCCTGTGGGAGTGGCTACACAAAATGAAGAACTCAGAGCCTTATTTACAGGAAAACCTGAATACGTAGTTAATTTGTTCACGTTCTTGGCGTTAGAGCTAAGAGAAATTATGGCAGACTTAGGCTTTCGTACAGTAAATGAAATGGTTGGGCAAAGCGATTGCTTAGAAGTAAGAGAAGACATCAAACATTGGAAGCATAAAAACTTGGACTTGTCTGCTGTACTTTACAAAGCCCCTGTAACCTTAGATGTAGGGCTTTATCACCAAGAGGAACAGAATCATGGTATAGATAATGTATTGGATTGGCAGTTACTTGAGAAGGCAAAACCTGCCCTCCAAAACAAAGAAAAAGTCTATGCACAGTTTAAAATTATCAATATAGACCGCGCCGTAGGAACGATGCTCTCTAATGAAATTTCTAAAAAGTATGGAGCAGAGGGTTTACCACAAGATACCATTCATTTCAAATTCAGAGGGACAGCAGGGCAGAGTTTTGGTGCATTTGCCGCTAAAGGATTGACCTTAGAGTTAGAAGGAGATAGCAATGATTACTTTGGTAAAGGTCTTTCAGGCGCGCGTATGATTCTCTACCCAGACCGTACTGCGAACTTCGAGCCTTCGGAGAATAGCATCGTGGGCAATGTAGCTTTTTACGGTGCTACTTCGGGAGAGGCTTATATCAGAGGCATGGCAGGTGAAAGGTTTGCAGTCCGCAACTCAGGCGTAAAAACAGTAGTCGAGGGCATAGGCGACCATGGTTGCGAATACATGACAGGTGGCTTAGTCGTAGTCTTGGGCAAAACAGGACGCAATTTCGCCGCAGGTATGAGTGGAGGTGTAGCCTATATTTGGAACAAAGACGGAGATTTCGAGGCGAAACTCAACAAAGAAATGGTTTCCTTAGAAACACTAAGCGAAGAAGACCAGAGCATTATCCGAATGTTTGTGGAAAATCATGCCCAATATACTGATTCCCAGTTAGCAAAATACATTTTAAAAGATTGGGAAAAAGTCATCAAACAGTTTGTCAAAGTAATGCCTAACGACTTTAAAAAGGCTTTGGAAAAGAAAAATATCTCTCTTTCAGAGCAAATCCACAACAGGGAGATTGTTTACGGTATTTTCCAAGAAGTTGAGGCAGTGTAGTTTGTAGTTTCTGGTTGATAGTTTATTGTTTTTTGATTGTAGTTCCGATTTTCCAAACCGCAGTGGAACTATCGGAAAAGTAAAATATAAAATGAATAATTGTACGAGTTGAAAGCTCATACTCCGATAAAAAATATATCAATATGGGAAAGCCAACAGGGTTTATGGAGTTTGATAGACAGACTCCTTCCAAAAGAAAAATAAATGAAAGAGTGCTTGATTATCAGGAAATTGAAGAAACTTTGCCGATAAGCACTGCTAAAAATCAAGCGGCTCGTTGCATGAGCTGCGGGGTGCCGTTTTGCCATAGTGGCTGCCCTTTGGGAAACATCATTCCTGAGTTCAATGATGCTGTTTATGAGCAGAACTGGGAATATGCTTACGAATTGCTCATTTCCACCAATAATTTCCCTGAGTTTACAGGAAGAATTTGTCCTGCGCCTTGCGAAACCGCTTGTGTATTAGGGATTAATAAGCCACCTGTTACGATAGAGGCAATAGAGAGGTTCATCATAGAAACTGCCTTCGAGAAGGGATACATCAAACCCAATCCACCGCTTTACCGCACAGGGAAAAAAGTAGCTGTTATTGGCTCAGGTCCCGCAGGTTTGGCGGCAGCGGCTCAGCTAAACAAAGCAGGACACTGGGTTACGGTTTTTGAGCGCGCTGATGCGATTGGAGGACTGCTCAGGTATGGGATTCCTGATTTTAAGTTAGACAAAAAAATCATAGACCGCCGCTTGCAAGTCATGGAAGAGGAAGGCATTACCTTCCAAACCAATGCCAATGTGGGCGTGAATGTACGTACAAAGGCTTTATTAGAAGATTTTGATGCCATTGTGCTTTGTGGGGGGGCTACAGTGCCAAGAGATTTGCCTATCAAAGGTCGAGAACTCAAAGGCGTTTACTTTGCTATGGAGTTTTTAAGCCAGCAAAACAAGAGAGTAGCCAAACGTCCCGTCCAAGTCGACCATGCAGGGAAAACCTATCCACATGGAGAGATTTGGGCAACAGATAAAAACGTAGTCGTGATAGGTGGTGGAGATACAGGCTCTGATTGCGTAGGGACTTCCAATAGGCACAAGGCAAAGTCTGTAACACAGATAGAACTTATGCCTATGCCTCCTAAGCAAAGAGCAGAAAGCACCCCTTGGCCTCAGTGGCCTATGATGCTTAGGACTTCTACCTCACATGAGGAAGGTTGTGAGCGCCATTGGGCTATCCAAACCAAAGAATTTGTAGGCGACGAGCAAGGCAATTTGAAAGCCTTGAAAGTGGTAGATATAGAGTGGAAAATAGAGAATGGGCGAATGAACTTTACAGAAATCTCTGATACTGAAAGAGAAATCCCTTGCGAATTGGCATTATTAGCTATGGGCTTCCTCAGTCCAGAGCATGAAGGAATGTTGAACGACTTAGGCGTAGAACTTGACGAGAGAGGCAATGTAAAAGCCCATAACTACCAAACCAACAATCCCAAAGTATTTACCGCAGGAGATATGCGTAGAGGGCAGTCTTTAGTAGTCTGGGCAATTTCCGAAGGACGAGAAGCCGCCAGAGAGGTAGATTTATATTTGATGGGACACACCGAATTGGAGGCAAAAGCAGTTTCCATGCTCAGTACGCAGAAGTTGGCGTTGGTGTAAAAGCAATTACCTAAAAAGATTTTCAAGATATAGGCTTTAATGGATTTGATAAGCATCCTTGACAAAAGTTAGAATTTTGTCAGGGATTGTTATTCATCATGTCATTGTATCTTGTTCAAAGACTATGTTAGCTTGTTTTGTTTCTAATTTGCACGAATTAAGAAAAATAATAGTAGCTACAAAAATAATAACTGAAGATAATCTCATATTTTTAATCATTCAATAGTTGCTCAATGTCTGTAATAGAATTTATGACGTAATTACTGATTTTAGGATTCCCAAGTCCTTCATAGCTCTGCTTTATTCTCCCATCTTTACCTATTCGCAACTCTACAGGGTAGCCATTTTTTCCTATTTGATACCGATTGATAAAAATACCCATAGAGTCATAGTAGATAGGGTGCTTGAACTGCCAAGTTTTCAATAGTTCTTTGGTTTCCTCCATACTACTCAGTTTCCCATCTACTATGCTTGCCACTAACACATCAGGATTATTCGCAAAATGTTCGTAAATCTTGTCTAATTCTTTCAGTTTGGGCATACAATTGCCACATTTGGTGTACCAAAAATCTAAGACTAATACTTTATTGGCAAAGTATTCTTCAGAAATTAATCTCCCTTCTATGCTCTTTAATGCAGGAACATTGATTGTCATGCCCAATAAATACTCTTTTTCTAACGTATTGATACTCAGATTGTATATATAATTACGGACAAAATAGTTAGTATAAAAAAGTTCAAGAACTAAAAAAAGAACAATCAATACTATATGCTTGCCTATACTATTTCTACGATAATAATAACCTAATAAGTAACTTAGCCCACCAGTAAAAAAAGTGGCTGGGGTTATGGCAGGAAAATACAGAGAAGACATTTCTGTATAGAGGAAAATAGCATAGCCAAGTAGTGAACTAATAATGATAGAGTGATAAATAATGGGACGGGTAGCAACTTTATGAAAAGCCAAACCAAGAAAGAAATAACAAATGCTATAGAAAACAAACGACACTTCCCAGCCTGCCAAGTTTTTGATATGTCCAAAAAGAAGAAATGGGATATAAGCAGTAAGGGCAAGAAATATATTTTTTTTCATTGGAACTAATTATTATTTATGATTTAGATTTCAATGGATAAATACCAAAATATTGTTTTACCCATTGAAATCTAATATTTTAACAAGTATAAACTTTTTTATTATTAGTAGCTACACTTCCCATCACAAAGAGAAGTTCCCATCAGTCCACAAGTTGTATTCTCCCTACTTGATATACACTGTTTATTAGAAACACAAGAACCTCCAAAACCACAACTTAACGAATAGCGACAGTTACATCCTGCCTCAACTTCTTCAACTCTGCCAGACGAAAGGTTTTTATCTAAATTAGCATCAACAATACCAAGTCCATCAACTGTGCCTATAAAGAATAATTCTTGTACTGTAAATAGACCACTCTCGCTTGCTTTATAAAACCATTCTTTTTCAAATTCTTTCATAAATGCCTCTAATTCTGGAGTTCCCGCTCGTCTAAATAAATCTACGCTTACAAGAGCAAATAACTTATTGATATGTGCCAACTGTGCTTTGCTATATTTTTTATTACTCAAGTGCTTTTCAAAATGTCTTGTCCATAATATGGTTTTTTCTTCTGGATTAAGATTTGAGTAGCTAAATTTTACTGCATAGTTAGGCAGATTTTCTATTTCTGAGAGTAAAGCAAGGTTAATATTTGGAGATTTTATCAAATCATTCTCAGTTTTGGATAACTCAATCGCTTTTTCACAAGAAAATAGCATACAAATAAAGGTGATTGACATTCCTAAATATATTTTAGAAAAAAAATCCAATTAAATTTTTCATATTTTAAAAATATAATTTTGGTTAAAAATAAATTTAAAATATCATTATCTACCTCGAGGACTAATAAAGATATTTCACAAAGTTACGCCCCAACCTTCCGAGAATTTCGGAAGAAGAAAATATTTTGAAAGGAGTGCTACTTTTTTGAAATAGCACCTCTGATTTGCAAAATATTGTTAATCAATAGCTTTGCTGGGGGGGGTAGTAGATTTATTAGCCTTCTTAAAGCCAATTTCTATCCTTCCCTCTTCGGTATAGACATAACTTTGGCGGTGCGAGCAGTAGGCTACGGGTGCGCCTAAATCCCTCATTATATCAATGAGTTCGTAGAGTGTACTTTTAGAAATTTCTAACCTTTGAGCAGTTTTTAGGTAGTTTCCTGTGCGCCCTTGTCTAATGAGTTGGTCAAATTGTCCTATTTTATTAACGTGAGTTATTGAGGTAATTGCTTAAAAGTCAATTTTTTATGATAAAAAATGTTCAATATTAATAAATATAGTATATTTGAAAATTACACTAATCAAAGAATACTATGTACTTAATATTGAACACAACAAAACTAATAGAAATTTACATTACTTGTGATGACTTTGCTAAAAAATTTGAACAGTATCAATTAAGTCAAGGACAAGTTGTACCACAAGAAAAAATGTCTTGTTCAGAAATCATGGCAATTGTGATTTATTATCATATATCAGGCATGAAATGTTTCAAATATTACTATCAAAGTATTATTAAAGGCTAT